>NZ_JAUSZJ010000002.1:3514692-4199385 GCF_030817475.1 Streptomyces sp. V2I9 | reverse complement strand
CTCTACGTCTGCGCTGACCAGTATCCCCGACATGCCCCGAGGGGCGGTACCGGGAACTCCGGTACCGCCCCTCACCTGCGGCGACGCGTTACTTCTTGCTGTAGTTCGGTGCCTCGACCGTCATCTGGATGTCGTGCGGGTGGCTCTCCTTGAGGCCCGCCGAGGTGATCCGGACGAAGCGGCCCTTGCTCTCCATCTCGTCGACCGTCGCTGCGCCGACGTAGCCCATGGTCTGGCGCAGGCCGCCGACGAGCTGGTGGAGGACGTTGGCCAGCGGGCCGCGGTAGGGGACCTGGCCCTCGATGCCCTCGGGGACGAGCTTGTCGTCCGAGGCCACCTCGGCCTGGAAGTAGCGGTCCTTGGAGTACGACCGGCCCTGCCCGCGGGACTGCATCGCACCCAGCGAACCCATGCCGCGGTACGACTTGAACTGCTTGCCGTTGATGAACATCAGCTCGCCCGGCGACTCCTCGCAGCCGGCGAGCAGGCTGCCCAGCATGACGCTGTCGGCGCCGGCGGCCAGCGCCTTGCCGATGTCACCGCTGTACTGGAGGCCGCCGTCACCGATCACCGGGACGCCCGCGGCGCGCGCGGCGAGCGCGGCCTCGTAGATCGCGGTGACCTGCGGGACGCCGATGCCGGCGACCACGCGGGTGGTACAGATCGAGCCGGGGCCCACACCGACCTTGACGCCGTCGACACCGGCGTCGATCAGCGCCTGCGCGCCGTCGCGGGTGGCGACGTTGCCGCCGATGACGTCGACGCCGACGCTCGACTTGATCTTCGCCATCCAGTCGAGGGCGTTGCGGTTGTGGCCGTGCGAGGTGTCGACGATGAGGAAGTCCACCCCGGCGGAGGCGAGCGCCTGCGCGCGGTCCAGCGCCTCGGGACTGGCGCCGACGGCCGCGCCGACCAGCAGCCGGCCCTCGGCGTCCTTGGCGGCGTTCGGGTACTGCTCGGCCTTCTTGAAGTCCTTGACCGTGATGAGACCCTTGAGGATGCCCGCCTCGTCGACCAGCGGCAGCTTCTCGATCTTGTGGCGGCGCAGCAGCTCCATGGCCTCGACGCCGGAGATGCCGACCTTGCCGGTGACCAGCGGCATCGGCGTCATGACCTCGCGCACCTGACGCGTACGGTCCGACTCGAAGGCCATGTCCCGGTTGGTGACGATGCCGAGGAGCTTGCCCGCGGCGTCGGTGACCGGAACGCCGCTGATGCGGAACTTCGCGCAGAGCGCGTCCGCCTCGCCGAGCGTGGCGTCGGGGTGCACGGTGATCGGGTCGGTGACCATGCCGGACTCGGACCGCTTGACCAGGTCGACCTGGTTGACCTGGTCCTCGATGGAGAGGTTGCGGTGCAGCACGCCGACGCCGCCCTGCCGGGCCATGGCGATGGCCATCCGGGCCTCGGTCACCTTGTCCATGGCGGCGGACAGCAGGGGGATGTTCACCCGTACGTTGCGCGAGATGAGCGAAGAGGTGTCCACAGCGTTGGGCAGGACCTCGGACGCGCCGGGCAACAGCAGCACGTCGTCGTAGGTCAGCCCGAGCGTCGCGAATTTCTCGGGCACTCCGTCGACGTTTGCAGTCATGACACCTTCCCCAAATGGCCTTGATCGGTGCGGATGTCCATGCTAACGGCCCGAGGAGGTGTCTCATTCCACGAGCAAGATCACTTGGCCGTTCTGTAGCTTCGCACCAGGTGGGTCCCGACGCGGGTCGGCCGCACGGGAGAAGCGCGCCGACGAGCGCCCGTCCCCCGCCCGGCGGGCCCGCCCTACTGCTCGGCGAGCGCCCGGAGTCTGCTGAGCGCACGGTGCTGGGCGACCCGGACCGCGCCCGGCGACATCCCGAGCATCCGCCCGGTCTCCTCGGCGGTGAGGCCGACCGCGACCCGCAGGACCAGCAGCTCGCGCTGGCTCTCCGGGAGGTTGGCCAGGAGTTTCTTGGCCCAGGCGGCGTCGCTGCTGAGCAGGGCGCGCTCCTCCGGGCCGAGGGAGTCGTCGGGCCGCTCCGGCATCTCGTCGGAAGGGACGGCGGTCGAACCGGGGTGGCGCATCGCGGCGCGCTGGAGGTCGGCGACCTTGTGGCCGGCGATCGCGAAGACGAAGGCTTCGAAGGGCCTGCCGGTGTCCTTGTAGCGCGGCAGTGCCATCAGCACCGCGACGCAGACCTCCTGGGCCAGGTCCTCCACGAAGTGACGGGCGTCACCGGGGAGGCGGTTGAGCCGGGAGCGGCAGTAGCGCAGCGCGAGGGGGTGGACGTGGGCCAGCAGATCGTGGGTGGCCTGCGCGTCGCCGTCGACGGCCCGGTGCACGAGGGCACCGATCACCGTGGTTTCGTCGTCGCGCATCGGACCATGGTGCCCTGATGCCGCCCGGTCCGCGCCACCGCGTCCCGAGTTGTGCACCGAAGCGTTATGAGCGGGTGCGCCGGATGTCATGTCCTGCGCCCTCCCCTTCCGCTCGACCGAATCGTTCCCGAGGAACTCCACGACTCAAGGATGCGTCATCGGCCGGGAAGCGTCACATGGCGCCTGAGCGGGCGCCCTCATGCGGGGTGCGGACCGGCGCGGCCCGCTCCGTGACCCCGCCCGCGGAACGGCGGACGGGGCGCGGTCCGGGCCTGCCCTCAGCGGACCAGGCCCCAGCGGAACCCGAGGGCCACCGCGTGGGCTCGGTCCGAGGCGCCGAGCTTCTTGAACAGGCGCCGGGCGTGGGTCTTGACGGTGTCCTCGGAGAGGAACAGCTCCCGGCCGATCTCCGCGTTGGAGCGGCCGTGGCTCATGCCTTCGAGCACCTGGATCTCCCGCGCGGTGAGGGTGGGTGCCGCCCCCATCTCGGCGGACCGCAGCCGGCGCGGGGCGAGCCGCCACGTCGGGTCGGCCAGCGCCTGGGTGACCGTGGCCCGCAGCTCGGCGCGCGAGGCGTCCTTGTGCAGATAGCCGCGGGCCCCGGCGGCGACCGCCAGTGCGACACCGTCCAGGTCCTCGGCGACGGTCAGCATGATGATCCGGGCGCCGGGGTCGGCGGAGAGCAGCCGCCGGACCGTCTCCACACCTCCCAGACCGGGCATGCGTACGTCCATCAGAATCAGGTCCGAACGATCGGCGCCCCAGCGGCGGAGGACTTCCTCGCCGTTGGCGGCCGTCGTCACGCGCTCGACGCCGGGCACGGTGGCCACCGCGCGACGGAGCGCTTCTCGGGCGAGCGGGGAGTCGTCGCAGACGAGGACGGATGTCATGACCGTCCTCCGCAGCTGATGCGCGTCACCTTGAGCCTCCAGGCTGAATCAAGTCGTCACCTGTGCGGTCGACCCCCTCGGACATGTGCCCGAGCCGGATATCCGTCAACCGCATCCGTTCCCTTAACGACGGTCACTCGAAAGAGTTACGGGTCGGGCGGCCGAGTTCGGCACTCTACGTGAGGGCCCGTATACGGAGGCGAACGGCGCGGGTGATTCACCCATCAACTTGATCTTCACCCTCCGGCATGCCCTATTTGGCAGCTTTTCTTCCCTTTCGAGGGTGTCTGTGGCTAGATTCGCAATCAGTCATATTTACATCTACTAACACCGTAGATGTACGGTCGAGACTTCGGTCACACCGATCACCGACGGTCCGCACAGCACGGCCGTCGATCCCAGCCGGTCGAGGATGCCGCTTCCGACGCAGCACAGCTCCGAGGGGACAAGCAATGGCAGATTTCTCCCGCCTTCCCGGACCCAACGCAGACCTGTGGGACTGGCAGCTGCTCGCCGCCTGCCGTGGCGTGGACAGTTCCCTGTTCTTCCACCCGGAGGGCGAGCGCGGCGCGGCGCGCAGCGCTCGGGAGACCTCCGCCAAGGAGGTGTGCATGCGCTGCCCGGTACGGGCCGAGTGCGCCGCGCACGCCCTGGCCGTACGGGAGCCCTACGGCGTGTGGGGCGGCCTGACCGAGGACGAGCGCGAGGAGCTGATGGGCCGGGCCAGGACCCGGCTGATCACCGCCGGCGCCGGGAGCCCCGCCTCCCCGGATTCCGGCGCCCCCTGACGCCCGTACGCGTCACCTGAACGCAGAAACGTTTTTCCGGGCACCCCCGGCCACCCGGCCCGCGCCCGGTCGCGGTGACGCCGGGCGACGCGGCCCCACGCGGTCTCAGCGGGCGGCCGTCCGCGCGAGCCGGTCCAGCGTGGCCGCCACCGCCGGGACCCTGGCCAGGTCCGGCAGGGTCAGCGCGACGATCTCCCGCTCGATCGCGGGCTCGACCGGCACGGCCCTGGCCCCCTTGGGGCGTACCGACTCGACGGCCAGCTCCGGCAGCACCGCCACGCCGAGCCCGGCCCCGACGAGGCCCATCACCGCCGGGTAGTCGTCGGTGGCGAAGTCGATGCGGGGGGCGAACCCGGCCTCCTCGCAGACCTCGACGAGCTGACGCCGGCAGCGCGGACAGCCCGCGATCCACGCCTCCCCCGCCAGCTCCCCGATGGAGACGCTCGCCGCCTCCGCCAGCCGGTGCCCCTCCGGCAGGAGGCCGATCAGCCGGTCGGTGAGCAGCGGCCGGACCACCAGGTCGTCCCATTCGCCGCCGCCCGCCCCGTAGCGGAACGCCAGCGCGATGTCGCAGTCGCCCTCGCGCAGCAGGTCCACCGAGCGCGGCGGCTCGGCCTCGACGAGAGAGACCCGCGTGCCGGGGTGCTCGGCGCGCAGCGCGGCCAGCGCCCCCGGAACCAGGGTGGAGCTGCCGCTGGGGAAGGAGACCAGGCGGACCCGTCCGGCCCGCAGCCCGGCGATGGCGGCGACCTCCTCCTCGGCGGCGGTCAGCCCGGCGAGGATGCCGGAGGCGTGCCGTACCAGCGCCTCGCCTGCCTGGGTGAGGCGCATCTCGCGTCCGGTACGGATCAGCAGCGTGGTGCCGGCCGACGCCTCCAGGGCCTTCATCTGCTGGCTGACGGCGGGCTGGGTGCAGCCGAGTTCGCGGGCGGCGGCGGAGAACGAGCCGGTGGCGGACACGGCGCGCAGGACACGGAGGTGGCGGGCTTCGATCACCACTCCAGCATAAGGAACGCTTGGGGAAGAAGCCCATTCATATCGGATGACTTGGGGTGTACGCGGCGGCTAGCGTGAGCGCATGAAGCTGCTGACCGTGAACACCGGCCGCCCCCGCCTCTCCCCCCACACCGACGGCCCGGAGGGCCTGACCGGGATCGACAAGCGACCGGCGGAAGGCCCGGTCGAGGTGCGCGATCCGGGGCCCAAGGGGGCCGGCGGGAGCGGTCTCGCCGGGGACACCGTGTGCGACCTGCGCCATCACGGCGGCAGCGACCAGGCGGTGTACGCGTACGCCCGCGAGGACCTGGACGCCTGGGAGCGGGAGCTGGGCGGCCGGACCCTGGCCAACGGGGTGTTCGGCGAGAACTTCACGACCCTGGGCGTGGACGTCAGCGGCGCGCTGATCGGCGAGCGCTGGCGGGTGGGGACGGACCTCGTGCTGGAGGTGACCTCGGGGCGCATCCCGTGCCGGACCTTCGCCGGGCACCTCGGCGAGCGGGGATGGGTCCGGCGGTTCACCCGGCACGGCGTCACCGGCGCGTATCTGCGGGTGATCGAACCGGGGACCGTCCGGGCCGGGGACCCCGTCGAGATCGTGCACCGGCCGGACCACGGGGTCACCGCCGCCCTGCAGTTCCGGGCCGTGACGACCGAGCGCACCCTGCTGCCCGCCCTGCTGGCCGCCGGGGAGGCGCTGCACCCCGAGGCGCTGCGCAAGGCGCGGGAGTACGCCGGGCGGCAGAGCTGAGGGAGCGGCGGCCCGGGCCCGTACGAGGCCGCCGGCACCGTCGGCCGGTGACGCGAGGTCACCCCCGCTGGAGGCCCGGCGTGTTGGCCGGGAACTGGATCGGCGCACGGCGCGTCCCCCACCAGTGACCCGCGCCCGATCATCAGATGTCGAGCCGAGTGGCACGTCTCAGGGAGAAGACCATGCCCGACGCGCAGCAGCCCTGGTACGAACCAGGCGCGCCGCAGCAGCCCGTTCCCGGTAATCCGTACGTCTCGGGGCCCGGTGCGCCGCAGGCGTACGACCCGCCGCCTCCGGGCGGTGCGGGCTACGGGCCACCGACGCCTCCCCCGCCCCCGCCGCCGGGCCGCCGGTTCGGCCGGGGCCCGGTCGTCGCCGCGGTCGTCGCGCTGGTGCTCGTGGTCGTGGCGGGCGGGGTGTACGCCGCCACCGACTGGGGACGGAGCGAGCCCGCGAAGCCCGTGGCGAAGAAGTCGCCCGGCCCCACCGCCTCGGCGTCGCCGTCCTCCGCTCCCCCGGCCGGCGGCCCGGAGCTGAGCCACATCCCGACGACGAAGGAGGTCGCCGCCGCGCGGAAGCCGGGCGAGGCGGCGGCGTGGATCGCCGACGACAGGACCGACATTCCCAAGCAGATCAACAAGGTCCACGACCTGTGGATCGTCGGCGACACCGCCGTCCAGGCCCTGTACCGGAAGGTCACGGCCTACCGGCTCTCGGACGGCGCCGAGGTCTGGAGCCTGACCCTGCCCTCCGCCGTCTGCGAGACACCGGCCAACCCGACGCCCGACGGCAAGGTCGTGGTCTTCCGTCACGAGCGGCCGGACAACGAGCGCGGCAACCGGTGCAATCAGATGCAGATGATCGATCTGAAGACCGGGAAGCAGGGGTGGCAGAAGAAACTCGACGAGCCCGGTGACGAGGACAGTACGTTCATCGTCTACAGCGCCATCAGCGGCGACGTGCTCTCCGTCGCCCAGGGCATGGTGGCCACCACCTACCGGATGAGCGACGGGGGCAAGCTCTACGAGATTCCCCGCGAGAACAAGGGGAAGTGCGTCCCTGATGACGTGGCGGGCGGCGCCTCCCGGCTCCTGGTGAGCTCCGAGTGCATGGTCGCCGTCGAGCGGGGCACGAACTACGGCCAGGTGCGCGAGCTCGACCCCCGTACCGGCAAGGTTCTGTGGCGCTACCGGACCGAGGCCGGCTGGAGGTTCGGCAGTCTGATCTCCATGGACCCGGTCGTCTTCACCGTCTTCAACGACAAGAACACCGCGTCCGACTGGCGGATCACGGTCCTGGATCCCGGAGGCAAGCACCGCGTCACCTTCGACGCCCGCGGCAAGGGCTTCGAGGAGTGCGCCGGCACCGGGTCCGGCGGGGACATCCAGCCCTGCCGGGGCGCGTCGGTCGGCAAGGGCCTCATCATGTTGGGCGGTCAGGACCAGGCCGGGGCGTACGACGTCAAGACCGGGAAGTTCCTGTGGGGGATCAAGGACAACCGGATGCGGAGGCTCTATCCCCTGCGCGCGGAGGCCGGCAACGCGATGCTCATCTATGAGGCGGCCGGACCGAGCACTCCCGGCCGGACCTTCCTGATGGGTCCGCGCGGCGCCGGTACGGAGACGAACATCGTGAAGCATCCGGCGGCGACCGCCCGGTGGGAGTACGAGATGTCCATGGGCCACACCGCCTACGTCGACGGCCGGCTCGTGCTGACGCCGACGCACGTCAGCGGCGACGAGAACCGGAAACCGGTCCGCGAGGCCCGCATGCTGTCCTTCGCCGCCGGGACACCCTGACCCGTACTGGGGGATCTCCCCCGGCCCGGTCGTAGGGGCCGGGCCGGGGGTGGTTCAGGGCTCTGCCCCATGCCGGTCCCCTCCCCCGCCCGGAATGCTGAGGAGCATGGAGACCAACGGGGGAAGACGGCGGCTGAAACGCGTACTCATCACGCTGGCGGTGGTGGTGGGCGTGTTCGGGGCGGCGGTGGGCGGCTCGTTCGCCTGGCTGTGGACGAGCGCCGACGTCAGCACGGTGGGCACGGTCCGGTTCGGCACCGAGCTGGCGGTGCCGCCGCTCGCGCGCTCGACGGTGGACGAGGACGGCACGCGCGTCTTCGATCTGCGGATGCGGGCCGGGAGCACGGAGTTCCGGAAGGGGGTGGCGACCCCGACGTGGGGGTTCGACGGCGACCATCTGGGCCCCACGCTGCGGGCGAAGCGCGGTGAGCGGGTGAAGGTCCGGGTGCGCAACACGCTCGACGAGGCGTCCAGCGTGCACTGGCACGGGATGCACCTGCCCGCCGCCATGGACGGCGGACCGCACCAGACGGTGGCGGCGGGCTCCACGTGGACCCCGCACTGGAAGGTCGACCAGCCGGCCGCGACGCTCTGGTACCACCCGCACCCGCACGGGGCGACGGAGCGTCATGTGCAGCGGGGCCTGGCCGGGATGTTCCTGCTCGACGACGAGAACACCGACCGGCTGAAGCTGCCGAAGACGTACGGGGTGGACGACCTGCCGGTGATGGTGCAGGACGTCACCTTCGACGGGGCGAGGTTCGACCACGGGCACCGGTTCCTGGCCAACACCGGCTTCCTGGGCGAGCGGACGATGGTGAACGGCACGCTCGACCCGTACGCGGAGGTCCGCGACGAGCGCGTACGGCTGCGCCTGCTGAACGCCTCGACCGCCCGGATCTACACCTTCGGGTTCTCCGACAGCCGCGCGTTCGCCCTGGTGGGGACGGACGGCGGACTGGTGCCGGCGCCTGCCTCGATGGACCGGGTGCAGCTCTCGCCGGGGGAGCGGGCGGAGGTCGTCGTGACGATGCGGCCGGGTGAGCGGACGGTGCTGCGCAGCTATCCGTGGCGGCACGGCACCGGCTGGGAGCGCCGGTTCGACGGGGGCGACGACTCCTTCGACGTCCTCCAGCTGCGGGCGGCCGACCGGCTGCGCCCCTCCCCCGCGGTGCCGGCCCGGCTGGCGGCGGACCGGGGGCTGGAACTGCCGGAGGCCGGGGACTCGGTGCGCGGCCGCCACTTCGAACTGCGCCGGTCGGGGATCAACGGGCGGCCGATGGTGATGGACCGGATCGACGAGACGGTCACGCGGGGGACGACGGAGGTGTGGACGCTGCGCAACGGCGGCGACATGACCCACAACTTCCATGTGCACGATGTGCAGTTCCGGGTGCTGGACGTGGACGGCAAGCGGCCGGAGCCGGCGCTGCGGGGCCGCAAGGACACGGTGGCGGTGCCGATGGGTTCGACGGTGCGGATCGCGCTGCGGTTCGACGGCCCGCCCGATCCGGACATCCCGTACATGTACCACTGCCATCTGCTGTCCCACGAGGACGACGGGATGATGGGCCAGTTCGTGGTGGTGGAGCGGGGGCAGCGGGCGGGTGCGCCGCCCCGGCACGCGGGGCACTAACGTGCCGCGTATGACGACTGCACTGATCACGGGCGCGACGGCGGGCATCGGGGCCGCGTTCGCGCGGCGGCTCGCGGCCCAGGGGCACAACCTGGTGCTGGTGGCGCGCGACACCGAGCGGCTGCGCGACCAGGCCACCGAACTGCACGACCGGCACGGCATCGAGGCCGAGGTGCTGAGCGCCGACCTGTCCACGGACGGCGGTATCGAGGCGGTCGAGAAGCGGCTCGCGGAACGCAGACACCCGGTCGATCTGCTGGTCAACAACGCGGGCTTCGGCAACAAGGGGCGCTTCCTGGAGGTGTCCATGGCCGATGAGCTGACGATGCTGAAGGTGCACTGCGAGGCGGTGCTGCGGCTGACCTCGGCGGCGGTCGCCGGGATGAGGGAGCGGGGCCGGGGCGGGGTCGTCAACGTGGCGTCCGTCGCGGCGTTCGTGCCGCGCGGTACGTACGGGGCGTCCAAGTCCTGGGTGGTGCAGTTCACCCAGGGCGCGGCGCGGGACCTGGCCGGTTCCGGGGTGCGGCTGATGGCCCTGTGCCCCGGATTCGTCCGTACGGAGTTCCACGAGCGGGCCGGGATGGGCACGGACAACATCCCGAGCTGGATGTGGCTCGACGCGGACAAGCTGGTGGCCTCGGCGCTGGAGGACCTGACGCGGGGGAAGACCGTGTCGATCCCGGACCCTCGCTACAAGGCGCTGATGGGGCTGGTGAAGGTCGCGCCCCGCGGTCTGCTCGGCGGGGTCACCTCACGGACGGGTCGCACGTACGGCCCCCAGTAGCCGCCGTACCCGCCGGCACCGGCCCGGCGCCTTGACGCACCGAGGCCCGGTGCCCCCGCGACGGGGGCACCGGGCCTCGGATGTACCGGACGGCCTGCCGAACGGTACGGGCCGTACTAGTGGGAGTGGCCGTGGCCGCCGTGACCGGCGTCGCCCTCTTCCTCGGCCGGCTTCTCGACGACCAGGGTCTCGGTCGTGAGCAGCAGCGACGCGATGGACGCGGCGTTCTCCAGGGCGGAGCGGGTGACCTTGACCGGGTCGATGACGCCGGCCTTGACCAGGTCGCCGTACTCGCCGGTGGCGGCGTTGAAGCCCTGGCCCTTGTCGAGTTCGGCGACCTTGGAGGTGATGACGTAACCCTCCAGGCCGGCGTTCTCGGCGATCCAGCGCAGCGGCTCGACGGCGGCGCGGCGGACGACCGCGACACCGGTGGCCTCGTCGCCGGTCTTGCCGAGGTTGCCCTCCAGGACCTTCACGGCGTGGACGAGGGAGGAGCCACCGCCGGAGACGATGCCCTCCTCGACCGCGGCGCGGGTGGCGGAGATGGCGTCCTCGAGGCGGTGCTTCTTCTCCTTGAGCTCCACCTCGGTGGCGGCGCCGACGCGGATGACGCACACGCCGCCGGCCAGCTTCGCAAGGCGCTCCTGGAGCTTCTCGCGGTCCCAGTCGGAGTCCGTGGACTCGATCTCGGCCTTGATCTGGTTGACGCGGCCCTTGACGTCCTCGGCGTTGCCGCCGCCGTCGACGATGGTCGTGTCGTCCTTGGAGACGGTGACGCGGCGGGCGGTGCCGAGCACGTCCAGACCGGCCTGGTCGAGCTTGAGACCGACCTCTTCGGCGATGACGGTCGCACCCGTGAGGGTGGCGATGTCGCCGAGCATGGCCTTGCGGCGGTCACCGAAGCCCGGCGCCTTCACCGCGACGGCGTTGAACGTGCCGCGGATCTTGTTGACGACGAGGGTGGAGAGCGCCTCGCCCTCGACGTCCTCGGCGATGATCAGGAGCGGCTTGGAGGCACCGGCCTGGATGACCTTCTCCAGGAGCGGGAGCAGCTCCTGGATGGAGCCGATCTTGCCCTGGTGGATCAGGATGTACGGGTCGTCGAGGACGGCCTCCATACGCTCCTGGTCGGTCACCATGTACGGGGACAGGTAGCCCTTGTCGAAGGCCATGCCCTCGGTGAACTCCAGGTCCAGACCGAAGGTGTTGGACTCCTCGACGGTGATGACACCGTCCTTGCCGACCTTGTCCATCGCGTCCGCGATGAGCTCGCCGACCTGCGGATCCTGCGCGGAGAGCGCGGCCACGGCGGCGATGTCGGCCTTGTCGTCGATCGGACGGGCGGTCGCGAGGAGCTCCTCGGACACGGCCTTGACGGCGGCGTCGATGCCCTTCTTCAGGGCGGCCGGGGAGGCGCCGGCGGCGACGTTGCGCAGGCCCTCGCGGACGAGCGCCTGGGCCAGGACGGTCGCGGTGGTGGTGCCGTCACCCGCTACGTCGTTGGTCTTGGTCGCCACCTCCTTGACGAGCTGGGCGCCCAGGTTCTCGTACGGGTCGTCGAGCTCGACCTCGCGCGCGATGGTGACACCGTCGTTGGTGATGGTGGGGGCACCGAACTTCTTGTCGATGACGACGTTGCGGCCCTTGGGGCCGATCGTCACCTTGACCGTGTCGGCAAGCTTGTTGACGCCGCGCTCAAGGGCGCGACGGGCGTCCTCGTCGAACTTCAGAATCTTCGCCATGGGCTGTACTTCCCTCTCGAACGAACTGCGCCCCTCGCCACCCGGCTAGTCAGTCGCTGGGGGCCAGGGGCGCAGAACACAAGCAAACGTGGGTGAATTACTTCTCGATGATCGCGAGGACGTCGCGGGCCGAGAGGACGAGGTACTCCTCGCCGTTGTACTTCACCTCGGTGCCGCCGTACTTGCTGTACAGGACGACGTCGCCGGTCTTGACGTCGAGCGGAAGCCGCTCGCCGTTCTCGAAGCGGCCCGGGCCCACGGCGAGGACGACGCCCTCCTGGGGCTTCTCCTTCGCGGTGTCCGGAATGACCAGGCCGGAAGCCGTGGTCTGCTCGGCGTCGAGCGGCTGGACCACAATGCGGTCCTCGAGCGGCTTGATCGCAACCTTGGAGCTGGTGGTCGACACGATCCGGTCTCCCCCTTCGGAGATCTCACGGGGTTTAACAGTCAGTGGGAGGCGATCGGACCGATCCGTCGTCGCGGGTGCCGGACCTGCCCTGTCGCACAAGGTGGTGCTGGCACTCTCCAGGGGGGAGTGCCAGACCCGAGACTATGACCGCGATTAGCACTCGGTCAAGCGGAGTGCCAATTCACCACCCGCGCGCCGCCCCGATGGGGTCGATCGGATCGGGGCCGCCGGGTCGGCCGGGTCCCGTCGGATCTCCCCCGCCGTCTCGATCGGGGCTCCATCGGGTCACCGTCCGGACAACGCGGGGATGGAGCGCCGGGTTCCGTACGACGGTGCCGGGATGACGCATCACGAGAGCCGCCTGCCCGGAAGGCCGGACGCGAGAGCCGCGTCGCGGTCGTCGCCGTCCTCGGGCTGCGCGGACCCGCTGGCGGGGTTGCTGATGGTGGTCGCGGAGGTGGCGCTCGCCGCCCTCCTGGCGATCTGGTTCGGCCTGCGGCACTGGGCAGGGGCGGCCGGACCCCCCGCCACCGCGCCGGCCACGGACGGGACCCCCACCGTGGTGGTGTCCGTCTTCGCGGCAGCGGCCGCCCTCGCCGCCGTGGCCCTGCTGCGCGCCCGGTGGCACTGGGCCGGCGGGATGCAGGTGGTGGTCGCCCTGGCGCTGGGGGCGGCGGCACTCGCCTCCCTGGTCGAGGGATCCGGCCAGGAGCCTCCCGCCCCCGCCCCCTCCTACCGCTCACCGCCCTGTCTCAGCGGGGGCGACAGCGACGAATGCGCGCGCAGCGGGGGCTGAGCGCGCATTCGGGGCCGAAGGCGGGGCCGGTCGGGGACCGGCGGGTCAGACGTAGTCCTCCAGCTTCGCCACCGCGTACCCCTTGTCCGTGACGGTCTTCATGACCTGGCGGATCATGTCGGGCATCGAGCCCTTCCAGTCCTCCTCGCCCCGGAAGTGGGTGAGGATGATGTCGCCGGGGTGCAGGTCCCGGTCCCACTCGCGCCACTCCATGCGGTCCGGGAACGCCTCGGAGGCCCACAGGGGTACGGCGGTGATCCCGCAGGACTTGGCGGCGACGAGGGTGTCGCGGTTGTAGTTGCCGTACGGCGGGCGGAAGAGGGTGGGCCGCTTCCCGTAGTGCTTGAGGATCTTCTCCTGCTGGCCGCAGATCTCCCGCTTCTGCTCGGCGGCGGAGAGGCCGGGCAGATAGCGGTGGTTGAGGGTGTGGTTGCTGAGGGTCACCCCGCGCCGCTGCATCTTCTCGAAGTAGCCGTAGTCGTCGTTGGTGACGTAGTCGCTGAGGAACGCGCTGTACGGAATGTCCAGTTCGGTCATCATCCGCAGCAGCTCGGGGTCCTTCTCGGCACCGTCGTCCATCGTCAGGAAGACGATCTTCTCCTTGGTCGGGACGGTGGTGAAGACGGGCGGCAGCCCCGCGTCGTCCCGGACCTCGAACCCCTGGCGGGTGGTGATGCGCGGCTTCACCGCCGGCGGCTCGGGGGCCGCGAGCGGGGTCCTGGCGAGCCCCCATCTCTTCGCGGCGAGGGCCCGTGCGGCCTGCTTCTTCGCGGTCTTCTCCGCGTACGTCTCCGGGGCGCGGGCGGGGCCGGCCTGCGGGGCGGCCTCGCCCTGCTGACCGGTGGCGGACTTCACGGGCCCGCCGCCGGCCGCGCTCCCACCCCCGCCTCCGCCCTTCTCCGGTGCCGCCGCACATCCGGAGGCGACGGCGGCGGCCAGCAGGGCCGCCAGCACGACGACGCCCTTTCTGTGCCACTTCATGGCTGATTTTTCGTTTTGTCGTACTAGCTGCATGGCGCCGCATCCTGCCAGCCGTCGGCGTGCGGGCCCTCCCGACACCGCGAGCACCCCTGCCCGGTCCCCCGGCCGGCCCACACCGGCGTACCGGCGCACCGGCATACCGGCGCACCGCCCACAATGGGCCGGGTGAACGCTTCGACCTCCTCCGCCTCGGCCGACGACCCCGCCCGCGCCGCCTTCGCCGCGCTGCGCACCCCCGAGGGCGAGCAGCTGCTGGCCGGGCTGCGCGACCACGACCCCGCCGACGAACTGGCCACCGCGACCCGGCTGCGCCGCACGTACCCGGCGGAGCTGGTGTCGGCGGCGCTGGGCCAGGCGCGGCTGCGGCAGCGGGCGGCGGCGAAGTTCGGGGCCGAGGACGCGTACCGGATGTTCTTCACGCCCAACGGGGTCGAGCAGGCCACCCGCACCTCGGTCGCCGCCCACCGCGCGGCCCGGTTCGCCGGGCTCGGCGTGCGGAGCGTGGCGGATCTGTGCTGCGGCATCGGCGGGGACGCGATCGAGCTGGCCCGCGCAGGGATCTCCGTGCTCGCCGTGGACCGCGATCCGCTGACCGCCGAGGTGGCCCGCGCCAACGCGGCGGCGCTGGGCCTGGACGGGCTGATCGAGGTGCGGTGCGCCGATGTCACGGAGATCGACACCTCCCCGTACGACGCGGTCTTCGTGGACCCGGCCCGGCGCGGGGGCCGGGGCAGGATCTTCGACCCGGAGGCGTACTCGCCGCCGCTGTCCTGGGCGACTGCCGCCGCGCTGCGGGCCCCGAGGGCGGCCCTGAAGATCGCTCCGGGCGTCCCGCACGAGGCGATCGGCCCGGAGGCGGAGGCGGAGTGGATCTCGGTCGGCGGGGACGTCAAGGAGGCGGTGCTCTGGTACGGGGAGGGCTTCGCGCCCGGCACGTTCCGGGCCACCCTGCTGCCGTCCGGCGCGACCCTGTCCGCCCCGGCCCCGCTGCCGGCCCCGCCGGTGGGCCCGGTCGGGCGCTACCTGTACGAGCCGGACGGCGCGGTGATCCGGGCGCACCTGGTCGCCGACATCGTGGAGCGGTGCGGCGGGCGGCTGGTGGACGAGACGATCGCGTACGTCACGAGCGACGAGCCGTACTCCTCCCCGTACGTGTCCGGGTACGAGATCACCGATCAACTGCCCTTCAACATGAAGAAGTTGAAGGCGCTGCTACGGGAGCGGGAGGTCGGCGTGCTGACCGTCAAGAAGCGCGGCTCGGCGGTCGAGCCGGAGGAGCTGCGCCGCCGGATGAAGCTCGCGGGCCCGAACGCGGCGACGGTCTTCCTGACCCGCGTGGCGGGCGCGCCGACGATGCTGGTCGGCCACCCGCTGAACTGAGCCGCACGGCGGGCGAGGGTGGGTCGCCCGCCGACGGCTCAGCGGCGGCCGGTGCCGCCGCGCTCCGGATCGGGCGCGCCCACGGACCCACCGGCCCGAGCCGGGTCGGGTGGGCGTACGGACCCACCGGCCCGAGCCGCCGGAAGCCGCCCGGCCCCACTGCCGGTGCCGGTGCCGGTCCCTGCACCGGCTTCCGGCCCGGAGGCGGCCCCCGCGCCCGTTCCCGTACCGCTCCCCCGCAGGGCGCCCAGCACCCAGCGGCGGTGCGCCAGGGCGGTCACCGCGCCCGTCAGCGCGGTCAGCCAGGCGATCATGCCGACGCCCATGACCAGGACGACCAGCCCGTACGTGTCCCGGCCCGGCCTGGCGCTCGCCGGGCCGATGACGCAGAGGGCGAGCCCCGCCGCTCCGAGGGCGAACGACAGCAGCAGCCAGGTGAGGCTCATGCCGGGCATCCGCAGCCGCCGGTCGCGCTCCGGATCGCGGTCCAGCGCGCCCCAGGAGGCCAGCAGCACACGGACCTTCCGGTCCCGGAGGGCGCCGACCCAGAAGAAGACGGCGGCCGGGACGAAGACGGCGGCGCCGAGGACCAGACTGACGCTTCCGCCGACGACACTGGTGAAGTCGACCAGGTCGAGGGCCTGTTCGAACATGATGATCCCGGAGCCCACCAGGCTCCAGCCGATCGCGGCGAGCGCCGCCCACATCCCCAGCAGCCCGAGCCGCCCCGGCCCCACGTGCAGCCTCACCAACTCGCCCAGGATCACGGCCCGGTCGGCGAGCATCGCCTCGCGGTCGGGCCAGGACCGGATCTCGACGGGCGGCGGAGGCGGCGGGAGCGGGGCGCGGCGTGACATGCGCGGAACATTACCGAGCCGGGCCGGTCCACCGCCGAGGACGGCTCAGGCGTCGCGCAGGGCCTGGATGTCCAGCTTGGTCATGGCGAGCATCGCCTTCATGGTCCGGTCGGCCTTCGCCGGGTCCGGGTCGGCCAGCAGGCGCGGCAGTTCGTTCGGCACGATCTGCCAGGACACCCCGTAGCGGTCCTTGAGCCAGCCGCACTGCCCCGTCTCGCCGCCCTCGGAGAGCGCGTCCCAGAACCGGTCCACCTCGGCCTGGTCGGCGCAGTCCACGGAGAGCGAGATGGCCTCGGTGAACGGGAACTGGGGACCGCCGTTGAGCCCCATGTAGTCCTGGCCCGCGAGCCGGAAGTCGACGGTGAGCACGGAGCCCGTCTCGCCGGGGCCGGACTCCCCGTAGGAGGTGGTGCCCAGGATCCGGGAGTCACCGCCGAAGATCGTGACGTAGTGCTCGGCGGCCTCCAGGGCCTGGCCGTCGTACCAGAGACAGGGGGTGATCTTCTGCATGGTCTTCTCCTCGTCGAGCGGCCCGCTCGGGCAGCCTGTACGTCCGGGCCGGGCGGCCGGGACGTCCGGAAGGTAGACCGGACCGGCCGCCCGAACTCATCGGACCCGCCCCGGCCCGCGCGTCCACACCCGTACGGCCCCGGAGGGAGCCGGTACCGGCGGGCAGCGGTCCGGACGACGACGGAGCGTCCCCCTCAGTCCACCGCCTCGAAGCGCCAGCGGTGCACCGGGCGGGTGATCAGGGCGGCGTCGGGCTCGGGGAGTTCGGGCAGGTCGTCGCCGTACGCGGCATCCCGCCACCACGTCATCACCAGCACGCGGTCCCGGGGGGCGCGCAGCAGCTCGCTGCGGTACGGCGTGCGGGCCAGGCCGGCGGAGCGGGCCCGCACCCACTCCAGGAGTTCGCCGCCACGGCCCTCGGCGGCGCGGGCCTCCCACATGAGGACGATGGTCGCGGCGCTCATGAGTACAGGTTGTCCTTGCTGATCTCGTGCACGTGATCGTGGTCGTGGGAGTGTCCGTGGCCGTGCGTGGTCCCCGGCACGTGCGGCTCCGTGACCGGAAGCGAGGAGTCGGCGGACAGCTCCAGGTCGGAGGGGAGCCGGTTGCGGGCGACCATCTCCGCGCCGAGCGCCGCGACCATCGCGCCGTTGTCGGTGCAGAGCTTGGGGCGCGGCACCCGCAGCCGGATGCCGGCGCGTTCGCAGCGCTCCTCGGCCAGGGCGCGCAGCCGGGAGTTGGCCGCGACGCCGCCGCCGATCATCAGGTGGTCGACGCCCTCGTCCTTGCAGGCCCGGACCGCCTTGCGGGTCAGCACGTCCACCACGGCCTCCTGGAAGGACGCCGCCACATCCCGTACGGGCACCTCCTCGCCCGCCGCGCGCTTCGCCTCGATCCAGCGGGCGACGGAGGTCTTGAGCCCGGAGAAGGAGAAGTCGTACGGGGCGTCGCGCGGGCCGGTCAGACCACGCGGGAACGCGATCGCCGCCGGGTCGCCCTCCTTGGCGAGCCGGTCGATGACCGGGCCGCCGGGGAAGCCGAGGTTCAGCACACGGGCGATCTTGTCGAACGCCTCGCCCGCCGCGTCGTCGATGGTCGCGCCGAGCGGGCGGACGTCGCTGGTGATGTCGGGGGCCAGCAGGAGCGAGGAGTGGCCGCCGCTGACCAGCAGCGCCATCGTCGGCTCGGGCAGCGGCCCGTGCTCCAGCTGGTCGACGCAGATGTGCGAGGCGAGGTGGTTGACCCCGTAGAGCGGCTTGCCGAGCGCGTACGCGTACGCCTTCGCGGCCGAGACGCCGACGAGCAGCGCGCCGGCGAGGCCGGGGCCGGAGGTGACGGCGATCCCGTCGAGGTCGCGGGCGCTGACGCCCGCCTCCTTCAGGGCCCGCTCGATGGTGGGGACCATCGCCTCCAGATGGGCCCGCGAGGCGATCTCCGGGACGACGCCGCCGAAGCGGGCGTGGGCGTCGACGCTGGAGGCGACGGCGTCCGCGAGCAGGGTCGTGCCGCGCACGATGCCCACACCGGTCTCGTCGCAGGAGGTCTCGATGCCGAGTACGAGGGGTTCGTCGGCAGCCATCATTCAGTCCCGGTCCCTGGTGCGTTGTCCGTCGCGTGTTCGTGCATGGTGAGGCGCATGACCAGGGCGTCGATGTTCCCCGGCTGGTAGTAGCCGCGCCGGAAGCCGATCGGTTCGAAGCCGAAGCGCTCGTACAACTTCTGCGCGCGGGCGTTGTCGACCCGGACCTCCAGGAGGACGGTGGCGCACTCGAAGTCGGTGGCGGCCTTCAGCAGGTCGGTGAGGAGTTCGGAGCCGAGGCCGGTGCCCCAGGCGTCCCGGCTGACCGCGATCGTCTGGACGTCGGCCAGGTCACCGAGGGCGGCGAGCCCGGCGTATCCGACGATCCGGCCGGTGACGGGGTCCTCGGCGACGACGTAGTGGCGGGTGGCGCCGGGGCCCCGCGCGTGGGCCAGCTCGGACCAGAACATGCCGGGCGACCAGGCGTCGTCCGGGAACAGCGCGTGTTCGAGGTCGAGCACCGGTGCGATGTCCCACCAGCGCATCTCGCGCAGTACGGCGGCGGTGGCGGCGCTCACGTGGGGGTGACCACCTTGTAGTTCTTCGGGACCTGGGCGTCGGGCCTGCGCAGGTAGAGCGGGCGGGGCTCCAGCAGCTCCTGCCCGGCGGCGAGCCGTTCGGCGGCGAGCGCGGCGAGCGCCCCGGCGGCCACGTGCTCGGGGCCGCGCGCGTCCGGGAAGGCGTCCGGGTAGAGCGCCGCGCCCGCGCCGACCACCGGGAGCCCGGCGAGCGCGTCGGCGATGTCGGCGGGACGGTCCACGGCGGGCTCGCCCACGCGGGTGCGGCCGTCCTCGTACCGCGCCCAGTAGACCTCCTTGCGGCGGGCGTCCGTCGCCACGGCGAAGGGCCCCTCCAGGCCCTCCTGTCCGGCGGCGTACGCGAGGCCGTCCAGGGTGCACAGCCCGTGGACCGGGACGGAGAGGGCGGAGCCGAAGGTGGCGGCGGTGACCAGGCCGACCCGCAGCCCGGTGTACGGGCCGGGGCCGACGCCCACGACCACGTCCGTCACGGCGTCGAGCTTCGTCCCGGCCTCCGCGAGGACCCGGTCGACGGCGGGCAGCAGCAGCTCCCCGTGCCTGCGGGCGTCGACCTGCCCCGAGGAGGCGATGACGGACGTGCCGTCGTGGAGGGCGACGGTGACGGCGGGCGTGGCGGTATCCATGGCGAGCAAGAGCACGCAAACAGCCTACGGCTCCGCCGACGGCGTTACGGCGTCCGTACGGCGTCCCGGCCCCCATCCGTGCTGCTGCTACCGTCACCGGGTATCCGACGGGTACGACGTAAACGCTTGTACGACATGCGGCAGAGGGCCGTCGAAAGGGGATGCACGGTGGCAAGGAGCAGCTCGGGAATCGTGGCCGGGCTCACCGCGGCGGCGGTCGCCGCGGTCGCCTTCCTCGCCTACCAGGCCGCGGCGAACGCCCCCGCCTCGGTGGCCTCCACGGCCGGCCCGAAGGCGTCCGTCTCGGCCTCGGCCGAGCCCACCGCGAAGCCGAAGCCCCCGGCCGACCCGCTGGCGGTCCCGGCGGCGTCCGGGACGGGCGAGCGGGTCGTGTACGCGCTGAAGGACCGCCGGGTGTGGCTGGTGGACGAGAACGGCAAGGCGCTCCGCACCTTCACCGTGATGCCCAGTCCCGTCGGCCCGCCACCCGGCGTCCACCAGGTCACCTCCCGCTCGGGCACGGTCCGGGGCTCGGACGGCGTCCCGATCGAGCACGTGGTCCGCTTCGCCGACGTGGACGAGGTGGCGATCGGTTTCAGCGCGGCGCAGGACGGTTCGATGGCCAGCCCGGATCCGACGTCGAAGACCGGCGGTGTCCGGATGAAGCGTGAGGACGGCGACGCGATGTGGAGCTTTGCGACGGTCGGCGCGAAGGTCGTCGTCGTCCCGTAGCCGTACCCGTGGTCGCCGCCGCGGCCCGCACGTTCCGTGGGGCTCCCCGGCGCCCGCGCGAAGCCCCCGTGGACCCGGTCCACGGGGGCTTCGCGCGTCACGCGGCCCGCGGCCGGGCGGTCTCCGGGGGGACGCCCGCCCCGTCGCGGGCGGACGCCCGTGCCGTTCCGGTGGGCGGGGTGGAGATGGCGGTGGCCGCCGCGCACGAGGCGAGCAGGTCCTTCATCGACAGGGTGGACGGAGTCGGTCGCGGCTGCGGTCGCGCTGCGCGCTCGGGCGTCGGCATGGATGCCTCCTTGATGCTCCGGTGGAGGGCACGTGGTTAGGTAAGCCTAACCACGCCTCGTACCCATGTGACCACGACCACGGGCCCACGCGCAACAATTTACCGACGCCCTGTCGGGAAGGCTACTCCCGGGACCTCACGCCAGCTCCGCCCGCAGCCCCGCCCACCGCGCCCCGATGCCGACCAGGGTGACGTCGCGCCGCTCGTCGTCGGTGTCGCCGGTGGCGCGGTCGATGAGGACCCGCAGCCGGTCGTCGGACAGCTCCTCGACCTTGCCGTCGCCCCATTCCACGACCACCACCGACTCCGGCAGCGACACGTCGAGGTCCAGGTCCTCCATCTCGTCGAGCCCGCCGCCGAGGCGGTACGCGTCGACGTGGACGAGGGCGGGGCCCCCGGACAGGGAGGGGTGGACGCGGGCGATGACGAACGTCGGCGAGGTGACCGCGCCGCGCACGCCCAGGCCCTCGCCGAGGCCCCGTGTCAGCGTCGTCTTCCCCGCGCCCAGCTCGCCCGTGAGCATCACCAGGTCGCCGGGTCCGAGCAGGCGGGCGAGGCGGCGGCCCAGCTCCTGCATCTGTTCGGGGGACGTGACGGTGAGCGTCACGCTGACGGCTTCCGGTACGGCCCCGGCGGGCGCGGCGGCATCGCCGGAAGCGGCCGTCGCGTTCGGCTCGGGAGCGGTCGTCGCGGCGGACTCGGCAGCCGCCGTCGCGTTCGGCTCGGGAGCGGTTGTGGGTTCGGGAGCGGTGGTCCCGGCGGGGTCCGGAGCGGTCTCAGCGGCCGGGCTGGTGTGCGGTGCTTCCATGTCCGCCAACGTTAGCGGCCGGCACCGTGCCGCTGCGGACGAGCAGGTCGGCCAGCCGGTCGGTGACGGTCTCCGGGTGCTCCAGCATCACCAGGTGACCGGCGTCCGGCACGATCACCAGCTCGGCGTCGGGCAGGACGTCCGCGATGGCCTCGCTGTGCGAGCTGGGCGTGACGAGGTCCTTGTCCCCGGCCAGGATCAGCACGGGCACGTCCCGGAACACGGGCAGCGCCCCGCTCTTGTCGTGCTCGGTGAAGGCCGGGTAGAACTCGGCGACCACGTCGATCGGGGTGGACTCGATCAGCCGCTCCGCGAACCGGGCGACCGCCGGGTCCACGTCCCGCGAGCTGAACGAGTACCGCTTGATCAGCCCGGCGAAGAGGTCCGCGGTGGCCCGCCGCCCCTTCTCCACCAGTTCCGCCTGCGAACCGAGCGCTTTCAGCACTCCGGGCAGCACCCGGCGCACGGCGTTGACGCCCGCCACCGGCAGCCCGAAGCTCACCTCGGCGAGCCTGCCGCTGGAGGTGCCGACCAGGGCGACGGCGGCGACCCGGTCGCGGATCAGCTCCGGATATCGGTCGGCCAGCGCCATCATCGTCATGCCGCCCATGGAGTGGCCGACCAGCACCAGCGGGCCCTCGGGGGCCGCCGCGTCGATGACCGCCTTCAGATCGCGGCCGAGCTGGTCGATGCCGACCGGCACCCCGTCCGCCTGGGACCGGCCCCGCCCGGAGCGGCCGTGGCTGCGCTGGTCCCAGTAGACGGCGCGGACGAGGCCCCGCAGGGCGGCGCGCTGGAAGTGCCAGGAGTCCTGGCCGAGGCAGTAGCCGTGGCTGAAGACGACGGTGACCGGGGCGGGGGTCCGGCGCCCGAAGAGCCTGCGGCGACGGTTTCCGGAGGCTCCGGCCCCCTCCCGGGCGGCGGGCGCGTCGGCCTCCACCTCGTCGATCTCGTAGTACAGCTCGGTGCCGTCGTCGGCGACGGCCCGGCCGGGGGTGCCGCGCAGCGAGCCGTACGGCCCGGTGGCGTCCAGCGCGAGGCGGGCCTTCTTCCGCATGCCGCGCCCGACGGTCAGCCGCTCGACGGCGACCCCGGCGGCGGCGCCCGCGGCCAGCACTCCTATCGCTGCCCCGGCGATCCCGGCCCGCCGCCAGCCGCCCGGACCCGCCGCGTTCGCGGCCTGCGCGGTCGCGGCCACCACGGCTTCCGCCCTGCTCTCGCTCACCGCGCCACGCCCTCGGTCGCCCCGGTCGCCCGGAACGGGGCGACCGTTCGGGGCGGAACGCCCGGCCCGGCCGCCTCGTGCACGTACACCCTCGGCACGCGGGCCCCGATGCGGGTGACGATCTCGTACGCGATGGTGTCGGCGGCCTCCGCCCAGTCCTGTGCGGTCGGCTCCCCCCGGTCGCCCGGTCCGAACAGCACCGCTTCCGCGCCCGCCTCGGGCCGGTCGCCGTCGAGGTCGACGACGAACTGGTCCATGGCGACGCGGCCCGCGACCGTGCGCACCTTCCCGCCGATCAGGACGGGGCCCCGGCCCGACGCGTGGCGCGGGACGCCGTCCGCGTAGCCGACCGGGACCAGGCCGAGGGTCGTCCCGGCGGGCGTCGTGTAGTGGTGGCCGTAGCTGACGCCGTGGCCGGCGGGGGCGTCCTTGACCAGGGCGACGGAGGCGGCGAGCGTCATCACCGGGCGCAGCCCGAAGTCGGCGGGGACGCCCAGCTCGGGGGCGGGCGAGATGCCGTACATGGCGATGCCGGTCCGGACGAGGTCGAAGTGGGCCTCGGGGACCGTGAGCGTGGCCGGGGAGTTGGCGATGTGCCGCACCTCGGGCTCCACGCCCTCCTTCTCCGCGTACGCCACCATCGCGCGGAAGACGTCGAGCTGGGCGGCGATCGAGGGGTGGCCGGGCTCGTCGGCGCAGGCGAAGTGGGACCAGAGTCCGGTGATCCGGACGTGTCCGGCCCGCTCGGCGGCCAGCGCCTCGGTGACCAGCTCCGGCCAGTCGGCGGGCTGGCAGCCGTTCCGGCCGAGCCCGGTGTCGGCCTTGAGCTGGACACGGGCCGCGCGGCCCGCCGCTCCGGCTGCCGCGACGGCCTCGCGCAGCGCCCACATACCGCTGACCGACACGTCGATGTCGGCGTCGATCGCCTCGCGCCAGGGCCCGCCCGGCGTCCACAGCCAGCACATGATCCGGCCGTCGAGCCCGGCCGCGCGCAGGGCGAACGCCTCCTGCGGGGTGGCGGTGCCGAGCCAGGCCGCCCCGGCCTCCCGCGCGGCCCTGGCACAGGGCACCGCCCCGTGCCCGTATCCGTCGGACTTCACCACGGCCATGAGCTGCGCCCCGGCCGCCCGCTCGCGCAGGACACGCACGTTGGCGCGCAGCGCGGCGAGGTCGATCTCGGCACGGGCTCTCAGGGACGCTGTCTCGTTCATCGCGCCCAGTCTCTCAGAGGCGTCGGCGGCCTCTCGGGCAGCGCACGCCGATATCCGGGCCTATGTACGTTTCATCACATGCTTCAGGTGGTCGAGCAGGACCGGGACATGGCTGTCGGGGACGTCCTTGGCCGCGGTGACGAGCGTGACCGGGCCGCCCTTGCGCACCAGGTCCACGAGCCGGCCGACCGCCTCCGCGTGCGTCGCGTCGTCCAGTTCGGCGCGGTAGCGCTCGACGAACGCGTCGTGCCGGTCCTCACGGTCGTGGTGGTACCAGGAGCGCAGCTCGTCCGAGGGCGTGACGTCCTTCAGCCACAGGTCGATGTCGGCCCGCTCCTTGGAGACGCCGCGGGGCCAGAGCCGGTCCACCAGCACCCGCGTGCCGTCGTCGTCCTCGACGGGGTCGTACGCCCTGCGCACGCGTACGGGGTCGCTGCCACGCGCCATGTCGCGTACGGGGTCGCTGCCACGCGCCATGTCCGGCCGCCCTTCCTCGCCCGCCCCGCCGCGTCCCTGCGGGCCTTCCACTCTCCCTCCGGTTCAGCCCGCCCGCACGTCGCGCCAGGCGGCCGGGATGCCGGCCGCGACGTCCTGCGCGGAGACCGGGGCCCCGTCCGAGCCGTGCCGGGCGGCGAGCCCGTGCAGGTACGCGCCCACGGACGCGGCGTCGCGCGGGGCGAGGCCGGCCGCGAGCAGGGACCCCGTCAGCCCGGAGAGCACATCGCCGCTGCCCGCCGTGGCCAGCCAGGAGGTACCGGTCGGGTTGACCCGTACGGGGGTGTCGCGGGCCTCCGCGATCAGGGTCGTGGAGCCCTTGAGCAGCACGGTGGCGCGGTAGCGGGCGGCCAGTTCGCGGACGGCGGCGAGCCGCCCGCTCTCGACCTCGTCGCGGGCCGCGCCGAGGAGGGCGGCGGCCTCGCCCGCGTGCGGGGTGAGGACGGTGGGGGCGGTCCGGGTCCGCACGGTCTCCGTGTCCAGCAGGTGCAGCCCGTCCGCGTCGACCAGGACGGGGACGTCGGCGGCCAGCACGTCGGCGACGGCCGCCGCCGCGTCCCTGCCGTCACCGAGGCCGGGCCCGACCACCCACGCCTGTACGCGCCCCGCCTGCGAGGGCGGTCCGGCGTGCACCAGCGTCTCGGGGAACCGGGCGATCACCGCGTCCGCGCCCGGTCCGACGTACCGCACCGCGCCGGCGCCTCCGTGCAGCGCGCCCGCGACCGCGAGGACGGCCGCGCCCGGATAGCGCTCGGACCCGGCGACGACGCCGACGACCCCGCGCCGGTACTTGTCGCTCTCCGCGCCGGGCACCGGCAGGAGCGCCGCCACGTCCGCGTACTGGAGCGCCTCCAGGTCCGGCGGCTCGGGCAGCTCCGGGCCGATCCCGATGTCCACCAGCCGCAGGGCCCCGGCGTGTTCGGCGGCCGGATCGATGAGGAGGCCGGGCTTGTAGGTGCCGAAGGTGACGGTCGCGTCGGCGCGGACCGCGTCGCCGTGCACCTCCCCGGTGTCGGCCTCCACCCCGCTCGGCAGGTCCACGGAGAGCACCGGGGTGCGGTCGCGGGTCACGGTGTGCAGCAGTTCGGCGGCGTCCGGCCGCAGCCCCCCGCGCCCGCCGATCCCGGTGATGCCGTCCACGACGAGGTCGAGCACCCCGAGCCCGTCCGGCCCGTCCACGACCTGTCCCCCTGCCGCCAGCAGCGCGGGCGAGGCCGCCGGGGTGGGCCCGGTCGGGGGCGAGCAGCAGGGCCCGGACGCCCGCGCCCCGGCGGGCGAGGCGGGCGCCCGCGTGAAGCGCGTCGCCGCCGTTGTCGCCGCTGCCGACGAGGAGCAGGACCCGTGCCCCGTACACCCGGCCGTTGCGCCGCAGCAGATCGCCGCAGGCCACGGCGAGCCCGGCGGCGGCGCGCTGCATCAGCGCGCCCTCCGGCAGACGCTGCATGAGGGCGGCCTCGGCGGCCCGTACGGTCTCCACGCTGTAGGCACGTCGCATGGGTCCCACCCTCCGCGATCACGCGGGCGGACGCCAGCCTCACGGCGCGTGGCGGCCGGGTCGGTCACCCCGCCGCGCCCCCGGCGGGCCTTCCCGGACGCACCGCGCCACCACCACGAGAGCCCGCCCGGACTCACCCCGCACCGCACGACGGGACCCGCCCCGGACTCACCCCACACCCCACACGACGGGACCCGCCGGGAACGCACCGCACCGCGCCGCGCACACCCCGGAGGGCCCGCCCCGGCGCTCACCCCTCCGCGATGACCACCGCCGACGCCACCCCCGCGTCATGGCTGAGCGAGACGTGCCAGCCGCGTACGCCCAGTTCGGCGGCGCGGGCGGCGACCGTGCCGGTCACCCGCAGCCGGGGCCGCCCGCTCTCCTCGACCCAGACCTCGGCGTCGCTCCACAGCAGTCCGCCCGGCGCGCCGAGCGCCTTGGCCAGCGCCTCCTTCGCCGCGAACCGGGCGGCGAGCGAGGCGACCCCGCGCCGCTCGCCGCTCGGCAGCGTCAGTTCACCGGCGACGAAGAGCCGGTCGGCCAACTGGGGCGTACGCTCCAGCGCCGCCCCGAACCGCTCGATCTCGGCCACGTCGATTCCGACTCCGATGATCACGAACCCACCCTCGCCATCCCCATCACGCGGGGCACGCGCCCCGGCTCACTCCACGGTCACGGACTTCGCCAGATTGCGCGGCTGGTCCACCTCGTTGCCACGGGCCGTCGCGAGCTCGCAGGCGAAGACCTGGAGCGGCACGGTGGCGACCAGCGGCTGGAGCAGCGTAGGCGTTGCGGGGACGGTGATGAGGTGGTCGGCGTAGGGGACGACGGCCTCGTCGCCCTCCTCGGCGACGACGATGGTGCGCGCGCCCCGCGCCCGGATCTCCTGGATGTTGGAGACGATCTTGTCGTGGAGGACCGAACGCCCGCGCGGTGAGGGGACGATGACGACGACGGGCAGCCCTTCCTCGATGAGCGCGATCGGCCCGTGCTTCAGCTCGCCGGCCGCGAAGCCCTCGGCGTGCATGTAGGCGAGTTCCTTGAGCTTGAGCGCGCCTTCGAGGGCGACCGGATAGCCGACGTGCCGCCCGACGAA
The DNA here is from genome assembly GCF_030817475.1 of Streptomyces sp. V2I9. Taxonomy (NCBI): domain Bacteria; kingdom Bacillati; phylum Actinomycetota; class Actinomycetes; order Kitasatosporales; family Streptomycetaceae; genus Streptomyces; species Streptomyces sp. V2I9. The sequence goes on along the minus strand of NZ_JAUSZJ010000002.1, from coordinate 4,172,622 downwards.
CAGGACGGTGTCGTGGTGGGCGAGGGACCGGGCCAGCTCCCGTACGGGCTCCATCGTCTCCAGGACGCGGTCCACCTCGCGGGGCACGTCCGCGAGCTGGCGCACCACCGTGCGGATCTCGTCGCCCCACTTGGTGCCGCGCACCTGGCCGAGGTAGAGCGCGACGAGGTAGCAGGCGACGAGCTGGGTGAGGAACGCCTTGGTGGAGGCGACGGCGACCTCGGGCCCGGCGTGGGTGTAGAGGACGGCGTCGGATTCGCGGGGGATGGTCGAACCGTTGGTGTTGCAGATGGCGAGGACCTTCGCGCCCTGTTCGCGGGCGTGCCGCACGGCCATCAGGGTGTCCATGGTCTCGCCGGACTGGGAGATGGCGACGACCAGGGTGCGCTGGTCGAGGATCGGGTCGCGGTAGCGGAACTCGCTGGCCAGCTCGGTCTCGCAGGGCAGCCGGGTCCAGTGCTCGATGGCGTACTTGGCGATCATCCCGGCGTGGAACGCGGTGCCGCAGGCGACGATGACGACCTTGTCGACCTCCCGCAGCTCGGTGGCCGGGATGCGCACCTCGTCGAGGTGGAGCAGCCCCTCGCCGTCGACCCGGCCGAGGAGGGTGTCGGCGACGGCTCGGGGCTGGTCGGCGATCTCCTTGAGCATGAAGGAGCCGTAGCCGCCCTTCTCGGCGGCGGAGGCGTCCCAGTCCACGTGGTACGCGCGGACCTCCGCGAGCTGTCCGTCGAACCCGGTGACGACGACACCCTCGCGGCTCAGCTCGACGACCTGGTCCTGGCCCAGCTCGATCGCGTCGCGGGTGTGCGCGATGAAGGCGGCGACGTCGGAGGCGAGGAACCACTCGTCCTGTCCGACGCCCACGACGAGCGGGGAGTTGCGCCGGGCGCCGACCACCACGTCCGGCTGGTCCGCGTGCACGGCGACGAGGGTGAAGGCCCCCTCCAGCCGGCGGCACACCTGCCGCATCGCGTCCGCCAGGTCCCCGCCCGCCGAGAACGCCTCGGCCAGGAGGTGGGCGACGACCTCGGTGTCCGTCTCGGACTCCAGGGCGTGGCCGCGCCCGGTCAGCTCGCGGCGCAGGGCCGCGAAGTTCTCGATGATCCCGTTGTGCACGACGGCGACCCGGCCCGCGTTGTCCAGATGCGGGTGGGCGTTGACGTCGGTGGGCGCGCCGTGCGTGGCCCACCGGGTGTGCCCGATGCCGGTACGCCCGGCCGGCAGCGGCCGGTCACCCAGCTCCTTCTCCAGATTGACGAGCTTGCCCGCCTTCTTCGCGGCGGCGAGCCCACCGTCCGCGAGCACGGCGACGCCCGCCGAGTCGTAGCCCCGGTATTCGAGGCGCTTGAGTCCCGCGACGACGACGTCCTGCGCCGACTGTCCACCGACATAACCCACGATTCCGCACATATCGTCACCCTAAGGCCGGAAGTGACTCGCGGGAGGAATGCGGGAGAATGTCGGTGCCTGCGGTGCTTCGCAGGTGTTTCAGCGGACGCGTCGCGCAGGGCAGGGAGGCCGAGCCCGTCGGTCAGGCCCATCGGTACGGACGACGAGGCCCCGGATCGGGCGGCACTCCTCGGCCGCCACCTCGATCGTGCGCGCACCCGGGGTGCGGTCGAGGACGCCGAGCGGCGGCACCGGGCGGAGAAGGACGCGGCAGCCGGCGAGCACGGCATCCACGACGTGACCTGAGCCCGGTACGGGTACGGCCTCCGGCAGGCGCACGGCCCGGCTCCGGTGCGGGCCCGTTCGGGTCCCGCACCGGAGCGGCGTCGGGCTCGCCCGGTCAGAAACAGTGGATCGGCCGGCCAGGAGCAGCGGCTCACACCGTCACGAGCAGTGGCTCACCCGGTCGGGGGCAGCGGGCTCGCCCCGTCAGGAGCAGTACTGCGCCTCCTTGCCGATGGACCGGTACATGCAGTCCGCGTTCTCGATCAGTTGCAGCACCGCGTCCCGGTTGCGGGAGGTCTCGCGCTCGATGACCTCGTCGGGCGGGTAGAAGCCGCCGCCGGTGGACGAGCGCGGGTACATCTCGAAGGTGTAGCCGAAGATCTTCTGCGATCCCCACAGCCAGTCGTCGATCGATCCGTCGGTGATGTACAGGTCGCTGGACTGTTCGGCGGTGTACCCGTTGCTCGCCGCCATCTTCTTGCCGACCGCCGCGAAGGCGTTGCGGTCGTCGGCGGTCATGCCGGGGGCGGTGTCGTTGTACGTGTAGCCGAAGGGCCACAGCACCAGTTCGCTGTACGTGTGGAAGTCGATGGCCGCCGTGATCTGCTGCTTCCCGCCGATGACCCGGCTGCGCACGAAGTCGGCCACGATCCTCGTCTCGGGCGCGGACTCGGCGGCCGTGCCCCGGTACGTCTCCGAGGAGGGGCTGGAGGAGGAGCCGCCGCAGCAGCCCCACTTGTAGGCCCAGTTGCGGTTGAGGTCGGTGCCGACCGCGGTGGAGCCGGAGTTGGGCTGCCGGTTCTTGCGCCAGCTGCGGTACGAGCCCGAGGCGATGTCGTACTCGCCGCCGTCCGGGTTCATGTCCGGCACGATCCACAGCTCGCGGCCGTCGACCGCCTGCTTGATCCGGGAGTCGGAGCCGTAGCCCTGGCCCAGCTCGCGCAGCAGGTAGAGCGCCATCTCGACCGTCAGGTGCTCACGGGCGTGCTGGTGGGCGGTGAACAGGACCTCGGGCTCGGCCTCGTCGGTGGCGACGTTGTCGCTGACCTTGACCGCGATGACGTCCCGGCCCTGGTACGTCTTGCCGATGACGCGCTTGCTCATGATCGAGGGGTTCGCCGCGATGCGGGCGTCGATCGCCGCGTTCATCTCGGCGTAGTTGTGGTAGCGGGAGTCGGCGGGCGGGAAGTCGAGCACGCCCACGCCGTCCGCCGCGTGCGGCTCGGCGACGGGCGCGGGCAGGGCCTCCAGGGTGTGGCCGCGCGCCCGGAGCTTGCGGGCCTGGGCCGCGTCCGCGGTGATCACGACGCCGTGGTCGTGGACCTCGTCGATCGAGACACCCGCGCGGGCGATGTCGGTGCGGGCGGCGGGGGTGGTGCGTCCGGGTATCTCGTACTGGAGTGTCCGTTCGTCCGCCGCGACGGCCGCGTCGGGGGCCGAGGGCCCGGCGGTCGCCACGGTGGTGGCGGGAGCGGCGAGGCCGAGGGCGAGCAGGACGGCGAGGGCGGCGGTGCGGCGGGACTTCGCCGGCCGGGTTCTCGGCCGGATCGTCCGTGGAGTGACGAGTCGCATGCTGGCATCTCCTGGGTCCGTCGGGGTGGGGGGTGGAGCTGTGCGACGGACCCAGAGTCCTGCGATGTCATGGTCAGGTCAAGGCAACCATTCCGGCCACGGCCCCTCCCGCGCACCGCCGTCGCCGTTCGGCGCTGCGCACGCGTCGGCCGGAGCTGTACGAGAACGGTGGCGGCCGTACGGGAGCGGGTGGCGGCCGTACGAGAACAGGTGACGGCCGTACGAGAACAGGGGGCAGCCGTACGGAAGCGGGCGGCGGCCGTACGAGAACAGGTGACGGTCTCTCCGGGCCGGGCGGCTCGTACACTCACGAAATGGAGGACCACACGGCCACCGGGATCAGCGCCCGTCCGGCGCCCGCCCTGCGGCCGTACGTCGACACGTACGTGGGCTTCGACCTCCGCGGGCTCCCGGCGGGGGTGCACTGCGGTCCGCCGAGCCGCGCGCTCACCGCGGTGATCAGCCTGTCGGACCCTGTGGAGTTGGCGGCGGGTGTTGACGACGGGTCACCGGTGACCCGGTTCGGCAGCGTGGCCGGCGGTCTGATGTGCCGGTCCGTCGCGCTGCACCACGACGGACGCCAGCACGGTGTTCAGGTGGCGCTGACTCCGCTCGGGGCGCGGGCCGTCTACGGAATACCCGCCGCCGAGCTCGCCCACCGGCTGGTCCCCCTCGGCCAACTCCTCGGAGCACTCGGCGTCGAGCTGGTCGAGCGGCTCCGGTCGGCCACGACCTGGGCGGCGCGGTTCGCCGTGCTGGACGAACTGCTCCTGCGCGCCGTCGGCCGTGGCACCTGCGACGACCCCGTGCGCCGGGTGCGCCCCGAGGTGGCCGAGGCGTTGCGCCGCCTCGTCGCGGCGCGCGGCCCGCGTCCAGGTCGGTGAGCTCGCCACGGACCTCGGCTGGAGCCGCCGGTACCTCACCGACCGGTTTCGCGGTGAGGTGGGCCTGTCGCCGAAGACCTTCGCCCGCGTCCTGCGCTTCGAGCACGCGCACGACCTGGCGGCGGCGCGGGACCCGCTCCCCTGGGGCACGGTGGCGACCGTCTCCGGCTACGCCGACCAGGCCCATCTCGTGCGGGACTGGCGCGAGTTCACGGGCCGGTCACCGACGGCCTGGCGTCGTGGCGAAGTCCTGCTCGGAGCCGGGTGACCGCTGCCCGCCCCCGTCCTCCCGCCGCGGCGGCTTCTCCTCCTCCCTTCCCTTTTCTTCAAGACCGGCCGAGCGCCGTCGTGGACGATCCTCGGCATGAGACTCGTCAACGACGAACGCCGAGCCATGGACCTGCGGTCCACCCCCGTCCACCTCGGGCTGGGATCGAGAGCGAAACCCGTCGAGGGCTTCTCCTGGGCCCCGGAGGTGCTCCGGGCCTACAGCGACGCGGTCGCGGCGGACGGCGCCGAGGGCCGGATGGTGATGATCTTCGACGGCGAGGGGCCCGGCGATCATGGGGAGAGCCACCCTGGCGGCGACGAGCTGGTCGTCTGCCTCAGCGGGTCCGTGACGGTCACCCGCGAGGTGGACGGGGTGCCCGACCGCGTGCCGCTCGGACCGGGCGAGGCCGTCATCAACCCGGCCGGGGTGTGGCACGTGGTCGACATGGAGGGCCCGTCGTCCCTCCTGTCCGTCACCGCGACCCTCGGCACCGACCACCGACCCCGGACCGACACCCGTCCCCGGACCGACACCAGCGCGACCGGACACGCCGGGACGCCCGGCCCGGAGGAAACGCCGTGACGACACGCGTCGCGTGCCTCGGCGACAGCCTCACCCGCGCCCAGTTCAGCGTCGACTACCTGGACCTTCTCGCCCGACGCCACCCGCCCGGCGACCTGCGCCTTGCCCGTTTCGGTACCAACGGCGACTTCGCCTACAACCTCCTGCGGCGCCTCGACGCCGTCGTCACGAACCCGCCCGATGTGATCACCGTGCTGATCGGGACCAACGACGCCCGAGCGAGCCTCGCCGACTACCCCGTCGAGCAGGCCATGAAGCGCAAGCAGCTCCCTGAACGCCCGTCGGCGGGCTGGTTCCAGCAGTGCCTGGACGCCGTCGTCACACGGCTGCGCACGGAGACCGACGCGACCATCGGCCTGCTGTCGCTGCCGGTGCTCGGCCAACAACCCGACGGAGCAGCGGCCCGCGCATCGCAGACGTACAGCCGGATGATCTCCGAGGTCGCCGCCGCCCACCCGGTGGCCTACCTTCCGCTCCACGAACGCCAGATCGAGGAACTGCGCCGAGCGGACCCACCACCGGTCCCCTACCGGGAGGCGACGCCCGCAGCGGTCATCGGCGTCCTCGTCCAGCACGCGGTGCTGCGCCGCAGCCTCGACACGATCTCCCGGCGGCGGGGGCTCGTGCTCACGACCGACCACATCCACCAGAACAGCCGCGGCGCCACCCTGATCGCCGAGGTCATCGACGCCGGTCTGCTCGCCCACAGCGGGTAGCCGGTTCCGGCACCCGGCCGGATCGGATGCCGTCCACCGGACGGCGGCGGCTTCCGGTCCGGCCGGCCACCGCGTACGCCGCGACCGGTGTGCGCGACGGCCGTACGCCACACCCGGTGCGCGCAACGGTCGTGCGGCGCGGCGGACGGCCTCTCCGCGGGCGGCCATCCGCCCGCCCGCCGCCTCTCCCCTCTCCCCTCTCCCGACCGTCCGCCCGTCAGCCGTCCGTCGGTCCGCCCAGCTTGCGGCGCAGCGCGGCCCGCTCCGGCTCGGTGCCCGCGAGCTCCAGCGCCGCCCGGTACGCGGCAGCGGCCTCCCCATCCCGTCCCAGTCGGCTCAGCAGGTCCCCGCGCGCCACCGCGTACGGCGGGTACGCCCGCAGCCTCGGCTCCCCCGCCAACGCGTCCAGCAGCGCGAGCCCGGCCCCCGGACCGTCCCGCATCGCCACCGCCACGGCGCGGTTCACCTCCACCACGGGGGACGGCGTGAGGGTGAGCAGCACGTCGTACAGGGCCACGATCTGCGGCCAGTCCGTGGACGCCACGTCCTCCGCCTCGTCGTGCAGGGCGGCGATGGCGGCCTGCACCCCGTAGGGTCCGGTCGGACCCCCGGTCAGCGCCTGGACCACCAGAGCGCGGCCCTCCTCGATCATCGGCCGGTCCCACCGCCCCCGGTCCTGGTCCTCCAGGAGCACCGGCTCGCCCTGCGGGCCCGTCCGCGCGTCGCGCCGGGCGTGGACGAGGAGCAGCAGCGCGAGGAGCCCGGCGCTCTCCCGCTCGGCCGGCAGCAGGCGGTGCAGTATCCGGGCCAGCCGGATCGCTTCCTCGGCCAGGTCCAGCCGCTGGAGCCGAGGGCCCGAGCTGGCCGCGTACCCCTCGGTGAAGAGCGAGTAGACGACCTGGAGGACGCCGGGCAGCCGCTCGGGCAGTTCGTCGGGGCCGGGCACCCGGAAGGGGATGCGCGCCTCGCGGATCTTCTTCTTCGCCCGCACGATGCGCTGGGCCATGGTCGGCGTCGGCACGAGGAAGGCGCGGGCCACCTCCGGTGTGGTGAGCCCGGCCAGGCAGCGCAGGGTCAGCGCGGCCCGGTCCTCGGCGGCGAGGGCGGGGTGGGTGCAGGTGAAGAACAACTGAAGCCGGTCGTCGGGCAGTTCCCCGGCCCCGGCCGGGGCGTCGGCAGCCGGGGCGACGGCCTCGGCCCGTTCCGCGTCGGCCTGGAGGACGGCGAGCCGCGCCGCGTACGCCTGGTCGCGCCGCAACCGGTCCACCGCCCGACGCCGGGCGGTCGTCAGCAGCCAGGCGCCGGGGCGGGCGGGGACACCCTCGGCGGGCCAGTGCCGCAGGGCCGCCTCGATCGCCTCGGAGGCCACCTCCTCGGCGAGGTCGAGATCCCCGAACCGGCGTACGAGGGAGGCGAGCAGCAGCCCGCGCTCCTCCCGGAACACCGCTTCGACGGCGAGCCGGGCGTCCCCCGCCGGGGCGTTCTCCCCCGCTCCCCGCCCCTCCTCCGACGGCACGCCCTCACCCGCCACCGCCGTCAGGCCCCGAAGTCGGCCACCGGCCGGACGACGACCGCGCCACCGTCGCGCGAGCCGGGGCAGCGCGCGGCCCAGTCGAGGGCGGCGTCGAGGTCGGGAACGTCGATCACGAGGAACCCGCCCAGCAGCTCCCGCGTCTCGGCGAACGGCCCGTCCGTCACGGTCCGCTCCCCCGTCGGCGAGACGCGCACGGTGGTCGCGGTCACCAGATCGGCCAGCGACTCCCCGGAGACATGAATCCCGGCGTCGCGGACGGCCTTGTCGTAAGCCATCCAGTCCTCGACGGTGCACTGGGGCGCGCCGCCCTGCTCGTCGACGGCCCCGCTGTGGATCAGCAGCATGTACTTCATGGTCGGCTCCTGTCGCCTGTGTGTTCCGAGCCCCTCGGGGCTGCCCTACATCATGACGACGAACGGGACCGGCACGGATCGACAGGCCCGCCGGAAAAACCGGAAAAAGTTGTCGCCGCTTTCAGGCGCTCAGCCCCAGGCGTTCGGCGCGGCCCCCGCCGAACCGGACCTCGGCGCACTCCCCGCACCACCCCGGCACCGCCGACCGGAAGGCCCGGTCGCAGTCGTCGCAGGTCTGGAGCGGGACGACGGGCGCCGGGGCGGGCAGCGGCGGCGGGAGGAGCGCGATGAGCCGGTGCCGCAGCAGCTTGGCCGGGTGCCGGAGGGGTACGGGCGGGTCGTCGGTGAGCGCCGCCCGGACGGCGTCCGGGCGCATCCCGCGCTCCAGCCAGGCCGCGACGGCGGGGGCGAGCCGCTCGACGTCCGCCTCGGAGAGGACGAACTGGGGTGCGGAGGCGCGGAGCCCGGCGAGCAGCCGGGCGGCCTCCCCGGACAACGCGGCGCTGGGCGCGGACGGGCGGGGCAGCGGCGGGGGCGGCGGCTTGGGCGCGGTGGGCAACGGCACGAGCCGCCGAGCGGGCTCCGGTACGGGGGCGGCCTCCCGTACGGGCGCGGCCTCCGGCTCGACCACCGCGCCGGGGGCAGTCACCGTCGCAGACACGGCCGCAGTCGGCGCACACGCGGTCGGCGCGGACGCGGCCGCAGTCGGCGCACACGCGGTCGGCGCAGACACGGTCACAGTCGCCATCGGGGTCGCAGTCGGCGCAGTCGCGGGCGCAGTCGCCCTCGGAGTCACAGTCGTCCCGGTCGCAGTCGTCGCAGACGCAGTCACCGTCGCCCCCGCGCCTTCGACCCGCCGTACGGGCCCGGCCGTCGTCGCCCGCCGGGCCGCCGCCGGATGGTTGTACGACTCCGTGCGCGTGGCCATCCGCCCGCCCCGCGCCCGCTCCCGGATGCGCCGCAGGAACCCGTGCCGTTCCAACTCCCGCAGCGCGGCGGCGATACGCGCCTCGCTCTCCGGGAAGATCGCGGCGAGCGCCTTGACCCCGACGCGCCACCCGGCGGGAACCGACTGGATGTAGGTGCCGAGGCCGATGGCCAGCAGGGACAGGGCCCGGTGCTGGGCGAGCCGGTTGGAGATGATCGTGTAACCGTCGGTGAGCCGGATGTTGACGTGGACGACACCGGAGGACGGGGCGCGCGGGGGCACGCTAACCTGCTGGGTATCCATCGGGAAGCTCCTACTTCCTTGGTGGTCAGGCCTTCGGCCGGGATGCCAGTCCCGGCCGGGGGCCGTCTCATGTCTGGGGTGGTGGTCAGCGTGAGCATATGCCCGCCAACAGGGCCAAAAGCCAGCCCGATCAGCACACTTCACCCGCGCGAGTGATGACGCCTCGCGCCCGCTGACGCGGGACCCGCAGGGGTCCCCACAGAGGGTGGGGTGGGGTGATTTCTCCAGTGATCACAGACAAGTACTCAAAAGCTTTTACGTCGTGGGTCACCGGCGACCTCTCCCGCACCACCGGATCGTGACTGTCACGATCCGGTGAGCGCCACCTCGGCCCAGACCGTCTTGCGCGGGAACGGCCCGTGCTCCGTACCCCATCGCACCGACAACGCCTCGACGAGCAACAGGCCGCGCCCGCCCTCGGACTCGGCGTCGGGGTCCCGCTTCTCCGGAAGACAGTCCCCCAGGGTGTCAACGGCCTCGATCCGCAACACGTCGCCGTACACGCCCAGCAGAATCCGGAAGTCGCGGTCCGGGACGCACCCGTGCAGCGCCGCGTTGGCCGCCAGCTCGCCGACGACGAGGCTCGCGTTCTCCAGCGGCAGACCCCAGGAGCGGAGCTGCTCGGCGGCGAGCAGCCGGGCGAGCCGGGCGCCCCGGCGGGTGGCGGAGAACTGGACGGCGAACTGTCCGGCCCGCGCCCTCGGTTGGGTGATTTCTTGGTTCATGTCACTCAGAGTGTCCGGACATACCTACTCTGAGAAGCATCGGCGCGGGTACGGACCGTCACTGTCCCTGGTGTGTACAGGCCTGTCCCCGTACGTACGGGGCCCGCCGCGCGGGCGCACGGGATGGAGGCGGGAGCGGCAGATGATCGACGGAACCGAAGAGGACCGGGAGTTCGGCCTGGAGGATGACTCCGGCGCGGTCATCGCGGCTGTGGGGCGGCAGATCAAGCTGTGGCGCGAGTCGGCCGGGCTACGCGCCGCAGAACTGGGCACGGCCATCGGGTACAGCGAGAACCTGGTCTTCAAGGTCGAGGGCGGGAGGCGCATCCCGAAGCCGGAGTTCCTGGACAGGACGGACGCCGCCGTGGGCGCGAACGGCAAGATCTCCGCGATGAAGAAGGACGTGGAGGAGGCGCGGTATCCGAGGAAGGTCCGCGACCTGGCGAAACTGGAGGCGGAGGCGGTCGAGATCGGCGCGTACGCGGGTGAGGTGATCCACGGGCTGCTCCAGACCGAGGAGTACGCACGCGCCCTGTACGCACAGCGTCGGCCGGCGTACGCCGAGGACGACATCGAACGCCTGGTGGCCGCACGGATGGCCCGGCAGGTGGTCTTCGACTGCCGCCCCGCCCCGCTGCTGACCTTCGTCCAGGAAGAGGCGACGCTCCGGAGGCGCATCGGAGGCAGAATGGTCCTGCGCCGCCAGCTCGAACACTTGCTTGACTTGAGCCAGTTGCGGCATGTCGAGATCCAGGTCATGCCGATGGAGGCGGAGGAGCATGCAGGTCTGGGCGGTTCGCACGAGGTGATTAAGCTCAAGGACGGAAAGGCCGTCGGGCACAACGAGGTTCAGCTGATCAGCGGGCTGATCACCGATCCGAGGCAGGTGCAGATCCTGGAGATGCGCTACAACCTCATCCGGTCGCAGGGCCTCACGCCCCGGCTGTCGCGGGAATTCATCGAGAAACTGCTGGGAGAGACATGAGCACCCCCGAGCTGACCTGGTTCAAGAGCAGCTACAGCACCAACGACGGCCCGCAGTGCGTCGAGGTCGCCACCGCCCCCACCACCATCCACGTACGCGACTCCAAGCAACTCCCCACCGGCGGACCCCACCTCGGCTTCACTCCCACCGCCTGGGCCGACTTCATCACGTACGCCGCGCAGAACTGAAGCCATCCGGGAGAGACATGAGCGCCCCTGAGCTGACCTGGTTCAAGAGCAGCTACAGCACCAACGACGGCCCGGCGTGCGTCGAGGTCGCCACCGCCCCCACCACCATCCACGTACGCGACTCCAAGCAACTCCCCACCGGCGGACCCCACCTCGGCTTCACCCCCGCCGCCTGGGCCGACTTCATCACGTACGCCGCGCAGAACTGAAGCCATCCGGGAGAGACATGAGCGCCCCTGAGCTGACCTGGTTCAAGAGCAGCTACAGCACCAACGACGGCCCCGACTGCGTCGAGGTCGCCACCGCCCCCACCACCGTCCACGTACGCGACTCCAAGCAGCTCCCCACCGGCGGACCCCACCTCGGCTTCACCCCCGCCGCCTGGAGCGACTTCGTCACGTACGCGTCGGAGGTCTGACCGTGCCCATACCGCCGAAGGTCCAGGTCAAGGACTTCGACCACCTCGTCCTCAACGTCGGGGACGTCGAGCGGGCCCTTGAGTTCTACTGCGGGCCGCTGGGCCTGGAGCCGGTCCGGGTGGAGGAGTGGCGGGCGGGGAAGGTCCCGTTCCCCTCGGTCCGGGTCAGCCCGACGACGATCATCGACCTGCTCGACCGGCCGCGCGGCGAGTCGAACGTGGACCACATCTGCCTCGTCGTCGAACCGCTCGACTGGCAGGAGGTCATCGACTCCGGAGTGTTCACGGTGAAGGAGGGGCCCGTCCCCCGCTTCGGAGCCCAGGGATCGGCGACGTCGGTCTACGTACTCGACCCGGACGGCAACACCGTCGAACTGCGCTGGTACCCGCAGGACGCCTGAGAGCGAGCAGAACGCCGGAGAGCCGGGCCGGGCCCACCGTGGGCCCGGCCCGTGTCCGTCTTCGCCCTCGCCCCCCGCTCGGCTCGGCGGGCGGGAGGACCGGGCGCTGGGCACGCTGCGCTCCCTGCGACCGGGCCGCGCCTGACCTTCCGGGGGCGAACGGGCGGGCAGACTCCACGGCGGAGTCCGCCCGTGAACCTTTCCCGCCGCTGCGGACAACAGGGGTGACAGCCACACCGACCGACGCACCCTGGAGGCGCAGTGCCCGGACCACCTCCGGCCCTCCCCGAGGCGGCACACGACGCGGGCGACGGCAGGAACGACGCCGACGTCATCGCCCAGTCCCTCGACGAACCCGAACTCTTCGCCGGGCTGTACGACCGGCACGCCCCGGACATCCACCGCTACGCCGCCCGCCGCCTCGGGGAGGGCGCGGCGGACGACATCACGGCGGAGACGTTCCTCATCGCCTTCCGCACCCGCGACCGCTACGACACGGCCCACCGGATGGCCCGGCCGTGGCTGTACGGCATCGCCGCCAACCTGATCGGCAAGCACCGCCGTACCGAGGTCCGCGCGCTGAAGGCGCTGGCCAGGACCGGTCACGACCCGGTCGCCGCGTCCTGGAGCGACCGCTCGGACGACCGGCTGGCCGTCCAGGCCCCCCTGGCCGGGGCGCTGGCCGCGCTGTCCCCCGGCGACCGGCACGTCCTGCTGCTCGTCGCCTGGGCGGACCTCGGCTACCAGGAGGTGGCGGACGCGCTGCGGATACCGCTGGGCACTGTCAGGTCCCGGCTGAACCGGGCCCGCCGCAAGGTCCGCGCGTCCCTGAGCACCGACCCCGCGTTCACCTCGGCCGAACAGGAGCTGAACCCGTCATGGACGAACTGACCCAGCTGCGGGAGTTGCGCGCCGACGTCCCCGTACCCGACCGCGCCGCCCTCGCCCCCGGCCGCGCACTCCTGACCGACGCCATCGCCGGCAGGAGCCGCCGTACCCGCAGGCTGCGGTCCGACTGGCGGATCGCCTCGCTCGGCGCGGTCGCGGCGATCACCACGGCGGCGCTGTTGCTCCCCCAGGTCCTCGACACCTCCTCCCCCCGGCCCTCGGCCCCGGCGACCGTGGCGGGCGACCTCGACCTGTCCGGCCCGGCCGCCACCCTGGGGCGGGCCGCCGACTTCCTGGAGCAGCAGGAGGCCCCGCCGGAGCCCCGGCCGGACCAGTGGATCTACCTGCGGGAGAAGAACCCCGAGCAGGAGAAGCACTGGGCGCGGATGCCCGCCGAGATCAAGGAGCTGATGGGCGGGGAGGGCTACAGCCCCGACTCCTGGGTCCCGTACGACGACGAGGCCGCCGAGAACGACCCGTCCGACACCGACCACCGCACCGCACGCGAGTCGTACCGGTTCGCCGCCGATCTGCCGGAGGACCCCGAGGCGCTCCTCACGAAGGTGCGGAAGGCCTTCCCCTCCGGTGACGGCGAGAACGAGGAACGCGAGGACGAGGCCCAGCACAACTTCCGGGCCCTCTCCGTCCTGATCGAGTCCTACCCGCTCCCGCCGGACGCTCTGGCCCGGATCTACCGGGCGATGGCGACGGTCGAGGGCGTCGAGGTGACCGACCACCTGATCCGGGACGCCGCCGGCCGCCAGGTCATCGCGGTGACCCGCGCGTACGACGTCAACAGCCGGCGCGAGCTGCTCATCGACCCGGTGGACTACAGCTACGCGGGCAAACGCGACGTCGTCACCAGGACCCACGAGGTCCCCGGCCCGGAGGGCCTCGCACCCACGGTCCGCAAGCGCGGCGACCTCCTGCTGAACATCGCGCGGACCGAGGCGGCGGTCGTCGACGCCAAGGGCCGGAAGCCCTGACCGTACGGCGCACCAGCTCGGGCGTGGGCCCGGTGTCCGGCACAGGGGCCCGGTGTCCGGCACAGGGGGAGCGGACACCGGCCCCACGGCCGCCCCCGGCCCCACCCGTCCGGGCCACCGTCGCGCGAACCCGTGGTTCCGAGGCTCGGCCCCGCCACCCACGTGACCGACCCCACCCCCCGCCGCGTTAAAACTCCCGTAACAATGAAGGGTGATCACATCGCCCGCACGGAGCTCCCACCGTCGCACCGAGCACGCGCCGACCCCGTACGTCGACCTCTCGCGCGACGAGTGGAGCGCGCTGCGGAACAAGACCCCGCTGCCGCTGACCGCCGACGAGGTGGAGCGGCTGCGGGGGCTCGGGGACGTCATCGACCTCGACGAGGTGCGGGACGTCTACCTGCCGCTCTCCCGGCTGCTCAACCTCTACGTCCAGGCGACCTCCGGGCTGCGCGGCGCGTTGAACACCTTCCTCGGGGACGCCGGCAACGGGCACGGGGCACAGCGCGGCACCCCGTTCGTCATAGGGGTCGCGGGCAGTGTCGCCGTGGGCAAGTCCACCTCCGCCCGTATCCTCCAGGCGCTGCTGGCCCGCTGGCCGGAGCACCCGAGCGTGGAGCTGGTGACCACGGACGGGTTCCTGCTGCCGATGAAGGAGCTCCAGGCGCGCGGGCTGACCTCCCGCAAAGGGTTCCCGGAGTCCTACGACCGGCGCGCCCTGACCCGTTTCGTCGCGGACATCAAGGCGGGCAAGGACGAGGTGACCGCCCCCGTCTACTCGCACCTGATCTACGACATCGTCCCCGGCGAGCGGCTCACCGTGCGCCGCCCCGACATCCTCATCGTCGAGGGCCTCAACGTCCTCCAGCCCGCCCTGCCCGGCAGCGACGGGCGCACCCGCGTCGGGCTGGCCGACTACTTCGACTTCAGCGTGTACGTGGACGCGCGCGCCGAGGACATCGAGACCTGGTACCTGAACCGCTTCCGCAAGCTGCGCGCCACGGCGTTCCAGGACCCGTCCTCGTACTTCCGCAAGTACACCCAGGTCTCCGAGGAGGAGGCGCTGGACTACGCGCGCACCATGTGGCGGACCATCAACAAGCCGAATCTGCTGGAGAACGTGGCACCGACGCGCGGCCGTGCCACTCTGGTGCTCCGCAAGGGGGCGGACCACAAGGTCCGGAAGCTGTCCCTGCGCAAGCTCTGACCGATCCGCTCCCCGGGAGGGCAGCCCACGTGCTGCATCTGCGTCTGATCGTGCCGGCCGACACCACCGACGAGGTCGTCGATCTGCTGTCCTCCACCGTCGGCACCGCCCATCTGGTGGTTCTGCCCGGTGCCGCCCGCTCGCCCTCCGGTGACGTGGTGATGTGCGACGTGGCGCGGGAGGCGGGCGACGAGCTGATCGGTGCGCTGCGTCGGCTCGGTATCGACCGGTCCGGGTCGATCACCATGGAGAACATGGAGCTGACGCTCTCCGACCACGCCGACAGGGCCGAGCACGAGGCGCCCGGCGACGGGGCCGACGCGGTGCTGTGGGAGGAGCTGACGGAGGCGACGCACGAGGAGTCGACGTTCTCCGTCACCTATGTCTCCTTCCTCGCCCTCGCCACCATGCTCGCCGCCTGCGGTGTGATGCTCGACAACGCGGTCCTGATCGTGGGCGCGATGGCCGTGGGCCCCGAGTTCGGGCCGCTGGCCGGGATCTCCACGGCCCTCGTGCAGCGTGCGCCCCGGCTGGTGGCGCGCTCGCTGTGGGCGCTGGTCGGCGGATTCGCCGCGGCGATGCTCGTGACGGCCGGTTTCGCCTGGCTGATGGACGCCTTCGGCCTGTTCGAGCGTTCCATGATCGACGAGGAACGGCCGAACACCGGCTTCATCTGGCACCCGGACTGGATGTCGTTCGTGGTGGCGTTCCTGGCGGGCATCGCCGGGACGCTCTCGCTCACCTCGGCCAAGTCCGGGGCGCTGATCGGGGTGGCGATCTCGGTGACGACGGTCCCGGCCGCCGCCAACGCGGCCGTCGCGTTCAGCTACTCCGACTACCAGCAGACCGTGGGCTCCGGTCAGCAGCTCCTCGCCAACCTCGGTGGGATCGTCCTCGCGGGCACGCTGACGCTCCTGCTCCAGAAGGGCCTGGGGAGGGTCCGGCGCGCGCAGAAGCCCCCGGCGAGCACGCCAGGGGCTTCGGTGGGCGGCTGAGCCGCGCGGTCGGTCGCCGGTGAGTCCGGGGCGGGCTCAGCCCAGCGCGGACTTCACCACATCGGCCAGCCGGCCCGCGACGGCCCGCGCCTGCTCGATGTCGGCGGCCTCCACCATGACCCGCACCAGCGGCTCCGTACCCGACTGGCGCAGCAGGACGCGCCCGGTCTCACCGAGCTCCCGCTCCGCGTCGACGACGGCCGCGGCCAGCTCGGCGGAGGTGTTCACCCGCGTCTTGTCGACGTCGGGGACGTTGATGAGCACCTGCGGCAGGCGCTGCATGACCCCGGCCAGCTCGGCGAGGCTCCGGCCGGTGGCGGCGACGCGGGCCGCCAGCATCAGCCCGGTCAGCGTGCCGTCGCCGGTCGTGGCGTGGTCCAGGACGATGACGTGTCCGGACTGCTCGCCGCCGAGCGCGTAGCCCTCGGCCTTCATCGACTCCAGGACGTACCGGTCGCCGACCGCCGTCTGGACCAGCTGGATGCCCTCGCGCTCCATGGCCAGCTTGAAGCCGAGGTTCGACATCACGGTGCCGACGACGGTCTGCTTGCGCAGCTGGCCGGCGTCCCGCATGGCGAGGGCCAGGACGGCGAGGATCTGGTCGCCGTCGACCTCCTCGCCCGCCGCGTCCACGGCGAGGCAGCGGTCGGCGTCCCCGTCGTGGGCGATGCCGAGGTCCGCCCCGTGCTCGACGACGGCGGCGCGCAGCAGGTCCAGATGGGTGGAGCCGCAGCCGTCGTTGATGTTCAGACCGTCCGGGTCCGCACCGATCGTGACGACCTCGGCACCGGCCCGCGCGAACGCCTCGGGCGAGACCCGTGCGGCGGCGCCGTGTGCCTCGTCCAGGACGACCTTGAGGCCGTCGAGCCGGTTGGGCAGGACGCCGATGAGGTGGGCGACGTACCGGTCGAAGCCCTCCGTGTAGTCGGTGACCCGGCCGACGCCGGCGCCGGTCGGGCGGTCCCACGGCTCACCGGTGCGGTGCTGCTCGTAGACCGTCTCGATCCGGTCCTCCAGCTCGTCGGCGAGCTTGTGGCCGCCGCGCGCGAAGAACTTGACGCCGTTGTCCGGCATCGCGTTGTGGCTGGCCGAGAGCATCACGCCGATGTCCGCGCCGAGCGCTCCGGTGAGGTACGCGACGGCGGGCGTCGGCAGTACGCCCACCCGCAGCACGTCCACACCCGCGCTGGCCAGGCCCGCCACGACGGCGGCCTCCAGGAACTCTCCGGATGCCCGTGGATCACGTCCGACCACGGCCGTCGGGCGATGGCCTGCGAAGGTGCCCGCCTCGGCGAGTACATGCGCCGCCGCGACCGAGAGGCCGAGCGCGAGCTCGGCCGTCAGATCGGCGTTGGCGACACCGCGTACCCCGTCCGTACCGAAGAGTCGTCCCACTGGTGTCCTCCGAAGTGCTCCGAAACCACAAACCACTACTGCACAGCACGCACGCTGAGCAACCAAACAACGAAATCCGATGAAAACCCGCAAAAAGGCACATCGGGAGCCAGGGAATGACCGTCCCCGAGATGCACGACGGCGGCGACCACCGGACCACGACCCGTCCGGACGGGTCCGGGCGGGTCCGGACCCGCCACTCGGACCCGCCCGTATCCATCCGGTCCGATGAACGCCTTATGCCGTTATACGCCCGCGAGCGTCGATAAACGAACGCCCCGGCAGCACGGTGTGTGCCGCCGGGGCGAACGTGGCAGTCGAGCAGGCGATATTTAGCGCTTGCTGTACTGCGGGGCCTTACGGGCCTTCTTGAGACCGGCCTTCTTGCGCTCGACCGCACGGTCGTCGCGGGAGAGGAAGCCGGCCTTCTTCAGCGTGGCGCGGTTGTTGTCCACGTCCGCCTCGTTCAGCGCGCGGGCCACACCGAGGCGCAGGGCACCGGCCTGACCGGAGACGCCGCCACCCGAGATGCGGGCGATGACGTCGTAGCGGCCGTCGAGCTCGAGCACCTTGAAGGGCTCGTTGACTTCCTGCTGGTGCACCTTGTTGGGGAAGTAGTCCTCAAGGGTGCGACCGTTGATCTTCCACTTGCCGGTGCCCGGAACGATCCGGACACGGGCGATGGCGTTCTTGCGACGGCCCAGGCCGGCGGCGGGCTGCGGGTCACCGAAGCGGCCCGCGAGGGACTCGCTGGTGTACTCGCCCTCGACCGGAACCTCGGACTCGAACGTGGTCACCTCGGCGAAGGTCTCCTCGCCATCGGTGCCCACCGTGTCGTCGGTGGTCGTCTCAACAGTGGTCTCGGCCACGATTCTCCTCAGATCTTTCTGTACGTCTTAGGGGGTGGCCGGAACTACTGCGCGACCTGGGTGATCTCGAACGGGACCGGCTGCTGCGCAGCGTGCGGGTGCTGGTCGCCCGCGTAGACCTTGAGCTTCGAGAGCATCTGGCGGCCCAGGGTGTTCTTGGGGATCATGCCCTTGATGGCCTTCTCGACGGCCTTCTCGGGGTTCTTCGCGAGCAGCTCGTCGTAGCGCACCGAACGGAGACCGCCCGGGAAGCCCGAGTGGCGGTACGCCATCTTCTGGGTCTTCTTGTTGCCGGACAGGTGCACCTTGTCGGCGTTGATGATGATGACGAAGTCGCCCATGTCCATGTGGGGGGCGTAGATCGCCTTGTGCTTGCCGCGGAGGAGGTTCGCCGCCGTGGTGGCCAGACGACCCAGGACGATGTCCTGAGCGTCGATGATGTGCCACTGGCGAGTGACATCGCCGGGCTTGGGGCTGTACGTACGCACTTCGTAGCCTTCGCTTCTTCAGTGGATGAGGTCCAGAAACATGGCACCCCTGAAGCGATCATGCAGCTGGGGCTCACAATGCCGGGAAACGATGCCCGTATGCGAGCCACTGGTAACTGCTCCAGAGAACCTACGTATGGGCCCATCGCGCCATGACAGCGCAGCCGATACGCATAACAAACCAGAAGACTACCGGTCGGCCCCCACGGGGGTCAAAACGCCCCCGGCCGCACCACCCCGGCCCGGTCGGCCGTCGGGGCGAGCTTTCCGCCCCGAACGCCGACCGCCCGAGGTCACCGCACGCGGTCCACCCGCCGCTCGTCCCACACCGGCTCCGCCGTCTCCCGGACCACGCCGTCCGAGCCGAAGACCAGATACCGGTCGAAGGACTTTGCGAACCACCGGTCGTGCGTGACCGCCATCACCGTGCCGTCGTACACCTCAAGACCGTCCTGCAACGCCTCCGCCGACTCCAGGTCCAGGTTGTCCGTCGGCTCGTCCAGCAGCAGCGCCGTCGTCCCGGCCAGCTCCAGCAGCAGGATCTGGAACCGCGCCTGCTGCCCACCGGAGAGCCGCTCGAACGCCTGGTCCCCCTGCCGCTCCAGCTCGTACCGCCGCAGCACCGACATCGCCGCGCCCCGGTCCTTGGCGTGCTCGGTCCAGAGGATGTCCACCAGCGTCCTGCCCAGCAGCTCCGGGTGCGCGTGGGTCTGCGCGAAGTGCCCCGGCACGACCCGCGCCCCGAGCTTCCACTCCCCCGTGTGCGCCACCGGCTCCCCCGCCAGCAGCCGCAGGAAGTGCGACTTGCCGGACCCGTTGGAGCCGAGGACCGCGACCCGCTCCCCGTAGAAGATCTCCAGGTCGAACGGTTTCATCAGCCCGGTCAGCTCCAGGCCCTTGCAGGTCACCGCCCGGACCCCGGTCCGCCCGCCGCGCAGCCGCATCCTGATGTCCTGCTCGCGCGGCGGCTCCGGGGGCGGTCCGGCCTCCTCGAACTTCTTGAAGCGGGTCTGCATCGCGTGGTAGCGGTTGGCCATGTCGGGGCTGTTCGCCGCCTGCTGCCGCATCCGCAGGACGAGCGCCTTCAGCCGGGCGTGCTCCTCCTGCCAGCGCCGCAGCAGCTCCTCGAACCGTGCGAACCGCTCCTTGCGCGCCTCGTGGTACGTGGCGAAGCTCCCGCCGTGCACCCACACGTCGCTGCCCGCCGCGCTCGGCTCGACGCTGACGATCTTCTCGGCGGCGCGCGACAGCAGCTCCCGGTCGTGGGAGACGAAGAGGACCGTCTTGCGGGTCTCCTTCAGCTTCTCCTCCAGCCACCGCTTCCCCGGCACGTCCAGATAGTTGTCCGGCTCGTCCAGCAGCAGGACCTCGTCGGGCCCGCGCAGCAGCGCCTCCAGCACCAGCCGCTTCTGCTCACCGCCGCTGAGGGTGCGGACCTCGCGCCACTGCGCCTTCTCGTACGGGACGCCGAGCGCGGCCATGGTGCACATGTCCCACACGGTCTCGGCCTCGTACCCGCGCGCCTCCGCCCAGTCGCTCAGCGCCTGCGCGTACGCCATCTGCGCGGCCTCGTCGTCGACGGTGAGGATCTTCTCCTCCGCCGCGTCGACCGCCTTCGCCGCCTCCCGGATGCGCGGCTGCGCCACCGACACCAGCAGGTCCCGCACGGTCCGCTCGTCCCGCACCGAACCCACGAACTGCGGCATCACCCCGAGCCCGCCGCTCACCGACACCGTGCCGCCGTGCGGCTGGAGCTCGCCGGCGAGCAGCCGCAGCAGGGTCGTCTTGCCCGCCCCGTTCGCGCCGACGAGGGCGACGACCGCGCCGTCGGCCACCCGGAACGAGGCGTCGCCGAGCAGCACCCGCCCGTCCGGAAGGTAGTACTCCAGATGCCCCGCTTCGAGATATCCCATACAGAGCATTGTCACGGTCCGCGAACGGATGACCCAACCGGTTTACGTCTCCCTCTAAACTGCGCGCATGAGCTTTGGGCAAGGGGGGGCCTCCTGGGGGCCCGGGGGCGGCGGGACTCCGGACTGGGCGGCGCTGGCGGAGCGGTCCGCGGCGCGGGCCCGGCGGAAGAAACTTCTGATGATCGGCGGCGGCGTGCTGGCCACCGTGGCGATCGGCGCGATCGTGACCACCGCCGTGGTCACGTCGAACGGCGGCGGCACGGGCAAGGCCGACAAGAACGCGAGCCGGCTGCCCGCCCCCGCCGAGCTCCCCGCGGAAAGCTCCGCGCCCGCGCCGTCCTTCTCCTCGGTCGCGCCGCCGCCCCCGCCGGACCCCAAGGAGTACATATCCAGCGCCGAGAAGGACAAGGCGCCCGTCACCGTCGAGGGGTTCTTCCCCGGCAGGAAGCTCACCATGGGCGACCGCGTCCACCTCAAGGGCGCGACGAGCAGCTCCGCGAAGTGCGCCACGGGCACCCAGGGTGCGCTGGGAGCGGTCCTCACGAACAACGGCTGCACCCAGCTCCTCCGCGCCACCTACCGCAGGGACGGGGTGGCCATGACGATCGGCGTCGCCGTCTTCGCCACGGAGGCCCGCGCGAAGAAGGCCGTCGACCAGGCGTCGGGCGGACTCGCCTCCCTCAGCGGCGGGGGCGTCGGCACCTTCTGCCGCGGCGGCACGGTCTGCCTGCGGACCTCCAACTCCTACGGCCGCTACGCCTACTTCACCATCGGCGGCTTCGAGAACGGCAAGCGCGTCACCACCGCCGACAAGAACGTCTACGCCGTCAACAAGGACCTGACGGACTTCACGTTCCGCCAGATCCACCGCCGGGGCCAGCTCCAGGCGTCCCGGGCCGCCGCCGACCCCAACAGCTGACCCGACAGCGCCGAGCCTCCGGCCGAACTCCCGCACATCCGCACGGGAGTCCAGGCCCACCGGCCGGCGCAGCCCCGCTCAGCAGCAGCCCGCCCCCGGCAACGTCCGTACGTTCCGGGCCTCCACGGCCCGAGCCGCCAGCAACGCGTCCGCCGGGTACGCCACTTCCTCCAGCGTCAGCCCGTGCGGGCGCACCACGTGCACGCCGGGGTCGCGCACCTTCGCCGCCAGCACCTCGGCGGGCCAGGAGGCCGGCCGCCGCCCGTCGCCGACGAACAGCGCCGCCCCGATCAGGGCCCGCACCATGTTGTGGCAGAACGCGTCCGCCTGCACGGTCGCGGTGAGGACCCCGGAGTCCGGGTCCCGGACCCAGCTCAGCTTCTGGAGCGTCCGGATGGTCGTCGCGCCCTCGCGCTTCTTGCAGTACGCGGCGAAGTCGTGCTCCCCCACCATCGGCGCCGCCGCCTCGTTCATCGCGTCCACGTCCAACGGCCGGTCGTGCCACAGGACATGGCCGCGCGTCAGCGGATCGACACCGCCCGGCCGGTCGCCGACACGGTAGGCGTAGCGCCGCCACAGCGCGGAGAAGCGGGCGTTGAACCCGGCCGGAGCGGGGGCCGCCCGCCAGATCCGTACGTCCTGCGGCAGCCGCCCCGCGAGCCGCCGCAGGAGCTTCTCCTCGTGCTCGGCCCAGACCGCCTCCGGCAGGTCCACATGGGCGACCTGACCACGCGCGTGCACCCCGGCGTCCGTGCGGCCCGCCACCGTCAGGTCGTACGTCACGGCCGAGCGGGTCACGGTCCGCAGCGCGTCCTCGATCTCCCCCTGCACCGTCCGCCGACTGGTCTGCTTCGCCCAGCCGGAGAAGTCCTTGCCGTCGTACGACAGGTCCAGCCGTACCCGTACGAAACCGGGCTCAGCCTCGTCACTCACCGCGTCTCCCTCTCCTCACCCTGATCAAGCGAAACGGGCCCGCACCGCCCCGAAGGGTGATGCGGGCCCGTCCCGTGGTCCGTCTCAGAACGCTCAGGCGTCCTTGGACTCCGCGTCGTCGGCCGGCTTGGCGTCCTCGGCGGACTCGGCCGCGGGGGCCTCGTCCTTCTTGAGGGCGTCTTCCTTGACCGCGCGCTTCGTGGCGGCCTCGGCCTCACCGGTGGCCTGCTGGGCCACGGTCAGCGCCTCGACGAGCTCGATCACGGCCATCGGGGCGTTGTCGCCGCGACGGTTGCCGATCTTGGTGATACGGGTGTAACCACCGGGGCGGTTCTCGTACCGGGGAGCGATCTCGGTGAAGAGCGTGTGGACGATGCTCTTGTCCGTGATCGTCTGGAGCACCAGGCGACGGTTGTGGATGTCGCCCTTCTTCGCCTTGGTGACGAGGCGCTCGGCGACGGGGCGCAGGCGGCGGGCCTTGGCCTCCGTCGTCGTGATGCGACCGTGCTCGAAGAGCGACTTCGCCAGGTTGGCGAGGAGCAGCTTCTCGTGCGCGGCGCTGCCGCCCAGACGGGCACCCTTGGCGGGACGCGGCATGGTGATTCTCCTTGTGTGCTGCACCGGCCGTATCAGGTACCGGTGTCAGTTCCCGTGCGGCGGACGCCTCACGGAAGTCGTACGGGTGGTGCTCAGTACTGCTCGGTCTCCACGAAACCGGCGTCCGCGTCGTCGTCCGCGCCGAAGGCGTCGGCGGCGGCGGTCGGGTCGAAGCCGGGAGGCGAGTCCTTGAGCGCGAGGCCCATACCGGCCAGCTTCGCCTTGACCTCGTCGATCGACTTCGCGCCGAAGTTGCGGATGTCGAGCAGGTCCGCCTCGGAACGGGCCACGAGCTCACCCACGGAGTGGATGCCCTCGCGCTTGAGGCAGTTGTACGAACGGACGGTGAGCTCCAGCTCCTCGATCGGCAGAGCCAGATCGGCGGCGAGAGCGGCGTCCGTCGGGGACGGGCCCATGTCGATGCCCTCGGCGTCGATGTTGAGCTCGCGCGCCAGACCGAACAGCTCGACCAGGGTCTTGCCGGCCGACGCCATGGCGTCGCGGGGACGCATGGCCTGCTTGGTCTCGACATCGACGATCAGCTTGTCGAAGTCGGTGCGCTGCTCGACACGGGTCGCCTCGACCTTGTACGTGACCTTGAGCACCGGCGAGTAGATGGAGTCGACCGGGATGCGGCCGATCTCCTGGCCGACCTGCTTGTTCTGGACGGCGGAGACGTAACCGCGACCGCGCTCGACGGTCAGCTCCATCTCCAGCTTGCCCTTGCCGTTGAGCGTGGCGAGAACGAGGTCGGGGTTGTGCACCTCGACACCGGCCGGGGGCGCGATGTCGGCGGCGGTGACCAGACCCGGACCCTGCTTGCGCAGGTACATCACGACCGGCTCGTCGTGCTCCGAGGAGACGACCAGCTGCTTGATGTTGAGGATGAGGTCGGTGACGTCCTCCTTGACGCCCGGCACGGTGGTGAACTCGTGCAGAACGCCGTCGATCCGGATGCTGGTGACAGCGGCGCCGGGGATCGAGGAGAGGAGGGTGCGGCGGAGGGAGTTGCCGAGGGTGTAACCGAAGCCCGGCTCCAGCGGCTCGATCACGAACCGGGAGCGGAACTCGTCGACGACCTCTTCGGTCAGCGACGGACGCTGAGCGATAAGCATGCGGTGATCCTTCGATCGTGGGCACCCACTATTTGATGCCCGACAGATGTAACAAGGGTACGGGCGGTACGCCCCGTATAGGGTGTACCGCCCGGACCCGGCGCTCCTGACGCACGGCCGTCACCGGCCGTAGCGGGTCAGACGCGGCGACGCTTCGGCGGACGGCAGCCGTTGTGCGGCGTCGGGGTGACGTCCTGGATCGAGCCGACCTCGAGGCCGGTGGCCTGGAGGGAGCGGATCGCGGTCTCACGGCCGGAGCCGGGACCCTTGACGAAGACGTCGACCTTGCGCATGCCGTGCTCCTGCGCGCGGCGGGCGGCCGACTCGGCGGCCATCTGCGCGGCGAAGGGGGTGGACTTGCGCGAGCCCTTGAAGCCGACGTGGCCGGCGGAGGCCCAGGAGATCACGTTGCCCGAGGGGTCCGTGATCGAGACGATGGTGTTGTTGAACGTGCTCTTGATGTGCGCGTGGCCGTGAGCGACGTTCTTCTTTTCCTTGCGACGCACCTTCTTGGCTGCGCCCTGACGACCCTTGGGGGGCATGTCTTGACTCCAGATGGAGAGGGGAGGTGATCGGTCCTACAGCGAAGACCGCTGGTTGCTGCGGGTTCCGGAGAGCCGGAGGTCCGCAGTGCGTCCGCTGAGGACTACTTCTTGCCCGGCTTCTTCTTACCGGCGATGGCGCGACGCGGGCCCTTGCGGGTACGCGCGTTCGTGCTGGTGCGCTGACCGTGGACCGGCAGACCGCGGCGGTGACGAATGCCCTGGTAGCAGCCGATCTCGATCTTGCGGCGGATGTCGCCCTGGACCTCGCGGCGGAGGTCACCCTCGGTGCGGAGGTTGGCGTCCACGTACTCGCGGATCTTGACGAGGTCTTCCTCGGCAAGGTCGCGGACGCGGGTGTCCGGGTTCACGCCGGTGCTGGCGAGGATCTCCTTGGACCGGGTGCGCCCGATGCCGAAGACGTAGGTGAGGGCAACCTCCACGCGCTTTTCGCGCGGGATGTCAACACCTGAAACGCGTGCCATTCAATGGCTCCAGTTGTCATATCGGGGGTCTTCCGCAGTACCGCTCCCGACCGCCGACCGCTCCCGAGGAGCAGTGGTACGCCCGGGTCCCCGGCCCCCGCCGGAGGTGTCGTCAGCCGTGGCTTGGACGGGCACTGCGTATGTACGTATTACGTGCGTCGCGCGAAGAACTGCGAGATGCAGGCGGTCGTGCGTCAGCCCTGGCGCT
The DNA here is from genome assembly GCF_030817475.1 of Streptomyces sp. V2I9. Taxonomy (NCBI): domain Bacteria; kingdom Bacillati; phylum Actinomycetota; class Actinomycetes; order Kitasatosporales; family Streptomycetaceae; genus Streptomyces; species Streptomyces sp. V2I9. Next base: position 4,147,545 of record NZ_JAUSZJ010000002.1, on the reverse strand, counting down.
GCTTGTGGCGCAGGTTGTCGCAGATGACCATGACCCGGCCGTGGCGGCGGATCACCTTGCACTTGTCGCAGATCTTCTTGACGCTCGGCTTGACCTTCATGGGATGTCAGGTTCTCCGGGTCAGGTGCCATCACCCGCCGAAACGGGGTGCCGGCAAGATCTACTTGTAGCGGTAGACGATCCGGCCGCGCGTGAGGTCGTACGGAGAGAGCTCCACCACAACACGGTCATCGGGGAGGATACGGATGTAGTGCATCCGCATCTTGCCGCTGATGTGCGCCAGGACCTTGTGACCGTTCTGGAGCTCCACCTTGAACATTGCGTTCGGGAGGGACTCGATCACGGTGCCCTCAATCTCGATGGCACCTTGCTTCTTGGCCACGCTTCGCCTTTCGAATCGGCTACCTTGATCGGCTCTCGCGTATCGCGTGTGCAACATGCGGGCACACGGATGCACCAGAGCCGACGAGTCAGTCTACGTCAGCGGACTCCAAAAGACGAATCCGTCAAGTTTGCCCACCACCGGTGATCCTTAGACCTGCCGGAAGGGTTGTATCGGCCCGGCGGTCAGCCGAGCGGGTCCGGCGCCGCCTCGATCCCGTACTCCGCGAGCTTCGCCTTCCCGCAGTCCGGGGCGGTCAGGACCAGCGGGCCCTGCTCGGTCAGCGCGATGGAGTGCTCCCAGTGCGAGGACCAGGTGCCGTCCGTCGTGATGACCGTCCAGTCGTCGGCCAGCGTCTCCGTGCGGGCCGTCCCGAGCGAGACCATCGGCTCGATCGCCAGGCAGACGCCCGGAACCAGCTTGATGCCCTTGCCGCGCTTGCGGGAGACGTAGTTCAGCAGGTGCGGGTCCATGTGCATCTCGGTGCCGATGCCGTGGCCGCCGAAGTCCTCGATGATCCCGTACTTGCCGGTCGCCGGGCGGGGCTGGCGCCGGATGTAGGTCTCGATCGCACGGGAGATGTCCACGAGGCGGTTGTTCACCTTCATCGCGGCGATCCCGGCCCACATCGACTCCTCGGTGACGCGGGAGAGCTCGATCAGCTCCGGCGCGTGACCGGTGCCCACGAAGGCCGTGTACGCGGCGTCGCCGTGCCAGCCGTCGACGATCGCGCCGGCGTCGATGGAGATGATGTCGCCGTCCTTGAGGACCGTCTTCTCGTCCGGGATGCCGTGGACGACCACCTCGTTGACCGAGGTGCAGATGGTCGCGGGGAACCCGCCGTACCCGAGGAAGTTCGACTTCGCGCCGTGGTCCGCGATCACCTTGCGGGCGACCTGGTCCAGGTCGTGCGTGGTGGCCCCCGGCACGGCCGCCTCACGGGTGGCGGCGTGAATGGCGGCGACCACCAGCCCCGCCTCGCGCATCTTCGCGATCTGCTCGGGGGTCTTGATCTGCACCATTGCTCGGCGCCTCTCTGCATCGACGGTGACGGGTACGGCTCGGCGTGTTCAACGATACGGGCGCAAGCAGTCGGCCGCGGCGCCCAGAGGCGCCGCGGCCGGCTTGCACAGCGGGTGGTGCGGGTGAGGCTCAGCCCTCGGTCGAGGACTTCAGCGCCTCCATGGCGCGGGAGGTCACGTCGGCGACCTCGCCCAGCGCGGAGATGGTCACCACCAGGCCCTGGGCCCGGTAGTAGTCGATGATCGGCTCGGTCTGCGTGTGGTAGACCTCCAGCCGCGTACGGACCGTCTCCTCGCTGTCGTCGTGACGCTGGTACAGCTCGCCGCCGCAGGTGTCGCAGACGCCCTCGGTCTTCGGCGGGCTGTACGACAGGTGGAAGACGTGCGAGCTGTCCTTGCGGCAGACGCGGCGACCCGCGATCCGCTTCACGACCTCTTCCTCGGGGACCTCCAGATCGAGGACCGCGTCCAGCTTCACGCCCTCGTCCTTGAGCATCACGTCAAGGGCTTCGGCCTGGCCCACGTTCCGCGGGAAGCCGTCCAGCAGGAAGCCGTTCACGGCGTCCGCCTGGGACATGCGGTCCTTGGCCATCCCGATGGTGACCTCGTCCGGCACCAGCTGCCCCGCGTCGATGTAGGCGCGGGCCTGCACGCCAAGGTCGGTGCCCTGGCTCATGTTGGCGCGGAACAGGTCGCCCGTGGAGATGTGCGGAATCGACAGGTTCTTGGCAAGGTACGCAGCCTGCGTTCCCTTGCCGGCACCCGGAGGCCCGACGAGGACGATTCGCATCAGCGGAGGAACCCTTCGTAATTGCGCTGCTGGAGCTGACTCTCGATCTGCTTCACGGTTTCCAGACCCACACCCACGATGATGAGGATGCTCGTCCCGCCGAACGGGAAGTTCTGGTTAGCTCCGCCGAAGCCTGCCAACGCCATCGTCGGCACCAGAGCGATCAGGCCCAGATACAGCGAGCCCGGCCAAGTGATCCTGTTGAGCACGTAGCTCAGATACTCGGCAGTAGGTCGGCCTGCCCGGATACCCGGGATGAAGCCACCATACTTCTTCATGTTGTCGGCGACTTCGTCGGGGTTGAACGAAATGGCGACGTAGAAGAAGGCGAAGAACACGATGAGGACGAAGTACGTCGCGATGTAGTACGGATGCGTGCCGGTCACGAAGTTGTCCGTGATCCAGGTCGCCCAGCCCGCGGTGGAGCCGGAGAACTGCACGATCAGCGCCGGAATGTAGAGCAGCGACGAAGCGAAGATGACGGGAATCACACCCGCCTGGTTCACCTTGAGCGGGATGTACGTGGACGTACCGCCGTAGGAACGGCGCCCGATCATGCGCTTCGCGTACTGCACCGGGATGCGGCGCTGGGCCTGCTCGACGAAGACGACGAGGCCGACCATCACGAAGCCGATCAGGATGACCGTGCCGAACTCGATCCAGCCGTCGGCCAGCTTGCCGCTCTCCTTGATCGCCCACAGGGCGCCCGGGAACGTGGCGGCGATCGAGATGAACATGAGGATCGACATGCCGTTGCCGATGCCGCGGTCGGTGATCAGCTCACCGAGCCACATGACGGCGGCCGTACCGGCGGTCATCGTGATGACCATGATGACCGTGGTGAAGATCGACTTGTCCGGGACGATCTGGCTGCCCACGGAGCAGTTCTGGAAGAGCGCGCCGCTGCGCGCGGTGGCGACGAGGCCGGTGCCCTGGAGGATGGCCAGCGCGACCGTCAGATAACGCGTGTACTGCGTGATCTTCGCCGTGCCGGACTGCCCCTCCTTCTTCAGGGCTTCCAGGCGCGGGATCACGACGGTCAGCAGCTGGAGAATGATGCTGGCCGTGATGTACGGCATGATGCCGAGCGCGAAGATGGTGATCTGCAGCAGAGCGCCACCGCTGAACATCTGCATCAGACCGAGGAGACCACCCGAGTCGGCCTGGTCGATGCACTGCTGCACCTTCGAGTAGTCCACACCCGGGGCCGGGACGTGCGCCCCGAGCCGGTACAGCACGATGATGCCGAGCGTGAAGAGCAGCTTCTTGCGCAGGTCGGGCGTCTTGAACGCTCGGGCGAACGCGGTGAACACGGTGCCTCCTGCGACCCCCGCGCTATGCGTCAGAGGCGACGGGTCTGGATGGGTCTGGATGGGTTCGGATACAAGGCAGCCCTACATCGTAAGGAGGCCACAAAAGATGAACGGCGCTACCCTACCCGGCGCGGGACTGGGCAGGAAACACGCACCGCACGCCGGTGCACCGCCCGCCCGCCCGATCACGCCGTGAAAGACCGGTCAAGCCGCACGATTTGGGACGGGTACGTCCCCTCCGCTCCCCCACCGCCGTCGCGGTGGACACCTCTTCAACCTTTCCCGAGCCTTTACGGTTCCCGTACAGCGCCCCGAACACGAAAAAACCCGGCCGGCCACCTCCGAGGAGGCGGCCGACCGGGCTCAGTTCTGTCCCGTGGCTCAGACGAGCTCGGTGACCGTACCGCCGGCGGCGGTGATCTTCTCCTTGGCGGAGCCGGAGACGGCGTCAACCGAAACCTGCAGTGCCACGGAGATCTCGCCCTGTCCGAGGACCTTGACGAGGTGGTTGTTGCGCACAGCGCCCTTGGCGACCAGGTCGGCCACCGTGACCTCTCCACCCTCGGGGTAGAGCGTCGCGAGCTTGTCCAGGTTCACGACCTGGTACTCCGTGCGGAACGGGTTCTTGAAGCCCTTGAGCTTCGGGAGACGCATGTGGAGGGGCATCTGGCCACCCTCGAAGCGCTCCGGAACCTGGTAACGGGCCTTCGTACCCTTGGTACCACGGCCTGCGGTCTTACCCTTGGACGCCTCACCACGACCCACACGGGTCTTGGCGGTCTTGGCGCCCGGGGCAGGCCGGAGGTTGTGGGCCTTCAGCGGGCTGTTCTCCGCCATGTCAGTCAACCTCCTCAACCGTCACGAGGTGGCGGACGGTGTGCACCATTCCGCGGAACTCGGGGCGGTCCTCCTTGACAACCGAGTCGTTCAGGCGCTTGAGCCCGAGCGAACGCAGGGTGTCGCGGTGGTTCTGCTTGCTGCCGATGTACGACTTGGTCTGAGTGATCTTGAGGCGAGCCATTACGCACCCGCTCCCGCACGTGCACGCAGCAGAGCCGCGGGGGCGACGTCCTCGAGGGGCAGACCGCGGCGGGCCGCGATCTCCTCGGGACGCTGCAGGCCCTTCAGGGCCTCCACGGTCGCGTGAACGATGTTGATCGCGTTGGACGAGCCAAGCGACTTCGACAGGATGTCGTGAACGCCGGCGCACTCGAGCACGGCGCGCACCGGACCACCGGCGATGACACCGGTACCGGGGGAAGCCGGCTTGAGCAGGACGACGCCCGCAGCCTTCTCGCCCGTGATCGGGTGAGGGATGGTGCCCTGGATGCGCGGGACCTTGAAGAAGTTCTTCTTGGCCTCTTCGACACCCTTGGCGATGGCCGCGGGAACTTCCTTGGCCTTGCCGTATCCGACACCGACGGTGCCGTCACCATCGCCCACCACGACAAGCGCGGTGAAGCTGAAGCGACGACCACCCTTCACAACCTTGGCGACGCGGTTGATCGCGACGACGCGCTCGACGTACGCGGTCTTCTCGGCGGCTGCGCCACCGTCGCGGCCCTTCCGGTCCCGCCGCTCGCCGCCACCGGCACCGCTTCCGCGGCGCTGGGGTCCAGCCATGGGAATTACCTCTCTCTGTTACGTCCGCTGTGCGTAGGAACCGGGGCTTAGAACTTCAGCCCGGCTTCACGGGCGGCGTCAGCCAGAGCGGCAATCCGCCCGGCGTACTGGTTACCACCGCGGTCAAACACGACGGTCTCGACGCCTGCGGCCTTGGCACGCTCGGCGACCAGGGCGCCGACCTGCTTGGCCTGGGCGCTCTTGTCACCCTCGCCACCACGGATCGAGGTGTCCAGGGTCGACGCCGACGCGAGCGTGTGGCCCGCGATGTCGTCGATGACCTGGGCCACGATGTGGCGGTTGGAACGCGTCACGACCAGACGGGGACGCTCCGGCGAACCCGACAGGTGCTTGCGGACGCGGATGTGGCGCCGCTTGCGAGCAGCGCGCTTGTACGCGTCGCCCTTGGCGATCTTCACACCGTATGCCATGGCTACTTACCAGCCTTTCCGACCTTGCGGCGGATGACCTCGCCCGCGTACTTGACGCCCTTGGCCTTGTACGGGTCGGGCTTCCGCAGCTTGCGGATGTTGGCGGCTACCTCGCCGACCTTCTGCTTGTCGATGCCCTCGACGCTGAGCTTCGTGGGCGACTCGACCTTGAAGGTGATGCCCTCCGGCGCCTCGATGAGGACCGGGTGGCTGTAGCCCAGGGCGAACTCCAGGTTGGAGCCCTTTGCCTGGACGCGGTAACCGACACCGCTGATCTCGAGCGCCTTGGAGTAACCCGCGGTCACGCCGGTGATCATGTTCGCCACCAGCGTGCGGGACAGGCCGTGGAGGGCCTTGTTCTGACGCTCGTCGTTCGGGCGGGTGACGTTGAGAACGCCGTCCTCACCCTTGGAGACCTCGATCGGCGCGGCGACGGTGTGCGTGAGGGAACCCTTGGGGCCCTTCACCGCGACCGTACGGCCATCGATGGTGACGTCCACACCGGCGGGAACCTGGATGGGGAGCTTGCCGATTCGCGACATGAGCTTTCCTTCCTTTCCCGACTACCAGACGTAGGCGAGGACTTCCCCACCTACGCCCTTCTTGCCTGCCTGCTGGCCGGTCAGGAGACCGTGGGACGTGGAGATGATCGCCACGCCCAGGCCGCCGAGGACCTTCGGCAGGTTGGTGGACTTTGCGTATACACGCAGACCCGGCTTCGAGATCCGCTTGATGCCGGCGATCGAGCGCTCGCGGTTCGGGCCGAACTTCAGCTCGAGGACGAGGTTCTTGCCGACCTCGGCGTCCTCGACCTTCCAGCCGGTGATGAAGCCCTCCTGCTGGAGGATCTCCGCGATGTGCGACTTGATCTTGCTGTGCGGCATCACGACGGAGTCGTGGTACGCCGAGTTCGCGTTACGCAGACGCGTGAGCATGTCTGCGATGGGATCAGTCATGGTCATGAATTGGCCTTCGGCCTCTCTCGCCGGGGTTTCCTGTATGCGCCATCCCTCTCCCCACTCACTGGCGGGACGGGTGCGGTGCGGGGACCTACGGCGTAGTAAGTCGGTCTTGGGCGGCAGGCGCCCAACCCTTCAAGCCTACGGCATGAAAGGCGGGGCTCCTGCCGACCAGATGCTTACCGAGAGTCTCCGGGAACTTCCAACGCCCAGGGGGCGAAGGAGAGTTACCAGGAGCTCTTGGTCACGCCCGGCAGCTCGCCACGGTGAGCCATCTCACGAAGGCACACGCGGCACAGGCCGAACTTGCGGTAGACGGAGTGGGGCCGGCCGCAGCGCTGGCAGCGGGTGTACCCGCGAACGCCGAACTTCGGCTTACGGGCGGCCTTAGCGATCAGAGCCTTCTTCGCCACGGTCAGTTCTCCTTGAACGGGAAGCCGAGGTGACGAAGCAGGGCACGACCCTCGTCGTCGTTGGTCGCCGTGGTGACCACGGTGATGTCCATGCCCCGGACCCGGTCGATCTTGTCCTGGTCGATCTCGTGGAACATGACCTGCTCCGTGAGACCGAAGGTGTAGTTGCCACGGCCGTCGAACTGCTTCGGCGACAGGCCACGGAAGTCACGGATACGCGGCAGCGCGAGCGACAGCGTACGGTCCAGGAACTCCCACATCCGGTCACCGCGGAGGGTGACGTGGCAGCCGATCGGCTGGCCCTCGCGCAGCTTGAACTGCGCGATGGACTTGCGGGCCTTGGTGATGGCCGGCTTCTGACCGGTGATCGTGGTGAGGTCGCGGACGGCCCCGTCGATCAGCTTGGAGTCGCGGGCGGCGTCGCCCACACCCATGTTGACCACGATCTTGACCAGACCGGGAACCTGCATGACGTTCTCGTACGAGAACTCCTCACGCAGCTTGCCGGCGATTTCCTCGCGGTAGCGCGTCTTGAGACGCGGCGCAGTGGTGGCAGTCATCAGATGTCCTCACCGGTCCGCTTGGCAACGCGGATCTTGTTGCCCTCGTCGTCAAAGCGGTAGCCGACGCGGGTGACAACCTTGTTGCCGTCCTTCTCCACGACCAGCTGAACGTTGCTGACGTGGATCGGAGCCTCGGTGGTCACAATGCCACCCGTCTGCGAACCGCGAGCCGTCTGACCGGCCTTGGTGTGCTTCTTGACCCGGTTGACACCCTCGACGAGGACGCGGTCCTGAGCGGGGTAGGCCACGATGACCTTGCCCTGCTTGCCCTTGTCCTTACCGGTGATGACCTGGACCAGGTCGCCCTTCTTGATCTTCATGCTTACAGCACCTCCGGCGCGAGCGAGATGATCTTCATGAACTTCTTCTCGCGCAGCTCCCGGCCCACGGGGCCGAAGATGCGGGTGCCGCGGGGGTCGCCGTCGTTCTTCAGAATGACGGCGGCGTTCTCGTCGAAGCGGATGTACGAGCCATCCTGACGACGACGCTCCTTGACGGTGCGAACGATGACGGCCTTGACGACGTCACCCTTCTTCACGTTGCCACCGGGGATCGCGTCCTTGACGGTGGCGACGATGACGTCACCGATACCCGCGTAGCGGCGACCCGAGCCACCGAGAACACGAATGGTGAGAATTTCCTTCGCACCCGTGTTGTCGGCGACGCGCAGTCGCGACTCCTGCTGGATCACGTCTATCTCCTGATCGTCTGCCGGTTCCCGGCGGGGTGCTCCGTAAGTGACTTACGGAGCACCCTCACCGAGCCTGGCGGAACTGACCTGAGGGAAACCCCTCAGGAATTACTTGGCCTTCTCGAGGATCTCGACGATGCGCCAGCGCTTCGAGGCGGACAGCGGACGCGTCTCCATGATGAGGACGCGGTCGCCGACGCCGGCGGAGTTCTGCTCGTCGTGGGCCTTGAGCTTGTTCGTACGGCGGATGACCTTGCCGTACAGGGCGTGCTTCACACGGTCCTCGACAGCGACGACGACGGTCTTGTCCATCTTGTCGCTGACGACCAGACCCTCACGGGTCTTGCGGAAACCGCGCTCGGTGTTCGTCTCAGTCACAGTCTTCTCGCTCATCAGGCGCTCTCCACCGTCTCGATGCCCAGCTCGCGCTCACGCATCAGGGTGTAGATCCGGGCGATGTCCTTACGGACGGACTTGAGCCGGCCGTGGTTCTCGAGCTGGCCCGTCGCCGCCTGGAAGCGGAGGTTGAACAGCTCTTCCTTGGCTTCGCGGAGCTTGTTGAGGAGCTCCTCGTCGCCCAGCTCGCGCAGCTCGGACGCCTTGGTACCGGCCGACATCACGACTCACCTGCCTCGCGCCGAACGATCCGGCACTTCATCGGAAGCTTGTGAGCAGCGCGGGTGAGCGCCTCACGAGCAATCTTCTCGTTCGGGTAGGACAGCTCGAACATCACCCGACCGGGCTTGACGTTCGCGATCCACCACTCGGGAGAACCCTTACCGGAACCCATGCGGGTCTCGGCGGGCTTCTTCGTCAGGGGACGGTCCGGGTAGATGTTGATCCAGACCTTGCCGCCACGCTTGATGTGACGGGTCATCGCGATACGAGCGGACTCGATCTGACGGTTCGTCACGTACGCCGGGGTCAGCGCCTGGATGCCGTACTCGCCGAACGCAACCTGCGTGCCACCCTTGGACATACCGCTGCGCTTCGGGTGGTGCTGCTTGCGGTGCTTGACCCTACGGGGGATCAGCATTTCGGTCAGGCCTCCGTTCCGGTGCTCTCAGCAGCCGGAGCAGCGGCGGCGTCGGCCTTGGGGGCCTCGGCTGCCGGCGACTGCTGCGGCTTACGGCCGCGACCGCCACGCTCGCCACCACGGCCACCGCGGCCGGCCGGGCGGTCAGCGCCGCCACGAGCCGGACGGTTACCGGCGCGGGCCGCGGCGTTCTCGGCGCGAACCTCGGCGATGTTCTTGACGTCGCCCTTGTAGATCCAGACCTTCACGCCGATACGGCCGAAGGTCGTCTTGGCCTCGAAGAAGCCGTAGTCGACGTTCGCGCGGAGCGTGTGCAGGGGCACACGGCCCTCGCGGTAGAACTCCGAGCGGGACATCTCGGCGCCGCCGAGGCGACCGCCGCACTGGATCTTGATGCCCTTGGCGCCGGCCTTCATCGAGGACTGCATGCTCTTGCGCATGGCCCGACGGAAGGAGACGCGGGAGGAGAGCTGCTCGGCGACGGCCTGGGCCACCAGCTGAGCGTCCACCTCGGGGTTCTTGACCTCGAGGATGTTCAGCTGGACCTGCTTGCCGGTCAGCTTCTCCAGCTCGCCACGGATGCGGTCGGCCTCGGCGCCACGGCGACCGATGACGATGCCCGGGCGGGCGGTGTGGATGTCAACGCGGACGCGGTCGCGGGTGCGCTCGATCTCGACCTTCGAGATGCCGGCCCGCTCCATGCCCTTCGTCATCATGCGACGAATGGCGACGTCTTCCTTGACGTAGTCCTTGTACAGCTTGTCGGCGTACCAGCGGGACTTGAAGTCCGTGGTGATGCCGAGCCGGAACCCGTGCGGGTTTACCTTCTGGCCCATTACCGGGTTCCTTCCTTGCTGCTGACGACCACGGTGATGTGGCTGGTCCGCTTACGGATCCGGTAGGCACGGCCCTGGGCACGCGGACGGAACCGCTTCAGGGTCGGACCCTCGTCCACGTACGCCTCGCTGATGACCAGCGAAGAGGCGTCGGTGTGGTCGTAGTTGTGTGCGGCGTTGGCAATGGCGCTGTCCAGCACCTTGCCGACCGGCACGCTCGCGGCCTGCGGGGCGAAACGCAGGACCGCCTGAGCCTCCGTGGCATCCATGCCACGGATGAGGTCCACCACGCGGCGGGCCTTCATGGGCGTGACGCGGATGTACCGCGCCTGGGCCCTGGCTTCCATGGTTGTCCCTTCGGTGTAAGTCATAGTCGTTTCCACCCCGCGCTAGCGGCGCTTCGACTTCCGGTCGTCCTTGACGTGGCCGCGGAAGGTGCGAGTCGGCGAGAACTCGCCGAGCTTGTGGCCGACCATCGACTCGGTGACGAACACCGGGACGTGGATCTTGCCGTTGTGCACCGCGATGGTGTGACCCAGCATGGCCGGGACGATCATCGAGCGACGGGACCAGGTCTTGATGACGTTCTTGGTGCCTGCCTCGTTCTGTACGTCCACCTTCTTGATGAGGTGGCCGTCGACGAAGGGCCCCTTCTTGAGACTGCGCGGCATCTAAACCCGCTCCTAGCGCTTCTTGTTCGTCTTGCGGCGGCGGACGATGTACTTGTTGCTCGCCTTCTTGGGAGAACGCGTACGACCCTCCTTCTGACCCCACGGCGAGACCGGGTGGCGTCCACCGGAGGTCTTGCCTTCACCACCACCGTGCGGGTGGTCAACCGGGTTCATCGCGACACCGCGGACGGTCGGGCGAACGCCCTTCCAGCGCATGCGGCCGGCCTTGCCCCAGTTGATGTTCGACTGCTCGGCGTTGCCGACCTCGCCGATCGTCGCGCGGCAGCGCGCGTCGACCAGACGGATCTCGCCGGACGGCATACGAAGGTGGGCCATGGTGCCCTCCTTCGCCAGCAGCTGCACGGAGGTACCCGCGGAACGGGCGAACTTCGCGCCGCCGCCGGGCCGCAGCTCGATGGCGTGGATGGTCGTACCGACCGGGATGTTGCGCAGCGCCAGGTTGTTGCCGGGCTTGATGTCGGCGGTCGGACCGTTCTCGACACGGTCACCCTGCGACAGGCCACGGGGAGCGACGATGTAACGCTTCTCGCCGTCCGCGTAGTGCAGCAGCGCGATGCGCGCGGTGCGGTTCGGGTCGTACTCGATGTGCGCGACCTTGGCCGGCACGCCGTCCTTGTCGTGACGACGGAAGTCGATCACGCGGTAGGCGCGCTTGTGGCCACCACCCTGGTGGCGAACGGTCACACGACCGGCGTTGTTACGGCCGCCCTTGTTGTGCAGAGGGCGGACCAGCGACTTCTCCGGCGTGGACCGCGTGATCTCGACAAAGTCGGCGACGCTGGAGCCACGACGGCCCGGGGTCGTCGGCTTGTACTTGCGGATACCCATTTCTCAGTCCTCGTCCGATTCCGGACGACTCGACCTCACTAGGAGGTCGGGCCGCCGAAGATGTCGATACGGTCGCCCTCGGCGAGGGTCACGATGGCGCGCTTCGTGTCGGAGCGCTTGCCGAAGCCGGTCTTGGTGCGCTTGCGCTTACCCTGCCGGTTGATCGTGTTGACCCCGGTGACCTTGACCGAGAAGACCGCTTCCACGGCCTGCTTGATCTGGGTCTTGTTGGAGCCGGGCGCGACGATGAACGTGTACTTGTTCTCGTCGAGCAGCGCGTAGCTCTTCTCGGAGACCACGGGCTTGACGAGAACGTCACGCGGGTCCGAGTACGTCTTGCTGGTAACGGTCGCCTCACTCATCAGGCGGCGCTCCCTTCGGTCTCAGCGGTCTGGGGGCCAGACACGAAGGACTCGAGGGCGGCCTGGGTGAAGACCACGTCGTCAGAGACGATCACGTCGTACGTGTTGAGCTGGCCCGGCTCCAGGATGTGCACCTGGGGCAGGTTGCGCGCGGACAGCCACGCGGCCTCGTCGGAGCGCTCGACGACCAGGAGCACGTTGGCGCGCTCCGAGATCTTGCCGAGCAGCGTCTTGGCGGCCTTGGTGGAGATCTCGCTCTCGACCACGCCGGTGACGACGTGGATGCGGGAGTGACGGGCCCGGTCGGAGAGGGCACCGCGCAGAGCGGCGGCCTTCATCTTCTTCGGGGTCCGCTGCGAGTAGTCACGCGGCTGCGGGCCGTGGACGACGCCACCGCCGGCGAACTGCGGGGCGCGGGTCGAGCCCTGACGGGCGCGGCCGGTGCCCTTCTGGCGGTACGGCTTCTTGCCACCGCCGCGGACTTCACCGCGGGTCTTGGTCTTGTGCGTGCCCTGTCGGGCAGCCGCCAGCTGAGCGACGACGACCTGGTGGATCAGCGGAACGCTGGTCTTCGCGTCGAAGATCTCCGCGGGGAGCTCGACGGTACCGGCCTTGTCGCCTGCCGGCGAAAGGATGTCAATGGTGCTCATTACCTCAAGCCCCCTTGGCCGCGGTACGGACCAGGACGAGGCCGCCGTTCGGACCGGGGACCGCGCCCTTGATGAGGAGCAGACCCTTCTCCGCGTCAACCGCGTGGATGGTCAGGTTCTGGGTGGTGACACGCTCGTTGCCCATGCGACCCGCCATGCGCATGCCCTTGAAGACACGGCCGGGGGTGGCACAGCCACCGATGGAGCCCGGCATGCGGTGCACACGGTGGGCACCGTGGGACGCGTTGCCGCCCTTGAAGTTGTGACGCTTCATGACACCGGCGAAGCCCTTGCCCTTGCTCTTGCCCGTGACGTCGACCTTGACGCCGGACTCGAACACAGCGGCGGTGACCTCCTGGCCCAGCGTGTACTCGCCGGCGTCAGGGGTGCGGAGCTCGACCAGGTGGCGGCGCGGGGTGACGTCGGCCTTGGCGAAGTGACCCTTGAGGGGCTTGTTCACCTTGCGCGGGTCGATCTCGCCGAAGGCGATCTGGACCGCTTCGTAGCCGTCGTTGTCGTTCGTGCGCACCTGCGTCACGACGCACGGACCGGCCTTGACGACGGTCACCGGGACGACCCGGTTGTTCTCGTCCCAGACCTGGGTCATACCGAGCTTCTCGCCCAGGACGCCCTTGATGTTCTTGCTCATCTCGGCCCGTCCCCTCAGAGCTTGATCTCGATGTCGACGCCGGCCGGGAGGTCGAGGCGCATCAGCGAGTCAACCGTCTTCGGCGTGGGGTCGAGGATGTCGATGAGCCGCTTGTGCGTGCGCATCTCGAAGTGCTCGCGAGAGTCCTTGTACTTGTGCGGCGACTTGATGACGCAGTACACGTTCTTCTCAGTGGGCAGCGGCACCGGGCCCGCGACCGACGCACCAGTGCGGGTCACCGTCTCGACGATCTTCTTCGCCGAGGAGTCGATGACCTCGTGGTCGTAGGCCTTGAGCCGGATGCGGATCTTCTGTCCCGCCATGGCTACTAGTAGTCCTGTCTCTCTGTTTAACGCTCTGGAACCCAGGGGTTCTCCGGACTCCGCCTCCGACCCACGCGGTCGGGCGTGTCGCATCCCCTCTACGAAAATCTCCCGCCAGGGAGATCCCAACCAAGGGGGTGCGGGCCCGAGGACCGCGGAACCGGGGGTGGAACACCCACCGGGTGCCTGGCCGGCGCCCTGCATTGCTTCCCGGAAGATTCCCGTACGTCCGGCCCTGGGGGCCGACGAGTACTGTGGGACTCGCTTCCGGTCCTCCCGGCGGGAGGCGCGCAGCATTGACACTCAACCGAGCAACCTGGTCAGTGTGCCATACGGGGCGCGGGCCTGGCCAATCGAGCCGGGAATACTACCCCGAGCGGGCGTCGGCTCAAACGCGGGCGCGCATCCGGCGGCACCGGAACCCCCACCGGCCGGCCTGACGGGCCGGCCGGCAACCGGCCATGCCGGTGATCACATCCTACGACCGGACGTCCGCCCCGGCGGCGGCCTCGCCCGCGCCGGGGCGAACCGCGCCCGTTCCCCCCGCGGAGCGGAACGACGCCAAGGACCCACCGCGGGTGCGCGACGCCACACCCCGGCCGGGGCAACCCGCCCGCCCCGAACTCCGTCTCCTCCCCCGCAGGCCTGCGGCCCGACCCGCCGCCACCCTGCGGGACGAGACGAGTGGGACGCAGGACAGGGCGGCCGTTCGCCCGCTGCGGGGGAAGCGGGAGCGGACGGAGTGCGCGGCGTGGTGGATCGACCTGTCCTGGCCCGGATACGCGTGCCCCGGCGCGCCCTGCTCCTCGCGGCCACCGCGACCGCCGCCACCGCCGGATGCGCCGTACCGGCCCCCCGGCGTCGCGGCCCGGTGGCCGACCCCGCGCCCGGTCTGGCCATAGCGACCACCCGGCGGGCCCTGGTCCTACAGGTGCTGGCCCACCCGGACGACGATCTGTACTTCATGAACCCGGACACCCGCGAGGCCCTCGACGCGGGGACCCCGGTGGTCTGCGTGTACCTGACCGCCGGCGAGGCGGACGGCGTCAACAAGGTCCCCGGCGCCCCGCGCCCGGCCCCCGACCGGGCCGCGTACTCCTCCGCCCGGCACCAGGGGCTGCGCCAGGCGTACGCCGAGCTGCTCGGCCTGGACCGGTTCACGCCCTGGCAGAGGTCGGTGACCGCGCTGGACGGCGGCCACCGGGCCGAGCTGAACGTGCTGACCGACGGGGTACGCAGGGTCGAGCTGGTCTTCCTCAACACCGCGATGCACACCGGGCGCGGCCGCCTCGGGCTGCCCAGCCTCTGGCGGGACCGGCGGCTGGTGCTGCGTACGGTCGTCGCGGACGGCTCCCCGCTGGAGAGGGCCGGCTCGTACACGTACGACGGCCTCGTCGACGTGCTCGTCGGTCTGCTGGAGCAGTACCGGCCGACCGTCGTGCACACCCTCGACCCGGACCCGGACCTCCAGTTCAGCAGCGAGCACGAGCGCCGCCGGGACAGCGAGCAGCGCGGGTACTCCGACCACGCCGACCACACCGCCGCCGGCGGTTTCGCCTGGGCGGCCCTGATCCGCTGGGTGGCGCGGACCACGGCGGCCGGGGAGCCGGTGCCCGGATTCGCCGTCGCCTCCTTCCGGGGCTACTACAACCGGCACTGGCCCAAGAACCTGCCGCCCGAGGTGCTGGAGCGCAAGGCGGCCCACCTCGTCCCGTACGGCGGCGCGCCCGACTGGCGGTGCGGCAACCCCTCCGGCTGCGGCGACTACAACGTGGGCGGCGACCGGCCGCTGACCAACCGGAAGGGCTGGGTGCGCTCCACCCACCACCGCCATCCCGGCCCCCGCGCCCGGGTCGTCACCGGGACGGACGGCCGGCTCACCGTCTACGGGGTGCTGGGGCTGCGCGCGGTCCGGTGGCGCGAGAGCGCACCCGGCAGCGGCCTGTTCGACGCCGCGGACGACCTCGGCGGCGGTCCGCTCGCCCCGGTGCTGGGCGCGGCGACGGCGGACGGGCGGCACCTGCTGTTCGGGCTGCGGTTCGCGGCGCTCGGCGGGCACGGCTCGGCCGACGAGCGCGAGATCGTGCTGCTGGAGCAGGTCGCGGCGGGCGGCCCCTTCCGCGCCTGGCAAGGGCTCGGCAACCCCGCCGCCGGCGCCGACCACGGGCGGCGGATCGGCGTGCCCGTCGCCGTGGCGGCCCCGGACGGCCGCGTCCACCTCTTCGTGCGGAACGCGGAGAAGGGGCTGAGCACGCGGGTGCGCGACGCGGGGAGCGGGCGCTGGAGCGCATGGCGCGACCTGGGCGGCGGCGAGGTGCAGGACGGGCTGACCGCGGTCGTGGACACGGCGGGACGCGTCCACGTGTACGCGGCCGGGCACCATGCCGTGCACCACTGGACCCAGGACGCACCGGACGCCGACGTCACCGCCCGTACCCAGCTCACGGACGCTCCCACACCGGCGCACGCCCCCGGCGCGCTCCCCGCCCCGGACGGGTCCGTGGAGCTGTACTTCCGGCCCGCCGCGCGACCGGGGCTCGCCGTCGTACGGTCCGCCGCCGGTCCCGCGCCCCGCTTCGGGGGGTATGGTCCGGTGACCGCCGCCGCCACGCCGGGCGGCCCGGTCCTGCTGGGCCGAACCCCGGAAGGCCGCGTTCGGCTCCGTACCGCCGGGAGCACCGCCGTACGGTCGCGGGGACCGGTCGCCCTGGACGGCGTCGCGCTCCACGTCGGCGGGGACGGACGGCCGGTCGTCGTCGGGTTCGGGGCGGACGCCGCCCCCTGGGTGTGGCGGCCCCAGCAGTCGGCGCAACGCCCAACTGCCGCCCCATAGCGGCGCGTTATGCCCAAACGTTAGTACCACTGCCTCGTCGCGCTCCGGCACCCTGTTGCCCACCATCCCCCACGGACACGCACACCCCGGCGTGTCGCGCGAAACGAGGCATCATGCGTATATCCCGGCTCGTGCCCGCCGCCGCCGCCGCGGCGGCCTGCGTCCTCGCCCTCTTCGCACCGTCCGCGTCGGCCGCCCCGGAACCCCCGCTCCAGGACGCCCCGCCGCCCACCACCCAGATCATCGGCGGCGGCTACGCCCAGAACGCCCCGTGGGCCGCCCGCCTCTTCTCGAACGGCAGGGAGACCTGTTCGGCGACGATCATCGCGCCGACCTGGATCCTCACCGCCAAGCACTGCGTCACCGGCGGCGGCCTGTCGTTCCGCATCGGCAGCCTCGACCAGCACAGCGGCGGCGTGGTCGCCAACGGCGCCCAGACCTACACCCACAGCTCGGACCTGGCACTGGTGCGTCTGGACCGTTCCGTGCAGGCGACCTACTCCCGGCTCGGCTCGCCCGGCTCCGTGAGCGTCGGCCAGAGCGTCCAGGTCTGGGGCTGGGGCGCCACCTCGCAGTGCGGCTCCGAGGCCACCTGCCAGTCCCGCTACCTGAAGGTCGCCAATGTGACGGTCACCGGCGGTTGCGGTGACGCGTACGGCGGCTCGGCGATCTGCGCCCGGCGCGGCAACGGCATCACCGCGGGCGGCGACTCCGGCGGCCCGATGACCGCGAACGGCATCCAGGTCGGCGTCGCCTCCACCAGCGACCGGCAGACCACGACCGCGTACACGAACGTCACCGCGTACCGGTCCTGGATCCAGTCGATCGCCGGCGTCTGACCGACGCCCCGGACCGGGACGGCGGACACCTGACCGGCCCGCCGTCCCTCTCAACCGTAGGGCCCCCTCACCTCACCGCCCTGAGGTACCGGGGCCCTACACCCATGTCCGGCCCGCGCGCCGGCCCGGCGGAATCCCGGCGCCCCGGCCGCGCCTCGCCCGTAGCGCACGACGGCCTCCCACGGCCCGGACACGGCGAAGGGCCCCGCACCTCCGAGGAGATGCGGGGCCCTTCTTGCGACTCAGTGAGCCACCAGGTCCAAGGACCAAGCAGAAACTACTTGATGATCTTGGTGACCTGGCCGGCGCCCACGGTCCGGCCACCCTCACGGATGGCGAACTTCAGGCCCTCTTCCATGGCGACCGGCTGGATCAGCGCGACGTCCATGAGGGTGTTGTCACCCGGCATGACCATCTCGGTGCCCTCGGGAAGGGTCACAACGCCCGTCACGTCCGTGGTACGGAAGTAGAACTGCGGGCGGTAGTTGTTGAAGAACGGGGTGTGACGGCCACCCTCGTCCTTCGACAGGATGTAGGACTGCGCCTGGAACTCGGTGTGCGGCGTGACCGAGCCGGGCTTGATGATGACCTGGCCGCGCTCGACGTCCTCGCGCTTGATGCCACGGAGGAGCAGACCGACGTTCTCACCGGCCTGGCCCTCGTCGAGCAGCTTGCGGAACATCTCGATGCCGGTGACCGTGGTGGTGGTCTTCTCGGTCTTGATACCGACGATGTCGACGGTCTCGTTGACCTTCAGGACACCACGCTCGATGCGGCCGGTGACGACCGTACCGCGACCGGTGATCGTGAAGACGTCCTCGATCGGCATGAGGAACGGCTTCTCGACGTCACGCTCGGGCTGCGGGATGGACTCGTCGACGGCGGCCATCAGGTTCAGGACCGACTGGCCCCACTCCTTGTCGCCCTCGAGCGCCTTGAGCGCCGAGACCTTGACGACCGGAACGTCGTCGCCCGGGAACTCGTACTCGGAGAGGAGCTCACGGACCTCGAGCTCGACGAGCTCCAGGATCTCCTCGTCGTCCACCATGTCGGCCTTGTTCAGGGCGACGACGATGTACGGAACGCCGACCTGGCGGGCCAGGAGCACGTGCTCCTTGGTCTGCGGCATCGGGCCGTCGGTGGCGGCGACCACGAGGATGGCGCCGTCCATCTGCGCGGCACCGGTGATCATGTTCTTGATGTAGTCGGCGTGACCCGGGCAGTCGACGTGCGCGTAGTGACGCGACTCCGTCTGGTACTCGACGTGCGCGATGGAGATGGTGATACCGCGCTGGCGCTCTTCGGGAGCCTTGTCGATCTGGTCGAAGGCCGAGGCCTCGTTCAGGTCCGGGTACGCGTCGTGCAGCACCTTGGTAATGGCGGCCGTGAGGGTCGTCTTACCGTGGTCGATGTGACCGATGGTGCCGATGTTGACGTGGGGCTTAGTCCGCTCGAACTTTGCCTTCGCCACTGGGGTCCTCCTGAGTGGTTCTGTACGCCTTGCTTCATCGGCGCCAGGTGATCTTTGCTGGGGTGCCGGCGCCGGGGGCATCCGGCACAGTGCTCGCGCGCTGTGCCGCATGCCCACCAGGCTCCGGTGACAAGCCTAAAGCGTGAGCTCGGGAGAGTTACTCGCCCTTGGCCTTCGCGATGATCTCCTCGGCGACGTTCCGCGGAACCTCGGCGTAGGAGTCGAACTGCATCGAGTAGCTTGCGCGACCCGAGGTCTTGCTGCGGAGGTCTCCGACGTAGCCGAACATCTCCGAGAGGGGCACGAGGCCCTTCACGACGCGAGCGCCGCTGCGCTCCTCCATGGCCTGGATCTGGCCACGGCGGGAGTTGAGGTCGCCGATCACATCGCCCATGTAGTCCTCGGGCGTGGTGACCTCGACGGCCATCATCGGCTCCAGGAGCACGGGAGAGGCCTTGCGGGCACCCTCCTTGAACGCCTGGGAACCGGCGATCTTGAAGGCGAGCTCCGAGGAGTCGACCTCGTGGTAACCACCGTCGAGAAGGGTGACGCGGACGCCGACCATCTCGTAACCGGCCAGGATGCCGAACTGCATGGCTTCCTGAGCACCCGCGTCCACCGAGGGGATGTACTCACGGGGGATGCGGCCACCGGTGACCTTGTTGACGAACTCGTAGGAGGCGTCGCCACCCTCGATGGGCTCGAGGGCGATCTGCACCTTCGCGAACTGGCCGGTACCACCAGTCTGCTTCTTGTGCGTGTAGTCGATGCGCTCGACGGCCTTGCGGATCGTCTCGCGGTACGCGACCTGGGGCTTGCCGACGTTCGCCTCGACGCGGAACTCGCGCTTCATGCGGTCGACGAGCACCTCGAGGTGGAGCTCGCCCATACCACCGATGATGGTCTGGCCGGTCTCCTCGTCGGAGTGCACCTGGAAGGAGGGGTCCTCCTCCGAGAGACGCTGGATGGCGACACCCAGCTTCTCCTGGTCACCCTTGGACTTGGGCTCGATGGCGACCTGGATGACCGGCGCCGGGAAGTCCATGGACTCCAGGATGACCGGGTTCTTGTCGTCGCACAGCGTCTCACCGGTGGTGGTCTGCTTGAGGCCCATGACGGCGATGATGTCGCCCGCGCCCA
Organism: Streptomyces sp. V2I9; assembly: GCF_030817475.1. Lineage (NCBI taxonomy): Bacteria > Bacillati > Actinomycetota > Actinomycetes > Kitasatosporales > Streptomycetaceae > Streptomyces > Streptomyces sp. V2I9. The sequence goes on along the minus strand of NZ_JAUSZJ010000002.1, from coordinate 4,127,699 downwards.
CCGACTGGATCTCCTCACGCTTGTTCGCGTGCATGCGGTAGATCTTGCCGATGCGCTCCTTCTTGCCCTTGACGGAGTTCAGCACCGCGGTGCCGGCCTCCAGGCGACCGGAGTAGATCCGGACGAAGGTGAGCTTGCCGAGGTGCGGGTCGCTCGCGATCTTGAACGCCAGGCCGGAGAACGGCTCGTCGTCCGAGGGCTTGCGCTTCACGACGGTCTCGGGGTCCTTGACGTCGTGGCCCTCGATGGCCTCGACGTCCAGGGGGGAGGGCAGGTAGCGGACGACCGCGTCGAGCAGGGGCTGAACACCCTTGTTCTTGAACGCGGTGCCACAGAACACCGGGGTGACGGTGACGGAGTCGGCGCCACCCTTCGACGCCAGGGTGATGCGGCGGATCGCCTCGTGCAGCTGCTCCTGGGTGGGCTCGTTGCCCTCCAGGTACAGCTCCATCATGGCGTCGTCGTTCTCGGCCACGGCCTCCAGGAGCTTCCCGCGCCACTCGGCGGCGGACTCCTTGAGGTTGTCCGGGATCTCGACGATGTTGTACATCTCGCCCTTGGCGGCCTCTTCGGGGTACACGAAGGCCTTCATCGACACCAGGTCGACGACGCCCGTGAAGTCCGCTTCGGCACCGATGGGGAGCTGCATGACGATCGGGGTCGCGCCGAGGCGGTCCACGATCATGTCGACGCAGCGGAAGAAGTCCGCACCGGTCCGGTCGAGCTTGTTGACGAAGCAGATACGCGGAACGCCGTAGCGGTCCGCCTGACGCCAAACGGTCTCGGACTGCGGCTCGACGCCCGCGACACCGTCGAACACGGTGACGGCGCCGTCGAGGACGCGGAGCGAACGCTCCACCTCGACGGTGAAGTCGACGTGACCGGGGGTGTCGATGATGTTGATGGTGTGGTCAACATTGTCGAGCGGCCAGTGGCAGGTCGTCGCGGCGGACGTGATCGTGATGCCGCGCTCCTGCTCCTGCTCCATCCAGTCCATCGTGGCAGCGCCGTCGTGGACTTCACCGATCTTGTAGCTCACACCGGTGTAGAAGAGGATCCGCTCAGTGGTGGTCGTCTTGCCCGCGTCGATGTGGGCCATGATCCCGATGTTGCGGACCTTGGCCAGGTCAAGCGAAGTGGTGGCCATATGGCTCAGTCTTCTCTCGGTCTCGATGGGGTAGCGACTACCAGCGGTAGTGCGCGAAGGCCTTGTTGGACTCGGCCATCTTGTGGGTGTCCTCACGCTTCTTGACCGAAGCGCCGAGGCCGTTGGAGGCGTCCAGCAGTTCGTTCATGAGGCGCTCGGTCATGGTCTTCTCGCGGCGGGCGCGGGAGTAGCCGACGAGCCAGCGCAGGGCGAGGGTGGAGGCGCGACCGGGCTTGACCTCGATCGGCACCTGGTAGGTGGCGCCACCGACACGGCGGGACTTGACCTCGAGCGAGGGCTTGACGTTCTCAAGCGCGCGCTTCAGCGTGATGACCGGGTCGTTGCCGGTCTTCTCGCGGAGGCCTTCCATGGCGCCGTACACGATCCGCTCGGCGGTGGAACGCTTGCCGTCGAGGAGGATCTTGTTGATCAGCGAGGTGACAAGAGGAGAGCTGTAGACCGGGTCGATGATGACCGGGCGCTTCGGGGCGGGGCCCTTACGAGGCATTCTTACTTCTCCTTCTTGGCGCCGTAGCGGCTGCGGGCCTGCTTGCGGTTCTTGACACCCTGGGTGTCGAGCGAGCCGCGGATGATCTTGTAACGAACACCCGGCAGGTCCTTCACACGGCCACCACGCACGAGCACGATGGAGTGCTCCTGCAGGTTGTGTCCCTCACCCGGGATGTAGGCCGTGACCTCGATACCGGAGGTCAGACGCACACGCGCGACCTTACGGAGGGCCGAGTTCGGCTTCTTCGGGGTGGTCGTGAACACACGCGTGCAGACACCGCGACGCTGGGGCGAACCCTCGAGCGCGGGCGTCTTGTTCTTTTCGACCTTGTCCTGCCGGCCCTTCCGGACCAGCTGCTGGATCGTAGGCACTACTTCTCCGGTTTCTGTGTGCCGTTCGTGAAACTAACCTGGAACATCACCGACCCACGCGGTCGGGTGTGTCGAATACTGCGGACTACCGCCCGAGGGGCGAAAAGGCGCAGATTGCGGTGGCCACTGACGGACTCGGGAGCGGTTGATGACACGCACACGAGCCCAGGCACACCCCAGGCACAAGGCTTGAGCGTACCTACCTCACGGAGCTGGGTCAAAACAAATGCTGTCCGGCCCTCGGCCGGAGCCCGCGGCGGGGAAGCGGGCCGGTCCGACGGCAGCCGTCCTCCGGCCTCGCAGGGCCCCGACACCGGACGCTGCGCGGCCGGAGGACGGCTGCCGGGTCTCCTGCCCCCCACTGCGCACAGGACGGCGCAGAAGAGGCTGTACCGGGCCGGCCCGCCCCCGCGCGGAGGGTCTACGGCGACCGGACGGCTCCAGGACCGTACACGCCTGAGGGCGAGCACCCCGGAACGTTCCGGGGTGCTCGCCCTCAGGCTTTCAAGCGGCTCGCCTACTGGTTGTACGGACCGTAGTCGTAGTCCTCCAGCGGAACGGCCTGGCCGGAGCCGGTGCCGAACGGCGAGTAGTCGATGTCGTCGTAGCCGACGGCCGAGTACATGGCGGCCTTGGCCTCCTCGGTCGGCTCGACCCGGATGTTGCGGTAGCGGGACAGACCCGTACCGGCCGGGATGAGCTTACCGATGATGACGTTCTCCTTGAGGCCGATCAGGGAGTCCGACTTGGCGTTGATCGCCGCGTCGGTGAGGACCCTGGTCGTCTCCTGGAAGGACGCCGCCGACAGCCACGACTCGGTGGCGAGCGAGGCCTTGGTGATACCCATCAGCTGCGGACGGCCGGAGGCGGGGTGACCGCCCTCGGTGACCACACGACGGTTCTCGGTCTCGAACTTCGACCGCTCGACCAGCTCGCCCGGAAGCAGCTCCGCGTCGCCGGACTCGATGATCGTCACGCGGCGGAGCATCTGCCGGATGATGATCTCGATGTGCTTGTCGTGGATCGACACGCCCTGCGAGTTGTAGACCTTCTGGACTTCGCCGACCAGGTGGACCTGGACCGCACGCTGGCCGAGGATGCGCAGCACGTCGTGCGGGTTGGTGGCACCCACGGTGAGCTTCTGGCCCACCTCGACCGGGTCGCCCTCGCCCACGAGCAGACGGGCGCGCTTCGAGATCGGGAACGCCGTCTCGTCGCTGCCGTCGTCCGGGGTGACGACGATCTTCTTGGTCTTCTCGGTCTCCTCGATCCGCACGCGGCCCTTGGCCTCGGAGATCGGGGCGACACCCTTCGGCGTACGGGCCTCGAAGAGCTCGACGACACGGGGCAGACCCTGGGTGATGTCGTCACCGGCCACACCACCGGTGTGGAAGGTACGCATCGTCAGCTGGGTACCGGGCTCACCGATGGACTGGGCGGCGATGATGCCGACCGCCTCACCGATGTCGACCAGCTTGCCGGTGGCGAGCGAGCGTCCGTAGCAGAAGGCACAGGTGCCGACCGCGGACTCACAGGTCAGGACCGAGCGGGTCTTGACCTCCTCGACGCCGGCGCCCACCAGGGCGTCGATCAGGACGTCACCGAGGTCGACGTTGGCAGGCGCGATGACCTTGCCGTCCACCACGACGTCCTCGGCGAGCATGCGGGCGTAGACCGAGGTCTCGACGTCGTCCGTCTTGCGGAGCACGCCGTCGGCGCCCTTGACCGCGATCTTCAGCTTCAGGCCGCGGTCGGTGCCGCAGTCCTCCTCGCGGATGATCACGTCCTGCGAGACGTCCACCAGACGACGGGTCAGGTAACCCGAGTCGGCGGTACGCAGGGCGGTGTCCGCCAGACCCTTACGGGCACCGTGCGTGGAGATGAAGTACTCCAGAACGGTGAGGCCCTCACGGAAGGACGCCTTGATCGGACGCGGGATGGTCTCGTTCTTCGCGTTCGACACCAGACCACGCATACCGGCGATCTGCCGCATCTGCATCATGTTTCCTCGGGCACCCGAGTCAACCATCATGAAGATGGGGTTCGTCTTGGGGAAGTTCGCGTTCATCGCCTCGGCGACCTCGTTGGTCGCCTTGGTCCAGATCGCGATGAGCTCCTGCGTGCGCTCGTCCTTGGTGATCAGACCGCGCTCGTACTGCTTCTGGACCTTCTCGTCCTGCTCCTCGTAGCCCTTGACGATGGCCTTCTTGGCCTCGGGCACGACGACGTCGGAGATGGCCACGGTGACGCCCGAACGGGTCGCCCAGTGGAAGCCGGCCGCCTTCAGGTTGTCGAGCGTCGCCGCCACGATGACCTTGGGGTAGCGCTCGGCCAGGTCGTTGACGATCTCGGAGAGCTGCTTCTTGCCCACCGAGTAGTCGACGAACGGGTAGTCCTCGGGCAGCAGCTCGTTGAAGAGCGCGCGGCCCAGGGTGGTCCGCAGCCGGAAGGAGTCGCCGGGCTGGTACTCCGGCTCGCCCTCCTCGGCGACCGGCGGCACCCAGCCACGCGGCGGCATGGTGCCGACCGGGAAGCGGATGTCGACCTTCGCCTGGAGCGACAGCTCGCGGGCGTCGAAGGCCATGGTGGCCTCGGCCGTGGAGCCGAACGCGCGGTCCGTGCCCTTGACGTTGCGGCCCTCGTCGTCCGTGGTGAGGAAGAAGAGGCCCAGCACCATGTCCTGGGTCGGCATGGTGACCGGACGGCCGTCGGCCGGCTTCAGGATGTTGTTCGAGGACAGCATCAGGATGCGGGCCTCGGCCTGCGCCTCCGCGGAGAGCGGCAGGTGCACGGCCATCTGGTCACCGTCGAAGTCCGCGTTGAACGCGGTGCAGACGAGCGGGTGGATCTGGATGGCCTTGCCCTCGACCAGCTGCGGCTCGAAGGCCTGGATGCCGAGGCGGTGCAGGGTGGGCGCACGGTTCAGCAGCACCGGGTGCTCGGCGATGACCTCTTCGAGGACGTCGTACACGACGGTGCGGCCACGCTCGACCATGCGCTTGGCCGACTTGATGTTCTGCGCGTGGTTCAGGTCCACCAGGCGCTTCATCACGAACGGCTTGAACAGCTCCAGCGCCATCGCCTTCGGCAGACCGCACTGGTGCAGCTTGAGCTGCGGACCGACGACGATCACGGAACGCGCGGAGTAGTCCACGCGCTTGCCGAGGAGGTTCTGACGGAAGCGGCCCTGCTTGCCCTTGAGCATGTCGCTCAGGGACTTCAGGGGACGGTTGCCGGGACCGGTGACCGGGCGACCGCGGCGGCCGTTGTCGAACAGCGCGTCGACGGCCTCCTGGAGCATGCGCTTCTCGTTGTTCACGATGATCTCGGGCGCACCGAGGTCGAGAAGGCGCTTCAGGCGGTTGTTGCGGTTGATCACGCGGCGGTACAGGTCGTTCAGGTCGGAGGTCGCGAAGCGGCCACCGTCCAGCTGCACCATCGGACGCAGGTCCGGCGGGATGACCGGCACGCAGTCGAGCACCATGCCCTTGGGCTTGTTGCTGGTCTGGAGGAACGCGGAGACGACCTTGAGGCGCTTGAGCGCACGGGTCTTCTTCTGGCCCTTGCCGGTGCGGATGATCTCGCGGAGGCGCTCGGCCTCCTCGTCGAGGTCGAAGGACTCCAGGCGCTTCTGCAGCGCCGCAGCGCCCATGCAGCCGTCGAAGTACGTGCCGAAGCGGTCACGCAGCTCGCGGTAGAGCAGCTCGTCGCCCTCCAGGTCCTGGACCTTGAGGTTCTTGAAGCGGCTCCACACCTCGTCGAGGCGGTCGATCTCGCGCTGCGCACGGTCGCGCAGCTGCTTCATCTCGCGCTCGGCGCCCTCGCGCACCTTGCGGCGCACGTCGGCCTTGGCGCCCTCGGCCTCCAGCTCGGCCAGGTCGGTCTCGAGCTTCTTGGCGCGGGCTTCGAGGTCGGCGTCGCGCCGGTTCTCGGTCTGCTGGCGCTCGACGGAGACGTGGGCCTCCAGCGAGGGCAGGTCGCGAGTACGACGCTCCTCGTCCACGTACGTGATCATGTACGCGGCGAAGTAGATGACCTTCTCGAGGTCCTTCGGAGCGAGGTCCAGCAGGTAGCCGAGGCGCGAGGGAACGCCCTTGAAGTACCAGATGTGAGTGACGGGAGCGGCAAGCTCGATGTGGCCCATCCGCTCACGACGCACCTTGGCGCGAGTGACCTCGACGCCGCAGCGCTCGCAGATGATGCCCTTGAAGCGGACACGCTTGTACTTGCCGCAGTAGCACTCCCAGTCCCGCGTCGGACCGAAGATCTTCTCGCAGAAGAGTCCGTCCTTCTCGGGCTTGAGCGTGCGGTAGTTGATGGTCTCCGGCTTCTTGACTTCGCCGTGCGACCAGGTCCGGATGTCGTCCGCGGTGGCAAGGCCGATCCGCAGCTCGTCGAAGAAGTTGACGTCGAGCACTTGTCGTCAATCCCTCTTTCGGGGTCTCGTCTCAATCAATGGTCTGAACGGGTCCGGGGAGGGCCGGCCGCCTCGGAGCGAGGCGGCCGGCCGGCCCGTCAGACCTCTTCGACGCTGCTCGGCTCGCGCCGGGACAGGTCGATACCGAGCTCCTCCGCCGCACGGAAGACGTCCTCGTCCGTGTCGCGCATCTCGATGGACATGCCGTCCGAGGACAGCACCTCCACGTTGAGGCAGAGCGACTGCATTTCCTTGATGAGCACCTTGAAGGACTCGGGAATGCCGGGCTCGGGGATGTTTTCGCCCTTGACGATGGCCTCGTAGACCTTCACGCGGCCGGTCACGTCGTCGGACTTGATCGTCAGGAGCTCCTGGAGGGCGTATGCGGCGCCGTAAGCCTCAAGGGCCCACACCTCCATCTCACCGAAGCGCTGACCACCGAACTGCGCCTTACCACCCAGCGGCTGCTGGGTGATCATCGAGTACGGGCCGGTCGAACGCGCGTGGAGCTTGTCGTCGACCAGGTGGTGCAGCTTGAGGATGTACATGAACCCGACCGAGACCGGGTCCGGGAACGGCTCGCCGGAGCGGCCGTCGTAGAGCTGGGCCTTGCCGGAGGGCTGGACCAGGCGGTCGCCGTCGCGGTTGGGGATCGTGGCCTGGAAGAGGCCGGTGATCTCGTCCTCGCGCGCACCGTCGAAGACGGGCGTGGCGACGTTGGTGCCGGGGGCGACCTGGTCGGCGCCGATGGCCTGCAGGCGCTGGGCCCACTCGTCACCGAGGCCGGAGACGTCCCAGCCGCGGCTGGCGAGCCAGCCGAGGTGGATCTCCAGGACCTGTCCCGGGTTCATTCGGGACGGGACACCCAGCGGGTTGAGGATGATGTCGACCGGGGTGCCGTCCTCCAGGAACGGCATGTCCTCGATCGGCAGGATCTTGGAGATGACGCCCTTGTTGCCGTGACGGCCGGCGAGCTTGTCACCGTCGGTGATCTTGCGCTTCTGCGCGACGTAGACGCGGACCAGCTGGTTCACGCCCGGCGGCAGCTCGTCGCCCTCTTCGCGGTCGAAGACGCGGACGCCGATGACCTTGCCGATCTCACCGTGCGGCACCTTCAGCGAGGTGTCGCGCACCTCGCGCGCCTTCTCACCGAAGATCGCGCGGAGCAGGCGCTCCTCGGGGGTCAGCTCGGTCTCGCCCTTGGGCGTGACCTTGCCGACGAGGATGTCGCCGGCGACGACCTCGGCACCGATGCGGATGATGCCGCGCTCGTCGAGGTCGGCGAGGACCTCCTCGGAGACGTTCGGGATGTCCCGCGTGATCTCCTCGGGCCCGAGCTTGGTGTCACGGGCGTCAACCTCGTGCTCCTCGATGTGGATCGAGGAGAGGACGTCGTCCTGCACGAGGCGCTGCGACAGGATGATCGCGTCCTCGTAGTTGTGACCCTCCCACGGCATGAACGCCACGAGCAGGTTCTTGCCGAGGGCCATCTCACCGTTCTCGGTGGCCGGTCCGTCGGCGAGCACCTGGTCGGCCACGATCCGGTCGCCCTCGGAGACGACGACCTTCTGGTTGACCGAGGTGCCCTGGTTGGAGCGCATGAACTTGGCGATGCGGTACGTGGTGTACGTGCCGTCGTCGTTCGTGACGGTGATGTAGTCCGCGGAGACCTCCTGGACCACACCGTCCTTCTCGGCCTTGAGCACGTCGCCGGCGTCGGTGGCGCAGCGGTACTCCATGCCGGTGCCGACGAGCGGGGCCTCCGACTTGATCAGCGGTACCGCCTGGCGCATCATGTTCGCGCCCATGAGGGCACGGTTGGCGTCGTCGTGCTCCAGGAAGGGGATCATCGCGGTGGCGACGGACACCATCTGGCGCGGCGAGACGTCCATGTAGTCGACGTCCGTGCCGGGCACGTAGTCGACCTCTCCGCCGCGACGGCGGACCAGGACGCGCGGCTCGGTGAAGCGCAGCTCGTCGCTGAGGGTCGCGTTCGCCTGGGCGATGACGAAGCGGTCCTCCTCGTCGGCGGTGATGTAGTCGACGTCGTCGGTGACCTGGCCGTCGACGACCTTGCGGTACGGCGTCTCGATGAAGCCGAACGCGTTGACGCGGCCGTACGAGGCGAGCGAACCGATCAGACCGATGTTCGGGCCTTCGGGGGTCTCGATCGGGCACATGCGTCCGTAGTGGGACGGGTGCACGTCTCGGACCTCGAAGCCGGCCCGCTCACGGGAGAGACCACCCGGACCGAGCGCCGACAGGCGGCGCTTGTGGGTGAGACCCGACAGCGGGTTGTTCTGGTCCATGAACTGCGACAGCTGGCTGGTGCCGAAGAACTCCTTGATGGAGGCGACGACCGGCCGGATGTTGATCAGGGTCTGCGGCGTGATCGCCTCGACGTCCTGGGTGGTCATGCGCTCGCGCACCACGCGCTCCATCCGCGCCAGGCCCGTACGGACCTGGTTCTGGATGAGCTCGCCGACGTTGCGCAGACGGCGGTTGCCGAAGTGGTCGATGTCGTCGGTCTCGACGACGATCTCCCGGCCGGACTCGCCGATCGTCTCGGTCTCACCGGCGTGCAGCTTGACCAGGTACTTGATGGTCGCGATGACGTCGTCGGTGGTGAGCACCCCGGCGTCCAGCGGCTCATCGGCGCCGAGCTTCTTGTTCACCTTGTAGCGGCCGACCTTGGCGAGGTCGTAGCGCTTCGGGTTGAAGTAGAGGTTCTCGAGCAGCGTCTGAGCGGCCTCACGCGTCGGCGGCTCGCCCGGACGCAGCTTGCGGTAGATGTCGAGCAGCGCGTCGTCCTGGCCCTGGGTGTGGTCCTTCTCCAGGGTGGCGCGCATGGACTCGTACTCGCCGAACTCCTCCAGGATCTGCTCGGTGGTCCAGCCGAGAGCCTTGAGGAGGACGGTGACGGACTGCTTGCGCTTGCGGTCGATGCGGACACCGACCATGTCGCGCTTGTCGATCTCCATCTCCAGCCAGGCGCCCCGCGAGGGGATGATCTTGGCGGAGAAGATGTCCTTGTCGGACGTCTTGTCGATGGAGGAGTCGAAGTAGACACCCGGCGAGCGGACCAGCTGCGACACGACGACACGCTCGGTGCCGTTGATGACGAAGGTGCCCTTGTTGGTCATGAGCGGGAAGTCGCCCATGAAGACCGTCTGGGACTTGATCTCGCCGGTCTCGTTGTTGGTGAACTCGGCCGTGACGAAGAGCGGCGCGGCGAACGTGAAGTCGCGCTCCTTGCACTCGTCGATCGAGTTCTTCGGGGGCTCGAAGCGGTGGTCGCGGAACGTAAGCGACATCGACCCGGAGAAGTCCTCGATCGGAGAGATCTCCTCGAAGATCTCCTCCAGGCCGGACTTGGTGGGGACGTCTTGTCCACTGTCCAGAGCAGCCTCGACGCGAGCCTTCCAGGCGGCATTGCCGAGGAGCCAGTCAAAGCTCTCGGTCTGCAGCGCGAGGAGGTTCGGAACCTCGAGGGGCTCCTTGATCTTTGCAAAAGAGATGCGCAGCGGGGCGGTGCTGGCACCGTTGTTCGTATTCGCGGTCGAGGCGTTGCGCGAGGCGGCCAAGAGGGGGTCCTTCCGAGGGCTCGGACTCACTACGCGCGTACCGGTCCCACCCTGGACACATAGACAAACCGTTCCGAATCGGTCGCAAACGACCAGGTCGGAGAGGGTCGGTCATCGGTGCTTCAGCGTGGGCATGCCCCTGGTGACGGGCAGGAGGCAGCTAACAGGCAGCGCAAAGGGTCAGTGTAGCCAAGCGGCACACTGATGTCCAGTCGGGGTTCTCAGAGACCCACGTTGCTCTCAACAGCTGTTCTCAACACCTATGTCTAGCCCTGACCCACGCGCGGGGTGCGCGCTTCTTTACTTCCCTCTTCACTCACGATCCATGCCTCGGATGCGGATCGAAGTGAGGACGCGTCCTGAGAATTGCGCGCCGCGTCCGGTTCGTCAAGGCCCGCCGGTCCGATCGGCCCCGCCAGGAGTCTTCACCGGCCACCCCCGGAAGGCCCGCGAGACCCCCGCCAGGCGTCCGCGAGAGGCGCACGGCGAAGATCACCCTACTCGTCGTCGGCGGAAGAGCAAGGCAGCCGCCACGGGCACGCCGAAGGGCGACCACCCGGATGGGTGATCGCCCTTGGTGCGGGCACCTGACGTGCCCGGGGAGCCCGGAGGGCTCCCGAGGTGTTACTTGACCTCGACGGAAGCGCCGGCGGCCTTGAGGGACTCGGCAGCCTTCTCGGCGGCCTCCTTGGCGACCTTCTCGAGGACCGGCTTCGGGGTGCCGTCGACGAGGTCCTTGGCCTCCTTCAGACCCAGCGAGGTCAGCTCACGCACGACCTTGATGACCTGGATCTTCTTCTCGCCGGCGCCGGTGAGGATGACGTCGAACTCGTCCTTCTCCTCGACGGCCTCGGCGGTGGCACCCGGGCCGGCCGGACCGGCGACGGCGACGGCCGCGGCGGCGGTGACGTCGAACTTCTCCTCGAAGGCCTTCACGAACTCGGAGAGCTCGATGAGGGTCATCTCCTCGAACTGCGCGAGCAGGTCTTCCTGGGACAGCTTCGCCATGACAGGCGTCCTTCCACTATTCGGCAGGTGCCGGATGTATATGTCGGCGGGCGTACGTGGAGCCCGCTGGACCGCTGAGCGTGATTACTCGGCGGCCTCGGCGGGAGCCGGAGTACCGGCACCGCCCTGCTCTTCCTTCTTGGCGCGAAGAGCTTCCGCGGTGCGGACGAACTTGGAGGGCAGGGCCTGGAAGACCTGCGCCGCCTGCGTCTGCTTGCCCTTGAAAGCACCGGCCAGCTTGGAGAGCAGAACCTCGCGGGACTCGAGGTCCGCGAGCTTCTTGATCTCATCGGCGGACAGCGCCTTACCGTCAAGGACACCGCCCTTGATGATGAGGTTGGGGTTGTCCTTGGCGAAGTCACGAAGACCCTTCGCCGACTCCACCGGGTCACCGGTGACGAAGGCAACCGCCGTCGGACCCGTGAACAGGTCGTCCAGCGCATTGATCCCGGCCTCGTTGGCCGCAATCTTGGTCAGCGTGTTCTTCACCACGGCGTACTGGGCGTTCTCACCGAGCGAACGGCGCAGCTCCTTGAGCTGTGCCACGGTGAGACCCCGGTACTCGGTCAGCACGGCGGCGTTCGAGCTGCGGAACTGGTCCGTCAGCTCGGCTACCGCGGCAGCCTTGTCGGGCCTTGCCATGAGCGTCGGCCTCCTTCCGGGTGATGAGGACCGCTCAGAAGGGGCCGGAAAAGACGAAACGCCCCAGCACAAGTGCCAGGGCGCAGCTCGACCGGACAGAGTCCGGGAGCGTTCCACAGTCACCTGCGCAGGTCGTCCGGTCTAGCGGAACCTTCGGTCACCGTCCCTCTGTCGAGGCACAGTGACGACCAGCGGTCTTTGGCTTCTTGATGAGCGTACGCGACCGGACGGGCGACGGGCAAATCCATGCCCGTTCGCCCCTCGCGGGAGGTGTCAGGAGGCGGCGCCGGGGGTAGAGCCCTGCTTCAGCAGCTCCGTGAAGTCCACAGTGTCCGACGCCGCCGGCTTGTCGACGGAGACCTCGGTGCCGTAGTCGCTGTAGAAGAGCGTCGAGTTGAACGTGCCGGTCTTCATCTCACCGCGCTCGCTCTTCTTCACCAGCAGGTCGCTCTCGTCGACCCAGATGTCGACGGTCTGGGTGGTCACCCCGGCCAGCGCGAGCTGCTCCTTGAACTCGGCGAGCTGCTTCTCGTCCAGGTCGCTGTTCTTCGCGTTCAGCTCGGCCACGTCGACCGTGCCGGAGTAGTGCGTCGCGGAGACCCCGCGGACGTCCTCCTGACCGACCTTCTTCACCTCGCCGGAGGCCAGGAGCGCCTTCACGCCCTGCTCGGGGGTGCTGGTGCGGATCTGGTCCTGCATGACGTCCCCGGAGGCCCCGCCCAGCTCGGCGAGGTCCTTGTAGGAGTACTGGATCCAGCTCTTGCCGCCGGTCCTGGCCGCCATGCCGGCGCCCATGTTGGCGTAGTACTCGTCCTTGAAGTAGCGCGCCTGCACCGAACCGTCGCCGCCGGCCTTCTTGAGCGCCTCGCCCATGGCGCCGCCGGTATACGTGATGGTCATCTCACCGGAGAGGCCGTCGGCCCAGTCGACGGCTCCGGACTGCTTCATCGAGACGGTGCTGCCCATCTCGACGGTGCCCTCGACCTTCGCGGAATGGGCGCTGCCGGTCTTCTGCCGCACCTGCTTCAGCGCGGCCACGGGGCTCGCCTTGCCCACCGCGGAGCCCGCCTCGCCCTTGCCGGGTCCGTCGGAGCCCTCCGAGCCGCTGCAGGCGGTCATCGACGTCAGCGCCGCCGCGACGGCCAGAGCCGTGCCCATCCGTCGTGCCGTGCTCGTCCTCATGCTGTCCGTCCACCCCTCGTATCGGCTTCGTCCCCCGCACCACAGTGGCACAGGGCACTGACAGGCAGAGGGTGTCCTCCGGAGCCGCGCGGAAACCGTCCTCCGGAGCCGTCCGGATACGAGGACGGGCCCCGCACCTCGAAAGGTTGCGGGGCCCGTTCACACAGAGCACGCGTACGACGCGGCTACCGGGTGAGCACGGTGGCTCAGACGGCGGCCGGGTCCTCCTCGACGAGGAGGTTGCGGGTGCGGTTGGCGTCCAGCGGGATGCCGGGGCCCATCGTGGTCGTCAGAGCGGCCTTCTTGATATAGCGGCCCTTGGCGGCGGACGGCTTCAGACGGAGGACTTCCTCCAGCGCCGCTGCGTAGTTCTCCACCAGCTTGGTCTCGTCGAACGAGACCTTGCCGATGATGAAGTGCAGGTTCGAGTGCTTGTCGACGCGGAACTCGATCTTTCCGCCCTTGATGTCGGTGACAGCCTTGGCGACATCGGGGGTGACGGTGCCGGTCTTCGGGTTCGGCATCAGACCACGCGGACCGAGCACGCGGCCGAGGCGGCCGACCTTGCCCATGAGGTCCGGGGTGGCGACGACGGCGTCGAAGTCCAGACGGCCCTTGGCCACCTCGTCGATGAGCTCGTCGGAGCCGACGATGTCGGCTCCGGCGGCTTCCGCGGCCGCAGCACGGTCACCGGTCGCGAAGACCAGGACCCGGGCGGTCTTGCCGGTGCCGTGCGGGAGGTTCACGGTGCCGCGGACCATCTGGTCGGCCTTGCGCGGGTCGACGCCCAGGCGGAAGGCGACCTCGACGGTGCCGTCGAACTTCGTGGTGGCGGTGTCCTTGGCGATACGGACGGCCTCGAGCGGGGCGTACAGGCGCTCCCGGTCGATCTTGGCGTCCGCAGCGCGGAGGTTCTTGCTGCGCTTCACTTCTACTCCTGAGGTGTCAGAGTGTGGAGTCGTGGTGCGGACCAGCGCTTGGTCCTACCACTGGGGGCTACGGGGCTGAATCAGCCTTCGACCGTGATGCCCATGGAACGGGCGGTGCCGGCAATGATCTTCGACGCGGCGTCGAGGTCATTGGCGTTCAGGTCGGGGAGCTTCGTCGTGGCGATCTCGCGGACCTGGTCGGCCGTCAGCTTGGCGACCTTGGTCTTGTGCGGCTCGCCGGAGCCCTTGTCCACACCCGCGGCCTTGAGGATCAGCTTGGCGGCCGGCGGAGTCTTCGTGACGAAGGTGAAGGAGCGGTCCTCGTAGACCGTGATCTCCACCGGCACGACCATGCCACGCTGCGACTCGGTCGCGGCGTTGTAGGCCTTGCAGAACTCCATGATGTTGACGCCGTGCTGACCGAGCGCGGGGCCGACCGGCGGGGCCGGGTTCGCCGCACCGGCGTTGATCTGGAGCTTGATAAGCCCCGTGACCTTCTTCTTCTTGGGAGGCATTGCTCTCTCCGGGTCCTAGTGAGAGTGTTTCGCCGCCATTCCGGTCATCCGGATGGAGGCATACCGCACAACGATAACGGGTATAGCTGTGCGACCAAAAACCCAGCAGGTCAGAGCGGCCGCGAAGCCCCTCTGACCTGCTGGGTAGGCATGTGTCCAGATACCGGCGGGAAGCGCTAGTTCTTCTGGATCTGGTCGAAGCTGAGCTCGACCGGGGTCTCGCGGCCGAAGATCTCGACGAGGCCCTTGACCTTCTTCGAGTCGGCGTTGATCTCGTTGATCGTGGCCTGCAGCGTGGCGAACGGGCCGTCCGTGACGGTGACCGAGTCGCCGACCTCGAAGTCCAGCACCTGGACCTCGACCTTGCGGGCCGGAGCCGGCTTGCCCTCGGCCTCGGCGGCCTCGCGGGCGGCCTTCTCCTCGGCCTCCGGGGCGAGCATCTTGACGATCTCGTCCAGGGTCAGCGGGTACGGGTCGTAGGCGTTGCCCACGAAGCCGGTGACGCCCGGCGTGTTCCGCACGACGCCCCAGGACTCGTTCGTCAGGTCCATGCGCACCAGCACGTAGCCGGGGAGCTTGTTCTGCCGGACGTTCTTGCGCTCGCCGTTCTTGATCTGGACGATTTCCTCTTCAGGCACCTCGGCCTGATAGATGAACTCCTCCACGTTCAGCGAGACGGCGCGCTGCTCCAGGTTGGCCTTCACACGCTTCTCGTAACCGGCGTACGTGTGGATGACGTACCACTCGCCGGGGAGGGTGCGCAGCTCCTCGCGCAGGGCGGTGACGGGGTCGACCTGCTCGGCCTCCTCGGCGGCGGCCTCGGCGATCTCGTCCTCGGCCTCATCGGCGACGATCTCGTCCTCGGCGGCCTCGACGGCGGCGTCCTCGTCGGACTCCTCCGTCTCGACGGTGACCGCGGCCTCCTCGGCGGGCTCACCGGCGGCGAGGTCGGCGGCCTCGGCCTGGTCCGGGTCCACGGAGTCAGCAGCCTCAACGATGTCGAGCTCGTCCTTGGCGGACTCGAAGGCGCCAGCCTCGGGCTCGACGGCGTCGTTCAGGTTCGGGTCAGACACGATGGCTGCTTCTTCCTGGATACAAAGGGTGGAACATGCGAAAGGGACGCCGGGTGCGACGCCCTCCGCGTGATCAGCCGAAGACGTACTTGATGACCCGGGCGAAGCCCGTGTCGAGAACGGTAACAAGACCGATCATGACGACGACGAACACGATCACCACGGACGTGTACGTCGTGAGCTGGCTACGCGTCGGCCAGACGACCTTACGGAGTTCGGCGACGATCTGGCGGTAGAACAGCGCGAGTCGGCCCAGAGGGCCCTTCTTTCCGCGCTTGCCGCCCTTCCGGGTCTTCTTCTTCGACTCGGGAGCCTCATCATCGGCATCAGGCATGTCGATGGAGCCCACGGCGTCCGTCACGCTACTCACCTGATTCCGGGTCGTGGCCGTGCCGCGCCCGGTGGAGCCGCACGGCTGTGCAATGAAGTACGTACATGCGCACACATCCTGGCGAAGGAGTGTGTAGCAGGGCCGGAGGGACTTGAACCCCCAACCGCTGGTTTTGGAGACCAGTGCTCTACCAATTGAGCTACGACCCTTTGGTGGTTTCCACCAACCTACCGCATCTTTCCCGGTGACCGGGAGCGGGACGGTGTGGCTGGTGAAGGCCAACGACAGGTGAGTGTACGTGCTCGGGGCCGCCGCGTCGAACAGATCATTCCCGACCGGTCCTGTCCGGATGCTGTCCGAGTCCTGTCCGGTCCCTGAAACCCCTGTGCCCACGGCTTTCACGGTCTGGGAGCATGGGGCGCATGAGCGCTGCAACTTCACCGTCCGAGCGCCGGGTTTCGGCCCGCATCGGTGCGATCTCCGAGTCCGCGACCCTCGCCGTCGACGCCAAGGCCAAGGCCCTCAAGGCCGCCGGGCGTCCGGTGATCGGCTTCGGGGCCGGCGAGCCCGACTTCCCGACTCCCGACTACATCGTCGAGGCCGCGGTCGAGGCGTGCCGCAACCCGAAGTACCACCGCTACACCCCGGCCGGCGGGCTCCCCGAGCTCAAGGCCGCCATCGCCGAGAAGACGCTGCGCGACTCCGGCTACGAGGTCGACCCCAGTCAGATCCTGGTGACCAACGGCGGCAAGCAGGCCATCTACGAGGCGTTCGCCGCGATCCTCGACCCGGGCGACGAGGTCATCGTCCCCGCCCCGTACTGGACCACCTACCCCGAGTCGATCCGCCTCGCCGGCGGTGTCCCGGTGGAGGTCGTCGCCGACGAGACCACCGGCTACCGGGTCTCCGTCGAGCAGCTGGAGGCGGCGCGCACCGAGAAGACCAAGGTCGTCCTGTTCGTCTCGCCGTCCAACCCGACCGGCGCCGTCTACAGCGAGGCCGACGCCGAGGCGATCGGTCGCTGGGCCGTCGAGCACGGGCTGTGGGTCATGACCGACGAGATCTACGAGCACCTCGTCTACGGCGACGCGACCTTCACCTCGCTCCCGGCGATCGTCCCCGAGCTGCGCGACAAGTGCGTCGTCGTCAACGGCGTCGCCAAGACGTACGCGATGACGGGCTGGCGGGTGGGCTGGATCATCGGCCCCAAGGACGTCGTCAAGGCCGCGACCAACCTCCAGTCGCACGCCACCTCGAACGTCTCCAACGTGGCCCAGGCCGCCGCGCTCGCGGCCGTCTCCGGCTCGCTGGACGCCGTCGCCGAGATGCGTACCGCCTTCGACCGCCGCCGCGGGCTCATCGTGCGGATGCTCAACGAGATCGACGGTGTGTTCTGCCCGGAGCCCGAGGGCGCGTTCTACGCCTACCCGGCGGTGAAGGAGCTGCTCGGCAAGGAGATCCGCGGCAAGCGGCCGGCCACCACGGTCGAGCTGGCCGCGCTGATCCTGGACGAGGCCGAGGTCGCCGTCGTCCCCGGTGAGGCGTTCGGCACGCCCGGCTACCTGCGCCTTTCCTACGCGCTGGGCGACGACGACCTGATCGAGGGCGTCTCGCGGATCCAGAAGCTGCTGGGCGAGGCCAAGGACTGACCGTCCCGCACACCGCGTACCAGAAGCGCCCCCGGCCGCCGGAGACCTCCACCGGCCGGGGGCGCTTTTTTTGTTCGAGCCACCCCCTGGAGGGGAAAGCGGCTACCGCTCCGGGCCACCCGTGCGGCAGGATCTTCCGATGGAGCGTGATGTACGTCTGTTGCCCAAGGCCCACCTGCACCTGCACTTCACCGGGTCGATGCGGCCCACCACCCTGCTCGAACTCGCCGACAAGTACGGGGTCCACCTCCCCGACGCCCTGACCGGAGGCGAGCCGCCGAAACTGCGGGCGACCGACGAGCGCGGCTGGTTCCGTTTCCAGCGCCTCTACGACATCGCCCGGTCCTGCCTGCGGTCCCCCGAGGACATTCAGCGCCTGGTGCGCGAGAGCGCCCGGGAGGACGTCGCGGACGGCTCCGGCTGGCTGGAGATCCAGGTCGACCCCACCTCGTACGCGCCGCTGCTCGGAGGGCTGATCCCGGCCATCGAGATCATCCTCGACGCGGTGGACAGCGCCTCCCGCGACACCGGTCTGGACATGCGCGTGGTGATCGCCGCGAACCGGATGAAGCACCCGCTGGACGCCCGCACCCTGGCCCGGCTCGCCGTGCGGTACGCGGACCGGGGCGTCGTCGGCTTCGGCCTCTCCAACGACGAACGGCGCGGCATGGCGCGCGACTTCGACCGGGCCTTCGCCATCGCCCGCGAGGGCGGTCTGCTGGCGGCCCCGCACGGCGGTGAGCTGTCGGGCCCCTCCAGCGTGCGCGACTGCCTCGACGACCTGGACGCGTCCCGCATCGGCCACGGCGTCCGGGCCGCCGAGGACCCCCGGCTGCTGCGCAGGCTCGCCGAGTCGGGGGTCACCTGCGAGGTCTGCCCGTCGTCCAACGTGGCGCTCGGCGTCTACGAGAAGCCCGCCGACGTCCCGCTGCGCACGCTGTTCGACGCGGGGGTGCCGATGGCGCTGGGGGCGGACGACCCGCTCCTGTTCGGTTCGCGGCTGGCCGCCCAGTACGACCTGGCCCGCCGCCACCACGGCTTCACCGACGAGGAGCTGGCCGAGCTGGCCCGCCAGTCGGTGCGCGGCTCGGCCGCGCCCGTGGACGTACGGGAGAAGATGCTGTCCGGGATCGACGACTGGCTGGCTAGCTGACCCCGGACGGCCGCGGGCCGATCCCGCCCAGCAGCGTGGCCGCGAGGGAGGCGGCGAAGTCGTCCAGGGACTGCGGCGGTTCGCCGCCGGGGAGCGCGGCGTAGGCGAAGGCCCGCTGTGCGCAGGCTCCCAGCAGCAGGGAGGCGGCGGCATAGGTGTCCGCGCCGGCCCGGAGGCGGCCCGCGCGCTGCTCGGCGCGCAGATAGGCGTCGAGCTGCTGGATCGGCAGGTGGGGCCCGGCCTCCAGCCCTCCCACGCTCTGCTCGTGGCGGCGCTTGAGCTGGGGCTCGGCATACAGGGAGGCGGCCATGGGGAAGGTCTGCTCGTAGAAGAGGGCGGCCCGCCGGGCGATCTCGGTGATGTTGCCCTCGACGCTGCCCTCGCCCGCGGTCAGTTCGCCCAGGAGGCCGATGAGACGGGGCAGCCGCTCCGCGAGCACGGCGACGAACAGCTCCTCCTTGCCGGAGAAGTGTTTGTAGAGCGCCGCCTCCGAACAGCCGGCCGCGCGGGCGATCTCCTTGGTGGTGGTCCGGGCGAGGCCGATGGAGAGCATCAGCTCGTGCGCCGCGTCGAGGATCCGGACGCGGGCGGGCTTCTGGTCCATGCGCGCTCCAACAGGCCGTGACCCGGACTTCTTGACGGCCGGACCGGGGCCACTCATTCTAGGGGTGAGTGAATACTTACTCACCTGAGGGGCGTGCGATGAGGATCACCGTGTTCGGGGCGACCGGCGGTATCGGGCGGCAGATCGTGGGGCAGGCGCTCGCGGCGGGGAGCGAGGTGACGGCCGTGGTCCGCGACCCGGACCGGCTCCCGAAGGAGCTGGACCGCGGCGCGCTGCACGGTGTCGTCCGGCTGGACGACACCGCGGCCGTCCGTGCGGCGGTGGCGGGGCGGGACGCCGTGTTCTCGGGGCTGGGCGCGCGCGGCCGGAAGGCGGACGGCGTCGCCGAACGGCTGACCGGGCGCATCGTGTCGGCGATGGAGGCCGAGGGCGTACGGCGGCTGCTGGTGGTCAGCGCGGTGCCGGTCGGGCCGGAGCCGGCGGACGATCCGCTGATCGACCGGTTGGCGCGCAGGGCGATCGGGGCGGTCCTGGCGGACCTGTACGCCGATCTCGCCCGGATGGAAGCGATGCTGGCCGCCGGCGCGACGGACTGGACCGCGGTGCGCCCGCCGAAGCTGACCGACGGGCCGCGTACGGGTGTCTACCGGCGGGTGGTGGGGGGCACGCCGCGCAGCAGCCGGTCCATCTCCCGCGCCGACGCGGCCCACGCCATGCTGGCGATGGCCGACGATCCGGCGACGGTGAGGCAGGGCGTGGGCATCGCGTACTGACCACGGACGTCCGCGCGCCCTGCGTCCGACGGGTGCGCGCGGGGCCCTGGCCCCGGACGGCGGACCGGGCCCTAGAGGCTGACGCCGACCGTCACCGGCTCGTTGACCAGCGTGACGCCGAAGGCCGCGTGCACCCCGGCGACGACCTCGCGGGCCAGGGCGAGCAGGTCCTCGGTGGTGGCCGCGCCCCGGTTGGTGAGGGCGAGGGTGTGCTTGGTGGAGATCCGGGCGGGGCCGTCGCCGTACCCCTTGGTGAATCCGGCCCGGTCGATCAGCCAGGCCGCCGAGGTCTTCGTACGGCCGCCCTCGGCGGGGAACGCCGGCGGCGTCACCTCAGGGCCGAGGTGGTCGCGGACCCGTCCGAGGAAGTCCTGGAAGGCGGCCGGTTCGAGGATCGGGTTGGTGAAGAAGGACCCCGCGGACCAGGTGTCGTGGTCCTCCGGGTCCAGCACCATGCCCTTGCCCGCACGGAGCTTCAGCACGGTTTCCCTGGCCGCCGACGCGGGAACGCGCTCGCCCTGCTCGACGCCCATAGCCCTGGCCGTTTCGGGGTACTTGAGAGGCGCGGAGAGCCCGTTCGCCTCTTCCAGCTCGAATCGGACACGCAGCACCACGAAGCGGTCGGGTTCGGCCTTGAAGCGACTGTGACGGTACGAGAACGCGCACTCCGCGTTGGGGATCGTCACGGTCTCCCGGGTGCGCCGGTCGTAGGCGACGACCTCCGTGATGGTGGAGGACACCTCCTGCCCGTACGCGCCGACGTTCTGGATGGGGGTCGCGCCCGCCGAGCCGGGGATGCCGGCCAGGCACTCGATGCCCGCGAGGCCCGCCTCGACGGTCCGGGCGACGGCGTCGGTCCACACCTCGCCGGCCGCCAGCTCCAGGGACGTGCCCGCGAGGTCGAAGCCCTTGGTGGCGATGCGCAGCGCGGTGCCGTCGAAGCCCTTGTCCCCGATGACCAGGTTGGAGCCGCCGCCGATCACCAGCAGCGGGGTGCCGCTCGCGTCGGCCTCGCGCACGGCGGCGATCACCTCGGCGTCGGTCGTGGCGGTCAGCAGCCGGGTGGCGGGGCCGCCGAGCCGGAAGGTGGTCAGGGGGGCGAGGGGGGCGTCGTGGAGTTCCTGCACGGGGACAAGAGTACGGTCCGCGCCCCCGCCGCTCGTGCGGGGCCACGGACCGTACGGCGGGGTCCGGGGGCTCAGCCGGCCACCACCCGCGGCTTCCGCTCCTCCGGTTCCCGCCGCTCCTGCTCCTCCTGCTGCCGCCGAATGAACACCAGGACCCGGACCGGACGCACACACGGGAGGGGCGCCCCTCCGCGAACGAATCCGCGGGAGGAGCGCCCCTCGTCCCTGTCTGCGCGCCGGTACGCCTCAGGCGAGCCGGACCACGGCGCGGGACATCCCCAGCACCTTCTTGCCGTCGCACATGGCGACCAGGTCCACCCGGACCAGGTTGTCGTCCAGCTTCGCCGCGACCTTGCCGCTGACCTCGATCGTCGTGCCCTTGTCGTCGTTGGGCACGACGACCGGCTTGGTGAAGCGCACCCCGTAGTCGACGACCGCACCCGGATCGCCCGCCCAGTCCGTGACCACCCGGACCGCCTCGGCCATCGTGAACATGCCGTGCGCGATCACGTCCGGCAGCCCGACCTCGCGGGCGAACTTCTCGTTCCAGTGGATGGGGTTGAAGTCGCCCGAGGCGCCCGCGTACTGCACGAGCGTGGCCCGTGTCACCGGGAACGACTGCGCCGGCAGCTCCGTGCCGACCTCGACCGACCCGTACGAGATCTTCGCCGTCATCACGCCTCCTCGGCGGCGCGCGCCACCAGCTTCGTGAGCGCCGTGACCACCAGCTCACCGGCCTCGTCGTACACATCCCCGCGGATGTCGAGGACGTCGTTGCCCGCGAGCGACTTGATGCCCTCGATCGTCGAGGTGACCGTCAGCCGGTCCCCCGCCCGCACCGGACGCACGTAGGAGAACTTCTGGTCCCCGTGGACCACCCGGCTGTAGTCCAGGCCCAGCTGCGGGTCCTGCACCACGGCTCCGGCGGCCCGGTACGTGATCGAGAACACGAACGTGGGCGGCGCGATCACATCGGCGTACCCGAGCGCGCGGGCGGCCTCCGCGTCGACGTACGCCGGATTGGCGTCGCCCACCGCCTCGGCGAACTCGCGGATCTTCTCCCGGCCGACCTCGTACGCCGGAGTGGGCGGATAGGTCCGCCCCACGAAGGACTGGTCGAGCGCCATGAGCTCGCTACCTCCTGATGGAACCTGGTGAAAGACGAATACGGGCGCTCCCCGTGCGGGGGCGGCCCCATACAACGACACGAGGCCGCCCCCAGTGGGGACGGCCTCGTGTACGAGCCTGATTCAGCGCGTTTCGCGGTGCGCGGTGTGCGAGTTGCAGCGCGGGCAGTGCTTCTTCATCTCAAGACGGTCCGGGTTGTTACGCCGGTTCTTCTTGGTGATGTAGTTCCGCTCCTTGCACTCCACGCAGGCCAGCGTGATCTTCGGGCGGACGTCGGTGGCAGCCACGTGAGTGCTCCTTGGACGGACGATGAACGGATGAACGCATAAAAGGGTAGCCGATCGAAGGACCGACCCAACCATCGGCTACCGTTAGTAGCGGTGACCGGACTTGAACCGGTGACACAGCGATTATGAGCCGCTTGCTCTACCGACTGAGCTACACCGCTTTGATGACTGAGTCCCCCCGCCGAAGCGGGGTTTCCCGATCACCAGAGCCCCAATGCGGAATCGAACCGCAGACCTTCTCCTTACCATGGAGACGCTCTACCGACTGAGCTATTGGGGCGAGCGATGAAGACATTACACGGTCTCGGGCCGGTTGCCCAAATCCGTTTGTCGCCCACGATCCGACCCTCCGTCCGGGAGCGTCCACACCCCCTGATCAGGGCTTGATCCAGGTCGAACGCGCCTGCGGAACGGGCCCGGCCGGCGGCCGGAACGGGCGCACCGGTACGACTATTCCGCTCCTCCCGGAAGCCGTCCCCGCGCCCGCCTAGGGTGTGGTCACTCCGTGTGATCTGTCCCCTCCCCAGGAGCGCGATGCCTGACAGCCAGCCACGGCGGCCCGACGACAACGTGCCCGACAGCGCCGACGCGGCCACCCCCGCCGAATCCCCCGCCCTGGTCCTCGGCGGCGCCCGGCTCGTCGACGGCCGAACCGTCGACGTACGCCTCAGCGGCAGCCGGATCGAGGCCGTCGGCACCGCGGGCAGCCTCACCGCGCGCGGCCCCCGCATCGACCTCCGCGGCTACCTCCTGCTCCCGGCCCCGGCCGAGGCCCACGCCCACAGCGACACCGCCCTCACCGCGGACAGCGCGGCCCCCGACAGCGCGGGGCCCGCCTCCCATCGCACCGAGGACATCCAGCGCCGCGCCACCGAGGCCGCCCTCCTCCAGCTCGGCCACGGGGCCACCGCCCTGCGCACCCACGTCCGCGTCGGGGACGTCCGGGGGCTCGCCCCGCTCGAAGCCGTCCTGCAGGCCCGCCGGGCCCTGCGCGGCCTCGCCGACGTCCTGCCGGTCGCGGTCCCCCGGCTCCTCACCGGCATCGCCGGGGCGGACAGCCTCGCCATGCTCAGGGACGCGGTGAAGATGGGCGCGGCCGTCGTCGGCGGCTGTCCCGACCTCGACCCGGATCCCACGGGCTACACCGAGGCCGTCCTGGAGATCGCCGCCGAGCACGGCTGCCCGGTGGACCTGCACACCGACGGCGACGACCCCGCCCGGCTGGCCCGGCTCGCCTCCATGGCCGCCGGTCTGCGCCCCGGCGTCGTCCTCGGCCCCTGCGCCGGGCTGGCCCACCTGCCCCTGGACGCCGCGACCCGCGTCGCCGACCGGCTGGCCGCCGCCGGGATCACCGTGGTCTGCCTGCCCCAGGGCGGCTGTGCCGGCTCGGAGCGCCGTACCACCACCCCCGTACGGTTGCTGCGCTCGGCCGGCGTACACGTGGCGGCGGGCAGCGGGGCGCTGCGGGACACGGCCAACCCCGTGGGCCGGGGTGACCCGCTGGAGGCGGCGTACCTCCTCGCCTCGCAGGCGGGGCTGCGCGCCGAGCAGGCGTACGACCTGGTCTCCACGACCGCTCGTGAGGCCCTCGGCCTGCCCGCCGTGCGCGTCGAGGCGGGCTTCCCGGCCGAACTCCTCGCCGTACGCGGCGAACGGCTCTCCGCGGCTCTCTCCCTCGGCTACAGCCGCGTCGTGGTCCACCGGGGGCGGATCGTCGCCCGGACCAGCGCCGTGCGCGAGTACTGCGACTCCGACACCGACGCCGCCGCGGGGGCGGGCGGACTGCCGCGCCAGGGCCGGCCGGACTCCGGCGCCGGGCCGAGGAACTGAGCACGGCCCCGCCCTCGGGCGTACGGTCGGTGGTATGCGCATTGTCATCGCAGGTGGACACGGACAGATCGCACTGCGGCTGGAGCGGCTGCTCGCCGCCCGCGGGGATGAAGCCGTAGGGATCATCCGCAACCCCCAACAGAGCCAGGACCTGACCGACGCCGGCGCCGAACCCGCTGTGCTGGACCTCGAATCGGCCACTGTGGAACAGGTCGCGGAGGTGCTGCGCGGCGCGGACGCGGCCGTCTTCGCGGCGGGCGCGGGGCCGAACAGCGGCACCGCACGCAAGGACACCGTCGACCGCGGCTCGGCCGTGCTGTTCGCCGACGCGGCCGAGGCGGCGGGCGTGCGCCGCTTCCTCGTCGTCTCCTCCATGGGCGCCGACCCCGACCACGCGGGCGACGAGGTCTTCGACGTGTACCTGCGGGCCAAGGGCTCCGCCGACGCCGCTGTACGCGCCCGTACCGCACTGGACTGGACGATCCTGCGCCCCGGCATGCTGACGAACGACGCGGGCACCGGCCAGATCCTCCTGGCCGCCTCGACGGGCCGCGGCCCGATCCCCCGCGACGACGTGGCGGCCACGCTGCTGGAGCTGCTGGACACCCCGGCCACGGCGGGCCTCACCCTGGAGGCGATCTCCGGGAACAAGCCGGTGACGGTGGCCGTGAAGGACGTCGCGGGCAACTGACCGGAGCCGGGGGCGCTTCGCGGGCGGTGGGCCGCCCGCGACCCCTCGGGCCCCCGGACAACGAAGAAGCCCCCGACCAGAAGGACTGGTCGGGGGCTTCGTTCGCGTGGCGGCGCCAGGGTTCGAACCTGGGTAGGCTGAGCCGGCAGATTTACAGTCTGCTCCCTTTGGCCACTCGGGCACACCGCCTCGAACGACGCGTCGGATCTCGTGCTGATCTCCTTGGCGACGACGTAAACGATACCTGATGGTCAGGGGTGCTCCGCCACCTCATTGATCGGCGGCTGCCGGGGGTGGCGGTGGCTAGGCTTGCGCTCGTATCCCCCGCACATACGACGCAAGGAGCCACACGTCATGGCCGACTCCAGTTTCGACATCGTCTCGAAGGTCGAGCGGCAGGAGGTCGACAACGCCCTCAACCAGGCCGCCAAGGAGATCTCCCAGCGCTAC
Source organism: Streptomyces sp. V2I9 (assembly GCF_030817475.1). Lineage (NCBI taxonomy): Bacteria > Bacillati > Actinomycetota > Actinomycetes > Kitasatosporales > Streptomycetaceae > Streptomyces > Streptomyces sp. V2I9. The sequence continues at coordinate 4,102,336 of NZ_JAUSZJ010000002.1, read as the reverse complement.
GACTTCAAGGGCACGGGCGCCTCGATCTCGTGGTCGGGCGAGAAGATCCTGATGGAGGCGAACGGCGAGGAGCGCGTCAAGGCCATCCTCGACATCTTCCAGTCCAAGCTGGTCAAGCGCGGCATCTCGCTGAAGTCGCTGGACGCCGGTGAGCCGCAGCTCTCCGGCAAGGAGTACAAGATCTTCGCCTCCATCGAGGAGGGCATCTCCCAGGAGAACGCCAAGAAGGTGGCGAAGACGATCCGCGACGAGGGCCCGAAGGGTGTCAAGGCGCAGGTCCAGGGCGATGAGCTGCGGGTCAGCTCGAAGAGCCGGGACGACCTCCAGGCCGTTCAGGCGCTGCTGAAGGGCAAGGACTTCGAGTTCGCGATCCAGTTCGTGAACTACCGGTAGGCACGGCAGCCGGCTGCTGGAATCCGCAGCACGGCCGGTGTCCGCCGGACACACCCCAGGGGCACACCGCCGAGGCCGACCTCGACGGCGTGCCTCTTCGTGTTCCCGGCCGCGTTACGGGCCGAGGCGCGGGTGCCATGTCCGAATACCGCCGGTAGCGGTCCGGTGGGCGGGCGCACACTGGGCGGTACGGACCGGGGAAGTGAGCAGGCGATGACGACGACGGTGTACGCGCGGGTGGAGAGCCCGCTGGGCGAGTTGCTGCTGGTCGGTGAGGTGCCGGACGCGACGGCGGTGGACGGGCCCGCGGAGGGCGGTCCCCCCGTGGACGGGGCGGCCGTGGGTGTGTCGCCGGTGGGCGGGGCGGGTACGGCCGTGGCCGGTGCGGTCCGGCTGCTTTCCTTGTCGGTGCCCGGCCAGAAGGGCGGTGCGGTCGTCCAGGACGGCTGGGGCCACGCCCCCGAGGCGTTCGCGGAGGTCGTCCGGCAGTTGGAGGCGTACTTCGCGGGGCGGTCGCAGCGGTTCGACGTGCCGGTGGCCGAGGGCGTGGGCACGGAATTCCAGCGGCGCGTCTGGGCGGCGCTGGAGACGATCCCGTACGGGAGCACGGTGTCGTACGGAGAGATCGCCGCGCGGGTCGGAGCCTCGGGCGCGGGGGTCCGGGCGGTGGGAACGGCGATCGGGCGCAACCCGCTGCTGGTCGTGCGGCCGTGCCACCGGGTGATCGGGGCGGACGGGGCGCTGCGGGGATACGCGGGCGGGCTGGAGCGCAAGAAGCTGCTGCTGGGGATCGAAGGCGGGCGGGCGGAACCGTGACGCCCCCACTCCCGCCGCGTTCCGACGGCCCGTCCCCGGACAGGCCGTTCCCCGACGGTCGTGCGCCCGACAGGCCGTTCCCCGACGGCCCTCCCCCGGACAAGTCGTACTCCGACGGTCGTGCGCCGGACAAGCCGTACTCCGACGGTCCTGAGTCGAGCGGCCCGCCGCCCCTTGGCGGCGGGTCAGCTGGCGGCCCTTCCCTCGACGGGCTGTTCCGGCGGCCGCGGCAGGTGGTCGCGCCGGGGGCCGTCCATGTGCCGGAGTGGCTGGCGCAGGAGCGGCGGGCGGAGCTGGTGGCGGCGTGCCGTCGGTGGGCTCGGGGGCCGGTCCCGTTGCGGCACACGATGCTGCCGGGCGGTGGGGTGATGTCGGTGCGGACGGTGTGCCTGGGGTGGCACTGGCAGCCGTACCGGTACGCGCGTACGGCTGACGACGTGAACGGCGCCCGTGTGGCCCCGTTCCCGGACTGGCTGGGTGATCTGGGGCGGGCGGCGGTGGCCGAGGCCTACGGGGACGAGGAGGCGGCACGGGCGTATGCGCCGGACACCGCGTTGATCAACTTCTATGACGCCACCGCGCGGATGGGCATGCACCAGGACAAGGAGGAGCGGTCGGGCGCTCCTGTGGTGTCGTTGAGCATCGGGGCAAGGTGCGTGTTCCGCTTCGGGAACGCGGAGGGGCGCGGCCGTCCGTACACGGATGTCGAGCTGGGGTCCGGGGATCTCTTCGTGTTCGGCGGGCCGTCGCGGTTCGCGTTCCACGGGGTGCCGAAGGTGTACGCGGGAACGGCCGACCCGGCAGCGGGGCTGCGGGCCGGCCGGTTGAACCTGACGCTGCGGGAGACCGGGATGGCGGCCTGACGTCCTTCTCCGGCACGGGCGGCAGGCGCGGGTGTGCGCTCGACGTCTGCGGGTGCCACCGGCCGGCCCTGTGGCCCGCGGCGGGCTCGCCGTCAGCGGCGGTCGCGGGAGTGGCCGAACAGCAGCCGGTAGGCGATCAGCAGGACCAGGGAGCCGGCGATGGCGGCGATCCAGGTCGCGGTGTCGTAGAAGTCGTTGCTGATGGGCCGGTCCAGGAACCGGCTGGAGAGCCAGCCGCCGACGAAGGCCCCGGCGACCCCGATGAGGGTGGTGCCGATGATGCCTCCCGGGTCGCGCCCCGGAAGCAGGATCTTGGCTATGAGTCCGGCGAGCAGGCCGAGAACGATCCAACTGATGATGCCCATGTCGTTGCGCCTACCCCTCGCTTGTGTCTTGGTCTCCAAGACGCGGCGGGCAGGTGTTCGGTTGCTCGGGGGCTGCCGAAGCCGGGGCGTGAGGGTCCGTCGGGTCCGGCTAGCGGGTGGCGAAGGGCTGGTCGGTGGGGACGATCTCCTTGCCGAAGGGCATGAGGGAGACGGGGATCAGCTTGAAGTTGGCGATGCCCAGGGGGATGCCGATGATCGTGATGCACAGCGCGATGCCGGTGGTGATGTGGCCGAGGGCGAGCCACCAGCCGGCGAGGATCAGCCAGAGGACGTTGCCCACGCAGGAGGGTGAGCCGGCGTCCCGGCGGTCGACGACGGTGTGGCCGAACGGCCAGAGGGCGTAGACGCCGATCCGGAAGGCGGCGAGCCCGAAGGGTATGCCGATGATGGTGATGCAGAGCAGCACGCCCGCCAGCAGGTAGCCGAGGAACATCCAGAATCCGCAGAGGATCAGCCAGATGATGTTCAGGATGGTTTTCATGGACGGTGACCTGCCATCTGTTCTAGTCGGGCGATGCGCTCGGCCATCGGCGGATGGGTGGAGAACATCTTCGCCATGCCCGGTCCGGGACGGAAAGGGTTCGCGATCATCATGTGGCTCGCGGTCTCGATCTTCGGCTCGGGGGGCAGCGGGAGCTGTTTCGTCCCGGCGTCGAGCTTGCGCAGGGCGCTGGCGAGGGCCAGCGGGTCACCGGTGAGCTGGGCCCCGGAGGCGTCGGCCTCGTACTCGCGGGAACGGCTGACGGCGAGCTGGATGATGGAGGCGGCGAGCGGCCCCAGGATCATGATCAGGAGCATGCCGAAGAGGCCGGGCCCCTCGTCGTCGTTGGAGCGGCCCACCGGGATGAGCCAGGCGAAGTTGACCAGGAACATCACGACGGAGGCCAGGGCCCCGGCCACGGACGAGATGAGGATGTCCCGGTTGTAGACATGGCTCAGCTCGTGGCCGAGGACGCCGCGCAGCTCCCGTTCGTCGAGGATCTGGAGGATGCCCTCGGTGCAGCAGACGGCGGCGTTGCGCGGGTTGCGGCCGGTGGCGAACGCGTTGGGCGCCTGCGTCGGGGAGATGTAGAGGCGCGGCATCGGCTGGCGGGCCTCGGTGGAGAGCTCGCGGACGATCCGGTAGAGCTGCGGCGCTTCGAACTCGCTCACGGGGCGGGCGCGCATGGCCCGCAGGGCGAGCTTGTCGCTGTTCCAGTAGGCGTACGCGTTGGTGCCGACGGCTACCAGAAGCGCGACGACGAGTCCCGTACGGCCGAAGAAACTGCCGATGAGGATGATGAGTGCGGACAGTCCCCCGAGGAGTACGGCGGTCTTCAGCCCGTTGTGCCGGCGGTGCACGGTACGCCCTCCAAGTGGTGCAGCAGGGGAACCCTTTGCGTGGTGGTGCTCCACTCCCCAGTGGAGCCTCCTGTACCGGTCAACGCCAGGCGAGAGGAGCTAGTTCCCTTGTGCGTGCGGCCGGAGGGCGGGGCCGTGCCGCGTGTTCGCGCTGATCGGGCCCCCGGCCCCGTACGAAGGGGCGCTGGGCCGTACGGGTGGCGGAGGGCGTCGGGGTGGGGACGGGAGGGTGCGGCGGAGCAGTGCCGCCTCGGGGGTACGGGGCGTGCGGTGTCGGCCTGCGGTCAGTGCTGCTGGGCGGGGAGCTTGGCGAGGGCGAGCGCCTCGGGGTCGGGCTCGACCTCACTGGTGCAGTGGCCGCAGCGGGAGGCGACGGAGGGGATCTCGCTGAAGCAGCGCGGGCAGTCGCGGAGGGCGGCCTTGATGTCGGGGGCCTCTTCCTTGGCGAAGCGGTTCTGCACCTTGGCCATGGGGACCACGACGCAGAAGTAGAGGACCGCGGCGGTGATCAGGAAGGCGATGGCGGCGCTGACGAAGAGGCCGAACGGGAACTTCACGCCGTCGACGGTGAAGGTGGCCTTGCTGAAGTCTCCGGTGCCGCGGGTGGCCAGACCGATCAGCGGGGTGATGAAGGCGTTGCTGAACCCCGTGACGACGGCGGTGAAGGCGGCCCCGATGGCGAGACCGATCGCCATCGAGATGACGTTCCCGCGCAGGATGAAGTCCTTGAACCCGTTCAACACTGCTCTCTCTCCTCTTGATCCTGATGCGTTCACGCCGAATACGTGACGTATGCAGCCAAGACCATGCCCTGTGGCGGGGGCGTCGGGCAAACCGATCTTTCGGGCGCGGGAGGGCTCAGAAAAGACTGACCGCGGCGAAGCGCAGGACCATCTGCGGGGCACCGGAGAGCAGGATTCCGGTGGCGGCCGTGAGGGCGATCGTGGTGGTGAGGGGGGTGGGGGCGTGGAATCGGCGCGCTGGGGCGACGGCCGGCTTCCCGGTGTCCGGCCCGGCCGCTTCCGGGGTTCCGTCCGGTGCGCGGAAGAGGACCGCGGTCCACTGAAGGTAGTAATACAGAGCGATCACCACGTTGACGGCCATGACGACGGCGAGCCAGCCGAGGCCCGCGTCGACCGCGGCCGAGAAGACGGTCACCTTGGCGAAGAGCCCGATGATGCCGGGCGGCAGTCCGGCCAGGCAGAGCAGGAAGAACCCGAGCGCCAGGGCGGCCGCCGGGCGGGTGGCGTACAGGCCCCGGTAGTCGGAGAGCCGGTGGCCGGGGTGCGTACGGGAGACGAGCGCGGCCACCGCGAACGCGCCCAGGTTCACGACGGCGTACATGAGGGCGTACGCCACGGTGGAGCCGATCTGTTCGTCGCTGGAGTACGCGGCGGCGGCGATCGGGACGAGCAGGTAGCCGGCCTGGGCGACGGAGGACCAGGCGAGGAGCCTGACGGCGCTGCGGGCGCGGTCGGCTCGCTGGCGGACGGCCGCGACGTTGCCGACGGTCATGGTGAGCGCGGCGAGGACGGCGAGGGCGGGCCCCCAGACGTCGGCGTAGGAGGGGAAGGCGATGACGGTCACCAGGATGAGGCCCGAGAACCCGACGGCCTTTCCGACGACGGAGAGGTACGCGGCGATCGGGAGGGGCGCGCCCACGTAGGTGTCGGGGACCCAGAAGTGGAAGGGCGCGGCGGCCGTCTTGAAGGCGAAGCCGACGAGGGTGAGAGCCACGCCGGTCTTGGCGAGGGTGTCGAGCACCGGGGGCACGTCGTCGAGGCGGGCGGCGACCTCGGTGAGGTGCAGGGTGCCGGTGGAGGCGTACACGAAGCTGACGCCGAGCAGCATGACGGCGGTTGCGACGACGGAGGAGAGGAAGAACTTCAGCGCGGCCTCGGAGGAGCGCCGGTCGCCGCGTTTGATGCCGACGAGGGCGAAGGCGGGCAGGGAGGCGACTTCGAGGGCGACGACGAGAGTGGCGAGGTCACGTGCGGCGGGCAGGAGGGCGGCCCCGGCGGCGGAGGCCAGGAGCAGGAACCAGTACTCCCCCGCCGGCAGCGTGCGGGTGTCGTCGAGTGAGAGCAGGACGGTGAGGAACGCGCCGCCGAGGACGAGGGCCTGGATGACGACGGTGAAGTGGTCGACGGTGTAGCTGCACGCCTGGGTGCCGGTGGTGACGCAGAAGGTGGACCGGTCGCCGGAGCGCAGGGGGATCAGGAGCGCCAGGGCGGCGGCGAGGGCGGTGAGGGCTCCGTAGCCGAGGAGCCGTTTGCGGGGCGCGGGCAGGAACAGGTCGGCGACGAGGACGAGCAGGGCGGCCGCCGCGGTGAGGGTGGGCGGCGCGATGGCGAGCCAGTCGATGGACTGGACGAGGCTGGGGGCGTCGGCTGCGGCGAGGCTTCCGGCGGTTGCGCCGAGGCTGGAGGTGTCGGCCACGGCGAGGCTTCCGGCGGTTGCGCCGATGTCGGGCGTGCCGGGTGCCTGCGCGAGGAGAGTGCCGGCGGTGGCACCGGGGTCCACGATCACGACTTGCCTCCCGAGAGGAGCTGCTGCACGGCCGGGTCGGTGAGGCCGAGGAGGACGGCGGGCCAGAGTCCGGCGAGGACGGTGAGCGCGACGAGCGGGGTCCAGGTGGCGGCTTCGTACGGCTGGATGTCGGCCGGCTGCGCGGTGGTGGCGGAAGCAGGGACGGTCGCGGCCCGCGGCGTGGCCCCGGCCGGTGCGGTGTCCGGGGCGTCCGGCGCTGCTGGGGCGGCCGGGGCCAGGGCGCCGGGTGTCCGTCGGGAGTGGGGTGTGTGCTCCCCCATGCAGACGCGGCGGACCACGATGAGCATGTACGCGGCGGTGAGCAGCGTGCCGAACGCCCCGACGGCCATGAAGGTGCGGAACGCGGGACGGCTGAGCCCTTCCGCCGGGCTGTACGCGCCGAACAGGGTGAGCATCTCGCCCCAGAAACCGGCCAGTCCGGGCAGGCCGAGCGAGGCGATGGCGGCGAAGGCGAGCAGGGCGCCGAGGCGGGGCGCGCGGCCGTAGAGGGCGGCCCCGGTCGCTCCGGCGAGGGTGTCCAGGTCGGCGGTGCCGTAACGGTCCTTGACCGCACCGACCAGGAAGAACAGCAGGCCGGTGATGAGTCCGTGCGCGATGTTGGCGAACAGGGCGCCGTTGACTCCGGTGGGGGTCATGGTGGCGATGCCGAGCAGGACGAAGCCCATGTGGCCGACCGACGAGTAGGCGATGAGCCGCTTGAGGTCGCCCCGGGCGCCGGTACGGGCCAGGGCCAGGCAGGCGAGGGAGCCGTAGACGATGCCGACGACGGCGAACGCGGCGAGGTAGGGCGCGAACGTCCGCATGCCGTCCGGCGCGGCGGGGAGCAGGATGCGGACGAACCCGTACGTTCCCATCTTGAGCAGGACGCCCGCGAGGAGCACCGAGCCGACCGTGGGGGCGGCGGTGTGGGCGTCCGGGAGCCAGCTGTGCAGGGGCCACATCGGGGTCTTCACGGCGAGGCCGAGACCGATCGCGAGCACGGCGATGACCTGCACGGATGTGGTGAGGCCCCGGCCGTTGTCAGTGGCGAGTGCCACCATGTCGAAGGTGCCGCTCCTCAGTCCGATGAGGAGGAGGCCCAGCAGCATGACGACCGAGCCGAGCAGCGTGTAGAGGATGAACTTCCAGGCGGCCGCCTGCCGCCGGTCGCCGCCCCAGCGGGCGATGAGGAAGTACATCGGGATGAGGACCATCTCGAAGGCGAGGAAGAAGAGCAGCAGGTCGAGGACGGCGAAGGTGGCGAGGGTGCCGGACTCCAGCACGAGGACGAGGGCGACGAACGCCTTCGGTGAAGGGCCTGCGGGGGGCTTGAAGTAGCTGTACAGCGCGCAGAGGAAGGTCAGCAGCGCGGTCAGGACCAGGAGGGGGAGCGAGATGCCGTCGATGCCGAGGTGGATGCGGACGTCGAGCGCCGGGATCCAGCTGATGTCGGTGGTGGCCTGCATCGTGGCGGGGTGGCCGTGGTCGAAGCCGGCGACCAGGACGATCGCCGCGATGAGGACGGCCCCGGTGACGGTCACGCCGTGGCGGAGCACGGCCTGGTCGGGGCTCGTGCCCTTCAGGCCGGGCGGGGCGGGGAGCAGGGCCGCGGCGGCCCCGAGGAGCGGGGCCACGACGATGAACGCCAGAAGGAACTGCATCACGGACGGGCTGATATCGATCACGGTCACGACCCCGCGTTGACGTTGGCGAAGACGACGGCGGCGATCGCCAGGACGAGGGACCCGGCGAGCAGGGCGCTGACGTAGGTCTGCACGTTGCCGGTCTGGGCCCGGCGGACGGCGGCTCCCAGGAAGCGGGTGACGGCGCCCGTTCCGTTGACGTAGGTGTCGACGACCTCGCGGTCCAGGAAGCGGACGAGGCGGGCGGCACCCTGGACGGGCCGGACGAACAGTGCCGAGTACAGCGCGTCGAGGTGGAATCCGGTGGCCGCGGGGCGGTGGAGGGGCCCGAGGAGGAGCCTGCCGGGGTCGGCCGGGTCGGGAGCGGCCCCGATGGTGCCGTAGACAGCGGTGTGGGACGTCATGGCCTCGGCTTCGACGAGGGCGGGCTCCGCGCCGGGGTGCGCGGCGACGGCGCCGATGGGGGTGCGGGCGGCGAGGGCCGTGGTGTGCCGCCACGCGCCGTAGGTGACGAGACCGCCGACGAGCGTGACACCGGTGGACAGGACGGCGGTGGTGAGGGACGGCGTGAGGCCGTGTCCGTCGAACCAGTCGCCGAGCAGGCCGGCGGTGAGGCCGAAGCCGATGGTGGGGACGGCCAGGATCCACAGGACGGAGGTCATGGCGAGGGGCTGCTTGCCGTGGTCGGGGGCTTCGGCCCCGCGGCCCCGGAAGGCGAGGAGCCAGAGGCGTACGGCGTAGGCGGCGGTCAGGACGGCGGCGAGGAGTCCGGCGACCAGGATCGTCCAGCCCGCGGCGGCCGGGGCGACGGTCCGGTCTCCCAGCGCGGTGTGCTCGGCGGCGACGAGGACGGCTTCCTTGGAGAAGAAGCCGGCGAACGGCGGGATGGCGGCCAGGGCGAGGAGGGCGACGGTCATCGTCCAGTAGGCGTCCGGGATGCGACGGGCGAGGCCGCTCATCCGGGACATGGCGGCCAGCGAGTTGGTGCCGGCGGCGTGGATGACGACGCCCGCGGCGAGGAAGAGGACGGCTTTGAACGCACCGTGCGAGATCAGGTGGAAGACGGCCGCGCCCCGGTCGCCGACCGCGAGGGCGCCCGACATGTAGCCGAGCTGGCCGATGGTCGAGTAGGCGAGGACGCGTTTGATGTCGTCCTGGGCGAGGGCGGCGAGCCCGGACCCGATCATCGTGACGGCGGCCATCACGGCGAGGACGAGGAGCGCCGCGCCGGAGGCCGCGAAGACGGGCAGCAGGCGGGCCGTGAAGTAGATGCCGGCGGCGACCATCGTCGCCGCGTGGATGAGCGCGGAGACGGGGGTGGGGCCGGCCATCGCGTCGGGGAGCCAGGTGTGCAGGGGGAACTGGGCCGACTTGCCCGCGACGCCGGCGAGGAGCAGCAGGGCGATGACGGTGGGGTGGTCGAGTCCGCCGTTGCCGACCGCCGCGAGGATCTTGGTGATGCGGAAGCTGCCGGTGTCGGCGGCGAGCGCGAACAGACCGATCAGGAAGGGGACGTCGCCGAGCTTGGTGACCAGGAACGCCTTGAGGGAGGCGGCGCGGGCCTCGGGCGTCTCCCAGTAGTGGCCGACGAGGAAGTACGAGCAGATGCCCATGATCTCCCAGCCGACCAGGAGAACCATCAGGTCGCCGGAGTAGACGACCAGGAGCATCGCGGCGGTGAAGAGGGAGACGAGGGCGGCGTAGGAGGGGTAGCGGGCGTCGTCGCGGAGATACGCCGTGGAGTAGAGCTGCACACAGGCGGCGACCACGGTGACGAGCACGGCGACCAGGACGGCGAAGCCGTCGAGGTGCAGCGCCAGGTCGATGGGGACCGAGCCGGTGGGCGTGAGCTGGGTCGCGGCGTCGAGGGCCCGGCCGCCGCCCTGGCGGGCGGCGACGACCACGGCGAGTACGGCGGAGGCGAGGACCGGGAGGATCGCCAGCGGGCGGACGAATCCGGGCGCGGTACGGCCGACGGCGAGCCCGGCGAGGGCCCCGAGGAACGGGAGGAGGGGGACGAGGGCGGCGAGGGTCGTGGTGGTCACGCGGTGGCCTCTGCCTTCTTCGTCTTCCCGGTGCTCCCGCCCGCCCGGTCGGGGGGTGTTGCGGCGTCCCGGGGCTCTGCGTCACGGGCCCCGGCCGTCTCGGGGAGGGTTTCGGCGGCGTCGGTCTCGGCGGTGTCGCGGAGCCGGTCGATGTCGGAGGTGCCCCGGTTGCGGTGGACGGCCAGGACGATCGCAAGGCCGATACCGATCTCGGCGGCGGCGATGGCGATGGTGAAGAGGGTGAGTGCCTGGCCGGAGTGGAGGGTGTCGCGGAGCCAGACGTCGAAGGCGACGAGGTTGAGGTTGACGGCGTTGAGCATCAGCTCGACGGACATCAGGACCAGGATCGCGTTGCGGCGGGCGAGGACGCCGTACAGGCCGACGCAGAAGAGGAGGGCGGCGAGCACGGCGGGATAGGCGAGGTGCATCAGCTCTGCTCCTCCTGCTGACCGGGTGCGCCGGAGGGACGGGGCGTGCGAGCACGGGATGCGCCGGGCGTGCGGGAGGGGCGGGGGCGGGCTGAGGTGTCCGCGCCGGTACCGGCGGCGGTGTTCATGCCCGTGCGTGTGCGTGCGCGTGTGTTGGTACCTGTGCGGGCGCGTGTGCCGGTGTCCGTGTCGCGTTTGCGGGACAGCACGATCGCGCCGACGAGGGCGGCGAGCAGCAGGACGGAGAGCGCCTCGAAGGGCAGGACCCAGTTGCGGAACAGGAAGGCGCCGGTGACCTCGGTGGAGCCTTGGGCCGGCCCGTCGAGCTCGATCCACGTGGTGCGGAAGGCATCGGCCACGACCCAGACGAGGGCCACCGCTGCGGCGGCGGCCACCCCGAGGGCGACCCAGCGGTTGCCCGAGTCGGCGTCCGGGGAGCGGCCGACGGGGGCCCGCGTGAGCATCAGCCCGAACAGGAGGAGGACGACGATGGAACCGACGTAGATCAGTACCTGCACCCAGGCGATGAACTCCGCGGTGAGCAGCAGGTACTCGACGGCCAGCCCGCCGAGCGCGACGACGAGCCAGAGGGCCGCGTGCACCAGTTGCTTCGTCGTGACGGTGATGACGGCTGCGCCGAGGGTCACGAGGCCGACGAGGAGGAACGCGATCTCGACACCGGACGGGGAGAGGAAGCCGGGGTGGTCGCCTGCGGCCGCGGCGGCGAGCACACCGGCGTCGGCGGTGGCGGTGGCGGTGGCGGTGGCGGTGAGCAGCGTCACGAGGTTCCTCCTCCCTTCTCGTCCGTCTGCTGCTTCTGCCGCTGTTCCTCAGCGATCTGGGCGGCGAGCCTGTCCGCGGTCTTGCGGGCGGCGGCGTACTCCTTCGGTTCCTCGGCGGCGGCGTCGAGTGCGGGCGGCTCCGGCACGGTCCACATCCACTCGCGGAGCTTGTCGCGCTCGTGGGTGAGTTCGTGGATGTCCGTCTCCGCGTACTCGAACTCGGGCGACCAGAACAGGGCGTCGAAGGGGCACACCTCGATGCAGATACCGCAGTACATGCAGAGGGAGAAGTCGATGGCGAAGCGGTCGAGGACGTTCCGGCTGCGCTCGCGGCCACCGGGGGCGGCGGGCGGGGAGGTCTCCTTGTGGGAGTCGATGTAGATACACCAGTCGGGGCACTCACGGGCGCAGAGCATGCAGACCGTGCAGTTCTCCTCGAACAGCCCGATGACGCCACGGGAGCGGGGCGGGAGTTCGGGCTGGGTGTCCGGGTACTGCGCGGTGACGGTCTTCTTCGTCATCGTGCGCAGGGTGACGGCGAGACCTTTGGCCAGGCCGGATCCGGGGAGCGGGGGCATCAGTTGATCGCCACCTTCACGATGCCGGTCAGCGCGATCTGCGCGAGGGCGAGCGGGACGAGGACGGTCCAGGCGAGCTTCTGCAACTGGTCCTCCCGCAGACGCGGGTAGCTGACGCGCAGCCAGATGACCACGAAGGCGAGGACGGCGGTCTTGAGCAGGGTCCAGAGCCAGCCGAGCCCGTCGGCGCCGAACGGGCCGTGCCAGCCGCCGAGGAAGAGGACGGCGGTCAGGGCGCACAGGACGACGATGCCCGCGTACTCGGCGAGGAGGAACAGGGCGAAGCGCAGACCGGTGTACTCGGTGTACGCGCCGAAGATGATCTCGGAGTCGGCCACCGGCATGTCGAACGGGGGGCGCTGGAGTTCGGCGAGACCGGCCACGAAGAAGACCAGCGCGCCGACGATCTGCCAGGGCAGCCACCACCACTGGAAGCCGTCGAGGATGCCGGTGAGCGAGACCGTACCGGCGGCCATGGCCACGGAGGCGGCGGCCAGGAGCATCGGCAGCTCGTACGAGAGGAGTTGTGCGGCGGTACGGAGGCCGCCGAGGAGGGAGAACTTGTTGGCGGAGGCCCAGCCGCCCATGAGCGACCCGAGCACGCCGATGCCCATGACGGCGAGTACGAAGAAGATGCCCGCGTCCACGGCCTGGCCCACCGCGCCGTCGCCGGGTCCGACGGGGATGACCGCGAGGACGAGCAGGTACGGGAGCAGGGCGACGGCGGGGGCGAGCTGGAAGACGCGGCGGTCGGCGGCGGCCGGGACCACGTCCTCCTTCTGCGCGAACTTCACGCCGTCGGCGACGAGCTGGGCCCAGCCGTGGAAGCCACCCGCGTACATGGGGCCGAGCCGGCCCTGCATGTGGGCCATCACCTTGTGTTCCGTCTGGCCCACGAGGAGGGGGGCGACCAGGAACACGACGAAGACGATGGCCAGACGGAGGGCGACGTCCAGAACGTCGTTCACTCGGGATCGCCTCCGGCGGGGTGGTCTCGGTCGGGATGTTCCGGTGCACGGCGCTCCGGTTCGGGCTGCGCCGGGGAGGGTTGCTCCGGTGCACGGCGCTCCGGTTCGGGCTGCGCCGGGGAGGGTTGCTCCGGTGCACGGCGCTCCGGTTCGGGCTGCGCCGGGGAGGGTTGCTCCGGTGCGCGGTGTTCCGGTTCGGGCTCCGCCGGAGAGGGTTGCTCCGGTGCGCCGTGTTCCGGTGCGGGCTGTGGGGTGGGCCGGCCCGGTTCGGGCTGTGCGGGGGCGGGCTCGTCGAACGCCGGTCGGGCGTCGTGCCACGGGGCGTCCGTGCTGCGCACCCGGCGCGCGGGCCGCGTGGCCCCACCGGGCGCGTCCGGCGAAGACTTCGGCGCGCCATCGGGCGCGTCCGGCGCCGAACGCTGACTGGCCGAACCGCCCGAGGCCGACCGGGAACGCCGGGCAGGTGCGGTCGGTGCCTCCGCCGGGCCGCCGGTGGGGCGCTGCCGGCCGGCCGAGCCCTCGGATGCCGACCGGGAACGGCGGGCAGGGCCTGCCGGGGGCGGCGTCGAGGAATCATGGCCCACGTTCTGGCTGGCCGAACCCTCCGAAGCCGACCGGGAACGGCGCGGTCGGGGCGCCGGGGCCGCTTCCGGCGTCGCGGGGACCTCGGTGCCGGTCTCCGGGCTCGTCTCGCCACCGGTCGCCGCAGGGGGCCCCGCGGTAGGGGCCGTCCGCGCCTCCGTACCGGTCTCCGTACGCGACTCCGCGCCCGTCGCCGTGGGGCGTTGGGCCGCCGATCCCTCGCTCGCGCTGCGGGTGCGGCGGGGCGGGCGGTCGGCCGCTGTGCGGGCGGCGCGGGCCGGGCGGGGGGCGGCCGGGGGAAGCTGCCCCTTCAAGGGGCCCCATTCGTTCGGGTCGGGGACACCGGGCGGGAGCATCGCGCGACGCTTGGGCCCGGTGTGGCCGTCCGCCGGCTCCCCCGGTTCCTTCGCCCCCGGCCATGCCTTGGCGACGCGCGCGGCCAGGACGAAGTCCTTGCGCAGCGGGTGGCCCTCGAAGCCCTCCGGCAGGAGCAGCGGTACGAGATGGGGGTGGCCGTCGAAGGCGACGCCGAACATCTCGTGCGTCTCGCGCTCGTGCCACGCGGCACCGGCGTACACATCGACCGCGCTGGGCAGGACGGCCGCGTCGTGCGGCACGGTCGTCCGTACCATCAGCCGCCGTACCGTCCCCGTGCCCAGGGCCGCGACGTGGACGCAGACGCGGAAGCCGACGCCCGGCTCGTCCACGGCGCTGAGCCAGTCGAAGTAGGTGCATCCGAGTTCGTCGCGGGCGGTCCGCAGCGCGGTGAGCCAGGCCGCGGCGGGAACGTCGACGGTCAGCAGGTCGTACGCCGACTCCGCCGTGGACCCGTCGCCGAACACATCGGTGACCGCGTCCGGCAGCCGGTCGTACGCACCACCCGCCTCAGCCGCACCGCCCACCTCAGCCGCCTCGTCCGCCGGTGCCGTGCGCCGGTCCGAGTCGCTCATCGCGGCCCCTCCTCGTCCGGCGTCTCGTCCGGTGCCTTGTCCAGCGACTCGTCCGGCTTCCGGTTCGGGCTCGGGTTCGGCTTCGGGTGCCCGACGGGCGCGTCCGGTGTCGCATCGACGACAGCCGTGTCGGTGGTGCCGGTGAGGTCGGTCGGCGGCATCGGCGCGGCGACCAGGTCGCTGCGCAGGGCCGCGGTGGACGGGCCGCCACCGGGTGTTCCGGGGGCGTACCGCTCGGCGAGCGATTCGCGCGCGATCTTCTCCTGAAGCTTGAGGATGCCCTGGAGCAACGCCTCGGGCCGGGGCGGGCAGCCGGGTACGTAGACGTCGACCGGGATGATCTGGTCGACCCCCTTGGTCACGGAGTACGAGTCCCAGTAGGGGCCGCCGCAGTTGGAGCAGGCGCCGAAGGAGATGACGTACTTGGGTTCGGGCATCTGCTCGTAGAGCCGCTTCACGGCCGGGGCCATCTTGTCCGTCACTGTGCCGGACACGATCATGAGGTCGGCCTGGCGGGGGCCCGGTGCGAACGGGATCACGCCGAGCCGGATGAAGTCGTGGCGCGCCATGGACGCGGCGATGAACTCGATCGCGCAGCAGGCGAGTCCGAAGTTGAAGACCCAGAGGCTGTAGCGGCGGCCCCAGTTGAGGACGACCTTCATCGGCTCCGGTGCGAGCCGGGAGAGCACGCCGAGGCGCTTGGGCTCGGGGAGCAGAACCGCGTCGGACGGCGACGCGGCGGAGGGCGGCGTCGCGGGCACGGGCTCCTGCGACGCGGGGGCCGGTCGGTTCGTCAGGCCCATGCGAGGACGTCCTTCTTCCATGCGTAGAGCAGTCCTACGGCGAGGAAGCCGAGGAAGATGAACATTTCGACCAGGGTCGTCGCCCCGTATCCGGGTGCCGCGAACACCGTGGCCCACGGGAACAGGAAGATGGAGTCGACGGCGAAGATCACGTACAGGAACGCGTAGACGTAGTAGCGGACCTGGGTGTGCGCCCACCCCTCGCCGACCGGGTCGACACCGCACTCGTAGGTGAGCAGCTTCTCCGGGGTGGGGACGACGGGGCGCAGCAGCCGTCCGGCGCCGAAGGCCACGGCGACGAACAGGACACCCACCACGGCGAGCAGGCCGATGACGGAGTAGCTCCGGAAGTACTCCGAGGCGGCGACGGCGGTGAACCCGTCCGCCATGCCGGTCACGTCCGTAACGTCGGCCACGTCCGCCCTCACTCCCTCGTCGTCCGCGTCTGTCCCGCGTACCCGTCTTGTCCCGCGTACCCGTGCTGTCCCACGTACCTGTTCTGTACGGACGGGAGTCTAGGGCCTGCTAAACGGGGCGTAAGCAGCCGCGTCGGGCATCGGGTGGGGTTATCCCTACTTCACCCCCACCCATGAGCCCCATGGTGTGCGCGGGTACGGCCCGGCAGGCTGTGGGTATGACCATGAGCCCTTCTCCGCCGGACCCCGTCCGGTTGCCACCCGCTCGCTTCGCCCTCGACCGGTGGACCTGGCGCGAGGTCGCGTATCTGCTCGCCGATCTCCCGGTGGCCGTCGTCGGGTTCGTGTACACGATCCTCGTGGTCGGCGTCGGCGCCGGGCTTTCCGTCACCGTGGTCGGTCTGCCGCTGCTGGTCGGCGGGCTCCAGGGCGGCCGGCTGCTGGGCCGGCTGGAGCGGCGGCGGGCGCGGTGGATGCTCGGCGTACGGGTGGAGGAGCCGAGTCCGCTGGGGCGCGGCCACCGGGGGCAGGGGGCGTTCGCCCGGCTGTGGGCGGGGCTGAAGGACCCGGTGGGCTGGCGCGCGTTGCTGTACGGGTTCGTCCGACTGCCGTGGGGGGTGCTGACGTTCGCGGTGACGCTGGTCGGCCTGCTCGTCCTGTGGCCGGTGCTGCCGTTCATCGCGCGGGGGCTGGCGACGGTGGACCGGGCGATGGTGCGCGGGCTGCTGTCGCCGTCGGACGAGTTGGAGCGGCGCATCGCCGAGTTGGAGTCGGACCGGGGCGTGGTCGTGGACACCGCAGCCGCCGACCTGCGACGGATCGAGCGCGACCTGCACGACGGGGCCCAGGCCCGCCTGGTCGCCCTCGCCATGGGGCTCGGGCTGGCGAAGGAGAAGCTGGCCGACGACCCCGAGGCCGCGGCCCGCATGGTGGACGAGGCGCACGGCGAGATCAAGGCCACTCTCCAGGAGTTGCGCGACCTCGCCCGCGGCATCCACCCCGCCGTCCTCACCGACCGGGGCCTGGACGCCGCACTCTCCTCCATAGCCTCCCGCTGCACCGTGCCGGTCACGGTGTCGGTGGGGCTGCGGGAGCGTCCGGCGGAGGCTATCGAGGGCATCGCGTACTTCACCGTCTCGGAGCTCCTCCAGAACATCAGCAAACACAGCGCCGCGCGGTCGGCCTCCGTCGAGGTGTGGCGTGCGGAGGACCGGCTGATGCTCCAGGTCACGGACGACGGCAGGGGCGGCGCCCGGCTGGACGGCGGCGGCACGGGGCTGGCGGGGCTCGCGGAGCGCCTGGACGCGGTCGACGGGGTGCTCGTCCTGGACTCGCCGGAGGGCGGGCCCACGACCGTCACCGCCGAGCTGCCCTGGCGCGCCCGGATCTCCGGACGCCCGCTCACGGGGCCCTCCGGCCGCAGGACCTCCTGACTGCCTGAGCGCCGAGGGTGGGGAAAACCCCCGGTCGGATACGGAGAAGGGCCTCATGGTGCGGAAGGCCGCCGGCCAGCACCCTTGAGGAAGAACGCTGAACAGCCACACGCACAGCCCACTGAGAGACTGAGACAGAGACGGAACGGACGGGACTCATGGCCACGGCATACGGACCGGACACGCGGGACCGGGAGCATCTGGGTTCCGGCACCGGCTTCGGGGCGAAGCCCCCGGCAACGCACTTCCTCCCCGCGCCGCTGCGTGCGCCCCTGGAGGCCCGTACCTGGCGCGAGCTCCTCTACACGCTGCTGAGCTTCCCGCTCAGCACGGTGATGTTCTCCTTCGCGGTCACCATGGTGTCGATGAGCGCGGGCCTGCTGGTCGCCTTCGTCGGGATACCGGTCCTCGCGGCCGGGCTCGCCGTCTGCCGGGGCTTCGGGGTGCTGGAGCGGCACCGGGCGCGCGGCCTGCTGGGGGTGGAGGTGGCGGCCCCGGAGCGGGTGCGGGGGAAGACCGGCGGCCCGATGTCCTGGATGGGCGCGATCCTCAAGAGCGGGGTGTCCTGGCGGCATCTGCTGTACACGCTGCTGCAATTCCCGTGGTCCACGTTCACGTTCGTCGTCGCGGTCACGCTCTGGTCGACCGGTCTGACGGCGCTGACGTACCCGCTGTGGTTCTGGCTGTTCCCGGTGTTCGGGGGGCAGGGCGGCGTCCAGCTGTACGGGGACAGCGCTCACCGGGAGTATCTGGACTCGCCCTTCGAGCTGGCGATGGTCGGGGGTGTCGGGCTGGTGCTGGTGATGGCTACGCCGTGGATCGTGCGCGGGCTGTTGTCGGTGGACCGGCTGATGGTGACCGGTCTGCTGGGCCCGTCCCGGTTGGCCACGCGAGTCTCCGAGCTGGAGTCGGACCGGGGCGTGGTCGTGGACACCGCAGCCGCCGACCTGCGACGGATCGAGCGCGACCTGCACGACGGGGCCCAGGCCCGCCTGGTCGCCCTCGCCATGGATCTGGGGCTGGCGAAGGAGAAGCTGGCCGACGACCCCGAGGCCGCGGCCCGCATGGTGGACGAGGCGCACGGCGAGGTGAAGGTGGCCCTCCAGGAACTGCGCGACCTCGCTCGCGGCATCCACCCCGCCGTCCTCACCGACCGGGGCCTGGACGCCGCACTCTCCTCCATAGCCTCCCGCTGCACCGTGCCGGTGCAGGTCGAGGTGGACCTGGACGCGCGGCCGGCGCAGGCCATCGAGGGCATCGCGTACTTCACCGTCTCGGAGCTCCTCCAGAACATCAGCAAGCACGCCCGGGCGACCCGAGCCACGGTCGACGTGTGGCGGACGGCCCACCGGCTGATGCTCCAGGTCACGGACGACGGCCGGGGCGGGGCGTCGCCGGAGGCGGGCGGCGGCCTGGCCGGACTGGCGGAGCGGCTGGACGCGGTGGACGGTGTCCTCGTGATCGACTCCCCGGCCGGCGGCCCGACGACGGTCACGGCCGAGCTGCCCTGGCGAGGCTGACCCCCGTTCGGTAGAGGCTGACTCGCGCTCGGTATACGTACGCCCTGCTGTGCCCGGCCCTCCCCCGGTCCGGGCACAGCAGGGCGTACGACCGTGGGTGTCCGAAGTGCGGGGCCGAGGGCGGCCCGGGCGAGCGGCCGGGGCAGCTGGGGCGCGGGGGCGTACGACGCTGACGCGCCGCCGTGGGTGACCGAGGTGCGGGGCCGAGGGCGGCCGGGGCGAGCGGCCGGGGCAGCCGGGGCGCGGGGACGTACAGCGGCTGGGGCGCGCCGCCGTGGGTGGCCGGGGCGCGGGAGTTATCCACAGGCTCGGCCAACCGTCCCCCTGTCCTGGGATGCTTGGGCGGTCGGGGCGTGGTGCGCGGTGGTCGGGCGTGGCGCGTACGGGTCGCGGGGAGCGCGGCATATTCGGAACAGTGGGGGCTCGCAGTCGTGGAGAACGTGGAGAACAGGGTGCGTGTGGTCATCGCCGAGGACTCGGTTCTGCTCCGGGAGGGACTCACCCGTCTGCTCACCGATCTCGGGCACGACGTCGTCGCCGGGGTCGCGGACGCGGAGGCGCTGCTCAAGAAGGTGGCGGAGCTCGACGCGCAGCAGGAGCTTCCCGATGTGGTGGTCGCCGATGTGCGGATGCCGCCGACGCACACCGACGAGGGGGTGCGCGCGGCGGTGCGGCTGCGGAAGAACTATCCGGGCGTCGGGGTGCTGGTCCTCTCGCAGTACGTGGAGGAGCGGTATGCCACCGAGTTGCTGGCGGGCAGCAGCAACGGGGTGGGCTATCTGTTGAAGGACCGGGTGGCCGAGGTCCGTGAGTTCGTGGACGCCGTCGTCCGGGTGGCGCGGGGCGGGACGGCGCTGGACCCGGAAGTGGTGGCGCAGTTGCTGGGCCGCAGCCGTAAGCAGGACGTACTGGCCGGTCTGACGCCGCGCGAGCGGGAGGTCCTCGGTCTGATGGCCGAGGGCCGGACGAACTCGGCCATCGCCCGACAGCTCGTGGTGAGCGACGGGGCGGTCGAGAAGCACGTGAGCAACATCTTCCTGAAGCTGGGGCTCTCGCCCAGCGACGGGGACCACCGGCGCGTCCTCGCCGTACTGACCTATCTGAACAGCTGAACACCTGAAGGCCCGAACAGCATGGCCCTACCCCCTACCCCCTACCCCCTACCTCCTGCCCTCTCCCCCTGCCGGATGTCGGCGGGCAGGGCACGAACCCCGGAAGGCGCGAGCCGAGGTCGCGTCGGGCGCGCCGGACGGCGCCAGGGAGGTGCGGCGGCGCTCCGGGGGCGTTCCGGGAGCGCTTCGGGGGCACCGTACGGGTCCTGGGGTGTCCGCCGTTCGCCGCACGGGCACCCCTTGGGCGAGGGGACCCGAGGGCACGCCGAAGGGGCGGAGTCCACGAGGGTGACGGGAGAAGAGTCGGGAGGGGAAGGGGGGAGAAAGGGGGAGGGAGGCGGTAGGGCCTAGGGCCAAAGACGCAGGGAGCGGCTCCTTCCGTCGGGCGCTCAGGAGCTTGCACAAGGCGCCGAACCCCTGGGAAAGGGTGTCTCAAAACAGCGTCCACCATATGATCGGTTCCTGGGAGGCAACCTACGCGGACGTAGGGTGGCCTCGGGGATCGCCGGCTGGCCGGACGGTTCCGAACAGCCGCCCCAAGGGAGGTCCAGTTCAGTGACGAGCCAGGTCAGTAGCGCGGCGGAGAAGGCCGATGGGGCCAACGACGCCGTCCTCGGGGGCCAGCGAGCCCCCCTGTCAGGTACGACGGGCACCATGGGCGGCGACGGGAAGGAAGTCCGCCGCCTGGACCGGGTGATCATCCGCTTCGCGGGTGACTCGGGTGACGGAATGCAGCTCACGGGTGACCGGTTCACGTCGGAGACGGCGTCGTTCGGCAACGATCTGTCCACCCTGCCGAACTTCCCCGCCGAGATCCGCGCCCCCGCAGGCACCCTGCCGGGCGTCTCCTCCTTCCAGCTCCATTTCGCGGACCACGACATCCTCACGCCCGGTGACGCACCGAACGTGCTGGTCGCGATGAACCCCGCCGCGCTCAAGGCGAACATCGCGGATGTGCCGCGCGGTGCCGAGGTCATCGTGAACACGGACGAGTTCACGAAGCGGCCGATGGCGAAGGTCGGCTATGCGACCAGTCCGCTGGAGGACGGGTCGCTGGAGGCGTACAACGTGCATCCGGTGCCGTTGACAACGCTGACGCTGGAGGCGCTGAAGGAGTTCGGGCTCCCCCGCAAGGAGGCCGAGCGCTCCAAGAACATGTTCGCGCTGGGTCTGCTGTCGTGGATGTACCACCGTCCGACCGAGGGGACGGAGGCGTTCCTGCGGCAGAAGTTCGCGAAGAAGCCGCAGATCGCGGAGGCGAATGTGGCCGCGTTCCGGGCGGGGTGGAACTTCGGCGAGACGACCGAGGACTTCGCGGTCTCCTACGAGGTCGCCCCGGCCTCCCATGCGTTCCCCACCGGCACGTACCGCAACATCTCGGGGAACCTGGCACTGTCCTACGGTCTGATCGCCGCCGGGCAGCTGGCGGACCTGCCGCTCTACCTGGGGTCGTATCCGATCACCCCGGCCTCGGACATCCTGCACGAGCTGTCACGGCACAAGAACTTCGGCGTGCGGACCTTCCAGGCGGAGGACGAGATCGCCGGGATCGGTGCGGCGCTCGGTGCGGCGTTCGGCGGGTCGCTGGCGGTGACGACCACCTCCGGGCCGGGGGTGGCGCTGAAGTCGGAGACGATCGGCCTCGCGGTCTCCCTGGAGCTGCCCCTGCTGATCGTCGACATCCAGCGCGGCGGTCCGTCGACCGGGCTGCCGACCAAGACCGAGCAGGCCGATCTGCTCCAGGCGATGTACGGGCGCAACGGCGAGGCCCCGGTGCCGATCGTGGCCCCGCAGACCCCGGCCGACTGCTTCGACGCGGCGATCGACGCGGCCCGTATCGCCCTGACCTACCGCACCCCGGTCTTCCTGCTCTCCGACGGCTATCTCGCCAACGGCTCCGAGCCCTGGCGCATCCCGGAGACGGACACGCTGCCCGACCTGAAGACCCCGTTCGCCACCGGGCCCAACCACACGGCGGCCGACGGCACCGAGGTCTTCTGGCCCTACAAGCGCGACCCGCAGACGCTGGCCCGCCCCTGGGCCGTACCGGGGACGGCCGGTCTCGAACACCGCATCGGCGGAATCGAGAAGCAGGACGGCACCGGCAACATCTCCTACGACCCGGCCAACCACGACTTCATGGTCCGCACCCGGCAGGCCAAGATCGACGGCATCGAGGTTCCCGACCTGGAGGTCGACGACCCGGCCGGCGCCCGCACGCTGGTGCTCGGCTGGGGTTCGACGTACGGGCCGATCACCGCCGCCGTACGCCGTCTGCGCGCCGCCGGGGCACCCATCGCCCAGGCGCATCTGCGCCACCTCAACCCCTTCCCGAAGAACCTCGGCGAGGTGCTGAAGCGCTATGACAAGGTCGTCGTCCCGGAGATGAACCTCGGTCAGCTCGCCATGCTGCTGAGGGCGAAGTATCTGGTGGACGCCCACAGCTACAACCAGGTCAACGGAATGCCGTTCAAGGCCGAGCAGCTCGCCACGGCTCTCAAGGAGGCCATCGATGCCTGACACCCAAGAACTGCGGCACAACGAACTGCTGCAGCTGGTGCCCAAGGCCGAGGCGAAGCAGTCCATGAAGGACTTCAAATCCGACCAGGAAGTGCGCTGGTGCCCCGGCTGCGGCGACTACGCGGTGCTCGCCGCCGTCCAGGGCTTCATGCCGGAGCTGGGCCTCGCCAAGGAGAACATCACCTTCGTCTCCGGCATCGGCTGCTCCTCCCGCTTCCCGTACTACATGAACACGTACGGGATGCACTCCATCCACGGCCGTGCCCCGTCCATCGCGACCGGGCTCGCCACTTCCCGCCGCGACCTGTCGGTCTGGGTGGTCACGGGTGACGGCGATGCGCTCTCCATCGGCGGCAACCACCTCATCCACGCCCTGCGGCGGAACGTCAACCTGAAGATCCTGCTGTTCAACAACCGGATCTACGGGCTCACGAAGGGCCAGTACAGCCCCACCTCCGAGCTGGGCAAGATCACCAAGTCGACGCCGATGGGGTCGCTCGACGCGCCCTTCAACCCGGTGTCCCTCGCGCTCGGCGCGGAGGCGACGTTCGTGGCCCGGACCGTCGACTCCGACCGCAAGCACCTCACCAGCGTGCTGCGCGCCGCCGCCGAGCATCCGGGCACGGCGCTGGTGGAGATCTACCAGAACTGCAACATCTTCAACGACGGCGCGTTCGAGGTGCTCAAGGACAAGGAGCAGGCCGCCGAGGCGGTCATCCGCCTCGAACACGGGCAGCCGATCCTCTTCGGCTCCCAGGAGCCCAAGGGCGTGGTCCGCGACCAGGCCACCGGTGACCTGGAGGTCGTCGCCGTCACCGACGA
Organism: Streptomyces sp. V2I9; assembly: GCF_030817475.1. NCBI lineage: Bacteria > Bacillati > Actinomycetota > Actinomycetes > Kitasatosporales > Streptomycetaceae > Streptomyces > Streptomyces sp. V2I9. The sequence continues at coordinate 4,079,406 of NZ_JAUSZJ010000002.1, read as the reverse complement.
GAACCGTTCCCGGGTCCTCGTCCACGACGCCCACGCCGACTCCCCCACCACGGCGTTCGCGCTCTCCCGGCTCGCCGACGCGGACACCCTGCACCACACCCCCATCGGGGTGCTGCGCAGCGTCCAGCGGCCCGTCTACGACACGCTGATGGCGGACCAGCTGGACGCCGCCGTGGAGCAGAACGGCAAGGGCGACCTCGGTGCGCTCCTCGCCGGGGCCGACACCTGGACCGTCGTCGGCTGAGGCAGGGCGGAGGCGGGGGAAGCAGGACGGAGACGGCCGCGACCGCCCGCCCACCCACCCGTCCGGGGCCCGGAACCGATCCCTCAGCGGATCGGCTCCGGGCCCCGCCTCGTGAGGGTTCCGCCCCATGTCATGAGTGTTCCGCTCCCTGTCATGAGTGTTTCCGTGAGACGGCTATGACACGGAGTCCTTCCGGCGCTACCGTCGTGCCGTCGGCCGGTCGGCCGGCACAGGCGGGGTGGGCCGGGAGGACACACGGTGAAGGGGAAGAACGAACAGCGGGCTGGCCTGCTGTACGGAATCGGCGCGTACGCGATGTGGGGCCTGGTCCCCCTGTTCTGGCCGCTGCTCAAACCGTCCGGGGCGATCGAGATCCTGGCCCACCGGATGGTCTGGTCGCTGGGCGTCGTGGCCGTCGCGCTGCTGGCGGTACGCCGCTGGGCCTGGATCGGCGAGCTGGTCCGCGACCGGCGCAAACTGGGGCTGATAGCGGTCGCGGCGGCGACGATCACGGTCAACTGGGGCCTCTACATCTGGGCTGTGAACAACGGCCAGGTCGTCGAGGCGTCGCTCGGCTACTTCATCAATCCGCTGGTCACCATCGCCATGGGCGTCCTGCTGCTGGGCGAACGCCTGCGGCCCGTCCAATGGACCGCCGTGGCCACGGGCCTGGCGGCCGTTCTCGTCCTGGCGATCGGATACGGCAGGCCGCCGTGGATCTCGCTGGTGCTGGCCTTCTCCTTCGCCACGTACGGCCTGGTGAAGAAGAAGGTCAACATGGGCGGCCTGGAGTCCCTGGCCGCCGAGACCGCCGTGCTCTTCGTGCCCGCGCTCGGCTTCCTGCTCTGGCTCGCCGCGACCGGGAGGTCGACGTTCACGGCCGGCGGGGCCGGGCACGGGTTCCTGCTCGCCGCGACGGGCATCGTCACGGCGGTCCCGCTGATCTGCTTCGGCGCGGCGGCGATCCGGGTGCCGCTGTCCACCCTGGGGCTGCTCCAGTACCTGGCCCCGGTCTTCCAGTTCGGGCTGGGCGTCCTCTACTTCAAGGAGTCGATGCCGCCCGAGCGGTGGGCCGGGTTCGCCCTGGTCTGGCTGGCGCTGTCGCTGCTGACCTGGGACGCGTTGCGGACCGCGCGGAACAACCGGGCCCTGGCGGTGAAGCTGCTGGCGACGGCGGCCGCCGCACCGGCGACCGCGACCCCGGCGGCCGAGACGACCGGGACGGCCGCACCGCCGACGACCGGGACCCCGAGTGCCGGGACCGCCCTGTCCGACGCCCCGGACCCGACCCAAGAAAAGGTTACCTAGTTGCTTTTCTGACTGGGCTACTTTTCCCTGTTTCCGTGGGGACGCCGGGAGGGCGTGCCCGGAGGAGTGGCATGGGGTTGGCGATGGACCCGGACATGGGCGTGACCGACGTACTCGTCGTGGGAGCGGGTCCCACCGGACTGGTGCTGGCCTGCGATCTGGCACGGTGCGGTGTCGCCGTACGGATCGTGGACCGGTCCCCCGCCCCGCCACGCACCTCGCGCGCCAAGGGCCCCAACCCCCGTTCGCTGGAGATCCTGGCCGATCTCGGGGTGGCGGATGAGGTGCTCGCCGCCGGTTCGGCCCCGCCGCCGATGCTCAAGTACCGCGACCGCGCCCCCGTCGAGGCGGTCGATCCGTGGGCCGGCTCCTCGCCGTCCCCGGACGCCCTCGACGACCGGGGACGGCTGATCGCCCAGTGGCGGCTGGAGGAGATCCTGCGCGAGCGCCTGGCCGGGTACGGCGTACAGGTCGCCTACGGCCGCGAGGTCGTGGGGCTCGCACAGGACCCGGACGACGCCGGGGACGAGGGCCGGGTCGAGGTCACGTTCGCCGAGGGAAGCGAACGGACCGACGGAGACGCGAGCAGGAGGGTGCGGGAAGGGGCGGGCGTGCGGGCCCGGTACGTCGTGGGCTGCGACGGTGCGCACAGTTCCGTACGGAAGCTGCTCGGGATCGGGTTCGAGGGGACCACCGAGGAGGACCAGGTGATGGTCTGCGGCGATGTCGATCTGGCGGAGGACGCCCTGGACCGCGGCCTCTGGCACCAGTGGTTCGACGAGGACGGCGCGGTGATGCTCTGCCCGATCCCCGGTACGCGGACGGGCTGGTGGTTCCAGGCCGGGCCCGAGCGGGACGGGCGGGGGCGGCCCCTCGCACCGACCGCCGACGGTTTCCGGCGGCTGCTCGCCCACCACACCGGGCTGCCCGGCCGGACCCTCACGCGGGCCGAGCTGCTGTCGACGTACCGGGTCGACGTGCGGCTGGCGGACCGGTTCCGCGCGGGGCGGGTCTTCCTCGCGGGCGACGCGGCGCACGTGCACGCCATCGCGGGCGGCCTCGGGATGAACACCGGCATCCAGGACGCGTTCAACCTGGGCTGGAAGCTGGGCCTGGTGCTCGCCGGACACACGGACCCCGCGCTGCTGGACACGTACGAGGAGGAGCGCCTTCCAGTGGCCGTCCGGACGCTGGACCTCACGTCGGAGCGGCTGCGGGCCACCCTGGCGGCGATCCGCCGGCCCGGCGGCGGCCTGGACACGGCGATCACCGCCGACACCACCGGCCCGGGCATCGGCTACCGCTGGAGCTCCCTGGCCGCCCCCGCCCGCACGGGCACCGCCGACGACGGAGCCGACACCGCCGCCGTTCCGCCCGCCGGAAAGGGGGCCGACGGGCGGGGCGAGGCGCGGGCCGAGGCGGGCCCGCTGCCCGGCGACCGCGCGCCGGACGCCCCGTGCACGGACGCCGCGACCGGGGCGCGCACCCGGCTGCACCGCGTCCTGGCGGGTCCCCGCACCACTGTCCTCGGCTTCGGCGACGGGAGCGCGGCGGTGCTGCGCGAGGTGGCGGAGGCGTACGGCGACACGGAGGTACGGGTCTGCCGGGTCTACGCGGTGCACGAGGACCGGGGGGGACCACCGGACCGGCGCGGAAGCCGGGCCCGCGCCCCGCGCGGTGGTCGACGACGAGGGCCACGCGGCAGCCGCGTACGGAACGGGTACCTCCGGAGGTACGCGGACGGGTACGGGAGCGGGCACCGGCACGGCTGCGGGCGTCCCCGCCCCTCCGCGCACGGGCACCGTGGTGGTCGTCCGGCCCGACCACCACGTGGGCCTTCTCGTTCCTGCCGACGACGTCCGCTCCGTACGGGAGTATCTGCGTCGCCTGTACGGAACGGGCCGCTCCGGCGCGCGGTTCCCGGAACGGTCCCACGGACCGGTCCCCGGACATGGTGGACGCCGTGCGGCAAAGGCTGATTGAGTGCCCGGATGGGGACTGTCCTGGGCGCCATGAGGAACGTGCGGTGGCACGAGTTGCAGCACGCGTACGGCTCCGCCTCCCAGGTTCCCGTGGTGCTGTCCCGCATCGCCTGGGGGGACGCGCCGAACTCGGACGAGGCCCTGAGCGACCTGGAACGCTGGATCGGCACCCCGCCCGTCTTCGATTCGACGGCGGCGACGGTGCCGTTCCTCTGGGAACTGGCGCGGACGGACACGGTCAGGAGCCGGGCAGGCGTCCTGGACCTGCTGGCCAGAGTCCTGGCCACCGGGAATGCCGACCATCCGGCATGGACCCGTGCGGCCCACGACGCCGTGGCGGCGGGCCGGGAGACCGCCGCACGCCTCGCCGGCCCCCCGGCCCTCACCGCCGCCACGCCCCCCGCGTCCCCCGCGCCGGCCGTGCGTACGGCCGCCGCCCGCCTGGCGGCCGCGATCGACCGGCACGCCTGCCCGGCCTGCCCGGCTCCCGGCCCGCGCGGGGCGTAGGGCCCGTCCGGCCCGGGCGTGGGGCGGAAGCGCTCCGCTACGGCGACGACCACCATGGGCGGGGGCCGCTCATTCGTCGGCTGCGGTGAGCCGGGCGCGGTGAGCACGGACCTTGTGGCGGTTGCCGCACCGTTCCATCGAGCACCAGCGACGTCGGCCGGGCCGGGACGTGTCGACGAACAGCAGGCGGCAGTCGTGCGCGCCGCAGACGCGGATGCGGTGGGCGTACGCCCCGGTGAACAGGTCCACCGCGTCGCGGGCCACGGTGGAGAGCAGCCCTGACCCGGTGCCGCCGGGGGCCCACGCCCACGTCCCGTCCGCCGTCAGCCGGGGCGTCAGCGGCGGGTGCGCCGCCGCGTCGTTCAGGGTGGCGAGGTCGTCCGGGTCCGGCCGCCCGCCCCCCGCCCGCGCTTCCGCCAGCCGCCACAGCGCATCGCGCAGCGCCCGCGCGCCCGCCACCTCCGCCGCGCTCACGACCAGCGTGGCCCCCGCACCGGAACCGGAGCCGGAGCCCTCCACTTCCTCCGCGCCGGACCCGGCCCCCTCCCCCGAACCGGAGGCGGAACCCGGCTCATCCGTCGCCCCCGCACCGAGTCCCCCTGGCAGCCGGCTCTCCTCCGCCCAGCGCACCAGGTCGGCCGGCTCGCGCAACACCTCGAAGTACGCCAGGGGCCCCGGCCCTCCGGTCGGCAGCAACTCCAGGCAGAGCGCGCCCGGATCGAACCGGAACGAGCTTCCGTCCGGATGCCGCAGCACCAGCCCGGCGGGCCCCGGCCGCTCCTGACGACCGCTCTGCTCAGGTCGCCCCTCGGGCAGTTGCGGCGTGTCCGTTGCACTTCCACTCATGTAACCACTATAAACGGTTCCATGACGCAGACACTCTCCTGGAAGCTCGTGATCGACAGCGCCGACCCGCATGCGCAGGCCGGGTTCTGGGCGGAGGCCCTGGGCTATCTCGTCGAAGACAACAGCCCGCTGATCGAACGGCTGCTGACGGCCGGTGCGGTACCGGAGGCCGCGACGACCCACTCCCACGGCCGCAGGGCCTGGCTCGACCTCGCGGCGGCCCGGCACCCTGACGACCCGTACGACGAGGTCAGCGGGACGGGGCAGGGGCGGAGGCTGCTGTTCCAGCGGGTGCCGGAGCCGAAGACGGGGAAGAACCGGTTGCACATCGACGTGCACTCCGCGCCCGGACAGCGCGACGCGGAGGCGGAGCGGCTGGTGGCGCTGGGCGCGCGGGTGGGGCGTACGGTCGACGAGCAGGGCGGGAGCTGGATCGTCATGACGGACCCCGAGGGCAACGAGTTCTGCCTGTCCTGACCCCGTGGTCCTGTCCTGACTCCGTGAGCCTGTCCTGACTTCCTGCCCTGACTCCGTGAGCCGCCCCGCCTCCGCGCGCTGACCTGACTCCACGACGAACGTCCCGCCCGCTCGCGCCGCGCAGCGGCCCCGCCCGCCGGGTGATCCAGGCCGTCGCGCGCGGGCGGGCGCGCACTTCTGCCGTTCGGCAGGCCCCCGGACCACCGCGACGCACCCGGCCGGAGCAACCTGCCTTACGGTAGGTGCGTCATACAGGAAGACGACGCACAGCGGAGAGAGAGACACACGCGATGGATGAGCAGCTGGTCAGGGCGTTCAGGTGGGCCGCTCGCGGCGTGGGCAGCGCCCTCGACTACATCGCGCTGCGCACCGGCGTCGGCACGCTGACCAACGGCGTACGGAACGCGGTCGGCCGCAAGCGCCGCTAGGCACGGCCCGCTCCGGCTACCCCTGACGGCTCCGGGACTTCGCCAGGATCAACCGCGCCTCGCGGAGCGCGATCTTGCTGGTGGGGACGCGGGAGAGCTCCCGGGGGCAGGTGTCAGGACACCGACTGCCGCCCGCCCCGCAGTCGCGCGGCGAACGCCCGCGCAGCGGCCAGATCCCCGTCGTTCGGCCGCTGTTTCTGGATGCCGCCGACGAGCGTGAAGGGCATCATGGTGTCCAACGCCCGACACGAGAAGGTCCCGACCACCTCGAAGCCCTTGCCTTCGAGGAGCCGGGCCAGGGGGCGGGTGAAAGGCACCAGCGGCAACTCGGGGAGCCCGCTGGTGGCGAACACGAATGCCTGGCCCCGCCGGGTGGGAAGCGCCTTGACGCACTCGGTCAGTCGGGGGTGGAGCCTCTGATAGAAGACACCCGAGCCGAATCCCACAAGGTCGGCTCCGGCCAGCTCCGCCAGGTCGGCCTGCTCCGGCAGGACGACCTTCGCACCCAGTACCTGGGCCATGCTGTCGGCGACACGTCGCGTATTTCCGTGCGACACGGAGGCGCACACGATGACGGCCTTCATCTTCACGATCCCTTCTTCGGCTTCAGCACTAGGACAGGACAGCGGCCCCGGACATGACACCTCCCGAGTGTGATGGCCGCCACACCATGCCGGAGTGGCGTCACGTCCTCGTGATCTCGGTGCGGACGGGCTTGATGTCGGGCCTGCCGCGCAAGAACTGCGGGACACCGTCGGAGGTCCAGCCGCAGTACACGGGCACCGTCGGCCGGATCGAGAACTCCAGGTCGCCGTCCACCTCGTCCATGCGGGGATGCGTGGGCACGCGGCGGTGGACCGGGAGGTGGACGTCCCGCGTTCGTGGACCGATCCGCAACGGTGCCGGGCGGCCGGGCCCGGCGAGGAAGCCGTCTTCGCCACCGGCCGGAGCCGGTCCGCGTGATGATCGAACGGTTCATGGACGCCGGACACCGCATCGGCTCGGTGACCGGCGACGAGCTCTACGGCCGAACGGCCTTGCTCAACTGCTCGGCCGGTGCGCCTGGCGACACCGCCACCAGGCGCGATCACAGACCGGCCGTCACCGGCGGCAACCGGAATCAGGGCCGACATCCTCCGACCGCCGACACCCTTGCCGCCATCCTGAAGGCCGGCACCGTCATCCGGTGCCGGAACGGCAGAAATCCACCGTCGGAAATCCCCCTACCGCTGGTGGGCGTGGCCAGGGGCTCGCCGGACGCCCACGACGGCCAGGACGGCGCCGGCGACGCAGAGCACTCCGGCGGTCAGGACGGCCGTGTGGACGCCGTTCATGAAGGCGTTGTGGCTGCCCTCGACGATGGCCGCCGCGAGCTGCGCGGGCGTACCGGTGGCGACGGGTGCGACGCCCATGGACACCGCGTCCTTCGCCTCCAGGAGTGCGGTGGCGGCGGGGGCGGGGACGCCTGCCGAGGTGAGTTCACCGGTGAGGGTCGTGCCGACGCGGCCGGCGATGAGGGAGACGAGGACGGAGGTGCCCAGCGCACCCCCGACCTGGAGGGCCGTGGCCTGGAGCCCGCCGGCGACACCGGCGTCCCGGACGGGGGCGTTGCCGACGATGGCGTCGGACGAGGAGGCCATCACCATCCCGACGCCGAGGCCGAGGGCGATGAACGGCGGCCACATGAGGCCGTACGCGCTGTGGGCGTCCCAGGTGAGCATGGCGAAGCAGGCGACGGCCTGGAGGCCCATACCGAGGGGCATGGTGAGGCGCGGTCCGAACCTGTCCGTGAGCGCGGCGCCGAGCGGGGAGGCGACGACGGACGCGAGGCTGAGGGGAAGGGTCCGGACACCTGCCTCGACGGGGGTGAAGCCCCGGACGTTCTGTAGGTAGATCATGACGAAGAAGATCACGCCGAGCAGGACGAAGAAGTTCAGCGCGGTGATGATCGTGCCGATGGTCAGCGCCGGGTTGCGGAACAGGCGCATCGGCAGCAGCGGTGAGGCGACCCGTGTCTGCCACCAGCCGAAGACCACCAGGACCAGGAGTCCCGCGCCGATGGCGCCGAGGGTTCCGCCGGACGTCCAGCCCCAGGTCTCCCCCTTCACCACGCCGAAGACGAGCGCGAGAAGCCCGACGGCGAGCAGGACGACGCCGGGGACGTCGAACCTCTCCCGGGCGGCGTGCTCGTTCCGGCTCTGCGGCAGGACGGCCGCGCTGAAGGCGAGGGCGATGACGCCGATCGGGGCGTTGATGTAGAAGACGGACTCCCAGCTGACGTGCTGGACGAGGAAGCCGCCGACGATGGGGCCGAGGGCGGTGGAGACCGAGGAGACCATGGCCCAGATACCGACGGCCATGCCGAACTTCTTCGGCGGGAAGACGGCGCGGAGCAGGCCGAGGGTGTTGGGCATCAGCAGGGCGCCGAAGAGGCCCTGGAGGGCCCGGAAGGCGATGACGCCCTCGATGGAACCGGCCAGCCCGATGGCGACGGAGGCGAGGGTGAAGCCGACGACTCCCACCAGGTAGAAGGTGCGGCGGCCGAAGCGGTCGCCGAGTTTGCCGCCGAGGATGAGGGCTCCGGCGAGGGCGAGCAGGTAGGAGTTGGTGACCCATTGCAGGTCGGAGGTGGAGGCGTTGAGGTCGCGGCCGATCTCGGGGTTGGCGATCGAGACGACGGATCCGTCGAGACCGACCATGAACAGGCCGAAGGCGACGGCGATCAGGGTCAGCCACGGGTTGGAGCGACGGTCGCGTGCCGTTGCGGCGGGCGGGGCGGGGGACGGTTCGGCCAGGGTGCCGACGGGTGCCATGAGGAGGTGTTCTTTCGTCGTGACGCAACGCCGAGTCGGCGCGCGGCGCCTCGGGGGCGGCCGGTTGCGGCTGGCGAGCAGGGAAGGGGGGAAGAGAGGCGCGAAGGCCCACGGCGTACTGACGGGCGCACCACCGGCGTGCTGACGGGCACACCGTGGCGGCTCCGTGAGCACGCCGCGCGCCGGCGAAGCTCAGTGCGCCGCAGAAGTCGGCGCGTCGGAGGAAGGTCAGCTCGCGGTGTGCAGGTGCTCGCTGAGCGACCGGAGGGACCCCAGGGCGGAGCCGAGGGCGTCGAGTTCGCCGTCGGTCATCGACCGCAGGACCTGCGCGGCACGGTCCCCCATGAGCCGCGTGACCTCGACGAGCCGCTGCCGCGCGGCCGGGGTGAGGTACAGGCGGGCGATCCGCTTGTCGGCGCCGTCCTGACGGCGTTCGAGGAGCCCCTGTTCGGTGAGCTGGGTGACCAGTGCGCTGACGTTGTTCGGCTTCATCCGCACCGCGTCGGCGGCCTCACGGACCGTGGTGCCGCCGTGGGTCTCGACGTACCGCAGCAGCGTGAGCTGGGCGTCGGAGGGCTTGGGGTGCGGATAGTGCTGGTCGACGTGTCGCTCGAAGGCCCTGGTCAGCGCGGGCAGGCACGCCACGAGGCCGAGGGCCAGGCGGTCGATGTCCCGGGGGGACGCGCTGTGCGGGGGCATACGCGGGACTTTAGCTATCCAGAGATACGTATGTCAAAGGATCCATTGGCTCCGGCGAGCGGCGCGTCGGCCGAGCCGGACAGCACCGCACCCCCGCACCTCGCTCCCCGCTCCCCGCTCCCCGCGATGCGCCGAGGGGAGCGGGGGCGCGGACGCGGTCGTTCAGGCGGGCCGGTGCTCCCACGGCCAGGTCGCGTCGCGGCCCGCCTCCAGGAGCGGGATCGCGTGGAACGCCTGGTCGGTCAGGCCGCCCGTGGCGTGCCGGTTACCGGTTCCGCTGGGCATCGCGCCGGCCTTGTAACCGGCCATGTTCCACAGGTAGACGGGAACGTCCTTCGTGACGAGGGCGTCAATATCCGTCTCGCGCATCCCGCCATGGCCCGACATGTTGGAGGGCAGCCAACCGGGACGGCTCTGTTCGTCGGTGACGATGACGATGCGGTCGTGGGCGGCCCCGTGCTTCTTGACGGCGGTGGGGATGTCGGTGCCGTCGATCTGCCCGTACCGCTCGATGAGCCGGAGGACGCTTCCGCCCGCTGGAACGTCGATCTTCCGGGAGTCGCCGCCGAACTCGACCAGCGTCGGCTTCTCGGCCCGCAGCGCGAGCGCGGACCCGAAGACGGCGGCCTGCTCGGCCAGGGTGATGTCCGACCGGTTCGGGGTCGAGAAGCCGAAACCGGGGAACATCGACGGCGACCGGTCCACGAGGATCAGGGTGCTGCCCGTGAGCCGCGGCACGTTGGCCAGGGCGTGCCCGAGGGCCTGTTCCAGCGCGTGGCCCCACCGCAGCGACGGCGCGTGCTTGTACGCCGCCCACCAGCGGAACGGGAACATGCGGGACCGGCCGACCTGCGCGGGGTCGGCGAACCGGGCGCAGATACGGGCGGCGACCGCGTCGGAGACACCGGCCTCGTCGAAGTTCCGCAGGTTCCGGGCCAGTGCCATCAGGCCCATGGAGGGGATGACGGCCTCCCATGCCGCCGCGTCCATCGGCCCCTGGAGCCAGCCGGCCAGCCGCTCCCACGTGAACCCGCGCCCGCGAGCCCGCCGGGTGACGTGACCAGCGCGGGGTCCCGCACGGAGGAGCGGCGCTCCTGGACGGGCAGGGAGGTGAGCATCCGGCTGGCCCGGAGAAGCGGAAGGGTGTCGGGGATGGGTCCCTCGCGCTTCATCCTGCGGTCGAGGGCGTGCTGGAACAGGTCTCCCTGCCACGGCTTGTCGTCGGCGGGGCCGGGGTGGACGAGGTTGAGGACGTCGCCGAACCGATCGCTTCCCCTCCCCCGTAAACGGGGGAGCACTGCGATTATCCCGGTAGCGGTCGTCGCGCTGCTCGCCCCGCTCGTAGAAGGTGTCGGTGCCGACGAAGTTGCCGACCGCGAGCAGGAAGAGCTCGGACCTGGCGTCGCGGAGGTGGCCGGCGCCGCCCTCGTGGGTGGTGGCGCGCTCCCCGGTCGTGGCCACGGGCGAGCCGGCGGCAGACCGCGCACGGCGCCGGTTGAAGCGGGACATGGAGAACCCCTCACGTGGAGGGGAGGTCCAGCAAGGGGGTGCCCGAGATCGAACTGGCGATCCGGACCAAGCGCTCTGGCCCGCTGAGCTACCAGCCCGCAAGGGCTGGACGGGATGCGAACCCGCGTCTCTCTCTTCACAGGAGAAGTAAGGATCGCCTGCGCACCGGGCACCCCGATGCCGTGCCTCCCGAGATCAAGGTGGGCGGTTCGGCGTGATTCATGAGAAGAAGTAGCCGAGGTTGCCCTGCGCACCGGGAGGTGCAAGAAGTCGTGCCGCCACGGTAATCCGTACGGTTGACAACGCCACGGCATTTTCGCGGCTCCGCCGACGCACCCGCCGTGCCCCAAAACGCCCTAGGATTCCTCTCCTTGGGCTCCCTCGCCACCGCCCCTGCCCCGCTCCCGCCCGTCACGGTCACCACCCTTCCCGTCCCGGTCGCCCCCGGCCCCGCCATCGCCCTCACGGTCCCGCCGCACCTCGTCCCGGATGCGCTCGGTCATCAGATCGGCGAGCGGGTCCTCCACGTCCCAGGAGTGCGCGCCCGGGTGCCGGTCGTACAGCACGCACGCCTCGCCGTCCTTGACGGACAGCCGGTGGATGACGGCCGGGCACGGCAGCAGCTCGGCGAACCGGAACGTCCGGCTCTCCTCGCCGTCGAGCCAGAACATCCACAGGTCCCGGCCCGCCCGGGGCGCGGCCGACCAGAGCTGGGCCGCGTGCTCGGTCGCCTCGTCGTGCTCACCGAGTTCGCAGAGCAGGAAGGTGTCCAGGTCGGGCGCTTCGACCTCGTGGCCGGGCAGATCCTCCAGCCCCATCAGCGCGACGCGCGCGCCCATCTCGGGGAGTTCACTGACTGCGGTGCACTGCAACATGGGTCTCATCCTTGCCGGTTACGGACGGGGGCATGCGGGAAGCGGGCGGCGCGGCGGGGACACCCGGCGGGGCGACTGCGACACGACGGCACCGGGGCGGAGTCGGGGCCGCGTCGGGGCCGCGATGCGACGGCGTCGCGGTCGCGTCGGGCCCCGCGTTCACAGGACCTCGCCCCGGCTGCGGGCGTTGAGGCGGGCGGTCCGGGCCCGGAGTTGCTCCATGAGGAGGGCGGGGCGGACCCGGTGCGGCTCCGCCTCCCACTCGGTCCCGCCACCCACGGGGCGCAGCGACCAGTAGGGACCGGCGAGCCCGCGGAACTCCCCCACCCGGTCACGCCGACCGGTGTCCACCACGAGCGCACCGAGAGCAGGCGGGGCGGGAGGCTCCGGTTCCGGGGCCGAGGACGCGGCCCGGGTCGCGGCCGAAGCCTGAGCCGCGAGGCCGGCCGGGGTCGGACTCGCAGGGCCGGCCGGGGCCGGGGCCGGGAGATCGGCCGGGGCCGAGGGTTCCGAGGGTTCCGGGGGTTCGGCAGGGGTCGGGTTCTGGGGGTCGGGAGGTTCCTGCGCGTTCGGGCAAACGTTCTCGCCATACACCTATCGCTCCTCTCTGTAGCCGAACGACTACCGGGGCGATTCAGCGTGACCTACCGTGAGAGGGCATTCAACTTGCCCGTTCCGCACGGAAGATTGGGTCCGCAACCCATGAACATCAAGCCGTTAAATCCGGAAAGTTCCGCGAAGGCCGCCTACGGCGCACGTCTGCGCGGTCTCCGCATCGAGCGAGGCTGGACGCAGGAGGGGCTGGGCATCGAGATCGGCTACTCCAGCACGCACATCTCGTCCGTCGAAACTGGCCGCAAACTTGCTACCTTGCGCTTTTCGCGCAGTACGGACCGCGCGCTCGGACTCGTCGGAACGGAGGCCTCGTTCGAGCGCGAGCTGAGCCGGATCAAGCACGGCAGCCTGCTGGAGGGCTTCCCGGAGTTCCTCATCTACGAGGGACGGGCGGCGGAAATCCGACTGTACGAGGTCGGCGTGATGCCGGGCCTGCTCCAGACCCCGGAGTACGCCCGGGTCCTAGCCGACAGCGCGGTCAAGCGGAAGGCCATCACGCCCGCCCAGGCGGAGGAGCGCGTCGCGCTGGTCGCGGAGCGCCAGGCGGCCCTGGTCCGGGACAAGCCCCCGCTCGTCTTCGCGCTGCTCGACGAGAGCTGCCTGCGCAGGCCGGTGGGCAGCCCGGCGGTCATGCGGGCGCAGATGGAGCGGCTGATCGAGTTCGCCGAGCAGCCCAACACGGTGATCCAGGTGGTGCCGTTCACCATGGGCGAGCACCGCCCGTTCGATCTGCCGATCACCATCCTGACCATGCCCGACCGCTCGCTCATGTCGTACGCGGAGTCCGCGCAGCAGGGGTACCTGGAGCGTGAAAGTGGCTCGGTGGTAACGCATCTGACGGCCTACCATCAGTTGCAGGCGGTTGCGCCCTCCCAGGCCGCGTCCGTTGACATGTTCAGGCAGTTGCGAAAGGGCACACCGTGACAACCGAGACCCCCCGTTGGTTCACGTCCTCGTACAGCAACAACGGCGGCCAGTGCGTCGAGGTCGCCACCAACCTCGCCGCCCCGCACGGCATCGTCCCCGTCCGCGACTCCAAGGACGTGGCCCGGCCCGCCCTGAGTGTGCGGTCCGGTGCGTTCTCCGCCTTCGTGACGGGTATCAAGTCCGGCGAGATGCAGCACCCGTAACGACGGACCCCGGTATCGACGGAAGGGCAGCTACCCATGACGGCCGAGACTCCCCGCTGGTTCACGTCCTCGTACAGCGACAACGGCGGCCAGTGCGTCGAGGTCGCCACCAACCTCGCCGCCCCGCACGGCATCGTCCCCGTCCGCGACTCCAAGGACGCGGCCGGGCCGGTCCTCACCGTCCCCGCCGCCGCGTTCCGCACCTTCGTGGCGGGCGTCCGGGCCGGAGACCTCGGCACGGTCTGAGCCGCCGATCCGCCCGCCGTACAGCGGGCTCCGTACGGAGGTCTCCGTACGGCGTACTCGTACACCGGCGCCCCACCGCGTTCGACCCGCGCGGTGGGGCGTTGCCGTGGGCCCGTCCTCATCCCTCGGCGGCGGGGCCGCCGGCCCTGCGGCGGCGCTGGTAGTACCCGACCGTCAACACGGCCAGCAGCGGCCCCCAGAGGAGCAGCGGCGTGTAGCAGAGGTGGAACCAGACCCCTTCCCAGCCACCGGCCAGACCGGGGAAGTCGCTCGGCAACGCGTCGCCGCGGATCGTGGTGCCCCGGACCTCGCTGACGACGGTCAGGGCGGTGAACACGAAGGTGACGGCGGCGGCTCCGAGGGCGGCGGGGACGACCGCGGCCGGGGTCGGCACCCGCCGCCCGCCCAGGTACGGGACCCAGCGCGGGACGACCTCGCCCCAGCGGGCGACCAGGCCGATCGCGGTGAAGGCGAGGAGTTCGGAGACGACCGAGAGCAGGACGACGTACATCCGCTCCCCGAAGGTGATCCCGTGGTCGAACGCCGCCGGGATTCTCCACACGCTGGACGGAAGGACCACGAGGGGCACCGCGCAGGCGGTCAGCCACCAGCCTCGGGACACGCCGGGCGCCGGGGCGTGAGCGGCCCGCCAGGCGGCGCGGAGACGTCCGGGAGGAGGGGTGGCAGGGGTGGCCGGGGTACCAGACGGGCCAGAGGTGCCAGAGGTGGCCGGGGTACCAGAGGGGCCAGCGGTGTCGGTGCGGGTGGCGGCGGCACGGTGGTCGGTACGCGTCGGAAGGGGCACGGGGACTCCTCGGTGGTGGCCGGCCGGGGTGGCTGGTCCGTTCAGTCACCGACGATCGCAACCGGGCGGGCGCACGGAATCGCGCCGCGGACGGACTCCGCTCCCCCGCGCGGCGGAGGGCGGGTCCGGCTGAGGGGTGAGGGGCGGCGCGCTGCCGTGCGGCTCTCCGGGGAGAGCGGAAACCGGGCGTGGGTCAGGTGCCGGTCCGAGGCGCGGATGAGCCGGGGCGGGTGAGTCCCACGTCGTCCTCGTGCCCGGCTATTCAGGGAAGGGGCCGCGGACCGAGACTCCGCCGTCCAGCACGATCTGCTGGCCCGTGATGTAGCGGGCCTCGTCCGAGGACAGGTAGACGGCCGCAGCAGCCATCTCCTCCGACGTGCCGTAGCGGCCCGCCGGGATCTCCGGAACCCAGGTGTCGGAGTGGCCGGTGTTGACGGCAGTGCTGATCGCCCCGCCCGCGACGACGTTCATCCGGATGCCGTCGGCCGCGTACTCGGCGGCGACGGTCCGGGCCAGGCTGTACAGGCCGGCCTTGGCAGCGCCGTAACCGGCCTGCTTCGGAGCGGCCATGAATCCGGTGACAGAGCCGATGCTGACGATGTTCCCACCGGTGCCCTGTTCCAGGAACAGCCGCAGCACGCGCCGCACCGCGCGAGCCACGTAGCGCAGATTCACGTCATAGACGGTGTCCCAGTCGTCGTCGGTCATCTCATGCAGCCTGACCGCGGGGACGAACGCGACTTGCCCGCCGACCACCGTGATCAGGGTGTCCAGTCCACCGAGTTGATCGGCCGCGCCGACGATCACGCCGTCGAGCTGCTCGATGGAGCGGACGTCGCCGCTCAGCGCACAGGAGACGTGCCCGGCCGCACGCAACTCGTCCGCCGCCTCGGTTGCCCGCGCGGGGTCCACGTCGGCCACCGCCACCGCCGCCCCCGCGGCCGCACAGGAGCGGACGATGGCTCGGCCGATCCCGGCGCCGCCGCCCCCGATCACCAGAATCCGTTTGCCGTCGAGCCCGCTCAACCCGGCCATGTACCCTCCACCCTCACTCAAGTCGCCCCAAGCTAATCGCAACGAGGCGGACGAAGAAACAGGAAAGCGGTGGCGGTCCACGACACCGCCGCACTGATCGCGCTCAGCGACGGCCGTACGTCCGCACCCCGCCACGCAGGGCACCACGCCACCGAACCGTGGCCGACGACGACAACGGATATGCCCGGCGGGGGGGCAGGCACGGCTCGTCCGAACATCGGCCCGTCACGGTATCGGTCGGGGTCGCGCACGAGGCCCCGACCCCGCGTCAGCGCGGTGTGAAGTCCGGCCTGCGGCGCTCCCGGACGGCGGCCATGGCCTCGGGGAAGTCGGGGCGGGTGAAGGACTCCCGCATCAGCGCGACGGATTCGGTCACGGCGTCGGCCGCGGGCATGCGCAGGCCGTCCAGGATCTGGCGCTTGATGACGGCCATGGACGTCGGGGAGCACGTCTCGGCGAGCTGGCGGGCGTACTCCTGGGCGGCCGACAGCAGGGTGTCGCGCGGTGCGGTGTGCTGCACCAGCCCCATCCGCAGCGCCTCCTGCGCGCCCACGGCACGGGAGGAGAGCAGCAGGTCCGTGGCGTTGCCGACGCCCACCAGGCGCGGCAGCAGCCAGGCCGCGCCGTACTCGGCGATCAGGCCGAAGCGGCTGAACACGGCCGAGACCTGCGCCTCGTCCGCCATGAACCGGACGTCGGCGTACAGGGCGTGCACGAGCCCGAGGCCCGCGGCACTGCCGTTGATCGCCGCGATCAGCGGGGTCCGCATCGTCAGCGGGAGGTGCGCCGGGTGCCCGAGGAACCCGTCCGGGTCCTCCTCCGACGCGTCCTGCGGGGCGGAGAGCTGGGCCAGCAGGTCGGGGGTCGCGCCGGAACAGAAGCTGCTGCGCGCGCCCGTGACGACGACGGCGCGGACCGCGTCGTCGGCGTCGGCCTCGGCCAGGGCGTCGTAGTAGGCGCCGAACATGGCCAGATCCATGCCGTTGCGGCGCTCGGGCCGGGCGAAGGTGAGGGTCCGCACGGAGCCCTCGGTGTGTATCTCGATGCCCGTCGCGCTCCTGGACATGTCTTCCCCCTCCATATAACAGACTACTGACTTTACTTAGGGACCTGCTTATCATGAAGCCCCTGATGATGAGCGGAGCATTGTTGTGCGACTTCCGAGGCCGCTGGGTCTGTCCGGCCTGAGCACGTGGATACCCGAAGCACGCCAGACCGCCCGCGACGCCGTGGAACTCGGCCTGGTGGAGGCGGACACGGCCGAGGAACTGGGCTACGCGGCCCTGCCGGTGGCGGACCAGGCCCCTCCCGAGATGGCGGTGCTGGCGGCGCGCGCGGCCCTGGAGAGCACCGGGACCCCGCCGGCCGGACTGGGCATGGTGCTGCACGCCTGGATGTACTACCAGGGGCACGACCTCTGGTCGCCTCCGCACTACATCGCCGACCAGCTCGGCGCGCGGCAGGCGGAGCCGCTGGGCATCCAGCAGGTCTGCAACGGCGGAGCGGCGGCCGTCGAGGTGGGCGCGGCCCGGCTGCTGGCCGACCCCGGTCTCGGCCCCGTGCTGGTGACGACGGCCGACCGGTTCGCGGCGCCGGGCTTCGACCGCTGGCGCGGGGACTACGGGATCGCCTACGGGGACGGCGCCACCGCGCTGCTGCTGCACCCGCTCGACGTACGCCCCCCGGACCTGCTGCTGCACGCGATCACCACCGTCGCCGCACCGCAGCTGGAGGGGATGCACCGGGGGCGGGACGCGTTCGGCGCGATGCCGCGCTCCGTGAGCGACCGGGTGGACATGCGCCGCACGAAGAAGGCCTTCCTCGAACGCGAGGGCATGAATGCCTTCACCCGCGCCAGCTCGGAGAGCCTGACGGCGGTCGTGGAGCGCTGCCTCGCCGCCGGCGGGCTGGCGGCGGACAGTCCGCTGCTGCGCTGTGTCGTACCGCCGCGGCTGGGCGCGAAGACCATCGGCCTCGCCTACGCACCGGCCCTGCGCACGCTGCTGCCGGCCGAGATCCGGACGGTGGGCGGGGACACGGGTCACCTGGGCGCGGGGGACGCGGCGGCCAGTCTGGCCGAGCTGGGGGCGGGCCGCGTCCTGGCGTCGGGCGAGTACGCCCTGGTGGTGAGCGCGGGGGCCGGGTTCACCTGGTCGTGCCTGCTGGTGAGCGCCGCCTGACCGCAGGACGCCGGGACGGCCGGAACCGGGTGGCCCGCCGAGGAGCCACCCGGTTCAGCGCGTCTCGCCCAGCTTCTTGATGGCCCGCTCCAGGAAGTTCTCGAACTGCTCGAACTCCTCCGGGGTGTACTCGGCCCGCAGCCCGTCCTCGACGCGCACGGCCTCCTTGTCCGCCTTCTTCAGCACGGCGCGTCCGGCCCTGGTCAGCTTGTTGACGATGACCTTCTGGTGGAGCGGAGAGGGCTCCCGCTCCATCAGGCCGTGCTTCTCCAGGTTGGCGAGGACCGTCGACATCGTCTGCGGCGTCACCATGCTCTCGCGGGCGAGCTGCGCGGCCGACATCCCGCTCGGGAAGAGCGAGAGCAGCAGCAGTACGGAGTACTGGGGCACGGTCAGGTCGAACGCGCGCATCGCCTGCGTCTTGCGCGCGATCAACGCCTGCTCGGCCCGCTTGATGGTGTTCCCGAGCCGGTCCCCGACCGCCGCCGTCACGACCGCGCTGGGGTCCTGGGCCTGCTTCGTCGTTCTGGTTTCCGCCATATCAGTAGTCTCCCATGAGTGAGCCTACGAATCCCTCGCGGGACGCGCCTGCCGCCGCGGCTGGGGAAGGGCGCAGGTGAGCCGGGCGGTGCAGACCCTGCGCTCCCGCTCGTCGGAGATGACGATCTCGTACGTGGCGACGCCGCGCCCCACGTGCAGAGGGCGGCAGACCCCCGTCACGAGTCCGGAGCGCACCGCCTGGTGGTGGGTGCAGGAGAGTTCCTGGCCGACGATGATCCGGTCCGGCCCGGCGTGCACCCAGGCGGCGAGCGAGCCGAGGGTCTCCGCGAGGACCGCGTTGGCACCGCCGTGCATGATCCCGATCGGCTGCCGGTTGCCGCGCACCGGCATGGTGCCCACGACGAGGTCCGGCTCGCAGCGGAGGATCTCGATCCCCATCCGGGTCACGAGCTGTTCGTCCAGGTAGTTGGGAAGGACCGGCACGGGCCCCAGTGTCGCCGCCGACTGCGTCATTCGACTCTCCATGATCGTACGAGTCCGCATGAGTGTACGTGTTCTGTCTTATGGTAGCCATAGTGATCACGTCTGTGTACTGTGACAATCCGTCGAGAAGAGGGAGGCCGCGATGCGCGGTACCGCACTGGGGACGTCCGGCCCGGACGTCGGCGTCGTGGGCTTGGGCTGCATGGGCATGTCCTGGGCGTACGACGAGCTGGGCAGGGACGACACGGCCTCCGTGGCGGTCGTCCACCGTGCCGTGGAGCTCGGCTGCACGCTGATCGACACCGCGGACATGTACGGCCCGTTCACCAACGAGGAACTCGTCGGCCGGGCGCTGCGCGGACGGCGTGACGAGGTGGTGCTGGCGACCAAGGGCGGGCTGGTGGTGGACGACCCCGCGACGTACGCCAGCCACCGCGACGGACGCCCGGAGCACCTGCGCGCCGCTTTCGAGGCCAGCCTCAAGCGCCTGGGCGTCGACCACGTGGACCTCTACCAGCTCCACCGGGTGGACCCGGACGTACCCGTGGAGGAGAGCTGGGGCGCCATGGCGGAGCTGGTGCGGGAGGGCAAGGCGCGGGCCATCGGCCTCTCGGAGGCGTCGGTCGAGGACATCCGCCGCGCCCAGACGGTGCACCCCGTGGCCTCCGTGCAGAGCGAACTGTCCCTGTGGAGCCGGGACACGGTCGAATCGGGCGTCCTGGACCACTGCCGCGAGCAGGGCATCGCCCTCATCGCCTTCTCGCCGCTCGGCCGGGGCTTCCTCTCCGGCCGGATCAGCTCCGCCGACGACCTCCCGGAGGTGGACGGCCGCCGCCGGCTGCCCCGCTTCCAGTCCGAGGCGCTGGCCGCGAACCTCGGCATCGTCGACCGGGTCCGCCAGGTCGCGGACCGGCTGGGGGCCACGCCGGCCCAGGTGGCGCTGGCCTGGGTGCTCGCGCAGGGCGAGAACGTCGTGGTGATCCCCGGCACGAAGAATCTGCGCTACCTGGAGGAGAACGCGGGCGCGGCGCGGGTGGAGCTGGACGACGCCGCGCTGGCGGCGCTCCAGGACGTTCCGGCCGCGGTGGGCACGCGCTACTGACCGCGCCGGCGGCGGGGCACCGGACGCGTCGGTGCCCCGCCGCCGGATTCCCGGCGTCCGTCCGAGCACGGCGAGCGCGGCAGCGGAGATGAGGGGGAACGGTGCGCCTGCGGCGTCTGGGCAACACGGGAACCGAGGTCGGCGCCATCGGCCTCGGCTGCTTCGGCACGGGCGGGCCGCACCAGGGGCCCGCCCATGACGACGCGTGGTCCCTCCGGGTCGTCAACGAGGCCCTGGACCTCGGCGGGAACCTTCTCGACATCGCCGGTTTCGACACCGCCGACCCGCGCACCACCGTCCTCCACGGTGCCGGGCACCACGAAACCCTCCTCGGCAAGGCCATCGCCGGACGCCGGAAGGAGGCGGTCGTCGCGACGAAGGCCGGGGCGATCCTGAACGGCCCCCACCCGCGGGCCGCCCGCCGGGACGGTTCACCGGCCCGTCTGGGCCAGGCCGCGGAGGCGAGCCTGCGACGCCTGGACACCGACGTCATCGACCTCTGCTACCTCCACCACGACGATCTCGCGGCACCGTTGGCGGAGACCTGGGGCGCCCTGGCCGACCTCGTCCGGCAGGGCAAGGTGCGGTGGCTGGGGCTGTCCGGGGCGACCGTGGAGCAGGCCCGCGAGGCCCATGCGATCCACCCGGTGACGGCGGTGCGGTCCGAACTCTCGCTGTGGACACGCGACGCGCTGGCCGGCGGGCCGGACGGACTGGTCGGCTGGTGCGAGAGCGTGGGAGCGAGCTTCATCCCCACCGCGCCCCTGGGGCGCGGCTTCCTCACCGGGACCCTGCGCGCGGGCGGGCTCCGCAGCGGCGACCACCGGGCCCGCGACCCGCGCTTCCACCGCACCGCGATGGAGGCGAACCTGCCCATCGTCGACGCGATCAGAGAGGTGGCCGACCGCCGGTCGGTCACCCCCGCGCAGGTCGCCATCGCCTGGCTCCTCGCCCGCGGCGAACAGGTCGTGCCGGTCCCCGGCACGAGCAACCCCCGCTATCTGCGGGAGAATCTGGCCGCTGCCGACGTACGGCTGACCGAACAGGACTTCGCGGACCTCCGCGCGCTGCCCGACCCCGTGGGCGCCGGCGCCGGGCCGTGAGCACCGACGCCTCCACGCCCGTACGCGGGCCGTGCCGCCCCGCCCGGCGGCGGCTCCCGGACCTCCGGGGCCCGTGCGGCGCGACGGGCCGCCGGACACGGCGCGCCCCGCCCGCCGGCGGGTCAGCCACCGGCGGCCTCGGAGGCCACGAGGGCGTCGACCGGGCACGTGCGCGCGCCGAGCACGGTCAGGCGGTCCAGCGTCTCGCGGTGCTGCGCGTCGCTCTCGCTGGCGGTGGCGTCGGGGACGACGGTCACCTCGTAGCCGAGGCGCAGCGCCGTCGCCGCCGTGGACGCGACGCCGTGCGCGGTGGTGAGACCGGCCAGCACGACCTTCGTCACCCCCGTCCGCCGCAGGTGGTCGTGGAGGCCGGTGCCCTCGAACGCGTCGAGGCCGTGCTTGGTCACCACGTGCTCCCCGGCACGGGCCGCGCAGGCGGGGACCAGGTGGTTGGGGGCCGCGGCCAGGCCGCCGTCGGCACCGTCGGCGCGGACGTACCGGACGTGGACGACGGCCGCGGAGTCCGCCGCCGCGAAGTGCTCGCGCAGCCTCCCGCAGGCGTCCGCCACGGTGGCGCCGCTCACCGGCTGCCAGGGCCTGTCGACGATCCACCGTTGCAGATCGATCAGGACGAGTGCCGTGTGGGCGCGGGTCATGAAGTCTTCCCCCGGGAAACGATGAACAGCGTCCACGGCACACTAGCAAGGAGGAACTCGGGCCCGTGGAGAGGGCGATCACGGCCGACGACGGTCTGCTCCTGTGGGCCGAGACGTTCGGCGACCGTCACGATCCCGCCGTGCTGCTGGTCATGGGCGCCACCGCGCCGGGCCTCGTGTGGCCGGACGAACTGTGCCGGCTCCTCGCCGCGGCGGGGTACCACGTGGTGCGCTACGACCACCGCGACACCGGGAGGTCGGGCAAGTCCGCTGCCGCGTACGACCTTTCGACGCTGGCGGCCGATGCCGCCGCGGTGCTCGCCGGGCTCGGCACGGGCCCGGCGCATGTGGTCGGCCAGTCGGCGGGCGGCATGGTCTCCCTGCTGCTCGCCCTCAGCCGTCCCGGACTGGTCCGCTCCCTGGTGCTGCTGTCCAGTTCGCCCGGCGCCGACACCGGTCCGCCCCGGCCGCGCACCGGCCCTCCGGACGCGTCCGGGCCGGAGGCGGACCCGCCCGGCACCGGGCCGCAGGAGCGCCGGGCCGCCGGGGCAGGGGCGCGCCGGGCCACGGCGGTCGAGGGCTGGCGGGGGCTGGTGGGGGCCGCCGTGCCGTTCGACCGCGCCTACTGGACGGATCTGGTCGACCGCGTGGCGGAACACAGCCACGAACCCGACACCTCCGCCCGCCACGTGGCGGCGATGGCCCGTACGCCCGCCCTCACCGACCGCATCACGGCGCTGCGGGTGCCGACGCTGGTGGTGCACGGCGAGCAGGACCCGGTCTTCCCCGTGGAGCACGGCGAGGCGCTGCGCCGGGCGATTCCGGAGGCGCGGCTCCGCCGGATTCCGGGCATGGGCCACATCTTCCCTCCGCACTGGTCGTCGACGATCGGCGCGCTGATCGTCGACCATCTGCGGCGGACATGACGCCCGGACGCGGACGGGCGGAGGGGCGGAAGGTGAAGGCCGGACGGCTCACGCGGAAAGCCGGACGGAGGAAGTGGCCTTCCCCGAGGTTGCGTACACATTTCAACGGGGCGTCGGGGAGCGGACCTTCGGCCCGTTCTCGATGCGAAGTCGGTGACAAACGTCACGCTGACGCCCCACTCCCGTAAATCCTTTGGCCAAAACATGGCGTCCACTAGTGTGGCACCCGCATGAGTGAAGTCCCCTCATGGAATGCGCAATTCCGGCGACGAAGCCGCACCTGCGCACGGAAAACCGGGCACGAGCAAGTCAACACAGGCCGACGGGGGAAGGTGAGCTGTGTGGCGGGAACGACCACGGTCGCGGCGGACAATGCCGCGACATCCGGCTACGGAAACAACTTCGGGATTCTCGGACCGCTTTCGGTGACGGTCCAAGGTAAAGAACTGGCATTGGAATCCGCAAAACTTCGTATTCTGCTGGCAGCCCTGCTGGTTCGCAGCGGAACGGTCGTGAGCAACGAGCGTCTCGCCGAATGGCTCTGGGATGAACGGCAGCCGTCCAATCCACGCGGAACACTGCACACCTACGTACGCCGCCTGCGTATGCAGCTCGGTGACGCGCTCCCGCTGGAGACGGCCGCGGGCGGCTACCGGATCGACGTCCCGGCGGGCGAACTGGACCTCCAGCGCTTCCGCCGGCTGGTCAGGGCCGCCCAGCGGTCCGACGCGCTGGAGGAGCGGGCCCGCCTGCTCGCCTCGGCGCTCGCCACCTGGCGGGGGGCGCCGCTGGAGGACGTCCCGGCGAGCTTGCCGCACCAGGAGGAGTGCCGGGCCATGGAGGACGAGCGGCTGGACGCGCTGGAGGCGTACTTCGACACCGACCTCCAACTGGGCCGCCACGCACAGCTGGTGCGGGAGCTGCGCGCCGAGGCTCTGGAGAACCCGCTGCGGGAGAACTTCTGGAGCATGCTGATGCTCGCCCTCTACCGCTCCGGCCGGCAGGCCGAGGCCCTGGACGTCTACCAGCAGGCACGGCGCAACCTGGTCGAACAGCTCGGCATCGAGCCGGGCGAGCGGCTGCGCGCCCTGCACACCGGAATCCTCGAATCGGACCCGGCGCTCGCGGCTCCGGACGGGCCGGGCCCCGGCACCGGCGACAGCCGCCCGGTTCCCGCCCAACTCCCGCCCCTGAGTTCGGGTTTCGTGGGACGTACCGAGGTGATGGACCGGGTCGCGGCCGCACTCCCGCCCGCGGCCGGGCGCACCAGCGTCCCGGTCGTCGTGCTGTCCGGGCCGCCGGGAGTGGGCAAGACGGCGCTGGCGGTGAGTGTCGGCAGACGCGTGCGGCCGGCCTTTCCGGACGGCCAGTTGTATGTGGACCTGAGCGGCTACGACCAGGGAGCCTCGCGTGAGCCGCTGCCGGCCGAGCACGTGCTCTCGCAGTTCCTGCGCGCGCTCGGCGTGCCGGCGAAGCAGATCCCGGTGGACCTCGTGGAACAGGCGAACCTGTACCGCTCGAAGCTGACCGGCAGGAAGGTGCTGGTGGTGCTGGACAACGCCGCCGGCGCCGAACAGGTGGTCCCGCTCATACCCGGCGACGGCGGCTGCTCCGTGCTGATCACCAGCAGACGGCAGCTGCGGTCCCTCGTCGTCACGCACGGGGCCCAGCTGATCCAGGTCGGCACGCTCACGCCGCCCGAGTCGGCGGAGCTGGTCACGGGCATGATGCGCCAGGCCGCGATGGCGATCGATCCGGGGACGGTACGCGAGATCACCGCCCTGTGCTCGTACCTGCCGCTGGCCCTGCGGATCGCCGCGGCCAACCTCATCGGCGCTCCGGGCGGGCAGACCGACGCCTACCTGGAGTGCCTGCGGCGCGGCAACCGTCTCGCGGCACTGTCCGTCGACGGCGACACGACGTCCGCCGTCTCGACCGCCATCGCCCTGTCGTACTACGCGCTCGGACCGGACGAGCGCGCCGTCTTCCGGCTGGCCGGGCTCTTCCCGGGCTCCGACTTCTCCCCCGTCGCCGTCTCGGTGCTCGCCGACATCAGCGAGGCGCAGGCGCGGGCGGGTCTCAGCCGCCTGGAGATGGCGAGCCTGCTCCAGCAACCCGCTCCGGGCCGCTACCAGTTCCACGACCTGCTGCGCGACTACGCGCGGGACCGCGCCGCCGAGGAACACACCGAGCGGGAGCGGTCCGAGGCGGTGGAGCGGCTCGGCCGGTGGTACCTCGCGGGCGTCTGCGCCGCGGCCGACGTCCTCCACTCGGAGTTCGTCCGGCTCGCGGAACCCCCCTCGCCGCCGGGGGCGTTCGACGCGCCGAGGCATCACGACGAGAGCCACTCGATGGCCTGGCTGCTGGCCGAACGGCTCAACCTGATGGCGTGCGTGCGCTACTTCGCCGCCCACGGGCCGCACTACCTCTCCTGGCACATCGCCGACGCCCTGCGCGGCTTCTTCTGGACGGGCAAGTACCGGACGGAATGGCGGGAGACCACCCGCACCGCCCTCGCCGCCGCCGAGGCGCACGCCGACGACCGGGGCATCGCGGCGATGCACCGCAGCCTCGCCAACCTCGCCAACACGCTCGGCGACTACGAGTGGGCCCTCGTGCACCAGGAGAAGAGCCTGGCGGTGCACGACCGGCTCGGCATGGCCGAGGAGGCCGCGGCCACGCTCAACAACATGAGCCTCGCCCACCTCAGCCTCGGCCGCGGAGGGCGGGCCCGGGAGGCCGCGCAGCGGGCGCTCGACATCGCGCACACCATCCTCTCCTCGCGCCTGGAGGCCACCGCCAAGGGAGTCCTCGGCTTCATCCACTGGACGCGCGGGGACATCGAGGACGCGACCGAGTTCCTCACCGCGTCCCTGGCCACCGCCGAGGCCCTCGGCCTGCACCACATCAGCTCGTACAGCCTGCGCAACCTCGGTCTGGTGCACCAGGCGACCGGAGAACTCACGCAGGCGCGCTCCTGCTTCAGCCGGGCGCTGGAGGTCTCCGAGGCCATCGACTCCTCGTACGACCGCAGCGTCTCGCTGTACGGGCTCGCGCTCGTCGATCTGGACACCGGCCACTACGACAGCGCGAGCGAGGCGGCGCAGCGGGCGCTGATCTCCTTCCAGGAGTGCGGCGACCGTACGTACGAGGTCGAGACGCTGTGCCTGCTGTCGGCCATCAGCGGCAGTCTGGGCGCACCGCTGCGGTCGGCGCGGTACGCGGCCGCGGCACTCGACGGGGCCCGGCAGATCGGCTACGTGGACGGTGAGGCGTACGCGCTGGCACGCCTCGCGGTCGCCGACGGGCTTCTCGGCCGCGACGCCTCCGAGCACGCCGAGTCGGCCCGCTCGCTGGCCGACTCCAGCACCAACCGGATGGCCCGCAGCAAGATCCTGCTGGACCTCGCCCAGCTCCACCTGACGCTCAGAGCCCCGGAGCGGGCCGAGGAGTGCGCACGGCAGGTGCTGCGGCTGTCGCAGCCGGGAGCGCAGCGGCTGAACATCGCCCGCGCCGAGGAGGTCCTGGGCGTCGTGGCCGCTTCCGGCGGCGACCACGCGCGGGCGCGCACGCTCCGCAGCAGGGCGTGGGCGACCTTCACCGAGATCGGCGTCCTCGCGGACGCGGGACCGCCGGCCCGGCTGGACGCGTCCTCGGGCCAGGAGAGGGCGGCGTCATGAGCACCACCGCCCCACCGGTCGCGGTGCGTCCGGCGAAGGAGCCCGGACGCCCGCGCCAGATCCTGCTCGCCTCCCTCGGCAACGCCGCGGAGTGGTTCGACTGGACCGTCTACGTGACGTTCGCCGCGGTGCTCGGCCCGCAGTTCTTCCCGTCCGGCGACGGCGCGACGAACGTCCTGGAGACCCTCTCCGTGTTCGCCGTCGGCTTCCTGTTCCGGCCGGTCGGCGGGCTGCTCATCGGCGCCTACTGCGACCGGCGCGGCCGGGGCGCCGGGCTGCGGCTGTCGCTGCTGCTGATGGCGGGCGGCAGTCTCCTGATCGCGCTCGCCCCGGCCCACCGGACCGCCGGGGTGCTGTCCCCGGCGCTGCTGGTGGCGGCCCGTGCGCTGCAGGGGCTGTCGGCGGGCGGCGAGGGCACGGCGATGAGCACCTACGTGATCGAGACCGCGCCGAGGCGGCGGCGCGGGCTGTACTCCAGCGCCATCTACATCAGCACCACGCTGGGCACGCTCACGGCCACCTTCCTCGCGCTTTTGCTGCGGAACACGCTCACTCCGGACCAGCTGGCCGACTGGGGGTGGCGGATTCCCTTCGCGCTCGGCGCCCTGTTCGCCTCGTACGGCTGGTGGATGCGCCGCGGGGTGCGGGAGACGCCGGCCTTCGGCGCGGTGCGCGAGCGGGCGCACCGGCCGGCCGGGGAGGTGCTGCGCGCGTATCCGCGCCGGGTCGTCCGGGTGGCCGGCTTCACCCTGGGCGCGACCGTCGTCTACTACACCTTCGCCGCCTACCTGCCGCTGTACGCGCAGGTGCACGACGGGGTGCCGGCGGACTCCGCGCTGTGGGCGTCCGTCGCCGCGCAGGTGGTGTTCATGGCCGCGCTGCCCCTGCTCGGGATGGCCACCGACCGCTTCGGGCCACGGCCCATGCTGCTGGTGTTCGGCGGCGGATTCGTCTGCCTGACGCCGGTGCTGTTCGCGGTCATGTCGGGTTCGGCCGTGCGGCTGTTCGCGGTGATGGCCGCGGCGCTGCTGCTGTTCGGCTGCTACGCGACGGCCGCACCGGCGGCGACGTCGCAGATGTTCCCCACCGCGGTGCGCTCCACCGGTGTGGGGCTGCCGTACGCGCTGACGGTGGCGCTGTTCGGCGGCACGGCGCCCTATCTCAACGAGTACCTCGCCGGACGCGGCCACGCCGCCTGGTACCCCTGGTACGTCGTGCTGCTCTCCGCGGCGAGCACGGTCTTCTTCCTCCGGTTCCGGGGGACGGCCGACGCGGACCTCACCGCCGTCGAGGACACCGGCCGCGCCGGCGCGGGGGACGGCGGCACCGCGCGGGGCTGATACCGGAGGGGGCCGCAGCGGGCCCGGCGTCCTGCCGTACGGCAGGACGCCGGGCCCGTGCCGCGTCCTCACTGCTTGCTGGTTCCGGTCGGACGGATCACGTACACCACCCGGTGCTCGGCGTCGGCGGGCGGGCCGTCGAATTCGAGGGAGTAGCGGTCGGCGAGCTTGAGGAAGAACGTGCCCTCCGGGTCCGGGTCGATGCGCTCGACGGCGCCACGGACCTCCAGGTAGCGGTAGGGCTGCTCGGGGTCGTTGACGGACACCGACACGACCGGGTTCCGGGTGACGTTGCGGTACTTGTAGCGGGTCGTGGTGTTGGTGAAGTACAGGAACTCGCCGTCCCAGTCGAACCACATGGGGTTCACCTGCGGCGTGCTGTCCGGCCTGATGGTGGCCAGGTGCGCGAAGAGGGGGCGTTCCAGCAGGTCGCGGTGGCTCTCGGGGATGATCGACATGGTGTCTCTCCGGGGGACGTCAGGCGGCTTCGTACGGATGCGGGAGCGCTTCGGCGCGGTTCCCGTGGGGGTCGGCGGGTGTGAGCAGCGGTGCGAAGAGCTCTTCGAGCCGCCGCCGTACGCGCCAGGACTCGCGCGCGGGGCAGACCAGGTCGGCGATCCCGTCCGGGCGGACCAGGACGATCCGGGCGGTGTCCGGTCCGCTCCGCGCGGCGGGCCGTCCGGCCGTCCACGGCCGCAGCGTCCCGGCGCGGGTTTGCAGCACCTGGACCTCGACCGTCTCGGCGCACCGGTCGGCGGCCCAGGCGGCCAGCCGGGCGGACGGGCCGCCGGGGGCCGGGTCGCCCAGCAGGAGGAGCGTGTGGCGGAGGTCGGAGAGGGCGGAGCGCAGCGGCGTCCGGCGGGAACCGGTGGCGTCCCAGATCCTCCGCTGCGGGACGAGCCCGCCCTCGGTGAACCCTCCGGAGCCCGGCCAGGGCCGTCCGGCGGGCAGGGCGAGGCGCCGCCGGGAGCCGGGCCGCGCGTAGACGGTGCGCTGGCCGGCCAGCCAGGGCAGGTAGTCGAGGTGGAAGAGGCGCAGCGCGGAGGCGAGGCGGAGCGCGTTGTCGCGCAGGGCCACCTGGTGCGGTTTGTCCAGCAACCAGATCCTGGTCTGGGCGTCCGCCTGCCGGATGGCGGCCCGTGCGGTCTGGGCGCGCTCGTGCTCGAAGCTGTCCAGCAGGTCCGTGCCGCTGCGGCCGTGCCAGCACAGGGCCAGCTTCCACGCCAGGTTGTGCGCGTCCGCCATGCCGATGTTCAGCCCCTGGCCGCCGGCCGGACTGTGGATGTGCGCGGCGTCGCCCAGCAGGAAGACCCGTCCCTCGCGGGTGCGGTCCGCGTGCCGGGAGTGCACCGCGAACACGCTGATCCAGTCCGGGTCGCGCAGTTCGATGCCGCCGGGCCCCCGCTCGTCGACCAGCTTCTGCACGGCCGCCAGGTCCACGTCGTCACGTCGCAGGCCCGGCGGCGCGGAGGTGAAGACCCGGAAGCGGCCGGAGGGCAGTCCACAGGTCACGAGGATCCCGCGCGGTGAGCAGAAGTAGTGGGTGACGTCCGGCTCCAGCGGTCCGTCGAGGTCGATGTCGGCCACCACGAAGGAGAGTTCGTGCGTGGCGCCCTCGAAGGCGATGTCCAGGTGTTCCCGGACCCGGCTGCGCGCGCCGTCGGCACCCACCACCCAGGAGTACTCCTCCGTCCGCTCCGTTCCGTCACGGTCGCGGAGGACCGCCTTGACCGCCGGACCGTCCTGCTGGAAGCCGGTCAGTTCGGTGCCCCACGCGATCCGGCCGCCGGCCTCGGCCAACGCGTCCCTGAGCATGGCCTCGACGTCCGGCTGCGGCAGGCAGACCGGTTGCACGTCGGGGTCCTCGAAGCGCAGGTCGGCGATGACCCGGCCCTCGGAGTAGTACCGCATGGCCCGCTGCGGCAGGGCGCGCCGCCGTATCTCCTCGTCGGCCCCCATGCGGCGCAGCAGTTCCAGGGTGCGGGGCCAGACGCCGAGGGCCTTCGTCGAGGTGCTCGGGCCCTCGGCGCGGTCCACGCAGTGGACCGGGACGCCGCGCCGGGTCAGTTCCACCGCGGCGGTGAGGCCGGACGGGCCGGCGCCCACCACCAGGACGGGGCGCTGGTCTCGGGTCGTCATACGCGGCTGTCTTCCCGGGCGGTGGCGTCCTCGGCGTCGTCGGCCTTCCCGGTGGCCGGGGCGGCGGCGGGAGCCTTGGGCTCGCGCAGCATCAGGTAGACGACGACGGTGGCGACGGCGCAGATCGCGGCCAGCAGCCAGAGCACGGAGTGCATGGCACCGGTGTAGCTGTCCGCGAGGAATCCGCCGAAGTTCTCGCGCAGGCCCGGTTCGACGCTCTGTCCGGCGCGTTCCAGGTCGCCGCTGGCGACGCGGTTGGCCACGCCGGCCGCGTCGGAGGCGGGGAGCCCGTAGTCGCCCAGGCCGTCGGCCACCCGGTTCTGCAGAAGGGAGACGAGGACGGTGCTCATCACCGTGATGGCGACCGCTTCGCCGGCGAGCCGCATGGTGTTGAACATGCCCGCGGCCATGCCGGCGCGCTCCGGGGCGACCGAGGTGATGGCCACGCCGTCGATCAGCCCGGCGGAGAGTCCCATGCCGACGCCGATCAGCAGCAGCGGACCGGCCAGCTCCAGCGTGGGGATGCCCGGACGCAGCACGGTGAGCCAGGCTCCGCCGAGCGCCACCAGCAGCAGGCTGAGGCTGAGGACGACACGGGTCGACACGCCGAGCTTCACCAGGCGGCTGACGCCGAGCGGCACCACCAGCACCGGCAGGGTGAGCAGCATCATGGTCGCTCCGGCGGCGTCCGCCGAGGCCCCGTTGGCCGCGCTGAACCACGAGGGCAGCAGCACCAGCAGGCAGACGAAGCCGAAGGCGATGGCCACGGGCAGCAGGCAGACGGCCAGGAAGCGGGACTGCCGGAAGAGCGCCAGGTCGAACATGGGGTGCTTCTGACGGCTCTCGGCGACGAGGAACAGGGCGATCAGCAGCACCGCTCCGGCGAACATGCCGATCACCTCGGCACTGGCCCAGCCGGTCTGCGGCCCCTGGACCACGGCCAGCATCAGCAGGAAGAGGCTGCTGGTGAAGGTGACGGTGCCCCACCAGTCGATCCTGGCGCCCTCGCTGTTGCGGGACTCACGGATCGAGGGCAGCGCCAGCAGGGCCAGGGCGGCGACGAGGGCGTGCGTGAAGAACACCCACCGCCAGCCCAGCGTGCCGACGAGGAAGCCGGACACGGACGGGCCGAGGGCCAGGCCGGCGCCTGCGGAGGAGCCGAGGATCGCGAAGGCCCGGCCGAGCGCGGCTCCTTGGAAGGTGGTGGCCAGGATCGCGCTGCCGCTGGTCATCACGGCGGCGGCGCCGAGCCCGGCCAGGCCGCGCATCACGTCGAGCAGCAGCACGTTGCCGGCCAGGCCGCTGGCCACCGAGGCGAGGACGAACACGGCCGTTCCGGCGGCGAACAGGCGCCGGCGGCCGACGATGTCGGCCAGGGAGCCGCAGGCGAGCATGAAGGAGGCGAACGCGAGGTTGTAGGCGTTGACCACCCACTGCAGCGGAACGATGTCGGCGTGCAGGTTGGAGGCGATGTCGGGCAGGGCCACCGAGCTGCCGGTCAGTGAGGCGGGCAGGATCAGGACGGCCACGCACACCGCGGCGAGGACGATCGTGGGCCGCGCCGTGGCGCGGTCCGAGGTCACAGTGCTCATGTGAGCTGCAATCCCTCCGTGGATGGCTTGAAGAAAGGTCCCTTGAGTCAGGACTCAAGTTTATATCAGCACTCTGTCACTCACGCGAGCTTTACCTTGAGTGAATAGGCTGCGTTGCTGCGCGCGGGCGGCCGGGAGCCGCTTCCGGGCGACCCCGAGAGTCACCGGCCGGGCCGGAACGGAACGGTCGGGCCGGAACGGGCCGGAACGGACGGACGGTCAGACGGGGATGCGCTCGGTGCCGGCCACGAGCGCGTTGGACAGCACCCGCCAGCCGTGCTCGGCGGCCATCCCGGCGAGCACCGGGTGGTCGCCGACGACGGTGGGCCTGCCCACCAGCCGAAGCATGTCGAGATCGCTCGGGTCGTCGGCGTAGGCGAAGCACTCCCCCGCCGCCGCGCCCCGCTCCGCGAGGACGTCGCGCACGGCGGCCCCCTTCGCCGGGCCGAACATCGCTCGGGCGATCCGTCCCGTCAGCCGCCCGGCGGAGTCCACCTCGGGCTCGGTGCACAGCACCACGTCGATGCCCAGGTCCTCGGCCATCGGCCGCAGACTCGCGGCCCATGCTCCGGAGACGGCCACGGTGAGGTGGCCCTGGCTCTGGTGGTGGCGCAGCTCGCGCAGCGTGGCCTCGACGAACGGGACTCCCCCGCCGCGCAGACCCGCGTACCAGTCGCGGCCCTGGTGCAGCAGTTCCTCCCACGCGACGCCGGCGACGGAGCGGTAGAACATCGCGCTCACCTCCGCGGGGGTGCCGCCCTCGGACGCGAACCTGCGGAGGGGGTCGGCCAGGGCCCGGTACGCCGAGCCGTCCAGGTCGCCCTGTTCGCGCAGCCGGTGGCGCAGCATCGCGAACGGGCTCTTCATCGCGACCAGCGTCTCGTCGACGTCGAAGAAGGCCACCACCGGAGCGGACGAGGAGGTCATGCCGCCCACTGCAACCCCCCGTTGACCTCCAGGACGTGACCGTTCACGTAGGAGCTGTCCGAGGCGGCGAGGAAGACGGCGGCCGCCCCCACCTCCTCCGGACGTCCCAGCCGTCCGGAGAGCAGCCGCTTGCGGTAGCTCTCCCAGATGCGGTCGTCGGCGGCGACCTGCTTGCCCATGCCCTCGTCGATGTAGCCGGGCGACAGGCAGTTGACCGTGATGCCCTTGTGCGCCAGTTCGAGGGCCGAGGCGCGGGTGAACATCTCCACGGCGGCCTTGCTGGCGCTGTAGGCGGCCGCGCCGGCCACGGCACGGCTGGCCACGCAGGACGAGAGGTTGATGATCCGGCCGCCGCCCTGCGACTGCATCGGGCGGATGGCCGCACGGGTGCACAGGAAGACCCCGTTGAGATTGGTGGCGACGGTGGTGTTCCAGTCCGCCGTCGAGAGCCGGCTGATCGTGCCGTCGCGGCTGACTCCGGCGTTGTTGACCAGCACGTCGATCCGGCCGAAGGCGGCCACCGCCGCCTCCATCAGCTCCGCCACGGAGTCCTCGTCCGTGACGTCGGTGCGCTGGTAGTGGACCCGGCCGGGATGCAGGTCGAGGAGTTCCTTCACGTCGTACGGGTTGCGGGCGGCGCAGACGACGTTCGCGCCTTCGGCGAGGAAGCTCTCCGCGATGGTGCGGCCGAGGCCACGTGTGCCGCCCGTGATGATGGCGGATGTTCCGTCGAGTCTCATGGGGTGCTCTTCCGTCCTCAGTACCAGGTCATGAGCGCGGCGGCGGCGGTCATGCCACCGCCGATGGAGGCCAGCAGGACGCGCTCGCCGCGTTCCAGGGGCCGTTCGTGGTGGGTGTGGTGGAGCGTCAGCGGTACCGACGCGGCGGCGGTGTTGCCCAGGCTCGGCGCCGTGAGGGCGACCCTGGCCGGGTCGATACCGGCCTCGGCCGCGAAGGACTCCAGCAGCCGGGTGTTGGCCTGGTGGAAGACGAAGCGGTCCACGTCCTCGATCCGGGCGCCGCACTCCGCGAGAGTCTGGCCGACCACCTTGTGCAGCGTGGTCATCGCGTACTCCCGCACGGCCCGGCCGTCCATCCGGAAGAGGTGCTCGCCCGCCGCTCGGGCCCGCTCGTCCAGCGGGGTGCGGGTGCCGCCGGCCTCGACCTTCACGTAGTCGTGCAGTTCGCCGTTGGCCAGCAGGGTGCTGCCGTGGATGCCGTACCCCTCCGGCACCGGGCCGAGCACGACCGCGCCCGCGCCGTCGCCGAAGAGGCTGACGGTCTTGCGGTCGCCGCGGTCCATGAGCGTGGAGAACAGGTCCGCCCCGACCACCAGGGCGTACTGTCCGGGCTGCCCGTGGAGCAGCCCCTTGGCGACGGTGAGCGCGTAGAGGAAGCCGCTGCACACCGCGTTGACGTCGAAGGCGGGCAGGGCCGGCAGACCGAGACCCGCCTGCACGATCGCCGCCGTCGACGGCTGCGGGTGGTCGGGGGTGCAGGTGGCGACGATCAGGGCGGCGAGCCGTTCCCTGGCCTCCGGCCCGGCCTCGTCGAGCGCCGCGCGGGCCGCGGGCAGCGCCAGGTCGGACGTCGCCTCGCCGGCCGCGGCGTAGCGCCGCTGAAGGATGCCGGTCCGCTCGGCGACCCACTCCTCGGTGACGTCCGCCCAGGCGGCGATCTCCCGGTTGTCCACGATGCGTTCGGGAAGGTGGGCGCCGACCGATATCACGCCGATTGCCATGGTTTCAGCCTCTTCTTCCTACTGCCTGACGGGTGGTCATATGCCCATGCCGAGTCCGCCGCCCACCGGCAGCACCGCGCCGGTCACGTAG
The DNA here is from genome assembly GCF_030817475.1 of Streptomyces sp. V2I9. NCBI lineage: Bacteria > Bacillati > Actinomycetota > Actinomycetes > Kitasatosporales > Streptomycetaceae > Streptomyces > Streptomyces sp. V2I9. The sequence goes on along the minus strand of NZ_JAUSZJ010000002.1, from coordinate 4,045,426 downwards.
CCGGCCTCGGCACTCGCCAGGAAGCGGACGGCGGCGGCCACTTCCTCGGCCCTGCCGGGCCGGCCCAGCGGTGTCCGGCTCAGGAACTGCTCGCGCCGGGCGTCGCTGAGGCCGCGGGTCATGTCGGTGTCGATCAGTCCGGGGGCCACGACGTTGACGGTGATGCCGCGCGGCCCCAGCTCCCAGGCCAGCGAGCGGGCCATGCCGACCAGTCCGGCCTTGGCGGCCGCGTAGTTCGTCTGGCCCGGCGAGCCCGTGAAGGCGGCCGAGGAGGAGACCAGCACGAGCCGCCCCCAGCGCTCGGCGAGCATGCCGCGGGACGCGTGCTTGACCAGCCGGATCACCGCCCGCAGGTTGGTGTCGAGCACCTCGTCCACGGCGTGGTCGGCCATCGACAGCAGGAGCGCGTCGCGGGTGATGCCGGCGTTGGCCACCAGCACCTCCACCGGCCCCTGTTCGGCGGCCACCTCCTCGAACAGCCGCGCCACCGCCTCGGGATCGGTGATGTCGCACGCCACCCCGAAGAGGCCGGGGGGAGCACCGGTGCTGTGGTGGGTGACCGCCACCCGGTCGCCCTGAGCGGCCAGGTCGCGGGCGATGGCGAGGCCGATACCGCGGTTCCCCCCGGTCACCAGGACGGAGCGGCCGGTGCGCGTCATGCCGCCGTCACCACCACGGCGGCGTTCTGCCCGCCGAACCCGAAGGAGTTCGACATCGCCGCACCGATGGTCGCGCTGCGCGGCGCCCCGGCGACGACGTCGATCTCCACCCGCGGGTCGAGGCGCTCCAGGTTCGCGGTCGGCGGTACGGAGCCCTGCTCCACCGCCAGCACCGTGTACGCGGCCTCGACGGCTCCGGCGGCGCCGATCAGGTGGCCGATCGCCCCCTTGGTCGAGGTGACCAGGGGATGGTCGCCGATGACCCGCCGGATGACGGCCGCCTCGGTGACGTCGTTCTTCGGCGTCGAGGTGCCGTGCGCGTTGACGTGCGCCACCTCCGCCGGGCCGAGCCCGGCGTCGGCCAGCGCGGCGCGCATCGCCCGCTCCGCCCCGTCGCCCGTCGGATGCGGGGCGGAGGCGTGGAAGCCGTCGGCCGACGCGCCGAAGCCGCTGATCCTGGCGCGGACCCTGGCCCCTCTGGCGTGGGCGTCGGCCACCCGTTCGAGCACCAGGACGCCGGCGCCCTCCCCGGCGACGAAGCCGTCCCGGTCCGCGTCGAACGGGCGGGACGCGCCCGCCGGGTCCTCGGCCCGCCGGGAGAGCGCGCCCATCTTGTGCAGGCTCGCCATGCCGGTACGGGTGAGCGCCGCCTCCGAACCGCCGGCCAGCACCACGTCGCAGAGTCCGGCCTCCAGCAGCATCCGGCCGATGCCGATGGCGGTGGTGCCGGAGGCGCACGCGGTCGACACCACCTGGTTGGGACCCAACGCCTGGCAGTCCATGGCGATGTGACCGGCCGTCATATTGACCGGCGCCGTCACCATGAGCTGCGGCGAGACCACGGTGGGGCCACTGCTCAGATAGGTCTCGTGCTCGCGCTCGAAGCTGGCGGAGCCGCCGAACGAGGTGCCGATCACCACGGCGACCCTGGCCCCGTCCCAGACCTGCGGGTCGAGGCCGGCGTCCGACACGGCCAGCCGCGCGGCGGTGACGCCGAGCTGGCTGACCCGGTCCATCCGCAGCGCCGTACGCCGGCCGAGCTCCGCCGCCGGGTCGAAGTCCTCGACCCGGCAGGAGAAGTCGACCGCCATGCCCTCCAGTCCGGGACTCCTGGTCGCGGTGGACCGTCCTTCCCAGATCCGGGCCACGTTGGCCTTCACCCCGGTACCGGCCGGTGTGATGAGCCCCAGTCCGGTGACGGCCACATCGAAGCGGCCACGGCGTCCGGCGGTCACGAAGCCGCCTCGAGCTGGCCGTCGAGGGTGCCGAGGACCTCTCCCACGGTGCGCTCGGGCGCGAGCTGGAGCTCGTCGAGCACCACGCCGAACTCCTTCTCCACGGCGACGCTGACCTCGACGAGCAGGAGCGAGTCGAGGTCGAGGGATTCGAGGGTGGTGTCCTCGGTGAGCGACTCGGTCTCCACGCCGATCTTCGCGCTGAGCAGGGAGTAGAAGCGGTCCTGGACGTCGTTCATGTCGGTTCTCCTGTCGATGGATCGGTGGTCCGGGCGGGTCTCCGCCCGGAGGTCTCTTCGGTCGCGGCCGGGTTCTCCCCGGCCCCGGCCCGGCTCTCCCCGGCCCGCCCGGTCCGGGCGGCGGGCCCGGGGCGGCTGACCACGGCCGCGGTGAAGGTGAACCCACCACCGCCGTTCAGCACGAGGGCGTACTGCCCCGGCTCCAGCCGGTCGCCGTGCGCGAGGTCGGCGAGCGAGGCGTTCAGGTCGCCGGCCCCCAGGTGGCCGGTGGCCCGCCCGAGGTCCAGCAGCGGCGCTGCGACGGACTCCGCCAGGGGCGGTGCGTACGCCTCCGCCATCGCCTTGGAGCCCAGCCGCGGCAGCACGGCGTGCCGCAGCCGCGGATCGTCCGGCGCGAGGCCGCAGGCGGCGAGCGCTTCGGAGACGGCTCCCCGGATGCGGTCGTGCGCGAGCTTGGTGAAGTGGTCGACGCCGACGTACCGCACGAAGTGCCGCTTGGGACGCCGGACGTCGATCATCGGGCCGTGTCCGAGCGGGTCCGCGTTCAGCTCGTCCTCGCCCCGGTGCATGACCTCCAGCTCGGACGCCACGGTGGTCGCCAGGGCGTGCAGGGTGAGGTCCGAGGGCAGTTCGCCGCCGCGGTGCACCAGCACCGCCGTGCCCGCGTCGCCCGCGGCCATGCCGTAGTCGGTGCGCCAGCGGTGCCAGCTCGGCATGAGGAACCGGTCGCCGGTGGTCACCAGGGCCGGCCCGGCCTGCGGGTCGCCCTGGAGCCGGGTGACGGCCAGCTCGATGCCGATGGCTCCGCCGTTGCACTGCTGGAGCAGTCCGATCGGCACCGCGTGGTGCGCGCCCAGCCGGTCGGCGATGTAGTGGGGCGCCGACCACGCGTCGTGCCCCTGATGGTGCACGCTCGCGTGCAGCACCATCGACAGCGTCCGCGCCGGGCAGTCGCCCCGCTCCAGCACGCGCCGTCCGGCGGCCACGGCCATGTCCGGCGGCGCGGTGTCCGCGCTGACCGGCAGCGCCGTGTACCCGAGGTCGGCGGCGGTGCGCCGGTCCACGTCCCCGGCGGCCAGCGCCTCCTCGACGGTCTGCCTCTCCGACGGGTACCAGGCCGCGCACACGAGCCCGTACGTTCCGTTCAGCCGCATCAACGGCCACCGGAGGCAGTGGTCGTGGGGACGGGAGCCGCGGCCGGTGCGCGGACCGTGACCTCGCACGCGCAGGCGGTCGCTCCGTCCTGCTCGAACAGCACGTGCACCGAGCGGCTGTCGCCGGCCTGTTCCACGCGCACCGACACCTCGGTCGGCCCGTCCAGTTCGACGAAGCGCTCGAACCGGGCGTGCACCGCGCTCACCTGCCACGGTCCGGCCGCCGCAGCGGTCTCCTCCGCCGTCTCCGGCGCGATCGCCAACAGGGCGGCCTGCCGGGCGGCTTCGAGCAGCGCGGTCGCCGGCACGTGGTCGAGCGGGTGGTCGTAGAACACCGGGTGCGCGACCGGTACGTCGAGCTCCGCGACGGTCCGTCCGCCGGTGCGGCGCACGGAGGCCAGGACGACGTTCTCCTCCCGCGCCCGCCCCACCCGGCGGCCGTCCGCCGGAGTGCCGCCCCCGCGCGGCGGCATGGCGTCGGACAGCGGCGCCACCGAGCTGCGCTGCCGGGTCCGGAAGCTCTTGTAGCCGGCACGTGACGGGTACCCGGCGACCACCGTGCTGCTGGCCACCCGACGCCCGGCGAGGTACAGCTCGGTCATCAGCGTCGCCCCGAGCAGCGCCTCGCCGCGCTGCTTCGCGTCCTGGACCTCGATGACCATCGTCAGCTCGCCGGAGCCGGGCCGGGGCAGCGGGAGCGCCGTCGCGCCGTCGAGCGCGACGGACCACTCCGCGATGAGGAACGCCGTGTCCGTCGGCACGCCGAGATGACGGTGGGCCACCACGGTTCCGGCCTGCCGCGAGCACTCCAGGAGCAGCATCGGATCGACCCGGGCCGAAGCCCCCGGACCGTCGTGGAAGTAGCGGTGGGCGGACGGCAGCCGCGCCGCGACGGCGAAGCGGCCGTCCTCCAGCGCGACGTGATCGGTGACGAAGACCTCGTCGTCCGCGTGCCGGTGCACCAGCGACCGCTCCAACGGCCGGTCGAACCGCAACCGCCGCTCACCCTCGGTCGGAGTCATCGACCTGCTCCCTTCTCGCTGTCCCGTCGTGGTGTGCCGCGTGCCTCGAACTCCGCGGCCGACAGGTCGAGAAGCTAGTTCGGCCGTCTTTCGCGCTGCTGTCGGAGCGTGTAAGCGACGGCCGCGAACGTCGGATCGACGCAGGTCAGACACTTGCGAGGCGCGGTCGCGGCGAAGCCGGTCAGACGCTTGCGGGGGCACGGTCGCGCCGTGGCCGGTCAGACGCTTGCGGGGGCGCGGCCTCGCCGTGGACGTCGGGCGAGGTCCCGCCGCACGCGTCCGGCCTCCGGGGGCCGGGGGCGCCCGCCGCTACACGAGGGCCGGGCCGGGGCTCTCGTTCGGATCGGGCCGGGCACGTGGTCCGGCACGCCTTCGCCACCTCCGACCAGCGCCTCACCGCGACGGGGACGGCCGCCCCGCCATGGCCTCCGCAGCCGATCCCGCCTTGGCGCGCAAGCGGCCGTTCGGGGCCTTCTAGGGTGGGGCCATGCCCACGCCACCCGCATATGCCCTCGTCGCCACGGACCTGGACGGCACCCTGCTGCGCCCCGACGACACCGTCAGCACCCGGTCCCGTACCGCGCTCGGACGCGCCGCCGCCGCCGGCGCCCGGCATCTGATCGTGACCGGGCGGCCCGTCCCCGGCATACGGGCGCTGCTCGCGGATCTCGCGTACAGCGGGCTCGTCGTCTGCGGCCAGGGCACCCAGCTCTACGACGCCGACGCGGGCCGGCTGCTGCGCTCCGCCACCCTGGACCGCGAGGCCGCCGCCACCGCGCTCGGCAAGATCGAGGCCGAGGCCGGGGCCGTGTTCGCCGCCGTGGACCAGGACGGCGTGGACGGGGCAACCCTGATCGAGGCCGGCTACCGCATGCCGAACCCGACGCTCCCCGCCCGACGCGTGGACTCCCGCGAGGCGTTGTGGGAGCTGCCCGTGATCAAGGTCCTGGTACGCCACCCGGAGCTGGGGGACGACGCGTTGGCCGCCGTCGCGCGCGGAGCCGTGGGCGATCTGGCGACGGTCACGATGGCGGGGCCCGGCACGGTGGAGCTGGCTCCGTACGGGGTGGACAAGGGCACCGGTCTGGCGGCGGCCGCCGCGCTGCTGGGCGTCGGGGCCGAGCGGACGGTGGCGTTCGGCGACATGCCCAACGATCTGCCGATGTTCGCCGGTTCGGGCCTCCGGGTCGCCATGGGCAACGCCCACCCGGAGCTGCGCGCGGCGGCCGACGAGGTGACCCTGTCGAACGCGGAGGACGGGGTCGCGGTGGTCCTGGAGCGGCTGTTCGGCTGAGCCGCAGGCACCCCCTCCCCCACCGCCCGCTCGCCCCGCTCCCCCGGCCCCGGGGTTCGCCCTTGGCTCGTCCCTGCCGACCCCGCACCCCCGCTCGGCGGCCGACTTCGCACGCCCTCGGCCAACTTCGCGCACCCTGGCTTGGTCTAGACCAAGCGGGGTACGCTCCCCTTGCCGCACAGGGCAGCCCCACCACCCTGTACGACATCGCTTGTCATGTACACGCTTGCCTGTTCCGTGCGGGCAAGTGCCAACCCCCACAAAGGAGTTGTCATGAAGAGCAAGAAGTCGCTGGCTGCTGCCATCGGAGCGGGGATCGCCCCGCTCCTGGCCGTCAGCCTGCCCGCCGGCAGCGCGAGCGCGCACGGCTACATCTCCTCGCCGCCCAGCCGGCAGGCCCAGTGCGCCGCCGGCACCGTCGCGTGCGGCTCCATCAAGTACGAGCCGCAGAGCGTCGAAGGCCCCAAGGGGCTGACCAGTTGCAGCGGCGGGAACGCCGCCTTCGCCGAGCTCGACAACGACAGCAAGGGCTGGAAGGTGACCCCGGTCAGCCGTACGACCAGCTTCAACTGGCGGCTGACCGCCCGCCACGCCACCAGCACCTGGCAGTACTACGCGGGCGGCCGGAAGATCGCGGAGTTCAACGACGGCGGCGCGCGGCCCGGCGAGACCGTCACGCACCAGGTGAACTTCGGCAGCCTCTCCGGCAAGCAGAAGGTCCTGGCCGTGTGGAACATCGCCGACACGCCCAACGCCTTCTACGCCTGCGTGGACGTCAACGTGAGCTGACCCGCCACGGCACCACGGCACCACCGCCCCACCGCACGAAGGCACCACCGCACCACCCGGCTCCACCGGCGCCCGGAGCGGACGAGCACCGTCCGCTCCGGGCGTCCCCGGCCCCCCACCGAGATGAGGTCCCATGTACCGCCGTCGAGTCACCGTCCGTGCGGCCGCCGTGGCCCTGCTCGCCACCGGCCTCGCCGCCGCCCCGGCCGTCGCGGCCCCCGCCGGCTCCGGGGGCAAGGCCCGCGTCGGCGCCGACCGGGCGAAGCAGTCCATCACCTTCACCGCGGCGCCGGGGCAGGCCAACGACCTCCACGTGGTCCCGATGGACGAGGGCGGCGGGGTCCGCCGCATCGGCTTCCGCGACGTGGTGCCGCTCCGGCCGGGCGACCACTGCGCGTACCTGGAGCCCGGCGTCGAGACGTACGTCGTCTGCGAACTCCCCACCGGCAGCGGCCGGCCGGACCGGATCGACGTGCTCCTCGGCGACGGCGACGACGAGATCGCCACCAGCGACCCCGGTGTCGCCACCGTCAGCGGCGGGCCCGGCGACGACACCCTGCACGCCCACACCGCCCACACGGTCCGGGGCGACGAGGGCGACGACATGGTGATGGCGCGCGTCGTCCTGGACGGCGGCGACGGCATGGACCACCTGATGGGCGACGGCGGCGACCAGCGGATGTACGGCGGCCGGGGCGACGACATGGTCGAGGGGTACGAAGGACGGGACCTCGTGCACGCGGGCTCCGGCGACGACCACGTCATGGGCGGGGAGGGCGGCGACCTCCTGCTCGGCGGCCCCGGTGACGACGTGCTGCACGGCGGGGAGGGCGACGACCTGCTCCTCGGCGGCCCCGGAAAGGACCGGGGCGACGGCGGTCCCGGCCGGAACATCGTCCTGCCGTAGAGGACGCCCGGACCTCCCGCCCGCCGCCGGGGCGGCCCGGCCGCTCCGGCGGGGTCGCACCGGCTGCGGCGACGCCGGGCGCGAGGGCGGCCCCGACGACGGCTACCCGCCGTCCGGCAGCTCCTGTTCGGTCCACAGCACCTTGCCGTCCCGACCGCGGCGGGCTCCCCAGTGGGAGGCCAGGCGGGAGACGATGAACAGCCCCCGGCCGTCCTCGTCGACGGTCCGCGCGTGGCGCAGGTGCGGGGCGGCGGTGCTGCCGTCGTGGACCTCGCAGGTGAGCGTGGCGTCCAGGAGGAGGCGCAGCCGCAGGGGCGGGGTGCCGTAGCGGACGGCGTTGGTGACCAGTTCGCTGACGATCAGCTCCGTGGCCTCGACGGTGTCCTCGTCGAGGCCCCAGTCCCGGAGCCGGTCGCGTACGAGCGCCCGGGCGGTGGCGGGGGCGGTGAGGTCCTGGTCCAGGTCCCAGGTGGCGACCCGGTGGTCGGAGACCGCACCCGTACGGGCCAGGAGCAGGGCCGCACCGGCGGAGCGGGTGTCCTCCGGCAGCGCGTACACGATGTCGTCCCCGAGTTGCCGCAGGCTGCGGTCCGGCCGGGCGAGGGTCCGCGTGATGCGCTCCGCCGCCCGGTCGCCGGACAGCAGCTCGGCGGTGCAGAGCGCGAGGACGCTGCCCTCCTCCAGGGTGACGGTGGCCGGCGCGAAGAGGGCGCTGTCGGCCGAGAAGAGGCCGGGGCCCTCCGGTACGTCGAGGGCGACCGCCCGCCCGTCCGGGCCGACGGCCAGGGGCGCGGGGTGCCCGGCCCGTGCGACGGTGCAGGTGCGGGTGAACGGGTCGTAGACCCCGTACACGCAACCGGCGATCAGGGGCTCGCTCTGGAGGGAGTCGCCCGCGGGCAGGGCGGTGCGTTCGTGGGCGAGGCGGTCCGTGGTGTCCTTGAGCCGGGCGAGCACCTCCTCGGGTTCCAGGTCCAGGCCCGCCAGCGCCTGCACGACCGTGCGCAGCTGTCCCATCACGATGGCCGCCTGGAGCCCCTCGCCCGCGACGCCGCCCACCACGAGGGCGGTCCGCGCGCCGGACAGGGGGATCGTGTCGTACCAGCAGCCGCTGTCCCGGCCGGGCAGCAGGACGTGGGCGGTCTCGACGGCGGTCTGCTCCCGCTCGACCTGCGGAAGCAGCCGCCGCTGGACGGTCGAGGCGATGATGTGCTCCCGCTCGTAGCGGCGGGCGTTGTCGATACCGAGGGCCACCCGTGTCCCCGCGGCATCGGCCAGGGAGACGTCGTCCTCGTCGAAGGGCTCGGCCGCGCAGCAACGGTAGAGGCTGACCAGCCCGAGGACCGCGCCCCGCAGGGTGAGGGGCACGACGATCAGGGAGTGCGCACCGGACTCCGCGACGGCACGGGCCCCGTCCGGGTCGGCGTCCAGCCACGGGGTGTCGCCGGTGAGCGGGACGAGCCGGGGCCGCAGATCCGCGACGGCGAGCGCGTACGGCGTACGGAGGGGGAGGCGGCGGGTCGCCCCGTCCAGGCTGCGCCGCGCGTCCTCCCCGGCCCTCCCCGTATCCCGGACGGTGCCGCACCGGCCGCTCGCCGCACGGCGCAGCGGGGTCTCGGGCGGCAGCGGGCCCACCGGCGGATCGGCGCCGCGCAGGACCTCGTCCACCACCTCGATGACGGCGAGGTCCGCGAAACCGGGCACCAGGGCGTCGACGAAGGCGCGGCAGGTGGCGGCGACGTCGAGGGAATGGCCGACGGCGTCGCGCACGGCGGCGAGCGCGGCTTCGCGGGTGCGGGCCCGTTCCCGCTCGGTGACGTCGACGACCGCGGCCAGCAGGCCGAGGGCGGGGGCGTCGCCGCCGCCGGGACCGTCCAGGCGGTAGGCGGAGACCAGGAACATCCGGTCGCCGGGGATGCGGCGCAGCCGGCCCCGGACCAGGTGATCGCGCACGGGCCCTTCGCCGGCGAGCGCCCGCTTCATGAGCTGTTCCGTGGCGTCCGGGTCGTCGAGCCGGAAGACGTCGGTGATCCGGCTGCCGAGGTACTCCGCCGTGTCCACGCCCTCGACGAGCGAGTTGGCGTGGACGAGCCGGAGCTGCGGATCGAGCACGGCCAGGCCCACGGCGCGCTGGGTGAACAGCGCCGCCAGTACGGCATCGTCCAGGTGGTCCGGCCCGTCCTGTGGCATTCCGGCCCCTGCCCTTCCCGTCCTTCCGGCCTCGGCCGCCGTTCCGCGACGCCCGGCCGGAGTCCCGGCGTCCGCCCCGGTTTCGTCCGCTCTCCGGTTTCGGCGCTCCGGTTTCGGCGCTCCGGACCAGCATCACCCGGTGCGCCGGGCTCGGCCACCGGTGGAACGGCGGGGGTGTGGGCGGCGGGGCGTGGGTGGGGGGTGAGAGCGGCCGGGGCGAGCGCGAGGGCGTGCCCGGCCGGTGCGTGCACGGCGGGCCCCGCCCCCCACGGAACGGCGGATCGTGCCTCACACGACGCAGCGGGACCACCGAAACAGCGGGTCCGCGCCCCGCGCGAAGAGCGGGTCCGTGCCCCGCCGGCCCGGCGTCATGTCTTCGTCATGTCCGCCTTCCCTGCGTCATACTGATCCGCCGGAGCACAAGGGGGCGTGCGGCACATGGAGCACGGGACGGACGGCGGCAGCCTGCCGCAGCGCATCGGCGGGTACGCCGTGGAGCGGGAGCTGGGCGCCGGCGGGATGGGCACCGTCTATCTGGCACGGTCCCGCGGCGGACGAGCGGTGGCCGTCAAGGTGGCCCGTTCGGAGCTGGCGGGCGACCCGCACTTCCGGGAGCGGTTCCGCGCCGAGGTCGCCGCCGCCCGCAGTGTGGGCGGCTTCCACACGGCCCCCGTGGTGGACGCGGACCCGGACGCGGCCGCCCCCTGGCTGGCGACGGCGTACATCCCCGGTCCGACGCTCTCCGCGCTCCTGGAGGCCGAAGGGCCGATGGACGAGGCGAGGCTGCGGCGGCTGGGGGCGGCGCTCGCCGAGGCGCTGGCGGCGATCCACGGCTGCGGGCTGGTGCACCGCGATCTGAAGCCCGGCAACATCATCATGGCGTCGGACGGCCCGCGGGTCCTGGACTTCGGCATCGCGCGGGCCCTGGAGTCGACCCGGCTGACGGCCACCGGCACGGCCTTCGGCACTCCGGGGTTCCTCGCGCCGGAGCAGGCGCAGGGGCAGGAGGTCGACGGAGCCGCCGACGTGTTCGCACTGGGCGCGGTGATCGTCGCGGCGGCGGGCGGCAGCGCGTTCGGGGCGGGTACGCCGATGGGGCTGATGTACCGGTCGGTGCACGAGCCGCCGGACCTGGCCGCCGTGCCGGAGGGGTTGCGCCCGGTGGTCGCGGCGTGCCTGGCCAAGGCCCCGGAGGAGCGGCCCACCCCGGCGTCGCTGCTGGACCTGTTCGTCCCGGATGCCGTGCCACCCTCCCCCGCCCCGGCGTACGCCCCCACGGTGGCCGTGCCTCCGCCGCCCCCGGCGTACACCCCCTCGGCGTACACCCCGTCCCAGGACTACCCGCCGTACCAGCACCAGGGCCCCACCAGTGGCTTTCCGCCGTACCAGCAGGGCCCGCCCGGCGGCTTCCCGCCCTACCAGCAGGGCCCGCCCGGCTCCTTCCCGCCGTACCAGGCCGCGACCTGGCCCGTCGCGGCGGGCGGCGGGCCGGCCGGGGCGGACGCGGACCCGTCGTTCGTGGCGGTCGGACCGGGGAGTTCCCTGCTGATCGACGCGACGGGCGTGACGCTGGGCCCGGAGGACGCGGAGACCCACTACCCCTGGGCCGACATCCGCACCGTGACGTACGCGGCCGAAGGCCCCAAGCACCTCGCGGTCGTCGTCCACCTCCACCACGGCACGGCCCACCCGTGCGTCATCGCCGCCCGCCGCCGGGGCCGCCTCCAGGAGTGGCTCCAGGACCTGCCGCTGATCCTGGGCTGCTTCCGGTAGCGGCCCCGACCCGCTCCGGAGCGGTCCGGCCCCGCCCCGGCGCCGGACCACGGCGGCAGCACGGGCAGGACAGGACCTCAGTACCCCGGCGCGCGGAGTGAGCGCAGGACGTGGTCCACGAGGGCGGCGATCGTCTCCTCGTCCTGGACGGGCTTGCGCAGCACATGGCGGTAGTAGAGCGGGCCGTAGAGCATCTCCACCGCCAGGGGGAGGTCCGCGCCGGGCGGGATCTGGCCATGCTCCTGAGCGCTGCGCAGCCGGCCGATCGCCTCCTCCACGCGCGGATCGACCAGTTGCTCCCGCAATTGGCGGGCCAGGCGGACGTCGTGGTGCAGTTCGGAGAGGATGCCCGCGTAGGCGGGGCCGAACGGCGGCACCGAGAGCAGCTTCACCGCTCCCGCGAGATGGGCACGCAGATCCGCGCCGATGTCCCCCGTGTCCACGAAGGGGGTGGCGTCGATCAGGGCGTCCGTGAACGCCTCCAGCAGCACCGCGCCCTTCGACGGCCACCACCGGTAGATCGTCTTCTTGCTGACCCCGGCGGCGGCGGCGATGCCCTCTATCGTGACGTGCCCGTACCCCCGCTCCGTACAGAGGTCGAGAGCGGCCCGCAGGGTCGCACGGCGTGACCGTTCGCTGCGGCGCACACTGCTCGGCGATGTGGTCATTCGGTGAGCATAGGGGGGTTCCAGCCAATCTCTTATTGACATCTCGTCGCCAAAGACCGAACAATACCCAGGCGGAAACGGAACGTACCGTGTCGTGTCGTTCGCGTAGCCGCACCGTTCGTGCCGTTCGTGCCGCGACGAGCCGATCGGGGGACGGCTCGCCCGGCCGACGGCGCGTGCGGACCCCGCCGGTCCGTTCCAGCCAGTCGGCGCGCCGCCCGGTTTACGGGCCGCCCGTGGCGCACCGGCCATCCGGCCTGACGGCCGCTCCTGAACCACCAGCCTTCTCCGGTCCGTCGCCGGTCCGCGGGCCGCCCGATCCGATCCCGCCCGATCCGATCCCGACGGTGGCCCTCCGCAGGCGTCCCCCGGCTCCCCGACTCTCCGACTCCCCGTCCACGCGTCTCCCCGCGCCCGGGCGCACGTCCGCCCCGCCACGCGGATGCGTGACGGGGCGGGCAGGCGGACGGGCCGGAAGGGTCGGACGGTCCTACTGGGCGGCGGCGTCGGCGGCGCGTACCAGCGCGTCCTTCGTCACCGCTCCGACGTACACCGAGCCGTCGTCCGTCAGCAGGGCGTTGACCAGGCGCGTCGTGAAGACCGTGCCCGAGCCGAACTTCCCGGTGACCTTGTCGCCGAGCGCGTCGAGGAAGCCCTGCGCCTCGGCCGGGACGTCGCCCGAACCGGCTTCCGGCAGGCCCTCACCGCCGGGGGTCCTGATCTCGGCGATCGAGGTCCAGCCCTTCCCGATGACGTTGAAGCCGCCCTCGCCCGCGAGGCCCTCCAGCTCGGCGAGCTGTCCGGGCAGCGCCTTCTGCACCGCGCCGCGCTCGTCCTTGCCGGTCTCGAGCTCGTCGGCCTCGGTGACCTCGGCGCCCCGGGGCGGGGCGTAGTCGAACGTGGAGGCGGCGGGCCGGGAGAAGTCGACCTTGGTGAACCCGGCGTCGACCACGGCCTTGCCGCCGCTCGCCGCGGACAGGGTGAACTTCAGCGGTACGCCGTTCTCGGCGTCCACGGCGATCCGGATCGAGCCGACCGTCGAACCCGACTGCTTCGGCTTGATCAGGAGCTGGTACGCGTCCCGCCCGGCGACCTGCGCCGTGCCGTCCACGGTGACCGAGGTGGTGTCGCCGGCCGCCGCGAGCGCCTGTTCGGCGAAGTCCTGCGGGGTGGCCGGTGCGCCCTCGGGGGCATTCGGGGCCTTCTCCGCGTGGCCGCCGTCCCGGCCCTCGGGGGCCTCGGCGTGGTAGACCTCGTCGGACGTGCTGTCGTACGCCCAGACCTCGCCCTGGTTGTGGATGACGCTGTACTCGGACGCGTCCCCGAGGATGGAGAGCTTCTGCCGCTCCGGTCCGTCGGCGGCCACCCGCAGCGTGTGCGTGCCGGACGTCAGCTCCATGAGCTTGTCCCGCGGAGCGGCCGCGCCGCCGTCCTCGCCCCCGCGCTCGCCGCCCGGAACGAGCGAGCCCGCGAGGCCGTCGAGGGGCAGGCCCAGGTCGGTGCTGATCTTGAACGTGCCGGAGAGCTGCTCCTCGTCGGAGGCGGCGATCTTCTCGACGAGTTCCCGGGCGCTGATCTTCGGCAGATCCGGGTCGCCGGAGTCCGCGAGCGCCGGAACGAGGCCGATGGTCGCGGCCGCCACCCCCGCGACCGCGAAGGGGACGATGTAGCGCGCCGCCTTCCGGCGGCCCACGACAGTGCTCGTGGCCTCGCCGGTGATCTCTGCGCTGTCGTTGGGTGCCATGATGTGCCCTACCTCCGTGGTCGGCGGCTTCCGTTGGTACCCATCTGACCAAATCGGGCGGCCCGAAGCGTCAGCCCGGGGAATCAACTCCGCCTACTGCTCCGGTATGACAACCGGCAGGGGCATGTACGCCGCCCCGTAGGGGTAACGCCCCCACGCGGCTGACCCGCCGTCACACCCCCCGCGCACGACAGGATCGGCCGCGTGCACCCCGTACCACCCGCGTACACCCCGGCCCGTCACCCCGCACCACCGCGCGCTCACCCCGCGCCGGGCACCACCGCGCACTCATCCGGCGCGGTGCACCACCGCGTCGCACAGCTCCTCCAGCGCGGACTTCGCGTATCCCTCGGGCAGCGGCGCCAGCGTGGCGCGCGCTTCCTGGGCGTAGCGCACGGTGTCCTGGCGGGCCTGCTCCAGTGCCGGATGGGCGCGCAGCCGGCGCAGCACCTCGTCCAGCGCCTCGTCGCCGCTCAGGTCACCGTCGAGCAGCTCGACCAGCTCCAGGTCGTCGGGCTTGCCGTCGGCCGCCGCCAGGGCGCGCAGCCGCAGAACCGGGAGGGTCGGGATGCCCTCGCGCAGGTCGGTGCCGGGGGTCTTGCCGGACTCGTGGGAGTCGGAGGCGATGTCGAGGACGTCGTCGGCGAGCTGGAAGGCGATGCCGAGCCGTTCCCCGTACTGGGTGAGCACGTCCACGGTCCGCTCGTCGGCCCCGGACATCAGCGCGCCGAACCGGCCCGAGACGGCGACCAGCGAGCCGGTCTTGCCGCTGAGCACGTCCAGGTAGTGGTCGACCGGGTCGCGCCCGTCGCGCGGGCCCGCGGTCTCCAGGATCTGACCGGTGACCAGGCGCTCGAACGCCTCCGCCTGGATGCGGACGGCCTCGGGGCCGAGGTCGGCCAGGATGTGGGAGGCGCGGGCGAAGAGGAAGTCGCCGGTGAGGACGGCCACCGAGTTGCCCCAGCGGGTGTTGGCGCTGGGCACCCCGCGCCGCACGTCGGCCTCGTCCATCACGTCGTCGTGGTAAAGGGTGGCGAGGTGGGTCAGCTCGACGACGACGGCGGCGGGGACGATTCCGGGTGCGCCCGGATCGCCGAACTGTGACGCGAGCATGACCAGCAAGGGGCGGAACCGCTTGCCCCCGGCCCGCACCAGGTGCTGGGCGGCCTCCGTGATGAAGGGGACATCGCTCTTGGTGGCTTCGAGCAGCCCTGCCTCGACAGCGGCCAGGCCCGACTGGACATCGGCCTCAAGAGCCTGGTCCCGCACGTGCAGTCCGAACGGCCCGACGACGGTCACGGGGACATCTCCTGTCTGCTGACGATCGCACGCAATGTCGATGTGTCGCTGTCTCTCCTTGCAACTTCAGCGTATCCGGTCCGCTGTGGATCACCGTGGGCGGCTTCCCATGACCGCCGGTATGTTCAGGATCAGCCCATACGATCAGCAGTATCCGTTTCGTCCCGGCAGCGCCCGCCACCGCTCCGCGCACCCTTCCCCCGCCGCACGCCCCGACTTCCCTCCCCTCGCCCGGTCCCCAGCTCCCCTCGCCCGGTCCCCTGCCGCACGCCCCGGTACCCCTCCCCGACCCGCACCCCCGGCTCCCGCCCCCGCGCCGCACCCGCTCCGCACACCCCGTCCCCCACCGAGGTGGCCCCATGAACATCACGACCGCGTTCCCGTACGAGACCACCCGCGAGGACGTGTACATCCCGCTCCCCGACGGCACGCGGCTCTACGCCCGGATCTGGCGGCCGCTGACCGACGAACCGGTCCCCGCCCTGCTGGAGTACCTGCCCCACCGGCTCAGCGACGGGACCGCGCCCCGCGACCGGCAGCGCCACCCCTGGTACGCGGGCCACGGCTACGCCTCCGTACGGGTCGATGTGCGGGGCCATGGCAACAGCGAGGGCCTGCCGGGCGACGCGTACGGCGCGCAGGGACTCGGCGACGGGGCCGCCGTCGTCCACTGGCTGGCCCAGCAGGAGTGGTGCTCGGGCCGGGTGGGGATGTTCGGGATCTCCTGGGGCGGCTCCATCGCGCTCCGGATCGCCGCGCTCGCCCCCGAGCCGCTGAAGGCGATCGTCACCGTCTGCGCGGCCGACGACCGCCACGGCGAGGACGCGCCCGTCGCGGACGGCTCGCTCCTCGCCGTGGACACGCCCGCCCGTGCGGCCACCCCGCTCGCCTTCGTCTGCCGGCCGCCGGACCCGGCCCACGCCGGCGACGACTGGAAGCAGATGTGGCTGGAGCGGCTGGAGTCCGTCGAGCCGCGCGTCCACACCCGGGCGTCCCGCCGGAACCGCGACGCCGACGGGACGCCCGGCGGCACCGCCGAGGGCCACGGCGCGATCAAGGCCCATGTGCTCGCGGTCGGCGGCTGGCACGACCCGTACCGGGACACCGTCCTGCGGCTCGTGGAGCACCTGGACCCCGGACAGGTGCGCGGGATCATCGGACCCTGGTCGCACCAGTACCCGGACCAGGGACTGCCGCCGGGGCCCGCGATCGGCTTCCTCCAGGAGACGCTGCGCTGGTGGGACCAGCATCTCAAGGGCAAGGAGACGGGCGTGATGCGGGAGCCGCTGCTGCGGTCCTGGATCAGTGGCCCGTACCCGCCCGCCACGGTGTACGAGACGCTGCCGGGCCGCTGGGTCGGGGACGCCTCCTGGCCGTCGGAGAACGTCACCCCGGTGGCGTACGCCCTCCAGGGCGGTGAGCGGATCGTCGCGTCGCCGCAGCAGACCGGACTCGACGCGGGCCGTTTCGTCCCGCTCGGCGACGACGCGGACCTGCCGCCGGACCAGCGGGACGAGGACGCCAAGTCGGTGTCGTTCGAGTTCCCCGTCGCGGACGCGCCGATCGAGATCCTCGGCCGGCCCCGCGTGAAGCTCCGCATCCGGATGGACGTGCCGCACGGCCAGGCCGTCGCCCGGCTCTGCGACGTGGCACCCGACGGCGCCTCCACACTGATCACCCGAGGAGCCCTCGACCTCACAGCCCGGCACGGCAGCGACCGCGCCGACGGCTGGACACCGGGGGAGACCAGGACGGTGGTCTTCGACCTCGACGGCGTCGGGCACGCCTTCGCCCCCGGCCACCGCATCCGGATCGCGGTCTCCTCCGCGTACTGGCCGTGGATCTGGCCCCGCGCGGAGTCGGCGGGCTTCACCCTCGACGCGGACGGGAGCTTCGTCGAACTGCCGGTGCGCCGTCACACCGAGGACCCGGCGATCACCTTCGGCGAACCGGAGCAGTCCGCACCGCTCGGCGTGGCCCACCCCGTCACCCTGGAGGAGCCGCGCCCCGAACGCCTCGTCGTCCGGGATGTCGGCCGGGGCGAATGGAGGCTGGAGGTGGCCCCCTGCCACGGCGGTACGCGGGTCCACCCCGACGGCCTCGAATGCACCGAGGAGGCCCTGGAGACGTACACGATCCAGCAGGACGACCCGCTCTCCGCGCGAACCCGCTCCGACTGGCGCATCCGGCTGCACCGCCCGGAGGCCGCCTGGGACGTCTCGGTCGAGAGCCGCTCCGAGATCACCGCCGACGAGCACGACTTCATCGCCTCCGACGAGGTGGTCTGCAAGGACGGCGAGGAGATCGTCTTCCACCGCACCTGGGAGAGGCGCATCCCGCGCACGACGGGCTGAGCGGGCCCACGCGTTCCGCGTTCGGCCCCCCGGCTCTCCGGGCGGGCCGACGAACTTTCCGGGCAATACGCACAGTTGGGGATGGTCAGGGCACTGCCGCTGGGTAGGAGCCCCGACGTAACGTGTCCTCCAACGCGACCTGGAAAGCGAGGCAGCACCACATGCCCGAGCAGAGCAGCCCGCTCGACCTGGCCGAGGGCGATCCCTTCGGCCCGCACAACCTTCCGTACGGGGTGTTCTCCGCCCCCGACCACCCCGGCGTCCGCCGGGTCGGCGTCCGTATCGGCAACCACGTCCTGGACGCCGGGGCAGCTGCCCACGCGCTGGGCTCCCCCTACGCGGGACTGCTCGCCCAGCCGAGTCTGACGCCTCTCCTCGCGGCGGGCCGCACCGCCTGGAGCGACGTCCGCCGCGCGCTCACCGCCTGGCTGACCGTCCCCGCCCACCGCGCCGCCGTCGAACCGCTGCTGCACCCGGTGGACGCGGTGACCCTGCACCTGCCGTACGAGGTGGCGGACTACGTCGACTTCTACGCGAGCGAGCACCACGCCACCAACGTCGGGAAGATCTTCCGGCCGGACGGCGACGCGCTCACCCCCAACTGGAAGCACCTGCCGATCGGTTACCACGGCCGCTCCGGCACCGTCGTGGTCTCCGGCACCGACGTCGTGCGTCCCAGCGGCCAGCGCAAGGCCCCCACCGACCCGGCTCCCGTCTTCGGGCCCTCGGTGAAGCTCGACATCGAGGCCGAGGTCGGCTTCGTCGTCGGCGTCCCCTCCGCGCACGGCGCCCCGGTGCCGCTGGCCGACTTCCGCGAGCACGTCTTCGGCCTCTTCCTGCTCAACGACTGGTCCGCGCGCGACCTCCAGGCGTGGGAGTACGTGCCGCTCGGCCCGTTCCTCGGCAAGTCCTTCGCCACCTCCGTCTCCGCCTGGGTCACGCCCCTGGAGGCCCTGGACGCGGCCCGCACCGCCCCGCCGGCACGGGACTTCCCGCTCCTGCCCTACCTCGACGACGCCGGGGAGGAGGAGCCGGGCGGCTTCGACATCCGGATCACCGTGGAGATCAACGGCCAGGTCGTCGCCGAGCCCCCGTTCGCCTCGATGTACTGGACGGCGGCCCAGCAGCTCGCCCACATGACGGTCAACGGCGCGTCGCTGCGCACCGGCGACCTGTACGGCTCCGGCACGGTCAGCGGCCCCGAGCCCGGCCAGCGCGGCTCCCTCCTGGAGCTGACCTGGAACGGCAGCGAACCGCTCGAACTGGCCGAGGGCAAGCGGACGTTCCTGGAGGACGGCGACACCGTCACGCTGACCGCCTGGGCCCCCGGCCCGCACGGCACCCGCGTGGGCCTCGGCGACGTGACCGGAAGGATCGTCACCGCGCCATGACGGACGACGCCTCCGCGCTGACGCTGCCCGAGGAACTGGTCCTGCTCACGCTGGACCCCGAGCGCGGCAAGCCGCTCTGCGCCCGCTCCTTCCTGCGGTTCGCGGTGGCGGGCGCGGTCCTCGCCGAGCTGGAGCTCCAGGGCCGGATACGCGAGGAACGCGGCCGGGTCCGGGTGGTCAACCCCCTGGACCCGGCCCACCCCTTGCTGGCCTCGCTGCTGGGCACGCTCGGCGCGCCGGCCAAGAAGAACCGCTTCCTCTCCAACACCAGCCCCAAGGTCTGGATACGGCAGTACGGCCGCAGCGCCGAGGAACGCCACCTGGACCACCTGGTCGAGCGGGGTCTCCTGCGCCGCGAGCCCCGACGCATCCTCGGCGTCTTCCTCCACCACCGGCACTTCCCCGGCGACCCCGACCTCACCGGCGCCGCCCGGTGGCGCTTCGGCCAGGCCGAGGCGCGGGGCTTCCCGGACCGGCGCAGCCGCGCCCTGGCCGGTCTCGTCTCGGCGACCGGCCTCGCCGGCACCCTCACCGCCCGGGGGCGCGAGGGCCGCGCGGCGATGAAGACCCTGCGCCGCACCCACTGGATCTCCTCGGCCGTCCACCACAACGTCCGCCAGAGCCGGTCGAGCGGCAGCGGGGGCGACGGCGGTGGCTGGAGCGACAGCGGCGGGGGCGGCTGCGGAGGGGGTGGCTGCGGAGGGGGTGGGGACTAGGACCTCTCGGGCCACGTGGGGCCCTGGTCCGTCCAGACGACGCCCTTGTTGCGGCAGAGGCAGAAGGGGTGGCCGATGGGGTCGGTGTAGACGCGCCAGCCGTAGCCTTCGGGGCCGACGCAGTCCTGCCGCAGGGTCGCGCCGAGGGCCAGGACGCGGCGCTGTTCGGCCTCGATGTCGTCGACCTCGAAGTCGAGGTGGAACTGCTTGGGGTGCTCGCCGCCGGGCCACTGCGGCGCGCGGTAGTCATCGACCCGGATGAAGGCGAGTTCGACCTCGCCGAACCGGATACCGGCCCAGTCCTCGTCACTGCTCTTCTTGACCGGACGCCCGGTCACCTCGGAGTAGAAGGCCGCCAGTTCCATCGTGTCGGGGCAGTCGATGATGAAGTCGGTGAGTCGCAGCATCCGGTGATGATGCCACAGGGCCCATCGGACCGGGTACGGCCCGGTTCCGCGAGAGGGGAGCCGGGGTGCCGGGGGCCTTCGGCTGCGGATACGCTCCCGGTCTGTCGAATCACTCTGTGGCGGCGGGAGTCGGCCTCGCCGGTGTGATGGCGCACTGCGGCGGAAGCCCGGTCGCCGCCGTGGAGCTTCTGGTGGGGACGATCGCCTCGACGCCTGCGGCCCCGGAGCCGGACGCGGCCCTCGCCGAGCTGTGGCGGGAGCACCGCCCGGAACGGGAGAAGGGCCTCGCGGGGGACGGCTCCATCAGCGCCGTCACCGCTCGGGCGTACTTCTTCTTCCTCGACGGGAGCATGGACGACGCGGCGATGGCCCTCGGTTCGGTCACCGGCGCGCGGCCCGACGTGGGCTGGGGGGCGGCGCCCTGGTTCGGCGACGACCGCTTCCTCGGCACGGTGAGCCCCGAGGCACTGGCCGAAGCGTGTCTGCGGACGCTGGACCACGGCCACGACCTGGACACCGACGCGATGCGGGAGCGGTTCGCGCCCTGGTTCCACGCCATCGAGGCGGTCGGCGGACGCCGTCCCGTTCCGGAGTCGCCGGCGGCCATGTCCCGGCTGCCCCGGGCGTGCGGCCGCTACGAACTGGCCCTCGCCCTGTGCGACCGCGCCGACGCCGTCGAGCCGGTCATGTGGACCGCCGTCGCCCGCGGGTCCACCTGGCGCGCGAGGGGCGACCTGGACCGGGCCGCCGCCGCCTTCGAGAGCGCGGTCGCCCTGGCCCCCGCCAACTGGTCCCTCTTCCTGGACCTGGCGGACATCCGCGCCGCGCAGGGCGACTTCGGCGCGGCGGCGGACCTCGCCGGACGCGGCCTGGAACACGGGCCCGGCGAGATCACCCTGCGCGCCGCCCGCGCCGCCTACCGCACCCGCCTCACCGGCTCGCCCGAGGACCTGAAGGCCCTGATCGCCCTGGCCCCGGACCTCACGAACACCACGTACCGGAACCAGCTGATCGACCACGCGTGCGCGGGCCCGAAGCTGCCCGGCCTGCTCGTGGCCCGGGCCCGCGACCTCCGGACGAACTGACAGCACGCGGGTCAGCGACGCGGGAGCCGTTCACGCGTTCGGGTCATCCGGATCCGGTTCCCGGCGGATACGCTGGTCGGGCCCGCGAGACTCCTCCCCATGGGAGCAATGATGAGCATCGAACCCGAGGCGTCCGAGCCCCGGTGGGCGGTCCCGCCCGAGGGCGGCTGGACCGCCGATGACCTGGACACACTCCCGAATCTGCCTCCGCACACGGAGCTGATCGACGGGAGCCTCGTCTTCGTGAGTCCGCAGACCCTTTTCCATGCGCGAGCGGTCAGTTTCTTCGAATGGCAGCTGCAGTCCTTGGTGCCGCCCGATCTGGAGGTTGTGCGCGAGTTCACCATCGACATCGACCGCTACAACCGGCCCGAGCCCGATGTGATCGTCATCGACGGTGCCGTCATCAAGGACGCGGACCAGACCCGGTTCCCCGCCGAGGCGGTGCGCCTGGCCATCGAGGTCGTCTCACCGGAGTCCCGGTCCCGCGACCGGGAGACCAAGCCCGTGAAGTACGCCCGCGCGGCCATCCCCCACTACTGGCGGGTGGAGAACCACGACGGGCGGGCCGTGGTGTACGTCTTCGAGCGCGAGCCGGCCACCGGCGCCTACACCTCGACCGGGATCTTCCACGACCGCATGAAGGTGCCGGTGCCCTTCGCCGTGGACCTGGACCTGACGGCGATCACGCCCCGCCGCCGGGCGGCGGACCCGACGTAGACCCCGCCGCCCTTCCACCTCACCGCCCGGTACGGCTCACTCGTACTCGGGCGGTTCCTCGTCCCAGGCGAACTCGGGGTCGCCGTACTGCTCCGCCGGGGCGGCCGACGTCTGCGGACGGGCCGGAGCCGGGCGGGACGCGGGAGCCGACGCCGGGCGCGACGCCGGAGCCGGGGCCGGGGGTGTCCGGGGAGCCGGGGCCGTCGGTGCTTCGGCGGGTGCCGGGGCCCGGGGCGCGTCCGGAGCCGCCGGGGCCTCGCCGCCCGCCGTCCGGGCCAGGACCTCCAGCACGCCCTCCCCGTACGTCGCCAGCTTCTTCTCGCCCAGGCCGCTGACGCCCCCCAGCTCCCCGATCGTCGTCGGGTGGACGGTGGCGATCTCCCGCAGCGTCGCGTCGTGGAAGATCACGTACGCCGGGACGCCCTGCTCCTTCGCCGTCGCCCCGCGCCAGGCGCGCAGCGCCTCGAAGACCGGGACGGCGGAGGCGGGAAGGTCGGCGGCGGCCGCCCTGCCCTTGGCGCCCTTGCCGCCGCCCGCCGAGGACGACGAGCGGGACGTGGGCTTCTTCGGCTCCTTGCGGAGCAGCACCTCCCGCTCCCGGCCGAGCACCGTGGCGCTCTCCTCGGTCAGGACCAGCGTGCCGTACTCCCCCTCGACCGCGAGCAGCCCCTGCGCCAGCAGCTGGCGGACCACCCCGCGCCACTCCGCCTCGGCCAGCTCCTCGCCGATGCCGAAGACGGAGAGCTGGTCGTGGTCGAACTGGATGACCTTGGCGGTCTTCCGGCCGAGCAGGATGTCGATGATCTGGCCCGCGCCGAACTTCTGGTTCCGCTCGCGCTTGAGCCGCACCACCGTGGAGAGCAGCTTCTGCGAGACCACCGTGCCGTCCCAGGTCTCCGGCGGGGCGAGGCAGGTGTCGCAGTTGCCGCAGGCGGGGGCCGTGGGCTCCTGGCCGAAGTAGGTCAGCAGCTGGGCCCGGCGGCACTGGACCGTCTCGCACAGGGCGAGCATGGAGTCCAGGTGGGAGGCGGCCCGGCGGCGGAACGCCTCGTCGCCCTCGCCGCCCTGGATGAGCTTGCGCTGCTGGACGACGTCCTGGAGTCCGTACGCCATCCAGGCCGTGGACGGCTCCCCGTCACGGCCCGCACGGCCGGTCTCCTGGTAGTAGCCCTCGACGGACTTGGGCAGGTCCACGTGGGCGACGAAGCGGACGTCCGGCTTGTCGATGCCCATGCCGAACGCGATCGTCGCAACGACGACGAGCCCTTCCTCACGGAGGAACCGCGCCTGGTGGGCGGCGCGCGTCCGGGCGTCCAGACCCGCGTGGTACGGAACGGCCTCCACGCCGTTGCGGCTGAGGTATTCCGCGATCTTCTCGGTGGAATTGCGCGAGAGGCAGTAGACGATGCCCGCGTCCCCGGCGTGCTCCTCCTGGAGGAAGGAGAGGAGCTGCTTCTTGGGGTCGGACTTCGGCACGATGCGGTACTGGATGTTCGGCCGGTCGAAGCTCGCGACGAAGTGCTTCGCGTCCGGCATGCCGAGGCGGCGGGTGATCTCCTCGTGCGTGGCGTTCGTCGCGGTCGCCGTCAGGGCGATGCGCGGCACGTCCGGCCAGCGCTCGCCGAGCACGGACAGGGCCAGATAGTCCGGGCGGAAGTCGTGGCCCCACTGGGCGACGCAGTGCGCCTCGTCGATCGCGAAGACGGAGACCTCGCCCCGCGCCAGCAGGGAGAGCGTGGAGTCCAGGCGCAGCCGCTCGGGCGCCAGATAGAGGATGTCCAGCTCGCCCGCGAGGAACTGCGCCTCCATCGAGCGGCGCTCGTCGAAGTCCTGCGTGGAGTTCATGAAGCCGGCCCGGACGCCGAGCGCGCGCAGGGCGTCGACCTGGTCCTGCATGAGGGCGATCAGCGGCGAGACGACGACGCCGGTGCCCCGGCGGACCAGGGACGGGATCTGGTAGCAGAGCGACTTCCCGCCGCCGGTGGGCATGAGCACGACCGCGTCGCCGCCCGCCACCACGTGCTCGATGATCGCGCCCTGCTCGCCGCGGAACGACTCGTACCCGAAGACGCGGTGGAGTGTCCGCCGCGCCTCGCTCTCGTCGCCCGTGCCGGCGTCGGCGCCGGCCACCGTCGCGGTCTCATCCATGCTCACGCCCCATGCTCTGTTCCCCCGGGGGTCCGCATGCCCGGCCCCTTTCCGTCCTGCTCTCGTCCCCGTCCACGATAGGCGGAGGGAACGACAACGCCGGACGGTCTGTGGATATCCGACCGTCCGGCGCTGTTGACACGCATTACCGCGCGGGGCTACCGCACGAAGACCCCGGCCTGGCTCGCCAGGTCCAGGAAGTACTGCGGGGCCAGGCCCAGCACCAGGGTGACGGCGACGCCGACCGCGATCGTCGTCATGGTCAGCGGGGACGGGACGGCGACCGTGGGGCCGTCCGCCTTCGGCTCGCTGAAGAACATGAGGACGATCACACGGATGTAGAAGAACGCCGCGACGGCCGAGGAGATCACACCGACGACGACCAGCGCCCCGGCCCCGCCCTCGGCAGCCGCCTTGAACACCGCGAACTTGCCCGAGAACCCGGAGGTCAGCGGGATGCCCGCGAAGGCCAGCAGGAACACCGCGAAGACCGCCGCGACCAGCGGCGAGCGGCGGCCGAGCCCGGCCCACTTCGACAGGTGGGTGGCCTCCCCGCCCGCGTCCCGCACCAGCGTGACGACGGCGAACGCGCCGACCGTCACGAAGGAGTAGGCCAGCAGGTAGAAGAGGACCGAGGAGATGCCCTCCGGGTTGGCCGCGATGACGCCCGCGAGGATGAAGCCCGCGTGCGCGATCGAGGAGTAGGCCAGCAGCCGCTTGATGTCGGTCTGGGTGATGGCGACGATCGCGCCGGCCAGCATCGTGACGATGGCCACCGCCCACATGACCGGCCGCAGGTCCCAGGTGAGGCCCGGCAGCGCCACGTACAGCAGGCGCAGCAGCGCGCCGAACGCGGCGACCTTCGTCGCGGCGGCCATGAAGCCGGTGACCGGGGTCGGGGCGCCCTGGTAGACGTCCGGGGTCCACATGTGGAACGGAACCGCGCCGACCTTGAAGAGCAGACCGGTCAGGATCATCGCGCCGCCGATGAGCAGCAGCGCGTCGTTGCCCATGGTGTCGGCGAGCGCCGGGTCGATCTCCAGGACCGAGCCGTCGACCACGCCTGCGATCTCGGCGTACGACAGGGAGCCCGCGTAGCCGTAGATGAGCGCGATCCCGAAGAGCAGGAACGCCGAGGAGAACGCGCCGAGCAGGAAGTACTTCACGGCCGCCTCCTGCGACATCAGCCGCTTGCGGCGGGCGACGGCGCACAGGAGGTAGAGCGGGAGCGAGAAGACTTCCAGCGCGATGAAGAGGGTCAGCAGGTCGTTGGCGGCCGGGAAGACCAGCAGCCCCGCCACCGAGAACAGCAGGAGCGGGAAGACCTCGGTGGTGGTGAACCCGGCCCGCACCGCGGCCTTCTCGCCCTCGCCGCCGGGGACGGCTCCGGGCTGGGCGGCGAAGGAGTCGACGCGGTTGCCGTCGCTGCCGGGGTCGAGCCGGCGTTCGGCGAAGGTGAACACCGCCACCATGGCGACCAGGAGGATGGTGCCCTGGAGGAACAGGGTGGGGCCGTCGATCGCGATGGCGCCCATGGCCGCGATCTGCGCCTTCGTCGTGCCGTAGCCTCCGGCGGCGAGGCCGACGATCGCGGCGAACGAGGCGGCGACCGCCACCACGCTCAGGAAGAGCTGGGAGTGGTAGCGGGCCCGGCGCGGCACGAAGGCCTCCACCAGGATGCCCAGGACGGCCGCGACCACGATGATCAGGACCGGCATGAGCTGGGTGTACTCGATCTTCGGCATGGTGAACGAGTCGCCCGGCGCCGCCGATGTCACCCCGCTCGCCGTCGTCCACAGGCTGTGGACAGCTGTTGCGCTCACTTGGCGGCCTCCACCTCGGGCTGGGGGTCCTTCTTCTGTACGTCGGACATGGTGTGCTCCACCGCCGGGTTGACGACCTCGGTGAGCGGCTTCGGGAAGACGCCGAGGAAGATCAGCACGGCGATCAGCGGCACCGCGACCGCCAGCTCACGGGCCTTGAGGTCCGGCATGGACCGGACCGACTCCTGGACCGGGCCGGTCATCGTGCGCTGGTAGAGGACCAGGACGTAGAGCGCGGCGAGCACGATGCCGGAGGTGGCGACGACACCGGCCACCGGATACGCGCTGAACGTGCCGACCAGGACCAGGAACTCGCTGACGAACGGGGCGAGTCCGGGCAGCGACAGGGTGGCGAGCCCGCCGATGAGGAACGTCCCGGCCAGCACCGGGGCGACCTTCTGCACCCCGCCGTAGTCCGCGATGAGCCGCGAGCCGCGCCGGGTGATGAGGAAGCCGGCGACCAGCAGCAGCGCGGCCGTCGAGATGCCGTGGTTGACCATGTAGAGCGTGGCGCCCGACTGGCCCTGGCTGGTCATCGCGAAGATGCCCAGGATGATGAAGCCGAAGTGCGAGATCGAGGCGTAGGCGATGAGCCGCTTGATGTCGCGCTGGCCGACCGCGAGGAGCGCCCCGTACACGATGGAGATCAGCGCCAGGGTGATGACCACCGGCGTCGCCCACTTGCTGGCCTCCGGGAAGAGCCCGAGGCAGAAGCGGAGCATCGCGAAGGTGCCGACCTTGTCGACGATCGCCGTGATCAGCACGGCGACCGGGGCGGTCGCCTCGCCCATGGCGTTGGGCAGCCAGGTGTGGAGCGGCCACAGCGGGGCCTTCACCGCGAAGGCGAAGAAGAACCCGAGGAACAGCCACCGCTCGGTGCTGGTCGCCATCTCCAGCGAGCCGTCGGCGCGGGCCTCCGCGATCTCGGAGAGCGAGAAGCTGCCCGCGACCACGTAGAGGCCGATGACGGCGGCCAGCATGATCAGCCCGCCGGCCAGGTTGTAGAGGAGGAACTTGACCGCCGCGTACGAGCGCTGGGTGGCGGCGCTCTCGTCGGTGCCCGCGTGGGCCCGGTCGCCGAAGCCGCCGATGAGGAAGTACATCGGGATGAGCATGGCTTCGAAGAGGATGTAGAAGAGGAAGACGTCGGTGGCGACGAACGACAGGATCACCATGGCCTCGACCATGAGGATCAGGGCGAAGAAGCCCTGCGTCGGACGCCAGCGCGTGGACGTCGTCTCCAGGGGGTCGGCGTCGTGCCAGCCGGCGACGATGACGAACGGGATCAGCAGCGCGGTGAGGCCGAGGAGCGCCACCCCGATGCCGTCCACGCCCAGTTCGTAGCGGACGCCGAAGTCCGCGATCCAGGCGCGGGACTCGGTGAGCTGGTAGCGGTCGCCGCCCGGTTCGAAGCGGAGGAAGACGACGGCCGCCAGGACGAGCGTCCCGAGCGAGAAGAGCAGCGCGAGCCATTTGGCCGCCGTGCGCCGCGCGGCGGGGACGGCGGCGGTGGCGATCGCGCCGATCGCCGGGAGCGCCGCCGTCGCGGTCAGGAGGGGAAAGGACATGGGATCAGACCGCCCTCATCAGCAGGGTCGCGGCGATGACGACCGCCGTACCGCCGAACATCGAGACCGCGTAGGTGCGGGCGTAGCCGTTCTGGAGCTTGCGCATCCGGCCGGAGAGCCCGCCGACCGAAGCGGCCGTGCCGTTGACGACGCCGTCGACCAGGGAGTGGTCCACGTAGACCAGCGAGCGGGTGAGGTGTTCGCCGCCGCGGACCAGGACCACGTGGTTGAAGTCGTCCTGGAGGAGATCGCGGCGGGCGGCCCGGGTGAGGACCGAGCCCCGCGGGGCGACGGCCGGGACGGGCTTGCGCCCGTACATCGCCCAGGCGATGCCGACGCCGACGACCAGGGCCACGACGGTGGCTCCGGTGACGGTGGCCGCGCTCAGCGGGGAGTGCCCGTGGTCGTAACCGGTGACCGGCTTCAGCCAGGTGATGAACCGGTCCCCGATCGCGAAGAACCCGCCCGCGAAGACCGAGCCGAAGGCCAGCACGATCATGGGGATCGTCATCGACTTCGGGGACTCGTGCGGGTGCGGCTCGTGGCCCTCGGCGTCCGGCTGCCAGCGCTTCTCGCCGAAGAACGTCATCAGCATCACGCGCGTCATGTAGAACGCGGTGATCGCGGCGCCCAGCAGGGCCACGGAGCCGAGGATCCAGCCCTCGGCGCCGCCCTTGGCGAAGGCCGCCTCGATGATCTTGTCCTTGGAGAAGAAGCCGGACAGGCCGGGGAAACCGATGATGGCCAGATAGCCGAGGCCGAAGGTGACGAAGGTGACCGGCATGTACGTCCGGAGGCCGCCGTACCTGCGCATGTCGACCTCGTCGTTCATGCCGTGCATGACGGAGCCCGCGCCGAGGAAGAGACCGGCCTTGAAGAAGCCGTGCGTCACCAGGTGCATGATCGCGAAGATGTAGCCGATGGGGCCGAGGCCCGCGGCCAGGATCATGTAGCCGATCTGCGACATCGTCGAGCCGGCGAGCGCCTTCTTGATGTCGTCCTTCGCGCAACCGACGATCGCACCGAAGATCAGCGTGACCGCGCCGACGATGACGACGACCGTCTGGGCGTCCGGGGCGGCGTTGAAGATCGCGCCGGAGCGGACGATGAGGTAGACGCCGGCGGTGACCATGGTCGCGGCGTGGATGAGGGCGGAGACCGGGGTCGGGCCCTCCATCGCGTCGCCGAGCCAGGACTGCAGCGGCACCTGGGCCGACTTGCCGCAGGCGGCCAGCAGCAGCATCAGCCCGATGGCCGTCAGCTTGCCCTGGCCCGTCTCGCCCGCCGACTCCAGCACCGGCCCGAAGGCGAAGGTGCCGAAGGTGGTGAACATCAGCATGATGGCGATCGACAGGCCGACGTCACCGACCCGGTTGACCAGGAACGCCTTCTTCGCGGCGGTGGCCGCGGAGGGCTTGTGCTGCCAGAAGCCGATGAGCAGGAACGACGCCAGACCGACGCCCTCCCACCCGACGTACAGCAGCAGGTAGTTGTCGGCGATGACCAGGATGAGCATCGCCGCGAGGAACAGGTTCAGGTAGCCGAAGAAGCGGCGCCTGCGCTCGTCGTGCTCCATGTAGCCGATGGAGTAGATGTGGATCAGCGTGCCCACACCGGTGATGAGCAGGACGAACGTCATCGACAGCTGGTCGAGCTGGAAGGCGATGTCGGCCTGGAAGCCCTCCACCGGAATCCAGCTGAACAGGTGCTGGTGCAGGGCCCGGTCCTCGGCGCCCTTCCCCAGCATGTCGGTGAAGAGGATCAGTCCGACGACGAACGAGGCGGCGGCGAGGACAGTACCGAGCCAGTGGCCGGTCCTGTCCAGCCGACGGCCGCCGCAGAGCAGGACCGCCGCTCCGAGCAGGGGCGCCGCGACGAGCAGCGCAATCAGGTTCTCCACGTTTCCGACCCCTTACAGCTTCATCAGGCTGGCGTCGTCGACCGAGGCCGAGTGGCGGGAGCGGAACAGCGACACGATGATCGCGAGTCCGACGACGACTTCCGCCGCGGCGACGACCATCGTGAAGAACGCGACGATCTGCCCGTCGAGGTTGCCGTGCATCCGGGAGAACGTGACGAACGCCAGATTGCAGGCGTTGAGCATCAGCTCGACGCACATGAACACCACGATCGCGTTCCGCCGGATCAGCACCCCGGAGGCGCCGATCGCGAACAGCAGGGCCGCGAGGTAGAGGTAGTTGACCGGGTTCACTGGGCGGCCTCCGAATTCTCCGCCGCCGACGCGGGACCGGCCCCGCGCGCCACGGCGTCCGCGTCCTCGCGTCCGAGCCGCTCCCCGGAGCGCTGCTCCAGGGCCTTGAGGTCGGCGAGGGCTTTCCGCGAGACGTCGCGGACCTGGCCGCGCTCCCGCAGCGTCTGCATGACGGTCAGCTCGGACGGCGTGCCGTCGGGGAGCAGACCGGGGATGTCCACCGCGTTGTGCCGGGCGTAGACGCCGGGGGCGGGGAGCGGCGGAAGGTGCTTGCCCTCGCGGACCCGCTGCTCGGCCATCTCCCGCTGGGTTTTGGCCCGTTCGGTGCGCTCGCGGTGGGTGAGCACCATCGCGCCGACCGTGGCGGTGATCAGCAGGGCGCCGGTGATCTCGAAGGCGAAGACGTACTTGGTGAAGATGAGGTTGGCCAGACCCTCGACGTTGCCCCCGTGCCGGGCGTTGGCGGTGCCGAGCCCGTTGAAGGTGGAGAGCGAGGCGTTGCCGATGCCGGCGATCAGCAGGACGCCGAACCCGAGGGCGCACCCGAGGGCCATCCAGCGCTGGCCCTTCAGGGTCTCCTTGAGGGAGTCCGCCGCGGTGACGCCGACGAGCATGACGACGAAGAGGAACAGCATCATGATCGCGCCGGTGTAGACGACGATCTGGACGACGCCCAGGAAGTACGCCCCGTTGGCGAGGTAGAACACCGCGAGGACGATCATGGTGCCGGCGAGCGAGAGCGCGCTGTGCACGGCCCTCTTCAGCAGGACCGTGGCGAGCGCGCCGATCACGGCGACGGTGCCCAGGATCCAGAACTGGACGGCCTCGCCGGTGGAGGTGGCGGTGGCTGCGGCCAGCGCGTTCACGCGTCCACCCCCTTGCCCGGACGGGTGGCGTCGGCGGCGCGGGTGGACTCGACGGGGTCCTCGTCGAGCTTGTCCGGCTCGCCCCGCGAGACGGCCGGCTGGGGGACCGTGCCGGGGGCGGCCTCGGTGACCAGGCCCCGGTAGTAGTCCTGTTCGTCCATGCCGGGGTAGATCGCGTGCGGGCTGTCGACCATGCCGTCCTCCAGGCCCGCGAGCAGCTCGTCCTTGGTGTAGATGAGGCTCTCGCGGGTGGTGTTGGCCAGCTCGAACTCGTTCGTCATCGTCAGCGCGCGGGTGGGGCACGCCTCGATGCACAGCCCGCACAGGATGCAGCGCGCGTAGTTGATCTGGTAGACGCGGCCGTAGCGCTCACCCGGGGAGTAGCGCTCCTCCTCGGTGTTGTCCGCGCCCTCCACGTAGATCGCGTCGGCGGGACAGGCCCAGGCGCACAGCTCGCAGCCGACGCACTTCTCCAGGCCGTCCGGGTGGCGGTTGAGCTGGTGGCGGCCGTGGAAGCGGGGCGCCGTCACCTTCGGCGTCTCCGGATACTGCTCGGTGAGCCGCTTCTTGAACATGGCCTTGAAGGTCACGCCGAAGCCGGCCACGGGGTTCTGGAACTTCTCCCCCGATCCCTCCGCCCGGCCCGAGGACCCAGCGGATCCCGATGAGCCCGTGAGCTCTGGTTTCTCAGACACCGCCGGCCTCCTTTCCGTCACTCGCGTTTCCGTCACTCTGAGTATCCGGCCCACCACTGACAACGAGCTCCCGCTCGCGCCGTGGAGTGCGCCTGGGCACCGGCGGCAGGGTCTGGCCGGGCAGCGGCGGCACCGGGAACCCGCCCGCCATCGGGTCGAAGGCGGGCTCCGGTCCGGCCGCCTCCGCCTCGGCCCGGTTCTTCCGGTCGCGGAACATGTCGACGACGAAGGAGATCAGCAGGACCGCGATCACGGCCGCCCCGACGTACAGCACGATCCGGGAGAAGTCGTAGCCCTCGTTGCGCAGGGCGCGGACGGTGGCGACGAGCATCAGCCAGACCACGGAGACCGGGATGAGGACCTTCCAGCCGAGCTTCATCAGCTGGTCGTAACGGACCCGCGGGAGCGTGCCGCGCAGCCAGATGAAGAAGAACAGCAGCAGCTGGACCTTGAGGACGAACCAGAGCATCGGCCACCAGCCCTGGTTCGCGCCCTCCCAGAAGGTGCTGACCGGGTACGGGGCCCGCCAGCCGCCGAGGAAGAGGGTCACGGAGACCGCGGAGACGGTGACCATGTTGACGTACTCGGCGAGCATGAACATCGCGAACTTGATCGAGGAGTACTCGGTGTTGAACCCGCCGACGAGGTCGCCCTCGGACTCCGGCATGTCGAACGGCGCGCGGTTCGTCTCCCCGACCATCGTGATGATGTAGATGATGAAGGAGACCGGCAGCAGGACGACGAACCAGCGGTCCGCCTGCGCCTCCACGATCGCCGACGTCGACATCGACCCGGAGTAGAGGAAGACGGAGGCGAACGCGGCGCCCATGGCGATCTCGTAGCTGATCATCTGGGCGCAGGAGCGCAGACCGCCGAGGAGCGGGTACGTCGATCCGGAGGACCAGCCCGCCAGGACGAGCCCGTAGATGCCGACCGAGGCGACCGCGAGGATGTAGAGCATCGCGATCGGCAGGTCGGTGAGCTGCATCGCCGTACGGTGGCCGAAGATCGACACCTGGTTGTCGGCGGGGCCGAACGGGATGACCGCGATCGCCATGAACGCCGGGATCGCCGCGACGATCGGCGCCAGGACGTAGACGACCTTGTCGGCCCGCTTGACGATGACGTCTTCCTTGAGCATCAGCTTGATGCCGTCGGCGAGCGACTGGAGCATGCCCCAGGGGCCGTGGCGGTTGGGGCCGATGCGCAGCTGCATCCAGGCGACGACCTTGCGCTCCCACACGATGGAGAACAGCACGGTCACCATCAGGAAGGCGAAGCAGAAGACCGCCTTGACGACCACCAGCCACCAGGGGTCGGTGCCGAACATCGAGAGATCCTCGGCGGCGAGGACGACGCCCTCGGGCGCCGTCGTGAGTGCGGCGAGGCCAGTCACGCTCGTACCTCCGATGGTTCGACGGGTGCGCCCGGTGCGGTGGCCGGGCCGATCCGCACCAGGCCGCCCGGGTTCACGCCGGTGTCGGCGGGGATGCCGCGTCCCACCGAGTTCAGCGGCACCCAGACCACCCGGTCCGGCATGTCGGTGACGGCGAGCGGCAGTTCGACGGTCCCGGCCGGGCCGGTGACGGCGAGCGGGTCGCCGTCCTTGACGCCGGTCTCGGCGGCGGTGGCCGCCGACAGCCGGGCGACGGCCGCGTGCCGGGTCCCGGCGAGGGCGGTGTCGCCCTCCTGGAGCCGCCCGAGGTCGAGCAGCATGCGGTGGCCCGCGAGGACGGCCTCGCCGTCGCCGGGGCGGGGCAGCGGCCGCGCGCCCTCGCGCGGGTCGTCCGCGCGCCCGCCCTCCCAGCCGCCGAGCCGGTCCAGCTCGCGGCGGGCGGAGGCCAGGTCCGGCAGGGCGAAGTGCACGTCCATGGCGTCGGCCAGCATGTGCAGCACCCGCAGGTCGGTCGGGGCGAGCGTCCGGGTCATCTGCTCGGGCTTGAGCGCCGCCTCGAACATCCGGACCCGGCCCTCCCAGTTGAGGAAGGTGCCGGACTTCTCCGCGACGGCGGCGACCGGGAGGACCACGTCCGCGCGGGCGGTGACCGCGCTCGGCCGCAGCTCCAGGGAGACCAGGAAGCCGACCTCGTCCAGCGCCTGGAGGGCACGGGCCGGGTCGGGCAGGTCCTCGACGCCGACCCCGGCGACGAGCAGCGCGCCCAGTTCGCCGGTGGCCGCGGCCTCGACGATCTGGCCGGTGTCGCGGCCGTGGCGGGAGGGCAGTTCGGCCAGCCGCCACAGCGCCGCGACCTCGTCGCGGGCGCGCGGGTCGGTGGCCGGACGGCCGCCGGGCAGCAGCGTGGGCAGGGCGCCGGCCTCGACCGCGCCCCGGTCACCCGCCCGGCGCGGAATCCACACCAGGCGCGCGCCGGTGGCGGCGGCGGTACGGATCGCGGCGGACAGGGCGCCGGGCACCCCGGCCAGCCGCTCGCCGACGATGATCAGGGAGTGCTCGGTGCGGAGCGCCTCGGCCGCCGCGGCCCCTTCGGCCTCCAGGCCGACGCCGCCCGCGAGCGCGTCGAGCCATTCGGTCTCGGTGCCGGGGGCGGCGGGCAGCAGGGTGCCGCCCGCCTTCACGAGGCCGCGCGTGGCGTGCGAGGCGAGCGCGAAGGTCTTCTGCCCGCCCTTGCGGTGGGCCTTGCGCAGCCGGAGGAAGACGCCGGGGGCCTCCTCCTCGGACTCGAACCCGACGAGGAGGACCGCGGGGGCCTTCTCCAGCGCGGTGTACGTGACGCCCTCGCCGTCCAGGTCCAGGCCGCGTCCGGCGACCCGGGCGGCCAGGAAGTCGGCCTCCTCCGCGCTGTGGACGCGGGAGCGGAAGTCGATGTCGTTGGTGCCGAGGGCGACGCGGGCGAACTTGCTGTACGCGTAGGCGTCCTCGACGGTGAGCCGGCCGCCGGTGAGGACGCCGGTACGGCCGCGGGCGGCGAGGAGTCCGGCCGCGGCGGCTTCCAGCGCCTCGGGCCAGCTCGCCGGTTCCAGCTCACCCCCGGCGTTGCGGACGAGCGGGGTGGTGAGGCGGTCGCGCTGCTGGGCGTAGCGGAAGCCGAACCTCCCCTTGTCGCAGACCCACTCCTCGTTGACCTCGGGCTCGTTGGCCGCGAGGCGGCGGACGACCTTGCCGCGCCGGTGGTCGGTGCGGGTGGCGCAGCCGCCCGAGCACTGCTCGCACACCGAGGGGGTGGAGACCAGGTCGAAGGGGCGGGAGCGGAACCGGTACGCCGCCGACGTGAGCGCGCCGACCGGGCAGATCTGGATGGTGTTGCCGGAGAAGTACGACTGGAAGGGGTCGCCCTCGCCGGTGCCGACCTGCTGGAGCGCGCCGCGCTCGATCAGCTCGATCATGGGATCGCCGGCCACCTGGTTGGAGAACCGGGTGCAGCGGGCGCAGAGCACGCACCGTTCGCGGTCCAGGAGGACCTGGGTGGAGATCGGGACGGGCTTCTCGAAGGTCCGCTTCTTCCCCTCGAACCGGGAGTCGGCGTCGCCGTGCGACATCGCCTGGTTCTGGAGCGGGCACTCGCCGCCCTTGTCGCAGACGGGGCAGTCCAGCGGGTGGTTGATCAGCAGCAGCTCCATCACGCCCTTCTGCGCCTTCTCGGCGACAGGAGAGGTGATCTGCGACTTGACGACCATGCCGTCGGTGCAGGTGATGGTGCAGGAGGCCATGGGCTTGCGCTGCCCCTCGACCTCGACGATGCACTGGCGGCAGGCGCCGGCGGGGTCGAGGAGCGGGTGGTCGCAGAAGCGCGGGATCTCGATGCCGAGGAGTTCGGCGGCGCGGATGACCAGGGTCCCCTTGGGGACGCTGATCTCGATGCCGTCGATGGTCAGCGTGACCAGGTCCTCGGGCGGGATGGCCGCCTCGCCGCCCCCGGAGGGCGCACTCGTGGTGACTGTCATGCGTTCACCCCCCGGTGAGCGTTCTTGCCGTCGGTGTTCTTGTCGTCGGCCCAGGCCGTGGACCGGGCGGGGTCGAAGGGGCAGCCCTTGCCGGTGATGTGCTGCTCGTACTCCTCGCGGAAGTACTTCAGCGAGGAGAAGATCGGCGAGGCCGCGCCGTCGCCGAGCGCGCAGAACGACTTGCCGTTGATGTTGTCGGCGATGTCGTTCAGCTTGTCGAGGTCGGCCATCTCGCCCTTGCCGGCCTCGATGTCGCGGAGCAACTGGACCAGCCAGTACGTCCCTTCGCGGCAGGGCGTGCACTTGCCGCAGGACTCGTGGGCGTAGAACTCGGTCCAGCGGGTGACGGCCCGCACGACGCAGGTCGTCTCGTCGAAGCACTGGAGCGCCTTGGTGCCGAGCATGGAACCGGCGGCTCCGACGCCCTCGTAGTCGAGGGGGACGTCGAGGTGCTCCTCGGTGAACATCGGGGTGGAGGAGCCGCCCGGCGTCCAGAACTTGAGCCGGTGGCCGGCCCGCATGCCGCCGCTCATGTCGAGGAGCTGGCGGAGCGTGATGCCGAGCGGGGCCTCGTACTGGCCGGGGCTGGTGACGTGGCCGCTGAGCGAGTAGAGCGTGAAGCCCGGGGACTTCTCGCTGCCCATCGACCTGAACCAGTCCTTGCCCCGGTTGAGGATCGCGGGAACCGAGGCGATGGACTCGACGTTGTTCACCACGGTGGGGCAGGCGTACAGACCGGCGACCGCGGGGAAGGGGGGACGCAGCCGGGGCTGGCCGCGCCGTCCTTCGAGGGAGTCGAGCAGCGCGGTTTCCTCACCGCAGATGTACGCACCGGCGCCCGCGTGCACCGTGAGTTCCAGATCGAGTCCCGAACCGAGGATGTCCGTCCCCAGATAGCCCGCCTCGTACGCCTCCCGGACCGCCTCGTGCAGCCGCCGCAGTACGGGGACGACCTCACCGCGCAGGTAGATGAAGGCGTGCGAGGAACGGATCGCGTAGCAGGCGATCACGATGCCCTCGATGAGGCTGTGCGGGTTGGCGAAGAGGAGCGGGATGTCCTTGCAGGTCCCCGGCTCCGACTCGTCGGCGTTGACGACGAGGTAGTGCGGTTTGCCGTCGCCCTGGGGGATGAACTGCCACTTCATCCCGGTGGGGAAGCCGGCGCCGCCGCGTCCGCGCAGACCGGAGTCCTTGACGTACGCGATCAGGTCGTCGGGGTCCATGGCGAGCGCCTTGCGCAGGCCCTCGTACCCCTCGTGGCGGCGGTAGGTCTCCAGGGTCCAGGACTCGGGCTGGTCCCAGAAGGCGGAGAGCACGGGGGCGAGCAGTTTCTCGGGGCTCGTCCCGTTGTGGATCTCGGCGGCCAAGGTCATCACTCCCCCTCCTCGGCTGCGGGCCCGGCCGGGTGCTCCGGGTCGGAGGCCGAGGTCTGCTGCGAGGTGTTCGGTGTCCCGGAGGGACTCGTTGAGGGGCGGGGGTCGGGTGACGGGCGGGCGTGCGAGCTGAGGTGCTCGGACGGCGAAGGGTCGTGCGGCGGGGTGGCCTTGGGCTGCCCGTCGCGCGGGGAGACCACGCGCGCCTTCGGGAGCGCCTCGCCCTTGGCGAGCTTGAGCCCGACGAGGGAGGCGGGGCCCGCGCCGCCGGTCGCCTCGACGGCGCCGGGGCGCTCGTCGGGGAAACCGGCCAGGATGCGGGCGGTCTCCTTGTAGGAGCAGATCGGCGCGCCGCGGGTGGGTTCGACGGTGCGGCCGGCGATCAGGTCGTCCACGAGCCGCGTGGCGCTCTCGGGCGTCTGGTTGTCGAAGAACTCCCAGTTGACCATCACGACGGGCGCGAAGTCGCAGGCGGCGTTGCACTCGATGTGTTCGAGGGTGACCTTGCCGTCCTCGGTGGTCTCGTTGTTGCCGACCCCGAGGTGCTCCTTGAGCGTGTCGAAGATGGCGTCGCCGCCCATGACCGCGCAGAGCGTGTTGGTGCACACGCCGACCTGGTAGTCGCCGCTCGGCCTGCGCCGGTACATGGAGTAGAAGGTGGCGACGGCGGTGACCTCGGCGGTGGTGAGGTCGAGCGTCTCGGCGCAGAAGGCGATGCCCGTACGGGAGACGTACCCCTCCTCGGACTGCACGAGGTGCAGCAGCGGCAGGAGGGCGGAGCGGCTGCCGGGGTAGCGGGCCAGCACCTCCTTCGCGTCCGCGTCGAGCCGGGCGCGCACCTCGGCCGGGTAGGGGGCGGCGGGGAGCTGCGGCATCCCCAGACTGACGTCTTGGCGTGAGGTGGTCACCGGTCGACGCCTCCCATCACGGGGTCGATGGACGCGACGGCGACGATGACGTCGGCGACCTGGCCGCCTTCGCACATCGCCGCCATGGCCTGCAGGTTGGTGAACGACGGGTCACGGAAGTGGACCCGGTAGGGGCGGGTGCCGCCGTCGGAGACGACGTGCACGCCGAGTTCGCCCTTGGGGGACTCGACGGCGGTGTACGTCTGGCCGGGCGGGACCCGGAAGCCCTCGGTCACCAGCTTGAAGTGGTGGATCAGGGCCTCCATGGAGGTACCCATGATCTTCCGGATGTGGTCGAGCGAGTTGCCGAGTCCGTCCGGGCCGAGGGCGAGCTGTGCGGGCCAGGCGATCTTCTTGTCGGCGACCATGACCGGCCCCGGCTCCAGGCGCTCGATGCACTGCTCGATGATCCGCAGCGACTGGCGCATCTCCTCCAGGCGGATGAGGAAGCGCCCGTAGGAGTCGCAGGTGTCGGCGGTCGGGACGTCGAAGTCGTACGTCTCGTAGCCGCAGTACGGGTCGGTCTTGCGCAGGTCGTGCGGGAGTCCGGCGGAGCGCAGCACCGGGCCGGTGGCGCCGAGCGCCATGCAGCCGGCGAGGTCGAGGTAGCCGACGTCCTGCATGCGGGCCTTGAAGATGGGGTTGCCGGTGGCGAGCTTGTCGTACTCCGGCAGGTTCTTCTTCATGGTCTTCACGAACTCGCGCAGCTGGTCGACCGCGCCCGGCGGCAGGTCCTGGGCGAGGCCGCCGGGGCGGACGAACGCGTGGTTCATGCGCAAGCCCGGTGATCAGCTCGAAGAGGTCGAGAACCAGTTCACGATCGCGGAAGCCGTAGATCATGATCGTGGTCGCGCCCAGCTCCATACCGCCGGTGGCGATGCAGACCAGGTGCGAGGAGAGCCGGTTGAGCTCCATCAGCAGGACGCGCAGGACGGTGGCCCGGTCGGGGATCTGCTCCTCGATGCCGAGGAGCTTCTCGACGCCCAGGCAGTACGCCGTCTCGTTGAAGAACGGCGTCAGGTAGTCCATGCGCGTGACGAAGGTGGTGCCCTGCGTCCAGCTGCGGAATTCGAGGTTCTTCTCGATGCCCGTGTGGAGGTAGCCGATGCCGCAGCGGGCCTCGGTGACGGTCTCGCCGTCGATCTCCAGGATGAGGCGGAGCACGCCGTGCGTCGACGGGTGCTGAGGGCCCATGTTGACGATGATGCGCTCGTCGTCGGACTTCACCGCGGATTCGACGACCTCGTCCCAGTCGCCGCCGGTGACTGTATATACAGTCCCCTCGGTCGTGGCACGGGGCGTTGCATGGGGAGTGGTCATCAGGAGTACGACCTCCGCTGGTCCGGAGCCGGGATCTGGGCGCCCTTGTACTCGACGGCGATGCCGCCGAGCGGGTAGTCCTTGCGCTGCGGGAAGCCCTGCCAGTCGTCCGGCATCATGATCCGGGTGAGGGCCGGGTGCCCGTCGAAGATGAGCCCGAAGAAGTCGTACGCCTCACGCTCGTGCCAGTCGTTGGTCGGGTAGACCGTGACGAGCGACGGGATGTGCGGGTCGCTGTCCGGGGCGGAGACCTCCAGCCGGATGATCCGGCCGTGGGTGAGCGAGCGCAGGTGGTAGACGGCGTGCAGCTCGCGGCCCGTGTCGCCGGGGAAGTGGACGCCGCTGACGCCCGTGCAGAGTTCGAAGCGCAGGGCGGGGTCGTCGCGCAGGGTGCGGGCGACCTGGACCAGGTGTTCGCGCGCGATGTGGAAGGTCAGTTCGTCGCGGTCGACGACGGTCTTCTCGATGGCGTTCCCGGGGAGGAGGTCCTGTTCCTCCAGGGCCCCTTCGAGTTCGTCGGCCACCTCGTCGAACCAGCCGCCGTACGGCCGCGAGGCGGCACCCGGCAGGGTGATGGTGCGGACGAGGCCGCCGTAGCCGGAGGTGTCGCCGCCGTTGTTCGCGCCGAACATGCCCTTGCGGACGCGGATGACCTCGCCGGCGGTGTCGCGCGGGGCGGGTACGGCGTTGCCCTCGCCGCCGTTCGCGTGGGGGTTCTCGGTCACCGGAGCAGCCCCTTCATCTCGATCAGGGGCAGTGCCTTGAGGGCCGCTTCCTCCGCCTCGCGGGCGGCCTCCTCCGCGTTGACCCCGAGCTTGGTGCCCTGGATCTTCTGGTGGAGCTTGAGGATGGCGTCCATCAGCATCTCAGGACGTGGCGGACAACCCGGCAAATAGATATCGACCGGGACAATGTGATCAACACCCTGCACAATGGCGTAATTGTTGAACATACCGCCCGATGACGCGCAAACCCCCATGGAGATGACCCACTTGGGATTCGGCATCTGGTCGTAGACCTGCCGGAGGACGGGCGCCATCTTCTGGCTGACCCGTCCCGCGACGATCATCAGGTCGGCCTGGCGCGGCGATCCGCGGAAGACCTCCATCCCGAACCGGGCGAGGTCGTAGCGGCCGGCGCCGGTCGTCATCATCTCGATGGCGCAGCAGGCCAGTCCGAACGTGGCCGGGAAGACGGAGGACTTCCGCACCCAGCCCGCGGCCTGCTCGACCGTGGTCAGAACGAAGCCGCTCGGCAGTTTCTCTTCGAGTCCCATGGTGTGCCCCTCAGCCCCTCAGTCCCATTCCAGGCCGCCGCGACGCCATACGTACGCGTAGGCGACGAAGACGGTGAGCACGAAGAGCAGCATCTCCACGAGCCCGAAGATCCCCAGGGCGTCGAACGAGACCGCCCAGGGATAGAGGAAGACGATCTCGATGTCGAAGACGATGAAAAGCATCGCCGTCAGGTAGTACTTGATCGGAAAGCGGCCGCCTCCGGCGGGAGTCGGGGTGGGTTCGATGCCGCACTCGTACGCTTCGAGCTTTGCCCGGTTGTACCGCTTGGGGCCGATAAGCGTGGCCATGACCACGGAGAAGATCGCAAACCCTGCCCCGAGGGCGCCGAGCACGAGGATGGGCGCGTAGGCATTCACGCTCCTCGCTCCTTCCAGTCGTCCTTGACCTGTGGACCGCATCGGGCGACCGGCTCGCCGCCTCACCAAGATCGTGCACATGTGAGGCAGTTCACAAGCCCGACTGCCCCGCATCCTATGCCTGGCCCCCTGTGATCTGCGACACGGGGTGCGGTAACGACTTTGTGATCTCCACCACCTGACGAAGGATCATGAAGTCGTATGAGCGGTGATCTTCGTACGCGAAGCGGCCGAGTGATCACGAGACGTGACATTCGACGGTGTTACCGCTGGTCAAAGGCGTGGTGCGCTATCAATGGACAGCCACTACAAGCAAATTGGCGGTGGGCGCCCGCGAGGTGATAAGGGCTCCGCTCGATCCTCACACCCACCCGGACGAGCGACAGCGGGGACCGATGCGGACATGTGCGCGCATTCACGAAGTTCCGGGGAGCGACACCTCGGACCGTCGGGAGCGAGCACCTCACGGCCGGTCAGGTCGCACACCTCACGGACCGGTGACCCGAACTCCACCGGCCGGCCGGGGCGGGGAGGGGCGACGCGGACCGCACCCGCGCGGGTTGCCCGGACCGGCCGACCCGCGCCGTGACCTGCGCCACACTCGGCGGCTTCACAGAAAAGCGGGCTTGGCCATCGGCGTGAACGGGTGGTAAGCGAGGGGCAATTCGGGCGTATTGCCGAAAGGCGGTGATCACCGCCTTGATCGCGCCTGCCCGATTTGCCCGTTACGGCGTCAATAAAGGCGCCCAGAAAGCGGATTCGGAGATTCCGAACGTAACTGTGTCGCAACACACGTTTCTTGATGGGACCCCTACAGCCCT
Organism: Streptomyces sp. V2I9; assembly: GCF_030817475.1. Classification (NCBI taxonomy): domain Bacteria; kingdom Bacillati; phylum Actinomycetota; class Actinomycetes; order Kitasatosporales; family Streptomycetaceae; genus Streptomyces; species Streptomyces sp. V2I9. The sequence continues at coordinate 4,004,492 of NZ_JAUSZJ010000002.1, read as the reverse complement.
GATAGCGCTAGTACCCATGTCCCACACCGCTCACATACCCAGCCACCGGAAGCCCCGCCAGCGCGCCTCGAAGACGGCTCTGCGAGCCGGAGTTGCCGGTGGCTTCCTCAGCACCATCGCGGTCGCGGGTGCCGCCGGTCCGGCCCAGGCCGAGCCGGTGACCCAGACGATCGAGATGCCCACCATCGCCTCCGGCTTCTCCGCCGCCGCTGCCGCCTCCGCTGAGGCCACGCAGCAGCTCGCGCTCGACATGGAGAAGCAGGCGGACCAGGACGCCGCGGCCGAGAAGGCCGCGAAGACGGCCAAGAAGGCCCACGCCGAGGCCGTCCGCAAGGACGAGGCCAAGAAGAAGGCCGAAGCCGCCGCGAAGGCCAAGGCGGAGGAAGAGGCCAAGGAGCGTGCGGAGCGCGCTTCCCGGTCCACCGAGCGCACCACGCTCAGCGCCTCCACCGGCACCTCGGGCTCCTCCTCCTCGGACAGCTCTGCCTCCGCCCCGTCCTCCTCCTCGAACGTGAGCGGCTCCGCCGCCTCCATCGTGGCGTTCGCCAAGGCCCAGGTCGGCGACGCGTACGTCTCCGGCGGCACCGGCCCGAACGCGTGGGACTGCTCGGGCCTGGTCCAGGCCGCCTACCGCACGGCGGGCATCGACCTGCCGCGCGTCTCCCAGGCCCAGTCGACCTACGGCACGCAGGTCTCCCTGGACAACCTCCAGCCCGGCGACATCCTCTACTGGGGCGGCGCGGGCAGCGCCTACCACGTCGCGATCTACGTCGGCGGCGGCCAGTTCGTCGGCGCGCAGAACTCCAGCACCGGCACGGTGCAGCGCTCCATGGACTACGACCGGCCGACCGGCGCGGTCCGCGTTCTCTGATTCACAAGCGCCCACGGGCGCCCCGGTGCACGGCCGAGGCCGCCGCTCCCCCGCTCGGGGGCGGCGGCTTCCGCCGTTGCCGCTACGGGGACTCGCGGTCGGGGGCGGATGCCGGCACCGAACGGGGCTCGGGGTGGGCCAGGACGAACCAGACCGTCTTGGTGCGCCGGGACTTCACCTTGCGGGTGGTGCTCCCCCAGCTGGTGGCCAGGCCGTTGACGACGAGGAGGCCGCGCCCGCCCTCGCCCTCCGGGCGGGCCAGGGGTTCGGGCGGCGGACCCACGTAGTCGTTGGTCACGTGGACCGAGACCTGTTCCCGGCCCACCAGGACCTCGACCCGGACCAGCTTCGACCGCGTGTGGCAGTACACGTTGGCCACCACCTCGCTCACGCAGAGCCGGGCGTCGTCCGCGACCCCGGAGTGCGCGCCGCTCCGGAGCAGCGCCCCGACGAAGTCCCGCGCGATCTTCGCGGCGACGGCGGAGTTGGGCATCGCGAGCTGATAGCCCTCGCAGGACGGGGGGACGTACGGGAACGGGGCAGGTGGCGCGATAGCGGCCGGCATGGAGGTCTCCCTACGTGAGCCAGAGTCGATGGGTGCGCCATTCCGGTCGGCCACCGTGGCTCCGGTCGCATACAGGTACCGGTCAAGCCCCCCGCATACGGCTGCACTTCGGCGTCGATGCCCGGCGCATCGGTCTCCGAGGCAGGCTAGGGTCAATAAATGTTCCGGAACAAGAATGCACTCACCTCGTTCACTCGCATGGGCGAACGGACGGTCGGCCGCGCCGAGCCCTGCGACACTGCACACGCAGACAGGGGAAGGTGACATGCCACCAAGGGACAACCCGACCGCTCGCCAGGTCCGCCTGGGCGCCGAGCTGAGGAAGCTTCGGGAGCGCGCGGGCAGGACCGCCCGCGAGGCCGCCGGGCGCATCTCGACCGATCAGGCCAGGATCAGCAACATCGAGGCCGGACGCAGCGGTATCAGCGAGGAGCGCATCCGCCGGCTGGCGAGCTTCTACGCCTGCGACGACGAGGCACTGATCGACGCCCTGTGCGCGATATCCCGTGAGCACCGGGGGCAGTTCTGGTGGGACGAGTACCGCGGGGTGCTGCCGCCCGGATTCCTGGACATCGCAGAGCTGGAGCACCACGCGCGCTACATGCGGAGCCTCCAACCGGTGAACATGCCGGGATTGCTCCAGACACCCGAGTACGCGCGGGCGATGTTCGGGCTGGCGTTGCCCAAGCTGCCCGATGACGAGGTGGAGGCCAGAGTGGAGCACCGCATGCGGAGGGCGGGCATTCTCGATCGGGAGGACCCGCCGGAGTTCGCGCCCATCGTGCACGAGGCGGCGCTGCGGATGCGGGTGGGCGGACGCAAGGTCGCGCGTGCCCAGTTGGAACACCTGCTGGAAGCAACGGACCGGCCCAACGTCTCCCTGCGCGTCATCACGTTTTCCAGTGAGCAGAGTGTGGACATGACCCACACCGCTCTGTACGCGGGCGGCGTGGTGCCCCAGCTCGACACCGTGCACATTGACGCCCCTACGCGCACGTTCTACTTGGACGCGGAGGCCGAATTGCACCGCTTCCGCCTCCTCCTCGACCTGGGACAGACGGTCGCTCTGGACCCAGTGGAGTCGCGGAGCTTCGTCCGTCACCTCGCACGGGATATGTGAGAATTCCCCGCATGAACGAAGCACTTGAGTGGCAGAAGTCCTCCTTCTCCGCCTCACAGGACCAGTGCGTGGAGATCACCGAGAAGGCCGGTCGGATCCTCATGCGCGAGAGTGACGACCCCGGCACCGTGACCGCCACCTCCCGCGAGAAGTTCGCCGCGTTCATCAAGGGTGTCAAGGCGGGCGAGTTCGACCACTTCGCCCAGTAGGGCGGTCCGAACTCTCCTCGCCACAAAGGCCCTCCACCCCGCGGTGGAGGGCCTTCGCACGTATGAGCCAGCATATTTGTACCGGCGCATGGTTGCGCCGTAGCTGCGCGTGACGCTACCGTCACCGACGTTGGACCGGGCCGCCCTGTGGAGCGCCCGGTGCCCCGGACGCTGCGATCGGACGGTCGACCATGCGCACTTCTCCCCGCCCCCACCCCCTCGTTCAGGCCCAGCGGCAGTGCGGGTTCCGGTACGAGGTCCTGCGGTACGGGCCTGCCAACGGGTTCGTCCCCGAACCCGTCGACCTGCGCGTCCTGGCCACCCCCCGCGACGCCATCCGGGTCCTGCGCGTGCAGCTCCGCTCCAGCCACGTCCTCGGGCTCGCCCCGCACGAAGCGGGGCGAGCCCTCCACTGGGCCGAGCAGGGCGGCTGGGTGCACGCGCTCGGTGCCCTGCACCGGGGCGAGGACTGCGGGTTCACTCTGATGCTCCGCAAAGGGCGGCACATCGAGTGGCACGTGCGGCCCCTCACGTACCTGAGCCTCAGTGCCCCGCCTCCACCTCCGCATGGCCCCGCGCACGCCCACCCGTACGGCCCCGCGCACTCCCCCGCGCCCGGCGTACCAGCCACCCCGCTCCGGCCGTGAGCAGGGCCAGGGCCATGAGCAGGGCGCTCACCCACACGGGTCCCCGGTAGCCGAGCCCGGCGTCCAGCGTCAGGCCGCCCGCCCACGGGCCCACCGTCGCCCCGAGGTTGAAGGCCGCCGTCGAGAAGGCCCCGGCCAGCGTCGGCGCTCCGGGAGCCAGCCCCAGGACCCGGGTGATCAGTGCGGTACCCGTACCGAAGGCGAGCAGGCCCAGCAGCGGGATCAGCGCCAGCGCGAACACCGGGCGGCCCGCCGTCAGGGCGAGCGCCGTCCAGCCGACGACGAGCGCGGTCATACCCGTGGCGACGACCGCGACGGGGTGGGCGTCCGTGAACCGGCCCGCCACCGTGACCCCGGCGAACGCCCCCGCCCCGAAGAGGGCCAGGGCCACCGGCACCCAGACCGCCCCCAGGCCCGTCTCGCGGGTCAGCAGCGGCTCCAGGTAGGAGAACGCGCAGAAGGTCGCCCCCTGCACCAGGGCCATCGTCAGCAGCACGGGCCGCAGCCGGGGGCCGGTGAGCACGCGCAGTTCGTCGCGTACGGGCACGGGCGCGGCGCCCTCCTCCGTGCTCCGGCCGCCGGGAAGGGAACGCAGCACCGCGACGACGGCGGGCAGGGAGACGAGCGCGACGGCCCAGAAGGCGGACCGCCACCCCCAGTGCTCCCCCAGCACCGCTCCGGCCGGGACGCCCACCACGCAGGCGATCGTCACCCCTCCGACCACCACGGCCGTGGCCCGGCCCTTCAGCCGGTCGGGGACCAGCGCGACGGCGGTCGTCAGGGCCACCGCCCAGAAACCCGCGTTGGCGAGAGCCCCGACGAAGCGGGTCGCCAGGAGCACTCCGTAACTCGGGGTGAGAGCGCCGACGACATGGACGGCGATGAACACCGCGAGGAAGAACAGCAGGGCGCGGCGGCGCGGCCAGGTGCGGCCGGCCAGCGCCATGAGCGGCGCGCCGACGACCATCCCGACGGCGAACGCCGAGGTGAGGAGACCGGCGGCGGAGAGGGAGACGCCGAGGTCGGCGGCGATGCCCGAGACCAGCCCGGACAGCATGAATTCGGAGGTGCCCTGGGCGAAGACCGCGAGCCCCAGGACGTATACGGCGAATGGCATGGGTGGGTACCCCTTGGACGGAACCGTCGCGTGGACAGACAGACCGGAGTGCGGGATACGGGTCGCGCGGACGCCCGCCGCCGAAGCCGGACGGGCCTGGCGGACTGCTTCCGGAGCGCCGGAGAGGGCCGGGCCTGAAGGGGCGGCGCGGAGACGTGCCCGGCGGCGACCGGCCGGCGGTGTGCCGGTGGTCGGCCGGTCGGCACGAACCCCGCGTACGGCGATGGATCAGCGCGTACGCGGAAGGGGAACGGCCCGCACCCGCGGTGGGCCGGGGGACGTGGAACCGTGGCGAAGGGGGCCGGGGACCTGAAGGGTCAGCCGGCGACGCTCAGCGGGAACACGGCCACCGGCGCACCGGTGGCCGGAGTCTGTCGGACTCGGGGCTGGACATGGAACGGGAGCCTACCGTCCCGCCGCCACGGCCTCCAGCGGCTTTCGCTCCGGAACGGAACGGGGCGGAGGCGCGCGGAACGGCCAGCTCCGTGGCGAGGCGGCGCGGCCCGCGCCGGGGCCGCAAGGGGGCCGCGCAGCCGTGACGGACCTGCGGGGCGCGAACCCGCGCGGCAAGCCCGCTCCCCGGCGACCGGGGGCTCGTCGTCGTCCAGGTCAACCGCGACCAGGGCTTGTCGCGCGGGTCAGCGGCGGCCGGGGCTTTGGCGTCCGGGTCAGCGGCGGCGGGGGCGGTGGTGGGACCGCTCCGGCTCCCTGGCCGAGGTCGTGGGCGCGGGCAGAGCCTCGTACGCGGCGTCGAACTCTTCGTCCTCGTCCGGCGCGGTCGGGTCCACGGCGAAGCGGGGCTCCAGGAAGAGGTCCTGGTGCTGGGGCAGGGAGGCGGTCGTCATGGCTGTCTGTCCTTGGGGTCGCAGCGCTTTACCGGCTCTCTGTACCCCGCCGGCCTGCGTTCGATGTGATCGTGCATCAAGAAAAAGTGGTGCGCACCGCGTGCCGCCTCTGAGGGCGGGGCGGGGGCGGACGCCGGCCGGTCGGTCCGTACGGTCGGCGACCGGGGGCGCGCAAATCATCGCACACGATCACCCGCGGTGCCGGAGATTAACCCTGAGCAGGAAGCGGAATGGCGGGTTCAAGGGTGTGACCGCCCCCCCACCCTCGCCATCTGACGCATGTCTCGCATTGCCCATCAGGACTTTAGGCTGGAGTGTGCACGCGTTCACCAAGGCGGCGAGGGGAGCCACCGATGGCACAGCGGCCCGTGACAGCACTCGCGAGCACCATCCGCCACGGCGGGGACGGCGGTGTCCTCGACGAGCTGGAATCGGTCGAGGCGACCGCCCGGTGGCTCCGCCGCCAGGCCAGGGGTGTCGGCGGCATCGGAGAGCTCGTCGTGGACGAGGAGCTGAGAGAGGCCGTCCTCCTGGTGCGCCGGGCGGTACGGACCCTGTTCGCACGGGCGGTCGGCCCCGCCCCGCCCAGCCCGGTCGACGCTCACCGTCTGATGCCCGCCGACGAGGCCCTGGCCGCTCTGAACGCCGCCTCCGCACGGGAGTTGGTGGTGCCGCAGCTCCACTGGCCCGCCGAAGGAACGCCCACGGCCACGCTGGCGTCGGCCGAGGCCGATCCGCGCGTGCGGCTGATCGCCCTGCTGGCGCGCGACGCCGTCGACTTCCTGAGCGGGCCGCAGCGCGAACACCTGCGGGCCTGCCACGCGCCGCGCTGTGCCCGGTACTTCATCCGCAGCCACGGACGGCAGGAGTGGTGCACCCCCGCCTGCGGGAACCGCGCGCGGGTGGCCCGCCACTACGGGCGGGCACGCGAGGCTGCCGCCAACACGGCTTCCCGCCCGTACACCTGACACGCCCTCAGCGGGGATGCGCACAATGGCCCAGCCATTCGACCTCCAAGTGGCCCACCGCCGAGGCCACTCGCTCCCCTAGGTTCGATCCCGCGCAGGTGGCTGCCCATGCCACCCGCCGGGACGGGGTCGGTACGTCATGCACGCACGATGGTTTCCCGCCGCCGGGCCGGCGCGCGGCCTGGCGGTCGCGCAGCTGGTCAACTCGTGCGGAGACGGGGCCTATTACGTCTGCTCCGCGCTGTACTTCTCGCAGGTGGTCGGTCTCCCGGCCCCCCGCATCGGGCTCGGGCTGACGGTCGCCTGGGGCGTCGGAGCGATCGCGGGGGTGCCGCTCGGGCAGCTCGCCGACCGCGTCGGCCCGCGCCGGACGGCCGTCGTGCTGGCCGCCGCCACGGCGCTCGGCGTCGCCGCCTTCCTCGTCGTCCGGTCGTTCCCGGCGTTCCTCCTGGTGGCCTGCGCCTACGCCACCGCGCAGTGCGGGCTCGCCGCCGCCCGGCAGTCGCTGCTGGCCGGACTGGTGGACCGGGACGCCCGGACCGGTGTGCTCGCCCATCTCCAGTCGGCGCTCAACGCGGGCCTGGCGCTGGGGGCCGCCGTCGGCGGGGTGGCCCTGCACCTCGGGACGGCCGGTGCGTATCTCACCGCGCTGGCGCTGGACGCCGCCGCGTTCGCGGGGTGCGCCCTGCTGCTCGCCCGGCTGCCGGAGCCGCCCCGGAGCCCGGCGACCGCGCCCCGGCGGGGCGCGGACCCGACCGCGCTGCGTCCGACCGTGCTGCGGGACCGGCCGTACGCGCTGGTCGCCCTCCTCAACATGGTCATGCTGCTGCGGATGCCGCTGATCAGCCTCGCCGTCCCGCTCTGGATCGCCGAGCGCACCGCCGCTCCGGGCTGGGCCGTCTCGGCGCTCCTGGTGCTCAACACGGGGGCCGTGATGCTCTTCCAGGTCCGTACGGCCTCCGTCGTCCGCGATCTGCCGAGCGCCGTCCGGACCGTACGCAGCGGCGGGGTGCTGCTGCTGGCCTCCTGTGCGGCCTTCGCCCTCACCGCGCTCACCGCGCCCCTGTGGGTGCTGTTCGCCGTGCTGCTCCTCGCCGCCGGGCTCCAGGTGTGGGGCGAGATGCGGCAGTCGGCGGGGGCATGGCAGATCAGCTTCGACCTGGCCCCGGCGGGGCGGCAGGGGCAGTACCAGGGCCTGTTCGGGGCGGGGGTCCCGGTGGCGCGCATGCTCGGGCCGCTGCTGCTGACGGCGCTGATCGTGTCCTGGGGCGTCCCCGGCTGGCTGCTGCTCGGAGCGCTGTTCCTCGCGGCGGGGCTGGCGATGGGGCCGGCAGTGCGGTGGGCGGAACGGAGCCGCCCGACCGCACCGGGGCCGGGACGCCGCGCACCGGGGCCGGTCCCGACCTCGTCGGCACCGGCCCCGGCCGGGGTCACGCCTTCGGAGCGACCTTCGACAGGCCGTTGATGATGCGGTCCATCGCGTCGCCGCCCTGCGGGTCGGTCAGGTTGGCCAGCATCTTCAGCGTGAACTTCATCAGCAGCGGGTGGGTCAGGCCGCGCTGGGTGGCGACCTTCATGACCTTCGGGTTGCCGATCAGCTTCACGAAGGCGCGGCCCATCGTGTAGTAGCCGCCGTAGGTCTCCTTGAGCACCTTCGGGTAGTTGTTCAGGGCCAGTTCGCGCTGGGCGGGGGTGGCGCGGGCGTGCGCCTGGACGATGACGTCGGCCGCGATCTGGCCGGACTCCATGGCGTACGCGATGCCCTCGCCGTTGAACGGGTTGACCATGCCGCCCGCGTCACCGACGAGCAGCAGGCCCTTGGTGTAGTGCGGCTGGCGGTTGAAGGCCATCGGGAGCGCCGCGCCCCGGATCGGCATCGTCATGTTCTCCGGGGTGTAGCCCCAGTCCTCCGGCATCGAGGCGCACCACGCCTTGAGGACCTCGCGCCAGTCCAGCTCCTTGAAGGCGGAGGAGGAGTTGAGGATGCCGAGGCCCACGTTGGAGGTGCCGTCGCCCATGCCGAAGATCCAGCCGTAGCCGGGCAGCAGCCGGTCCTCGGCGCCGCGCCGGTCCCACAGCTCCAGCCAGGACTCCAGGTAGTCGTCGTCGTGGCGGGGCGAGGTGAAGTACGTCCGCACGGCGACGCCCATCGGGCGGTCCTCGCGGCGGTGCAGGCCCATCGCCAGGGAGAGCCGGGTGGAGTTGCCGTCGGCGGCGACGACGAGCGGGGCGTGGAAGGTGACCGGGGTCTTCTCCTCGCCGATCTTCGCCTCCACGCCGGTGATGCGGCCGGTGCGCTCGTCGCGGATGGGCGCGCCCACGTTGCAGCGCTCGTACAGCCGGGCACCCGCCTTCTGCGCCTGCCGGGCGAGCTGCTCGTCGAAGTCGTCGCGCTTGCGGACCAGACCGTAGTCCGGGTAGGAGGCGAGTTCCGGCCAGTCGAGCTGGAGCCGGACGCCGCCGCCGATGATGCGCAGGCCCTTGTTGCGCAGCCAGCCCGCCTCCTCGGAGATGTCGATCCCCATCGAGACGAGCTGCTTCGTGGCACGGGGCGTGAGCCCGTCGCCGCAGACCTTCTCGCGGGGGAACGCGGTCTTCTCCAGGAGCAGGACGTCGAGTCCGGCCTTGGCGAGGTAGTAGGCGGTCGTGGAGCCGGCTGGGCCCGCTCCGACGACGATCACGTCCGCGCTGTTCTCGGAGAGGGGCTCGGTCACGGTCGGATCTCCCGAAGACTCGAATTCGCGTGCCGCGCGGCACATGTCCCGTGCAGTCTATGGGGGCCTGCAGACCAACCCTCCGAAGGGCTCCCACATGTCGATCGCGCCTGCCACGCCCCACGCCTCGGCCCCCGCCGTACGCCTCCGTGTTCCGACCGACGAAGACGCCCTGAGCTGGTACCAGGTGTTCGACGACCCCGAGGTGATGGAGTTCTTCGGGGGCCGCCGGGCCGACCTCTGCGTGTACGAGGAGCTGACCGCGCGCCAGCGGCGGCACGACGCGGAGCTGGGCTACTGCCTGTGGACGCTCACCGACGAGAACGACGCGGTCCTCGGCTTCACCGGGGCGCAGCCGTGGCCGCACACGCACTACGGGCCGGTCGGCGCGACCGAGATCGGCTGGCGGCTGGGGCGCGCGGCGTGGGGACGCGGGTACGCCTCCGCCGCCGCCCGCACCACGCTGGAGCGGGTACGGACGGCGGGGGTGGGCGAGGTCGTCGCAATGATCCACGCGGAGAACGCCCGGTCGATGGCGGTCGCGGAGCGGCTCGGGATGCGGCGCGCCGAGTCGTACGACACCCCGCGCGGCCAGGTGGCCGTCTGCTTCCGCCTGGAGCTGTGAGACCCCGGAGGTGACTCAGGCGCGGGTGGCCCGGTGCAGGGCCACCACGCCGCCGGTCAGGTTGCGCCAGGCGACGTTCGACCAGCCCGCCTTCTGGAGCAGTGCGGCGAGGGCGGGCTGGTCGGGCCAGTCGCGGATGGATTCGGCGAGGTAGACGTACGCGTCCGGGTTGGAGGAGACCGCGCGGGCGGCCGGCGGGATCGCCCTCATCAGGTACTCCGTGTAGACCGTGCGGAACGGGGTCCAGGTCGGCTGGGAGAACTCGCAGATCACGACCCGTCCGCCCGGCTTCGTCACCCGGTACAGCTCGCGCAGCGCGACCTCGGTGTCCTGGATGTTGCGCAGCCCGAAGGAGATCGTGACGGTGTCGAACGTCTCGTCCTTGAATGGCAGCTTCATGCCGTCACCCGCCGTGAACGGCATCCACGGGTGGCGCTCCTTGCCGACCTTGAGCATGCCGAGCGAGAAGTCGCACGGCACGACGTAGGCGCCCGCCTTCACGAAGGGCTGGGAGGAGGTGGCGGTGCCCGCCGCCAGGTCGAGGATCTTCTGGGCGGGGCGGGCGTCGACCGCCGTCGCGACCGCCTTGCGCCACAGCCGGGCCTGGCCGAGCGAGATCACGTCGTTGGTCAGGTCGTAGTTGGCCGCCACACCGTCGAACATCGAGGCGACTTCGTGCGGCTGCTTTTCCAGGGAGGCTCGGGTCACCCATCCATTCAAGCAGCCGGGCCGCCGGGATCGATGAGGGCGGTCGCCCGCGAGGGCGACGGTCTCCGCGACCCGGCGGTGCGGGACCGGCCGACGTACTCGTCCGGGCCGCCGACGCGGACGCGGTGTCGCCCGGGACGGGGACGGGGTGGCGTAGGCCGGGCCGACGCGGGTGGGCGCGGGGGCATGGGCCCCGCCGGCGCCTCCTCGAACTGATCTTCACCGCTCTTCAACCTTTTCGGCACACGGTTGCTCTGTAAGGAGTGGGACCCCGGCCGGGGGCGGTCGCCGGGAGTTGGTCGCCGGGGGTGGTCGCCGGGGGCAGGGAAGCAGCACGACGAGAGGGGAGGGCGCATGGCGGCCGGGGCTGAACCCGCCATGGCGGACGGCGAGCGTGCCGCGTTCGAGGCGTACGCCCGGACCGCGCAACGCCGCCTGTACCGGACGGCCTACCTGCTGTGCGGAGACGTCGAGGGCGCACAGGACCTGACACAGACGACGCTCGCCAAGCTGTTCCAGCACTGGCGCAGGGCGAGCCGGGCCGACCATCTCGACGCCTACGCCAAAACCGTGCTCGTCCGCACCTTCGTCGCCGAACGCCGCCGCTCCGTACGGGATCTGCTCGCCCACAACCGCACCGTGCCCCGGTCGCAGCCCAACCCCGCGCCGGGCGCCGACCTCCGGATCACCCTGCTCGCCCTGCTCGCCGAACTGCCGCCGCGCGCACGGGCGATGGTCGTCCTGCGCTACTGGGACGACCTGAGCGTGGAGACCGTGGCCTCGCTGCTGCGGTGCAGCGAGTCGACGGTCAAGAGCCAGTGCTCGCGTTCACTCGTCCGCCTCCGCGCCCGGATGGGCGATATCCAGCTCTACTCCACCGGAAGCTGAGGGCCGGTCATGACCCCTGAACCGCACGAGCACCTGCCGCCCCGCACGCCCGGCGCGGACGCCCACGCCGTGAGCACGTCCGACGAGGAGCTGTTCCGGGACTCCCTGCGCCGGACCGTCGACCCGTTGTCCCTCCCGTCCGATCTGGTTCCCGAGGCCGTACGCGAGGGCTACCGCCGGCGTGCCCGAAGCCGGGCGTACACGGTCGCGGGCGCCTTCGTCGCGGTGACCGGCCTGACTCTCGGGCTCTCGGTGCTCGGCCCCCGGCTGTTGCCGGGCCCGGACCGGGAACCCGCATCACCCGTCGTGCCGTCTCTCTCCCTGCCCGCCCCCACACCCACCCCGTCCCCCCGACGTACGGAGCCACGCCCCGACATGCCGAGTCCCACCGCCACCCCCATACCCCCCGGCCCGCCCACACCCTCCCTGTCGGCCCCGCCCGTTCGCGGCTCCCGAGAGGCCCGGCGTCCGGAGGACTTCCGGCAGCAGGCGTCCGGGACGCTGGACGCCCTGCTGCCCGCGTCGGTGGGGACCGTCCTGCCGGTCGGCGGCGACCCGACGGGCTACCAGGCGCGGCGCGGTTCCGTCGTCCGCGCCGTCCACCTGGCGGTGCACCCGGAGGCGGGAAGCGCGGCCCCCGTCTGCCGCGACCTCCCGGAGAAGGGGCTGACCTGCGAGAACATCGTTCTGGACGACGGAACGCCCGCGCGGGTCCACCGGCACGCCGGCGAGGGCCGGACGGGCACGGAGGTGTCCATCCACTACCGGTACGGCCGCAGCACGGTGTCGCTGTCCGTCTCGCCCGCACCGGCCGGCGCGGGCGACGCTCCCGTCACCGCCGGGGACCTGCTCCGGGTCGTCCAGAGCCCGCGGTTCCGGGAGTTGATCGCGTACGCCGACGAGAATCCGGTGCCGTGGAGCGGGGCCGCCGCGTGACGCGTCGCCGCACGACCGGCACCCTGCCGCCCGCGCCCGGTGCGCCCGCCCGCGACGAGGAAACGTTCCGGCTCCGGGTGCCGCCGCCCCGGCCCCCGGAGGGCGTCGGGACCGGCTTTCCGTCCGCCCCCCGCTCCCGGTCGGCCGCGCGGTCGCGGGTGCGGCGGCGGCAGCGGAACCGGCGGCGGGCGGTCTCGTTCGCCGTGCTGGCGCTCGCGGTGGTGGCAGGCGCGGCGCTGCTCCTCGGCCGGCCCTGGCTGAACGGGGGCGGTCCGGCGGACGCGGCTCCGGCCGCCACGGCTCCGGCGGGCGGACCGGACAACGCGTCCGAGCCGCTGGAGGACGCTCCCGCGCCCCCTCCCCCGCCGACCCCGTCCGCGTCCTCCTCGCCCAGCGGCGGTCCGGGCGCCGAGGACATCCCCGCCTCGGGGCCCGGCACGTTCACCGTGGCCCGTGCGGGCGTCACTCCGAAGGGCGAGGGCAGCGCGTACCGGGTCGAGGTGGAGAACGGCATCGGCGTGGACCCCGACCGGGCCGCCGAGGAGATCGCCGCCGTCCTCGCCGATCCGCGCGGCTGGGGCCACGACGGTGAGCGCTCGTTCCGCCAGGTCGCCGACGGGTCGGCCGGGCTGGTGATCCGGATCGCCACCCCGGCGACCACGGACCGGATGTGCGGCGCGTACGGCCTCAGGACGCGCGGCGAGGTCAACTGCCGGGGCGGCGAGAAGGTCATGGTCAACCTGAAGCGCTGGCAGCTCGGTTCGCCGCAGTTCGACGGGCCCGTCGCGGAGTACCGGGCGCTGATCGTCAATCACGAGGTCGGGCACTGGCTGGGGCGCGGCCACGAGACGTGTCCGGGGAAGGGGCGCCCCGCGCCCGCGATGATGCAGCAGATCGACGGGTTGAAGGGGTGCGTCGCCAACGCCTGGCCGTACGACGCGAAGGGACGCTACCTGGGTGGTCCGAAGGTGCCGTGAGCCGGCCCGCACCGGACGGAGGCGGCCCCGGCGGACGCGGTGCACCAGCCGGCCCGCACCGGACGGAGGCGGCCCCGGCGGACGCGGTGCACAGCCGGCCCTCACCGGACGGAGGCGGCCTCAGCGGGCGCGGTGCACCAGCCGTCCCGCGAGCACCGTCGCCACGCAGGGCCGGGGCCCTGCGCCGTACAGCGCCGCCTCGTCGGGCACGTCGAAGACGGCCAGGTCGGCCCGGCCGCCCACCCGCAGCGGACCGTGCGCGGTACGGGCCAGATCGCCACCCGCCGCGAAGGGGTCCAGCTCCGGCACCCGGCCGCCCACGGGCGGCGGCTCCCCGGTCCCCTCCCGTACGGGCGCGGGAGGAGGCGGGAGCCGGACCAGGCCCGACCGGGCGACGGCCGTGCGGAGCGCAGGGTCGTCGTCCGCGCCGAGGGGGCCCGCCAGGTGCGTGGTGCCGTGGCGCAGCATCCGCTGGAGGCCGCGCCGGACGCTGCCGGCCCGCCGGGTCGCGTCCATGGTCGCCGCGATCCGGTCGAACTCCTCACCCCGCAGTGGGAGTTCACCCAGTTCGTCGGCCTCGCGGGGGTCCGGGTGGTAGCAGCGGGTGAGGAGTTCGGCGGCCCGGTCCTGGCGTAGTCCGGGGGTGAGGAGGCCGGGCCAGCGGCGGACGCGGGCGGCCGGGTGCGCGGCGGCGACCTCCGCGTACGGGCCGAGGGCGGCGATCCGGTCGCCGTCCACCGCCACCGCCCCGTCCACGACGGCCGCCGCGCCCACCGGGAGGACCAGGGGCGCGGCGTGGATCGTCAGCACAGGGGCGTCAGTTGGCGTTGAGGAGCTTGAGCTCCGGGTGGGCCGTGCCGCCCTCGATCGCGGTGGACGAGATGTGCGAGACGACGCGCTCGTCGACCGGGTCCATCGCCGGGTCGTCGTGCACGACGAGGTGCTCGTACGTCGTGGCGCGCTGGGCGGGGACCCGGTCCGCCTTGCGGATCAGGTCGATGATCTCCAGCCGGTTGGAGCGGTGCCTGGCCCCGGCCGAGGAGACGACGTTCTCCTCCAGCATGATCGAGCCGAGGTCGTCCGCGCCGTAGTGCAGCGACAGCTGGCCGACCTCCTTGCCGGTGGTCAGCCAGGAGCCCTGGATGTGGGCGACGTTGTCGAGGAAGAGCCGGGCGATGGCGATCATCCGCAGGTACTCGAAGAGGGTGGCCTGCGTCTGCCCCTTCAGCTTGTTGTTCTCCGGCTGGTAGGTGTACGGGATGAAGGCGCGGAAGCCGCCCGTGCGGTCCTGCACGTCCCGGATCATCCGCAGGTGCTCGATGCGCTCGGCGTTGGTCTCGCCGGTCCCCATCAGCATGGTGGAGGTCGACTCGACGCCGAGGCCGTGGGCGATCTCCATGATCTCCAGCCAGCGCTCGCCGGACTCCTTGAGCGGGGCGATGGCGGTGCGCGGCCGGGCGGGCAGCAGTTCGGCGCCCGCGCCCGCGAAGGAGTCGAGCCCGGCGGCGTGGATGCGGCGGATGGCCTCCTCGGCGGAGACCTGGGAGATCCGGGCCATGTGCTCGATCTCGGAGGCGCCCAGCGAGTGGATGACGAGCTGCGGGAACGCCTTCTTGATCGCGGAGAAGTGCTCCTCGTAGTACTCCACGCCGAAGTCCGGGTGGTGGCCGCCCTGGAACATGATCTGGGTGCCGCCCAGCTCCACGGTCTCCGCACAGCGGCGCAGGATGTCGTCGAGGTCGCGGGTCCAGCCCTTGGCGGTGTCCTTGGGCGGGGCGTAGAAGGCGCAGAACTTGCAGGCCGTCACGCACACGTTGGTGTAGTTGATGTTGCGCTCGATGATGTACGTCGCGATGTGCTCCGTACCGGCGTAGCGGCGGCGGCGTACGGCGTCGGCGGCGGCGCCCAGGGCGTGCAGCGGCGCGGACCGGTAGAGGTCGAGCGCCTCCTCCGGGGTGATCCGACCGCCTTCGGCGGCTCGGTCGAGGACGGGCTGAAGGTCGGCCTTCTCGGTCACCGGGCTGTCACCTTTCGGCGGTATTTTCGACGATCCACGGACCGATCCAGCGTACGCCAGCCCCCTGCGCGATCAGTCGCCGGACCGGGTGAGCCTCCCGTACGGGAGACCGGCGGCGCGTTCCTTCGAGCGGTAGTCCAGGGCGCCGTCGCCGGTGAGGCGGAAGACCAGGTCGGCCTCGGTGGTGGTGCACAGGCCGGGGGTGCTGGGGCGGTCCGGGTCGGTGGCCTCGCGGATGTTCAGCTCCTTCGCGGTACCGGAGACGAGCGTGCCGACGCTGTTGCAGGTGACGCTGACGCCGAGCTGGGAGATCGTCGTGCTCATCCGGACGACCCGCTCACCGCGTTTCCCCTCGGTGAAGACGGCGGTGAGCGTGCCGTGGGGCTGTCCGGTCGTCCGCTCGGTGACCGGGCCCTTCCAGGTGCCGACGTACGCCTTCGGCAGCGCGCCGGCCGGGGCCTCGCTCGCGTCGCCGGACCCGGTGGGCGTCGGCTTCCCGGCACCCGGCGGGGAGTCGGAGGCGGACGGCTTCGCCGCCGCGTCCGTGCCCCGGTCGGCGTCGCCGTCCGGGAAGAAGCCGTCGAGCAGACCGGTGCCGAGGGTGACGACGGCGAGCGCGCCCGCCACGGCCAGGGCGACGGTGCAGCTGACCCGGCGGCCGCGGCGCTCCCCGGCGCCCGGCCCGTCCTCGGCGCTGACGGTGACCGAGAAGCGGGGGTCGGTGGTGCGCTGCCCCGGCAGCCCGCCCGCGCCGGCCCCCCGGTCGCCGTTGCTCTGCCGGTAGGTACCGGCATGCGTGGGAGGCGGGGGCGAGGTGGAGGCGGGCCTCGCGCGCGGAGGCGTCGGGGGCGGGGGCGGGGGCGGCGTCCCGTACCCGTCGTCCTGCGGATGCGGGGTGCCGTACGCGTCGTCCTGCGGATGCGGCGCCCGGAACGGCGCGTCCTGCGGCGCCTCCTGCGGGCGGGGCGTCCCGTACGCGTCGTCCTCCTGCGGGCGCGGTGATCCGTACGGCGCTTCCCGGGAGCGCGGCGATCCGTACCCGTCGTCCCGGGGGCGCGGCGATCCGTACGACGCTTCCTGGTCGGGGCGCCGGGTCCGGTACGCCGGGTCCTGCGGGGCCGGGGCGGGCGGTCCGAACTCCCCTGCGGCCCGGCCCGGCAGGGCGGCTCCCGGCCCGGCGCCCAGCGAGGCGCTGCTGAACGGCACGGGCCCCGACTGCACCGGCCCGTCCTGCGGCTCCAGATCCAGCAGCGCCACCGCGGACCGGCTGACCTCGCTCACCAGCGGGCCCGGCAGCCAGCCGCCCGCCACCATCGCCGCCGCCCCGTCCGGGGCGAGCGCCCGTGCCAGGTCGGCCGGGGCGGGGCGGGCCGCCGGGTCCTTGGCCAGGCAGCCCGCGACCACCTCGCGCAGTTCGCCCTCCAGATCGCCCAGCTCGGGTTCCTCGTGGACCACCTTGTAGAGGAGGACGGCGGAGGAGTCACCGGGGAAGGGGGCCTCGCCCGTCGCCGCGTACGCGAGGACCGCGCCCAGCGAGAAGACGTCGGCGGCGCCGGAGACGTCCACACCCCGGATCTGCTCGGGCGCCATGTAACCGGGCGAGCCGACCGACACCCCGGTGGAGGTGAGCGAGACGGTCGCGCCGAGGGCCCGCGCGATGCCGAAGTCGATGAGGCGGGGCCCGTCGAGGGCGAGCAGCACGTTGGACGGCTTCACGTCGCGGTGGACGATGCCCTGGCCGTGCACGGCGGCCAGCGCCTCGGCCAGACCCGCGCCCAGGGCGCGTACCGCGTGCTCGGGCAGCGGGCCGTGCTCGGTGACCGCCTGGGAGAGCGGCGGCCCGGCCACGTAGCCGGTCGCCACCCACGGCACCGGCGCGTCCGGGTCCGCGTCCAGGACGGGGGCGGTCCACTGGGCCCCGATGCGCCGGGCGGAGTCCACCTCGCGCCGGAACCGGGCGCGGAACTGCTCGTCGAGCGCGAAGTGGGGGTGGACGACCTTGACCGCGACCGTGCGCCCGCCCGCGCTGCGCCCCAGATACACCCGGCCCATGCCGCCCGCGCCGAGCCTGCCGAGCAGTCGGTAGGCACCGATGGTGCGCGGTTCGCCCGCTTCCAGCGGCTGCATCGTTGGACTCCCCCTGTGAACCCTGCGGACGGTGGGCCCGTGAACCCGTGGACGGTAGAGCCTGTGGGCGGTCCGGCCCGGACCGAAGCCTAGGGGGCGTCACCGGCGCGGTCACCGGGAAACGGCCGGACCATTCCCCCTTCTCCGGTCAGGACGGGATCTTTACGCCACAGGGAAAGGCGCGAATGTGCTGGTGCACCGCCCCCATTCCCTCTCCCGGAAAGGATTCCGGAGCGGTGAACGGAGCGGGATTCGCGCACGCTTTCCCTGAGCGCGGTCGTGGGATGCCTATCCAAGATCCTCTACCCGGGCACCCCTCCGGTACTCCTCCCGGGCGCCCTCGTGGAAGGCGCAAGCGAATTCCCCCACGGAGCGGCTCAGCCGCCGAGCAGCTCCACCCGGACGTCGGCCGGGTAGCCGGTGTCCCGGCCCGTCCGGCGGGCGAACTCGCGGACGCCGGCGAGCTGGGCGGGGCCGAAGCGGAAGTCGAGCGTCGTGAAGTACTCCTCCAGCACCTCCGCGTCGAAAGCCTCCCAGCGGGCGGCCTGCTCCGCGACCTTGGCGACCTCCTCCAGGGAGAGGTCCCGCGAGGCCAGGAACGCCTGGTGGACCTGGGCCGCCTGCTCCGGGTGCGCGGCGAGGTAGTCCTTGCGGGCCGCCCAGACGGCGAAGACGAACGGCAGCCCCGTCCACTCCTTCCACATCTGGCCCAGGTCGTGGACCTGGAGCCCGAGCCGGGGGGCGTCGTGCAGATTGGCGCGGAGCGCGGCATCGCCGATCAGCACCGCGGCGTCCGCCTCCTGCATCATCAGCCCCAGATCGGGCGGGCAGGTGTAGTAGTCGGGCCGGACCCCGTACCGCTCGGCCAGCAGCAGCTGCGCCAGCCGCACGGAGGTGCGGGAGGTCGAGCCGAGCGCCACCCGCGCCCGGTCCAGCCGCTCCAGCGGAAGCTGGGAGACGATCACGCAGGACATGACCGGCCCGTCGCAGCCGACCGCGATGTCGGGGAAGGCCACCAGGTCGTCGGCGTTGCGCAGGTACTCCACGAGGGTGACCGGGCCGATGTCCAGGTCTCCCCTGACCAGCTGCTCGCTGAGCCGCTCCGGGGTGTCCTTGGAGAGCTCCAGGTCGAGCAGGGTTCCCGTGCGCGCGAGGCCCCAGTAGAGCGGGAGGCAGTTCAGGAACTGGATGTGGCCGACGCGGGGCCGGCTGCGACGGTGCTCGTCGCCGTCACGGGGGGAGACGGTTGAATTGTCCACATCGTGAGGCTAGACCCGCCTCCGCCCGGAGGCACCACCGGGGCCGCCCGCCCCCTCCGCGCCGACCCCGCGCGCCCCTCCCGCGCCCGGGCCCGTACAGCGGTCCGCCCGCCCCCTCCGCGCCGGGCCGGGACGCCCCGCCGCGCCCGCTCCGAACCCCTCCCGGAAGGGGCTCCGGGACGCCACTCCCCGAACGCCCGGCAGGGCCGTCAAACCTACGGGTGAAGTGATCTTTCCCTCTACCGCTCCGCGGAGACCCCATGCTAGGCTCGCCGCCAAGTTGCAGTTTGGTTTCCCTTGCAGTACAGAGCCTGCGGAGCATGTAACCCGCAGGCTTTTGTAGTTTTCAGACTTGTTTGCAGGTTCTGGAGCAGGGCAACCCTTTGGCCCAAGGAGGGCTTATGGCTACCGGAACCGTCAAGTGGTTCAACGCTGAAAAGGGCTTCGGCTTCATCGCCCAGGACGGCGGCGGCCCGGATGTCTTCGTTCACTACTCCGCGATCAACGCGTCCGGGTTCCGCTCCCTCGAGGAGAACCAGGTCGTGAACTTCGACGTCACTCAGGGGCCCAAGGGTCCGCAGGCTGAGAACGTCACCCCGGCCTAGTTGCCCGGGTCGGCCGATCGCGGTCGCACAGAGCAGTACCCAAGGAGCCCCGCTCCTTCGCTCCGGCGGAGGAACGGGGCTCCTGCCTGTGTACGGCCCGGTGTCCGGGTCCGCCCCCGGTCGGGCGCGGGAAGCGAACCGGGGCGCGGCGGCGCTTGACCTTGACCCCGTGTGAAGCCGTGCAGTGGGAGCCATCATGTTCACCATCGGAGACTTCGCCAGGTACGGGCGGGTGTCGCCCCGGATGCTGCGTCACTACGACGCCGTCGGGCTGCTGCACCCGGACCGCACCGACCCCGCCACCGGCTACCGCCTGTACGGCGCGGCCCAGCTCGCCCGGCTCAACCGGATCATCGCGCTCAAGGACCTCGGCTTCACGCTCCGGCAGGTGGCGGCGGTCCTGGACGAGCAGGTGGGCCCGGAGGAGCTGCGCGGCATGCTGCGGCTGCGCCGGGCCGAGCTGGAGGAGGCGATGGCCGCCGCGGCGACGCGGCTGGCCGGGGTCGAGGCGAGGCTCCGGTCGATCGAGAGCGAGGGGCGCATGCCTGCCGACGACGTCGTGATCAAGACCGTTCCGGCGGTCCGGGTGGCCGAACTGACCGGGACGGCGGACAGTTACGAGCCGCACCACATCGGGCCGGTGATCGGCCCGCTGTACGAGCGGCTCCTCCCGCTCCTGGAGGGCGCGGGCCTGCGGCCCGCCGGTCCCGGGATCGCCCGGTACGAGGACGCCCCCGGGGGCGGGGGCGCGATCACCGTGCACGCCGGAGTGACCGTCTCGGCCCCGGTGGGCCCGGTCGGGGACACCGGGGTGAGCGTGGTGGAGCTGCCACCGTTCGAAGCGGCGACGATCGTGCACCGGGGCGCGATGGACGACGTCCTGCCGGCCGCCCAGACCCTGGCCCACTGGCTCGACACCCACGGCTACCGCTCCACGGGCTACGCCCGCGAGGTCAACCTGGAGTGCCCGCCGGACCGGAGCGCGTGGGTGACGGAGCTCCAGGAGCCGGTGACGAGGGCCTGACGCGGCGCCCGTACGGGGAGGGGCCACCGGCTCCTCCCCGTACGGGCGCGGTCTCCCGGTTCCCCCGCGCGCGGGAACACGGGGCACGGCGCGGCACGTCGTTCCCGGATCGTTGTCGAAGCCTTGTGCAGAGCATCACCCACTGCTGACGAGTCCGCCCGGAACAAGGCAGACTGTTGAGCGCGATACCAGCGGTACCGCGCCGTCCGGATGCGTCGACGCCCTTCCCCGCGCGGGCGGGCATCACGGACCGCGGGCACCACCGGCTGGGTCCGCAGACGAGCGGGACCGGCAGGCGAGCAGGACAGGGGGCATCAATGGACCGTGACGACGGGCCACGCGTGCGCATACCGGAGCAGCGCGCTCCGGAGCAACCGGCTACCGCGGACACCCTCAGGTTCACCGTGCTCGGGCCCGTACGGGCCTGGCGCGGCTCGGAGTTGCTCCCCTCCGGCTCTCCCCAGCAGCGCGCCCTGCTGGCCGCCCTGCTGCTGCGCGAGGGCCGGACGGCCACCGCGAACGAGCTGATCGCCGCGTTCTGGGGCGAGGACCCGCCCTCGCAGGCACTGGCCACGATCCGCACGTACGCCTCCCGGCTGCGCAAGACGCTGGGCCAGGACACCCTGGTGAGCGAGTCCGGCGGCTACGCGATCCGCACCGACCGGGGCGCGCTCGACCTGACGCTGGCCCAGGACCTGGCCGCCGAGGCGGAGAAGGCCCGCGCGTGCGGCGACCGCGGCCAGGCCCGCACCCTGATCGACAAGGTGCTGGGGCTGTGGGACGGCGAGGCGCTGGCGTCGGTGCCGGGGCCGTACGCGGACAACCAGCGGACCCGGCTGGAGGAGTGGCGGCTCCAGCTCACCGAGACCCGGCTCGATCTGGACCTGGAGGTCGGCTGCCACGCGGAGGCCGTCTCCGAGCTGACCGCGCTCACCGCCGCGCACCCGTTGCGGGAACGGCTGCGGGAGTTGCTGATGGTGGCGCTGTACCGCAGCGGCCGGCAGGCCGAGGCGCTCGCGGTGTACGCGGACACCCGCCGGCTCCTCGCGGAGGAGCTGGGCGTCGACCCGCGCCCCGAACTGGCCCAGCTCCAGCAGCGCATCCTGCGCGCCGACGAGGAGCTGGCCCGCCCCGCGGACGAGCCGGCGCCCGCGCCCGCGCCGCTGCGGCCCGCACAACTCCCGGCGACGGTGCCCGACTTCACCGGGCGGACCGCGTTCGTGTCGGAGCTGGGCGGCCGGCTGGCCACCGCCGAGGGCTCGGTGATGGCCGTCTCCGCGCTGGCCGGGATCGGCGGCGTCGGCAAGACCACGCTGGCGGTCCACGTCGCCCACCAGGCCCGCCCGCACTTCCCGGACGGGCAGCTCTACGTGGACCTCCAGGGGGCGGGCGCGCGCGCGGCGGAACCGGAGACCGTGCTCGGCTCGTTCCTGCGGGCGCTCGGGACGGCGGACTCGGCGATCCCGGACACGCTGGACGAACGGGCCGCGCTGTACCGCTCGACGCTGGACGGCCGTCGCGTCCTGGTCCTCCTGGACAACGCCCACGACGCCGCCCAGATCCGCCCCCTGCTGCCCGGCACGCCGGGGTGCGCCGCGCTGGTGACGAGCCGGGTGCGGATGGTGGACCTGGCCGGGGCGCACCTGGTGGACCTGGATGTGATGTCGCCCGAGGAGGCGCTCCAGCTGTTCACGCGGATCGTCGGCGCGGAGCGGGTGGGCGCGGAGCGCGAGGCGGCCCTGGACGTGGTGGCCGCGTGCGGCTTCCTGCCGCTGGCCATCCGTATCGCCGCCTCCCGGCTGGCCGCCCGCCGCACCTGGACGGTCTCGGTCCTCGCCGCGAAGCTGGCCGACGAGCGCCGCCGCCTGGACGAGTTGCAGGCGGGCGACCTCGCGGTGAAGGCCACGTTCGAACTCGGCTACGGCCAGCTGGAACCGGCCCAGGCCCGCGCCTTCCGGCTGCTGGGCCTGGCGGACGGCCCGGACATCTCCCTCGCCGCGGCGGCGGCCCTGCTGGACCGGGACCCGCACGCGGCGGAGGACCTGCTGGAGGCGCTGGTCGACACGAGCCTGGTGGAGTCGGCCGCTCCGGGCCGCTACCGCTACCACGACCTGGTCCGCCTCTACGCGCGTGCGTGCGCGGAGCGGGACGAGGAGCCTGCGGCACGGGAGTCGGCACTGTCGCGGCTGCTGGACTTCTACCTGGCGACGGCGGCGGGGGTGTACGCGCTGGAGCGGCCGGGGGACCGGCTGGCCGACCACCGCGAACCCACCCGGTACAGCGGGCTGACGTTCGCCGACCGGCACAGCGCACAGGACTGGCTCTACGCGGAGGCCAACTCCCTGCTCGCCTGCGTACGTCAGACCTCGGGGGCCGGAGCTGTGCGCCGCGCGGTCGACCTGCTCTGGGCCACCAAGGACCTCGCGGAGTCGGGCGCGAACTCCAAGCAGTACGAGGCCGCGGCGATCATGATGCGCGATCTGGCGCAAGCCACCGGCGATGCGCGGGCCGAGGGCCGGGCGCTGATCACCCTCACCAACGCCCGCCTCGTCGCGGGCCGGTTCGACCAGGCGGAGCGCGACGCGCAGCGCGCCACGCGGCTCGCCCGCGCCGTGAACGACCCCCTGCCCAGTTGCTGGGCCCCGAACGACCTCGGCATCATCGCGCTGTACCAGAACCGGCATGCGGAGGGGGAGAGCTACCTGGAGCAGGCGATCGCCAACTTCCGGGCCGACGGCAACCGCCCCGGTGAGGCGAGCGCCCTGTGCAACCTCTCCCGCATCCACCTCGCCATGGGGAACACGGCGAGCGCGGTGGCCCTCGCCCAGCAGGGCATCGACATCTACGACGAACTCGGCCACGCGCTGCGCGGCGCGAACGGTCGTTACGCGCTGGGCCTCGCCCTCACCCAGAGCGGGCGGCTTGCCGATGCGACGGACCAACTCCACGACGCGCTGGCGGTGTTCCGGGACAGCCGGCAGCGCCTCTGGGAGGGAATGGCGACGTTCCGCCTGGCGGAGGTCGATCTGGCGGCGGGCCTGCCGGCGCAGGCGGCCACGAAGTCCGAACAGGCTCTCGCCATCCTGCGCGGCATCGGCGGGGAGTGGCGACGCGGCAATGTCCTCACCGTCCTGGGCCGGGCGCTGAACGAGATCGGGCAGCCGGGCCGGGCCCAGGTGTGCTGGCGCGAAGCGCTGGACATCTATGAAGCGCTCGGATCGGCGGAGATCGAAGGTGTTCGGAAGCTGCTGGTGCCGACCCTGCCCGGATGAGCTCCTGAGGAGCGTTCATCATTCGTTTATCGCGCCCCGACATGGTGGTCCCAGCCGTACCGTCGCATCGGGGGGCAGACGGAACGGCCTCGGCCGCACGGGTAGGTTGAACGGCCGAACGACACCCGCTCGGCAGCCCACGGGGGAGTTGCCGGGCGGGTTCGTCGAATCCGAGCACAGCCATTCAGGAAGCTGGAGAACACCATGAGCGATGCGCAGAAGAAGCCGGTCGTGAAGCCGCTCGACAACCACGCCACCGGCGGGGATGCCACGACGCAGGACAACCACGCGACGGGTGGCGTGCTGAAGCCGCTGGACAACCACGCCACCGGCGGCACCGCCCAGCCGCTCGACAACCACGCGACGGGCGAGACCGCCTAGACCTCTCCGAACGGGGGGACGGGGGGACGCGGCCGCGGCGACGCCGAGGGGGAGCCGTCGCGGTCGCGGTACGGGGGAATGTGTGAGGGGCCCGGGACGGGGGAAACGCTCGGGCCCCTCCCGCGTGTCCGGAGCGCATGGCTCCATGCCTCGCTCCTCGAACCACCGCTCGATGTCACGCGGCTCGGCGGCGGACGCGTGCTCGTCCTCGGCAGCCGGACCGCACTCCTTCCGCATCCGTGCCGCCAGGACCCGTCGGGGCCCGCTCCTCCCACCCGTCGGGTGCGAGCCGGACGGACGTCGCCCCGCCCCCGGGGGCGAGCGCTACGACCCGTCCCCGGCGCGGGCCTCCACCGCGTTCAGGAGCAGGTCCATGACGAACTCGAACTGGTCGTCCTCGTCGGCGTGCGCCAGATGCGGGGCCACGGAGGCCAGGTGCGGGAAGCGCCGGGGGGAGGCGGCGAGGTACTCGCGCTGCCAGGCCATCCGGTCGCCTTCCCGGTCCGCCCCGTCCGGAACCGCCGAGGCCGCCTCGAAGGAGCTCATCGCCAGGGTGACGTCGACCAGCGCGCGGTAGTAGCGGGCGGCCTCCCGCGGTGCGAAGCCCGCCTCCAGCAGCGCGCCGATCACCAGGTCCGCGCCCCGGAACTCCGCGTCGCGCCGGGAGACCCGCGAGGCGACCAGGACGGCCAGGGCGGGGTGCGCCAGGCAGGCCCGGCGGACCCTGCGGGCCAGGTCGGTCAGGGTGGCCCGCCAGGTCGGGCCGGGCCCGAAGCCGTCGACGGCCTCCGCGATCAGCCGCTCGGCCAGGCCGAGGAGGATGTCGTCCTTGCCGGAGAAGTAGCGCAGCACCGCCGTGTGGTTGGAGCCGAGGTCGGCGCCGAGCCTGCGCAGCGTGAGCGCCTCCGGTCCTTCCCGCTCCAGCACCGCCAGGGCGGCGTCCAGGATGCGTTCCCGGCTGAGCGCGTTCGACGGGGGACGCCCTCGCCTGGCGCCGGCGGAACGGGGGGCCGGGCTGTCGGGATCGTCCGTCATGCCTTCATCCTAGGGAGCCTCCGACGGGTGCGGTCGGGCCCCTCACGGCTCCCGACCGTCCTGGCACCGGCTACGCGTCCGCCGCGAGGTGGGCCACCAGCGCCGTGAGCGCCGTCGCGGTCTCGCCGTCCAGCGCGGGGTCGTCGGCCACCGGCCAGGCGCTGGTCTTCACCACCACCGCGTCGGCGTCCGGGTCCACCCACAGGTACTGGCCGTAGATCCCGAGGCCGGTGAAGGCGCGGCGCTCACCGCCGTGGGTCCACCACTGGTTGGCGTAGCCGTAGTGGCCGGGGTACCGCTCGCCGAGCGCGCCGGCCTCCAGATGCGGCAGGCCCGCGCCGCGGCCGCGCTCGACCCACGAGCGCGGTACGACCTGCCGCCCGTCCCACCGGCCGCCGCGGGCCATCAGCAGCCCGAACCGGGCCATGTCCCGCACCGACGCGTTGAACGATCCGCCGCCGACGGCCGTACGCGGCAGGCCCCGCGACAGGGCGTAGTACGCGTCCGACTCCGCCCCGATCGGCCCCCAGAGCCGCTCGGCGGCGTACCGCGCCAGCGTCCGGCCGGTGGCCGCTTCCAGGACCCAGCCCAGCACCTGGGTGTCGAGCGTCGAGTAGTTGAACCGGGTCCCCGGCGCGCTGTGCGGACGGACCGACCGCACGGCCTCCAGCACGGTGCCGCCCTGCCCGGTGACCGCCCGCATCAGCCGGTTGACGGGGGCGTCCGGGTCCTCGTAGTCCTCCACCCCGCCCGCGCCGCTGCTCATGTGCAGCAGGTCCTCGATCGTCGGGCCGTCGAACGCCGAGCCGGCCAGCTGCGGGCAGTACACGACGGCTTTGTCGTCCGCCGAACCGATCGCACCCTCCTCCAGCGCGATACCGATCAGCGCCGAGGTCACCGACTTCGTCAGCGAGAAGAGCTGGAACCGGCGGTCCGGCCCCGCGAACCGCCCCGGATACTCCTCGTGCACCAGCCGCCCCCGGTGCACCACCGCGAACCCGGTCGTCCGCGTCCGGGCGTGCAGGTCGGACAGCGTGCGCCTCGCCCCGTCCCACGTGTACGTGAACTCCAGCGGGCGGGGGGCCCCGGGCAGCGGGCTCGGGCGGGCGGCGCGCGGCACCGTCTCGGTCGGCAGCAGCAGCGACATGTGCGTGAACGTCCACTCGTTGACCGGCGGCCGCAGCACCAGTTCGTCCTGGTGCCGCCACACCCACCGGGCGCCCGCTGCCGCCGCCCCGACCGCGGCGACCACCCCGGCCCCGGTCACCCATGCCCTGTCGCCCGCCATGACACCACACCTCGCAGAAGCTCGTCCGACCTTTATGAACCAATGGTGACACCAATGGTTCAACCAGGCAAGCACTGCCCTCGCCGCTCCCCCTTCACCACCGCGCCGCTCGCTCAGAGCGCCACGGCGGTCACTTCGCAGCGCTTGACGCGGGACACCTTGCCGGGGCTCTCCATCCGCACGGTGAGGGTGCGCACCTCACCGCCGTCGAGGACCGTGGTGGTCTCGGCGGTGTCCACGGTCCTGCCCAGCCCGTCGAGGAACCGCACGTCGATCTCGTACTCCTGCGAGCCCGGCTCCTTCGCGCGCAGCTCCACCAGCGACGAGGTCATCGCCCTGCGCTTGCCCTTGCGGGGCACGGCGCAGCGGATCACCCGCACGGCGGGGGCGTCGGACGCGGCGGGGGTCGGAGTGCCGTAGGAGGAGCCGGACGAACCGGAGGACGAGGAGTCGCCGTAGTCGTCGCCGTAGTCCGTGTCGCGGTAGCCGTTGTTGCTCTTCTTCGAGCTGGAGCAGCCGCCGCCCGAGCTGCTGCCGCTCTTGCCGCTCCGGCCCTTGCCACCGCTGCCGGAGGTCGAGAATCCGGTGAGCGCGAGCACCACCACGACCAGAACCGCCGCGAGTTTCATCTGTCGCCGCATCATGGATGCAGCCCCCCTTGCATGTTGTCGGCCGTGGGCCGCGCCGATGGCGCGTGTCGTCGCCCTCAGCTTGCCGTGCGCGACCCCCTGTCTGGGTCATGACCCTGTCACGGTCCGGTCATGGTCCGCGTGGCGGGGGTGAGCGTCCGGGCGTAGCGTCGGCTGCGGGCACCCGTGTACGCGCCGGACGACTCCCTGGAGGCCGACGATGATCCGCACCGTCCTCGGCTCCCTCGTCGCCCTGGCCGGGGCGGCCTCCGCCGTGCTGAGCCCGTTCCGCGACTGGTACGACGGGCGGGTCGGGCGCGCCTACCGGGTGCGGGACCTCTTCGAGGGGATCACTGCCACGGAGTCGGGGGTGCTGGTCTCGATCCTCCTGCCGTTCCTGGCGGCGGCGGTGCTGGTGGCCCTGGGCGTGGTGCTCCGGTCGCGGGCCGTGGTCGCGTTCGCCGGTCTCGTGGTGCTGGGCTTCACCGCGCTGTGGATGATCCGCCAGGGGCAGGCGAACGGGTCGCTGGTGGTGGCCGGGGACGGGTCCGGGTTGCAGGTGGGGGTGGTGAACGCCCTGGCGGGCGGGGTGCTGATGCTGATCGGGGCGGTGCTGATGGGGGGCCGCCGGAGCCGGCGGGAGCGGAAGGCGGGCCGGGGACCGGAGCGGGAGACCGTGGAGCCGTACGCCGCGCCGGTCCCGGACCGGGTGGACACGTGGCCGCCGACACGGGAGCCGGGGATGTCCGTGCAGACGTCGCCGTGGCCGGAGCCGGAGGTGGACCCGTACACGGGGCCGGACCCCCGTGCCCCCGGTACGCGGCCGTGTCCGCGGGTACCCCACCCGGAGGACGACCCCCGCGACCCGGTACACCCACCGCACCCGCCGCCGCCTCCGCAGGGCTGACGCCGCCCCGCCGGGGGTTCCGTCCTCGAACGGGGGGACGGGAGTGGCTCAGGCCCTCGCCCGGTTCCCCGTGCCGGTGCCCTTCAGCGCGTCCAGTGCGTACACGCAGCGGTCCTTGCTGCACGCGTACACCACACCCGCCTGCGCCACGGGCGACCCCGTGATCTCCCCGCCCGTCGCGAGCTTCCAGCGCAGCTGGCCCCCCGCCGCGTCCAGGGTGTACAGCACGTGGTCCGCCGAGCCGAAGTGCACCCGGCCGTCCGCCACGACCGGCGCGCCCACGACGTCGCCGCCCGCGGCGAAGCGCCACTTCGGGGTGCCGGTGACCGCGTCCAGCGTGTACAGCGCGCTGCCGCTGCCGACGTGCACGTTGCCCACCGCCACCAGCACGGGCTCGATCGAGGAGCGGGCCTCCGTGGCGATCCGCCAGCGGTCCTTGCCGGTCGTCGCGTCCAGCGCGTACACCGTGCCGAGGTAGTCCGCGAGGTACACCCCGCCACCGGTCACCGCGGGGCCCGGCGCGAACGCGGGCGGCGACAGGAACACCGCGGGGGCCTCGAAGTGCCAGCGCACCCGCCCGGAACCGATCTCCACCGCCAGCACGCGGGTGCCCGCGGCGATGTAGACGTAGCCGTCCAGGGCCGGGGTGACCCGGACCGGGACGCCGCCGCAGGAGGCCGCGTCGCCGATGGGGTACGACCAGCGCTCGATGCCCGTACGGGCGTCCAGCGCGCGCAGCCGGGCGTCCTGCCAGACGTACACCGTGCCGTCGTGGATGACCGGTCCGGCCTCCGCCGTCTCGAAGTCGCTCTGCGCGCCGGTGACTTCCCACAGCTTGTCACCGTTGGACGCCTCCCAGCCCTGGACGCCGCCGCCGCGGGTCGCGGTGAGGACCGTGCCCCGGTCGGCCTTGAGCGCGTACACCCACGCGTCGGTCGACAGGCGCCACTGCTCGGCACCGCTCGCCGCGTCCAGCGCGTACAGCGACGGGCCGTCCGACGCGTGGATGCGGCCGCCCTCCACGGCCATCGCCCAGGCCACGTCCCGCGTCTTGAACTGGCGCCGCCCGTTGCCCACGTCCAGCGCGTGGACCTCGAAGGACGTCACGTACAGCAGATCGCCGGAGACGACGGGCGTGCCCCACACGTCGTTGGACATGCGGAAACGCCAGGGCCGCCAGCGGTCCGGGACCGGGGCCGTGCCGTCCGGGGAGGTCCCGGGCGCCGGGACGGGAGCCGTGGCGGCGGGGCCGGTGGCGAGCGAGGAACCGTTCACTCCGGCGGGCGGGCGGACCCAGCCGGTCGCGGCGGCCGGGTGCGCGGCGGCGACCCCGCGCCCCTCCCGCGCACGCGGGCCGGGTCCGATCGGCACCTTCGCGCCGGGCAGCCGGACGGGGCCGCCGTCGGGGGCGGCCACGGCCGAGGCCGGTCCGGGCCCTCCGGACAGCGGGGAGGTCGAGGCCAGCGGGGAGGTCGAGCGCAGGTCGGCCCCGTTGCGCCAGGCGGTGTCCCGCGGCGGGGGTCCCGGAGGGTTGTCCGGCGGCGGGGGGCACGCCAGGACCGGCGGGGCGGGCCGGGCCGGGCGGCCGCCCCGGCGGGCCTCGATCATCGCGGTGGCCCGCGACGGCAGCCAGGCCGATGCCGTACCGCTGTCGTCGCTGCCCGAGGCGAAGAGGTGCGGGGACAGCTGGGCCTGGAGGTCGGCGGGGCTGGGCCGCCGGCCGGCGTCCATCTGCATGCAGGACTCGATGAGCGGCCGCAGGTCGTCGGGCAGCCCTTCCAGGTCGGGACCCTCGCGCAGCAGCATGAACACCGTCTCGACCGGGTTGGCCCCGTGGAAGGGGGCGTGCCCGGTGGCGGCGAAGACGAGGGTGGAGCCCAGCGAGAAGATGTCGCTGGCCCCGGTGACGCTGCGGGAGTCACGGGCCTGCTCGGGCGACATGTACGCGGGTGTGCCGACGGCGACGTTCGTCATGGTCAGCCGGGTGTTGGAGACGCCGGACGCGATGCCGAAGTCGATCACCCGCGGGCCGTCCTCGACGACCAGGACGTTGGAGGGCTTCAGATCGCGGTGGACGAGGCCCGCTCCGTGGATGGACTGGAGTGCCTCGGCGATGCCGGCGGCCAGCCAGCGCACGGCCTGGGTCGGCATGGGGCCGCACTCGTTCACTATCTCTTCGAGCGAGGGCGCGGGCACGTAGGCGGTGGCGAGCCAGGGCACGGCGGCGCGCGGGTCGGCGTCGACCACGGCGGCGGTGTAGAAGCCGCTGACCGCACGGGCGGCCTCGACCTCGCGCGTGAAGCGGACCCGGAAGAGCTGGTCCTCCGCGAGCTCCGTCCGCACCGTCTTGATCGCCACCCGCCGGCCGGACGCCGAGCGGGCGAGATAGACCAGCCCCATACCGCCGGCGCCGAGCCGTCCCAGCACCTCGAACGGGCCGATCCGTCTCGGGTCGTGCTGCGTCAGCTGCTCCACCACGTGCCTGCCACCTCCCCGTAACGGACCTCGGCGACGAAGTCCGCGGATTACCGCCGGTCGAATCCCGCCCTGTTCAGCGCGTCCCCCGTGCAGGATCTCACCACGGGGCATCACCTGGCGGTACGCACCCCGATTCTTCCTGGCTCGGCCGCCGGTTGCGAACCGGGGGCGGATCGGGGTGTCCCCTGTCACTTCGTCCCGTATCCCCGCACACCGGGCCACGCGCCGGGCCGCTCGGCGCGCCCGCTCCCGGTGGGCGGCGGGGCGGCCACCGGGAGCGGGCGGGGTGCCGGCAGCGGGGCGGGCAGCGAGCCGGGCGACCGGCGGGCGGGCGAGGTGGCCGGGGTCCGGAGTGGGCCGGAGGGGGCGGGCGACCGGGGCGGTTCGCCGGTTACGGGAGCAGTTCGCGGGGCTGGAGCACGGCGAAGACGGCCCCCTGGTCGTCGTGGAGCACGGCCATCCGGCCGTAGGGGATGTCGAACGGCGGCTGGGCGACCCGGCCGCCGAGTTGTACGGCGAGTTCCGCGGCGGCGTCGCAGTCGGCGACGGCGAAGTAGACGAGGAAGTAGCTGGGCAGCTCGGCCGGGAACGCGTCCGTGAGGACGCTGCGGCCGCCGACCACGGTGTCCGGGCCCGGTTCGACGCCCTCGGGGGACCACATGCGGAAGTCGACCAGCGCCTCCGCGTCGCCGGAGACGTCCTGGCCGGCCTCGTCCAGGTCGGTGCCCTGGAAGCCGAAGACCTTCTCGTAGAAGGGGTCCACCCGGTCCGGCTGCCGGGTGTAGACCTCGGTCCAGCAGAAGGAGGCGGGGTCGTTCTGCTTCTCGAAGCCCTCGCGCTCCTCCGGCTGCCAGAGCCCGAAGACCGCGCCTCCGGGGTCGACCGCCTGGGCCACGATCCCGGCGCGCCCGGCCCGTACCGGGTCGGTGATGATCTGGCCGCCGTGCTCGCGGATCGCGGCGACGGTGGCCCGGATGTCGTCGGTGGTGAAGTAGACGCCCCAGGCCGTGGGCATCCGGCCGTCCTTCTTGGCGGCGAGCCCGGCGACCAGGCGGCCGCCGCTCAGCGCGTCCGCGAAGGGCATGCCGTCGCCCGCCCGGAAGGTCCAGCCGAAGAGCCCGCCGTAGAAGCGCTTGCCCGCTTCGAGATCGGAGAGCTGCACGTCCGCCCAGCACGGCGCGGAATGCGCGAATGCGGCCATGGGACCGGATCCTTCCGTAGCGGTGGCGCGGTGACACCCGTCACAGTCAACGTAGCGTCGCGCCCCGTCACGCGCGCCCCGAACGCACCCATAGGGAACGTTTGCCCGATCAGTGAAGGGCGCTTCCACTTCGTGGACGAAAGTTGTCCACCGGCGTTGTCCACAGGCTGTTGATAACATTTACCGCGACGACACCCCGCCCCTCCGAGCCTCCTTCGGGCCGCCTCGGGGCCGCTTTCGGGCCGCCGCCCACCCCTCCCGCACCCCGGCGAAACCCTCGCGCCAGCCCCTCACGCACCCTTCGCACAGGCGGCTGAAAATCGCCGTTCTACGCCCCGCATACCCCCCACACCCCCGCATTTCCGGCGGCGTTCCCCATTTGCAGTCGGCCGAATCGCGCTCCCGACACCCCTCGGTAAGCTGACGGCATGACAGGACAAGTACGCACCGTCGACGGCCGCGTGGCCGGTCGGCGCGGTCAGGCGACGCGGCAGAAGTTGCTCGACTGCCTCAGCGAGATGCTCAGCTCCTCGCCGTACCGGGACGTCAAAGTCATCGACGTCGCCCGGAAGGCCGGGACTTCACCCGCGACTTTCTACCAGTACTTCCCCGACGTGGAGGGCGCCGTCCTCGACCTCGCCGAGGAGGTCGCCAAGGAGGGCTCCGGACTGACCGAACTGGTCGCCGGACGCTCGTGGGTCGGCAAGGCCGGCTGGACGACCTCCGAACAACTCGTGGACGGATTCCTCGACTTCTGGCGGCAGAACGACGCGATCCTCCGCGTGATCGATCTCGGCGCGGCCGAGGGGGACAAGCGGTTCTACAAGATCCGCATGAAGATCCTGAACTCGGTCACCAACTCCCTCACGGATTCCGTGAAGGAGCTCCAGAGCAAGGGCAAGGTCGACAAGGACGTCAGCCCGGCGGCGATGGCCGGCTCCCTGGTGGCGATGCTGGCAGCGGTCGCCTCGCACCAGAAGGGCTTCACCACCTGGGGCGTGAAGCAGACCGAACTACGCCCCAACCTGGCCCTGTTGGTCCACCTCGGCATCACCGGCAAGAAGCCCACGAAGTAGGCGGACCGGGGCACGGGGCCCTCGGCCCCGTACACCCCTGGCACCGGGCGGGCGCACGTCCCGCCCCGATGCCCCGTCGTCCGCGTCCTGTCTCACCGACGGCGGACCGCCCCCCACCCGGCGGGCGGTCCGCCGTCGGCGTATCCGGGCGGCGTTCAGGTGTCGAGCAGGCCCGACCGGTGCCGTTCAGCCAGGGTGGCGCTCCCGGACGCCGTCGTCGCCCACCCGGTCCTCCGCGCCGGAGAACGCGTCGGCGTCACGACGCAGCAGCGCGCCGTCCACGCGTGGCAGCCGACGGTGGCGGGCCACGAGCTCTTCCGCGCCGAGCCGCCGCTTACGGCCGGGCGGGCGCAGTTCGGCGACCTCCATGCCGTTCCGGGTGACGCGGAAGGTCTCACCGCCCTCCACCGCGTCCATGACCTCGGCGGACCTGTTGCGGAACTCCCGCTGCGTGATGGTCCTCATCGCTCCACCGTTGCGTGCCGTGTCCCGTTACGCCCCACCCCCGGGTACGGGGGCGCGTGCGGTCCAATGGCGTCCATGCCCTCCATGAACGGCCCCACCGCTCACCCCTCCCCCGCCACGGCCTTCCCGGACCTGCTGCACGCCCAGCGCGTGTGGGACACCGACCTCCCGGACTTCGACCCGGCGGACGTGCCGTCCGCGCCGCTGCCGCTCTTCCACGCCTGGTTCGCCGGGGCCGTGGCGGCGGGACAGACCGAGCCGCACGCGATGTCCCTGGCCACGGTGGACGCCGAGGGCCTGCCCGACGTCCGCACGCTCCTCCTCCACGACGCGGACGAGCGGGGCTTCCACTTCGCCACCCACGCCACCAGCGCCAAGGGCCGCCAGCTCGCCGCACGCCCGTGCGCCGCACTCGGCTTCTACTGGCCCGCGCAGGGCCGCCAGGTACGCATCCGGGGCCCGGTCGTGCGCTGCACACCCGCCGAGAGCCACGCCGACCTGCACGTCCGGTCCACCGGGGCGCTCGCCGCAGCGCTGACCGGGGCGCAGAGCGAGGTGGTCGGCTCGGTGGCGGAGCTGCACCGGGCGGCGGACGCGGCCCGCGAGCGGGCGACGGCGGAGCCGGACGCGGAGGCCCCGACCTGGACCCGGTACGTGGTCGAGCCGGCCGAGGCCGAGTTCTTCCAGGGCGACGCCCACCGCCGCCACATCCGCCTCCGGTACCGCCGCACCAGGGGCGGGACGGACGGCGGCTGGACCCGCGAACTGCTCTGGCCCTGACCGGTACGGCCGGAATTCGTTCGGGTGGCCGCCTGCGACCGCCCGCACCTGACGATGCATCAGCTCGGGCGGCACCGGTCCGCCCCCGCACCCCGCCCCCTCGTGATCAATTCGCAATCGATTTCCCTCTTGACCGAGACCCATCAACAGAGCGGACGATTACGCTCCGAACCATGCCCAACAGCCCCTCCCCCGCAGGCAGTCGCGCCGTCGCCCTCACCGACCGCACGGACGACCGCCCCGTCTACGTCGTCGGCGGAGGTCCTGGCGGCCTTTCCACCGCCGCCGCGCTGCGCGCACGGGGCGTACGGGCGGTGGTCCTGGAGAAGGCGGACCGGGTCGGCGCGTCCTGGCGCGGCCACTACGACCGGCTGCGTCTGCACACCACCCGGCGCTGGTCGGCGCTGCCGGGGCTGAGGATGCCGCGCGGGTTCGGGCGTTGGGTGGGCCGGGACGACATGGTGCGGTACCTGGAGAAGTACACCGAGCACCACGAGCTGGAGGTGGTGACCGGCGTCGAGGTGACCCGGATCGACCCGGCCCCCGACGGCTCCGGGGACTGGCGGCTCACCGCGACCGGCGGGCGGGTTCTGCGCGGCCGGGCGGTCGTCGTCGCCACCGGGTTCAACCACACCCCGCGCATCCCCGACTGGCCGGGCCGCGACACGTACACGGGCGAGCTGCTGCACGCGGCGCGGTACCGCAACCCCGCCCCGTACGCGGACCAGGACGTCCTCGTCGTCGGCATCGGCAACACGGGCGCGGAGATCGCGGCGGACCTGGCGGAGGGCGGGGCCTCCCGCGTGCGGATCGCGGTGCGCACCGCCCCGCACATCGTGCGCCGCTCCACCGCGGGCTGGCCGGCCCAGGCCACCGGCATCCTGGTCCGCCGTCTGCCGGTACGGCTCGTGGACCGCCCGGCGGCCGTGCTGTCCCGGATCGCCGTGCCCGACCTGACCGCCCGGGGCCTCCCGCGCCCCGACAGCGGCCTGGCCTCCCGCGCCCGCCAGGGCGCGATCCCGGTCCAGGACGTGGGGCTGATCGACGCGGTGCGGTCCGGCCGGGTGACTCCGGTGGCGGCGGTCGCCTCGTTCGACGGGGACACGGTGGTGCTGGCGGACGGAACCCGGCTCACCCCGGACACCGTCATCGCCGCCACCGGCTACGACCGGGCCCTGGAGCCGCTGCTCGGCCATCTCGGCGTCCTGGACGGGCGGGGCCGCCCGGTCGTCCGCGGCGACCGCTCGCCCGCGTCGGCGCCGGGGCTCTACTTCACCGGGTTCACCAACCCCATCAGCGGGATGCTCCGCGAAATGGCCCGCGACGCCGAGAAGATCGGCCGCCGGATCGCGCGGGAGGAGGCGCGGGCGAGCCGACGCGGGTGAAGCCCCGCACCCCTGGTGTGACGCCCGCCACTCCGCCGGATGTCACATCGCGGAGCCCTGCCCCGTCCTGTGTGTGCAACCACGGACGACATCGCAGAGGAGCACACCATGAACGCCCGCCTCAACGCCTTCGCCAGCCCCGTGACGGGGAAGCTCGTCAAGCATCTGGTCGCCGCCGGGAAGGTGGTCGAGGGCACGGGACTGCCCGCCGCGACGCAGGAGCTGGTGAAGATCCGCGCCAGCCAGATCAACGGCTGCGGCGGCTGCCTGGACATGCACACCAAGGAAGCCGCGGCGGCCGGGGAGACCGCGTTGCGCCTCCACCTGATCGCCGCCTGGCGGGAGGCCACCGTCTTCACCGACGCCGAGCGCGCGGCGCTGGAGCTGACGGAGCAGGGCACCCGCATCGCGGACGCGGCGGGCGGGGTCCCGGACGAGGTCTGGGCGAACGCGGCCGAGCACTACGACGAGGAGCAGCTCCTCGCCCTGGTCTCCCTGATCGCGCTGATCAACACCTTCAACCGGCTGAACGTCATCCTCCAGCAGCCTGCGGGCGGCTACCAGGTGGGGCAGCTCGCGCACCTGTCGTAACCCCGTCCGGCCGGTCCGCGCGGCGTCGGGGCGGCCGGCGCTCTGCCTAGGCTGGGCGCCATGGACGTGTTCGACGAACTGTTGCGGGGCGTGCGGGGCCGGGGCGCGGTGTTCGGGCGGTCGGTGCTGACCGCGCCGTGGACCCTGCGGTTCACGGACGGGGCGTACCTGACCCTGTGTCTGCCGCTGCGCGGTGCGGGGTGGATCGTCCCGGAGGGCGGCGAGCCGCTGCGGGTGGAGGTCGGCGACGGAGCGATCGTGCGGGGCCCGGCCCCGTTCGTCTTCACCGACGACCCTGCGGACGGTACGGGGGCGGGCCGGGCCGGTGACGTCCGGGAGGTGCACCGGGGACACCTCCAGGACGCCACCGGCACCGGCTCCGTCGCCGTCGCGCCGGACGGCGGCCCCGAACTCGACTCCCCCACCGTGCTGCTGGCCGCCACCTACGACGTACAGGCGCACGTGCCGCAGCGGCTCCTGCGGGCGCTCCCGCCGGCGCTCGTGGTCCCCGACGAGGAGGACTGCGCGCCGCTGCGCGGCTACCTGGAGACCCAGATCGGCCGGGGCCGGCCGGGCGACCAGATCGTGCTCGACCGGCTGCTCGACTGGATGCTGGTGTGCACGCTGCGGGACTGGTTCGACCGGCCCGAGGCGAATCCGCCCGGCTGGTACGGGGCCCTCGGCGACGAGGTCGCCGGACCGGCCCTGCGGGCGATCCACGAGGACCCGGCGCACCCCTGGACGACGGCGGAGCTGGCGGGCCGGGCGGGCGTGTCCCGGACGACCCTGGCGAAGCGGTTCACCGAACTCGTCGGGGACGGGCCGGTGGCCTATCTGACCGAGTGGCGGATGACGCTGGCGGCCGATCTGCTGACCCGCCCGGAGCTGACCGTCGCGGCCGTGGCCCGCCGGGTGGGGTACGCGGACGCGTTCGGCTTCAGCGCGGCGTTCAAGCGGCTGCGCGGAGAGAGCCCGAGCGCGTACCGGCGGGAGGCCGCGACGGCATCCGGGACGGTGGGGACGGCCGCCCCGGCGGGGTGAGCCGCCGGGGTGAGCCGCCCTCGGGGCGTGAGCCGCCCCTTGCGGCGTGAGCCGTCCCCCTGCTCGTCCCGGCCCGGCCCAGCCCCTGCGGGATGAACCGCTCCCCCGGCCCCGGCCGCGCCCCTCAGCCCCAGACGCCCCGCGCCGCCGCCTCCCGGACGACGTCCGCGATGTCACGCGGCTCCCGGCCGAGCGCCCGGCGCACCCCGTCCAGCACCGGTGCCTCCTGACTCGTCGTGATCGGGATCAGGGCGTCGGTCCAGAGGCCGGCCTCCTCGTCCGTGAAGCCCTGGCCCTCGACGAGCCCGGCCCGGAAGACGGAGGGATCGACGGGCACGTACGCGGCGCGCTTCCCGGTCGCCTTCGCGATCTCGTCCAGGACGTCGGCGATACCCAGGGCGCGCGGGCCGGAGAGCCCGTACTCCTGACCCGCGTGGCCGTCCTCGGTCAGGGCGGCGACCGCCACCGCCGCGATGTCGTCGGCGTCCACGAACGCGGCCTTCCCGTCCCCGGTGGGCAGGGCCAGTTCGCCGGAGCGTACGCCGTCGAGGAAGACGCCCTCGCTGAAGTTCTGGGCGAACCAGCCCGGCCGCAGGATCGTCCACTCCAGCCCGGAGGCGCGCACGGCCCGCTCGCCCTCGCCGTGCGGCCCGCCGACGTCGTGGCCGGGCCCGAAGTAGCCGGGCACGTCCACGCCGCGGGCCGAGAGCAGCACGAGGCGGCGCACCCCGCTCGCCACGGCCCGCTCGACGAGAGGGGGGGTCGGGGAGGGCGAGGTGTCGAGCGGGACGATGTAGACGGCGGCGGCCCCGTCCAGGGCGGGACCCCAGGTGGCGGGCTCCGCCCAGTCGAACCGGGTCTCCCCGGACCGCGAGGCCGCGCGGGTCTCCACCCCCAGCTCGCGGAGTCGGGCCACCACCCGGCGGCCGGTCTTGCCGGTGCCGCCGATCACGAGGACGGGGCCCCGCGTCGGGGTCGTATCGGTACGCGTATCCGGAGTAGTCATGGCACCAGCCTCACGCGGCGGGAGGCCCCGGCCCATGGCTCAGCGTCCGGGAGAGATGTCCGAGCGTCCGGCAGGGGCGGGGACCGGGCACACGAAGAGGCCCGGATCCTCGGGATCCGGGCCTCTTCGTGATCATCAGTAGCGGGGACAGGATTTGAACCTGCGACCTCTGGGTTATGAGCCCAGCGAGCTACCGAGCTGCTCCACCCCGCGTCGGTGAACCCCACCCTACGGCACGGAACACCCCCTCCATGACCGCGAGCGGCCCGGTCCGGCCCGCCGACCCCTCGCGCGGCCACCAGGCCCCCGCGGCCGGCACGCCCCCGCGGCCGGCCGGCCCGGCAGCCCACCCCGGCGTACGGCCGTTCAGCCGACCGCCCCGACACGCGGCACTCGCGCCCGCCGGATCACCAGCGCCATCAGGGCCGCCATCGCGCACAGCGCCCCCGACGCGTACCAGACCACGTCGTAGCTGCCGAACACGTCCCGCGCGACCCCGCCGAGGAACGCGACCACCGCCGCGCCCACCTGGTGCGAGGCCAGCACCCAGCCGAAGACGATCGCACTGTCCTCGCCGTACTGCTCGCGGCAGAGCGCCAGCGTCGGCGGGACCGTGGCGACCCAGTCGAGGCCGTAGAAGACGATGAAGAAGATCATCGGCGGCCGTACGTCCGGGGCCATCAGCATCGGCAGGAAGAGCAGCGAGATCCCGCGCAGCGCGTAGTACACGGCGAGCAGCCTGCGCGCGTCGAAGCGGTCGGTGAGCCAGCCGGAGAAGATCGTGCCGATGACGTCGAAGACCCCGATGACCGCGAGCAGCGAGGCCGCCGCCGTGATGGGCATGCCGTGGTCGTGGGCGGACGGCACGAAGTGGGTGCGGATCAGGCCGTTGGTGGAAGCCCCGCAGATGGCGAAGGTGCCCGCCAGCAACCAGAACGGCCCGGTGCGGGCCGCGTCGAGCAGGACCCGCACCGTCCGCCGGGCGGCGCCGCGAGCGGGGGCGGGCTTCGGCACGTACGTGCCGCCGTACGGGGCGAGTCCCACGTCGGCCGGGTGGTCCCGCATCAGGAGCCACACGAACGGGACGACGACGAGCGCGGCGAAGGCGGTGGTGACCGAGGCGGGCCGCCAGCCGTGTTCGTCGATGATCCAGGCGCAGAACGGGAGGAAGACCAGCTGCCCGGAGGCCCCGGCGGCGGTGAGCACACCGGTGACCAAGCCCCGCCGGGCCGTGAACCAGCGCTGGGTGACGGTCGCGGCGAACGCCATCGCCATGGACCCGGTGCCGAGCCCCGCCAACAGGCCCCAGTACAGCATCAGTTGCCAGGACGCCGTCATCCAGACACTGGCCAGCGCCCCGGCCGCCACCAGGGTGAGCGCGCTCGCCACGACCCGCCGGATGCCGAAGCGGTCCATGAGCGCGGCCGCGAACGGCGCGGTCAGCCCGTACAGGGCCATGTTGATGGAGACCGCGAACCCGATCTCGCCACGGGACCAGCCGAACGCGGTGTGGAGCGGGTTGATCAGCAGTCCGGGAAGGGAGTTGAAGGCCGCCCCGCCGATGATCGTCACGAAGGTGACGGCCGCGACGATCCACGCCCGGTGGACACGGGGCGGGCGACGCCCGTCGCGGGGCGGCCGGGCGTCGTGGGTGGCGCTCTCCAGGGTCTCGGTCACGTGGACCAGCTTCTTGGCCCGAGGCGTACGCCACGAGTGGCCGGAAGGACATGGTTCGCAGGGATCGGGCCATCACCCGGCGCACGGAGGCCGATGTCCCGCCTGTGACAGCCCGTCGGCCGGTCGGCCGGGCCGGGGACGGGGGCGGGCTGCGCCGACGAAGCGGTCAGCCGGGCCGGGGGGCTCCGCCGACGAAGCGGTCAGCGGGGCGGAGGGCCGGCCCCGGCCGAGGAAGCGGTCAGCGGGGCCGGGGGTACACGGCGGAAGAGGCGGTGGCACGCCGCCGGGCCCCCGCGTGGACGGACCCGGCGGCCGCAGCGCCCACCGCGTACCAGAACAGGTCCGGGGCGTTGAAGGTCGAGCCGAGCACCAGGCGGGCCGCCGCGCTGTGCGCCGACAGCTCCGCCGGTACGCCGGTGAGCTGGGCGAACTCCACCGCCCAACTCAGGCCCAGTGCCGTGGAGGCCACCACGAGGGGCCGCGCGCGGGGCGCGCAGAGGGTGACGAGCGTGCAGAGCAGCACCGTGTAGAGCGCGCTCCCCGCGCACTTGGCGAAGGCCCCGTCCGCCCCGGCGCGCACGGCGAGACCCGCGGCGACGGTGACGACGGCCGCCACCGCCGCGAGCACCCGGACCCGGACCGTACGGGCTCCGGGGATCAGCGCCGCGGGCGCACCCGGCCCGACCGTGCCGCCCCCGGCCTCGCGCCTCCGGCACGTACGGGCCCTCACGCGAGCCCCGCCCGCTTCAGCCGCCGGATCGGCCGGGCCCCCAGCAGCACCACCACGACCCCCATGTTGACCACGGCCGCCGCCACCAGCAGCTCCGGCGCACCCACCGCCTCGGCCACCGGGCCGGCCAGGGCACGGCCCGCCGCGACCATCAGGAGCGAGCCCGCCACATCGTAGGCGTGCAGCCGGTTCAGGGCCTCCGGCGGGACGTGCGTCTGGACCGTCGTGGACCACATCACCAGCCAGAACGCGGCCGCCCCGCCCGCCAGGAGCTGTCCCGCCGCCAGCACCGGCAGCGGCATCCCCAGTGCCAGCACCAGCAGGCTCACCGCCACCAGCGGCAGCGCGACCGCCCCCGCCGCCAACGGGTGGGCCGGGCGCAGCCGCAGGGCGAGGAGGCCGCCGACGACGCTGCCCGCGCCGTTCACCGCCATCAGCATCCCGTACGCCCCCGAGCCGTGCCCCTCGGTGACCAGGACGGCGGTCAGCGGGAGCATCGGGCCGAGGACCGCGAAGCCGTACACCGTCCAGACCGCGATCACGCCCCACAGCCAGGACCGGGCCCGGAACTCCCGCCAGCCGTCCACCAGTTCGGCGACGAACGTGCCGCGTGCCGCGTCGTCGTGCGGGGCCGGAGCCAGCCGCATCAGGAAGAGGCAGATCCCGGAGACGGCGAAGGTGGTCGCGTTCGCCGCGTAGACCGCCCCGGCGCTGGCGATCCCCACGAGCGCCCCCGCGAACGCCGGGCCCGCCATGGCCATCAGCGCCTCGGAGACCCGCAGGACGGCATTGGCGCGCTGGACATCGGCCGAGACGCGCGGCACGGTCGAGGCGACGCCGGGCTGGAAGAGCGCCGCGCCGACGCCGGCCACCGAGCTGAGCGCGTACACCACCCACAGGGGCGGGTTGCCGGTCGCAAAGGCGACGGCCAGGACGGCGGCGCCGCCCCATCGCAGGACGTCGGCGATGATCATCATGCGGCGCGGGGTGAACCGGTCCGCGAGGACTCCGCCGAACAGGACGAACACCGCGAGCGGCCCCATCCAGGCGGCGAGCGCGAAGCCGACCGACGAGGCGGGCCGCCCCGCGCCCAGCAGCCCGGCGGTGAGGGCCACCGGGATCATGCCGTCACCGAAGAGCGCGACCGTACGGGCCACGAAGAAGTAGCGGAAGTTGCGGTTCCAGAGCCCCGCGCCACCGGGCCGGTCCGGGCCGAGCGGCGGCAGGGCGGGGCCGGGGGCGGCGACGGGCGGCCCCGGAGGCGCGGCGGACAGGCCGTGCGGCCCGCGCGGGGCCGGGGCCGGGCGCGAACTCGACCGCGGACTCCGCCCCGGGGCCGAGGCCGGGGCCGGACTCCGCCTCGGGTCCGGGGACGTACGGGTGTCGCACGCGGCGTCGGAAAGGGGCGCGGGCTCTGTCGGCTTCTCCATCACATCGCTAACCTGTATCAGCTCATGGTCTATACCACTACGGGATTTATCCGTGCTCTTCGAGGAGGCCGTCGTGCCGCACCGCGTCGTCGTCCTGGCCCTTGACGGACTGCTCCCCTTCGAACTGGGCATCCCCCAGCGGATCTTCGGCCGGTCCTTCGGCGCCGCGCCGGGTCGCGCCGCCGGGAAGCTGTACGACGTGGTGACCTGCTCGGTCCGCCCGCCGGGCCCGGTCCGGACCGACGCGGACTTCTCGATCCTCGTGGAGCACGGGCCCGAGGCGCTGGCCACCGCCGACACGGTGGTCGTCCCCGCCTCCTACGAACTGGGCCCGGTCTTCGAGGAGGGCCGGCTCACCGAGGAGCTGACCGCCGCGTTCGCCCTGGTCCGGCCCGGCACGCGGATGGTCTCCATCTGCACCGGGAGCTACGTCCTCGCGGCGGCCGGGTATCTCGACGGCCGGCCCGCCACCACGCACTGGTCCTGCGCCGACCACTTCCAGCGGACGTTCCCGCGGGTCCGGGTGGACCCGGACGTCCTGTTCATCGACGACGGCGACGTGCTGAGCTCGGCCGGGGTCGCCGCCGGGATCGACCTCTGCCTGCATCTGGTGCGGCGCGACCACGGGACGGCCGTGGCGAACGAGATCGCCCGGCGCACCGTCGTCCCCCCGCACCGGGACGGCGGGCAGGCCCAGTACATACAACGCCCGCTCCCCGAGCCGCGGTTCGCGTCCACCACCACCGCCAGATCCTGGGCACTGGCCCGGCTGGAGCGGCCGATCCTGCTGAAGGACATGGCGGAGCAGGAGGCGATGAGCGTACGGACGTTCACGCGCCGCTTCCGTGAGGAGGTCGGGATCAGCCCTGGCCAGTGGCTCACCCGACAACGGGTGGAGCGGGCGCGGCACCTGCTGGAGTCGACGGACCTCTCCATCGACCAGGTGGCCCGCGACGCGGGCTTCGGCACGGCGACCTCGCTGCGCCAGCACCTCCAGGCTGCCCTGGGCGTGCCGCCGACCGTCTACCGGCGCACGTTCCGCACCTCGGCGGAGACCACGGCCTGATCGGCCGACCGGCCGGACCCCGGCCCCGGGGTCCGGCCGGTCGTCGGACCCCCGGCGCCCGGGGTCCGGCCGGTCGCCGGGTCCGGGCCTCACCCCGGGGTCCGGCCGGTCGCCGGGTCCGGCCTCGTGCGGCCGGGCGGGGTGCGGAACCCGTCCCGGTCAACGGACCGGAGACGGGAGGCAGTTCGCCCGGCACCCCCGAAGGCTCAAGCCAGGTTGTCGGTGAACAGGCACACGGGCGGCTCGCAGGACTCGCCCGCCCGACCACCCGCGCCGACGACCGGGGGCGGGCCCGGCACCCGCACCGGGCCGCCGCGGTCCACCTCGCACCAGATCTGCTTCCCGCGCCCCTCCGGCAGCCAGCCCCAGCGGTCCGCGAGCCCATCCACCAGTTCCAGGCCCCGGCCGTTCGTGTCCTCGCCCTCCGCGTGCCGCTGGAGCGGCGGGCGGTCACTGGCGTCCGCGACCTCGACCCGGACCGTCCCGGCCCCGCCGGACGCCCCGGTGGAGCCGAAGAGCATCCGCAGCACGGCGGGACATCCCGTGTGGACGACGGCGTTGGTGACCAGCTCCGAGATCAGCAGGATGAGCGTCTCGGCGAGCGGCTCGTCCTCCCCTATCCCGGACCCGGCCAGACGCGACCGCGCCCACCGACGGGCCCGCCCCACCTCTGCGGGATCCGGACCGACCTCCAGCTGAACCTGAAGCACCTGCACCGCTCACACCATCCGAACCGGCGGACACATCGCCTCGCGCCTCCTCAGGGTCACGGAACGTGATTCCCTTACGCGACAGCATGGTTGACGTACAGTCACCGCAACAAGCGCTTCGGGCATATTCCAGCGCGAAGGAGTACGCGTGGTGCATACTGTGCGACGCACGCTGCGGGGAGTCGAACAGGAGCGCGCAGAGACCGCGGGAAACGCTCTTCGGGCAGGCCCGGCACAGCTCCGGCGAGAGCCCTCGCCCAGGACCGGAGCCGCCGCACAGGCCGCCCCCGGATCGCCCGGTTCCAGAACCACTCGCATCCCACGGAGCGTACCCGAGCCGGGCCCCGACTCCACCCGGTGACGAATCAGGCGAAGGGCACAAGGCGGTATCGGCACCGGGCGGATGCGCTGCGTCACGCTCCGGCCCCAGCCTGCGGATTTCCCGGACGGTACGCCGTCGAGCTGCCGGAACGCGGCCGCGCGGCCTCCCGGTCCGGCGGCCGGCTCCCCCTCCGCGCGGGTCCTCGTGGGCCGCCCGCAGCCCGGAACCGGGCGCGTTCCGGAGGGAGGTGAACATCTGCCTCCCAGGTGAAGCCCTGCCCGCCGTGGCTCCGGAGGCGGTCACGGGCGGCGCGGACGGCGGCCTCGCCGCCGGGCGGCAC
Organism: Streptomyces sp. V2I9; assembly: GCF_030817475.1. Lineage (NCBI taxonomy): Bacteria > Bacillati > Actinomycetota > Actinomycetes > Kitasatosporales > Streptomycetaceae > Streptomyces > Streptomyces sp. V2I9. Next base: position 3,960,460 of record NZ_JAUSZJ010000002.1, on the reverse strand, counting down.
GGCCGCCGCGGCCCTCACCGCGCCCCCCGGTAGCGGCGGCCCCGCCCCCGGCGGCACGGGCCGGTCCGGTGGCGGCGGGCGGGTCGGCGCAGCGGTGTTCGACCGCCCGGAACGCTCCGATGACCGATCCGAACTCCTGGCGCCGCCCGGCGTGTTGAACGGCCGTACCGGCGGTCCGGGTGGCGTTGCGGGGTGGTTCGGTGGCGCGAGGGGCGCGGTCTCGTACCGGAGCCGCCCCGCGTACGCCAGAGTGCGCGCCCGCGCGGGGCAGCCGGACACCGGCCCCGGCGTACGGTGCGGTCCGGGGCCGCGGGGCCGGGCTCCCCCGCCGGCGGGGGATGCGGCGGGGCGAGCGGGTCCACGGAGCGTACGGACGGCGGCACGGGGACGGTCGCCGCCCCCGTAACACCCTGACCGGTGACTACGCGTCGGGCTCGATCACCGTGAAGTACACGGCGAACGCCGCCACCACATCGCTCTCCGCGACCTTGCCGTCCCGGTCCGTGTCCAGGCTCTGGGCGGCGACGCCCGCGATCTCGGCGCTGGCCCCGAGGACCCGGAGCGCCCGCTCCACGTCTGCCACCGCCGCTCTGCCGTCGTTCCCCCCGTCGGCGACCGCGATGGCCGCCCGCAGGAAGGGACGGGCGATCTCGGCGAACCGCTCGGGACTGTCCCGGAGCCGCTTCACCGCCCCGCCCACGAACTCCTCACGGGTGACCCGCTGGTCCCCGTCCACATCGGCGATCCCCGCCATGCCCTGCCAGAAGGCCTCGGCGCCGGTGTAGAGAGCCTGCCCCTTGTCGCAGCGGGCCGTCGTACCGAACTCGGTGAGCAGACGGGCGGCCGCGGCGTTGAAATCGGCGCGATCGATGTAGCCGTTGCCGTCCTGGTCGAAGGCGGCGAAGCGGTGCGCGATCTTGCGCTCGTACTCTGCGCTGTCCATGCGGGGAGCGTACGTCGCCCGGAGCCCCCACGTGTCACCGCGGAGCGCATCCTCTGTGACAACCTCGCATCACCGGGCCCGCCGAGCCGGCGGCGCGGCCCCGCTCACCGCCACGGAAACCGAGGTACGGCCCATGACGCGCACCGATACCGACGCCGCCGCCGCGTGGAGCCGCTCCCTCAGCGCCCTCTTCGGCGAAGGAATGTTCGCCGCCGTGGGTGCCCGGCGGCGCGATGACCGGCGGCTGGACGCCCTCGACGTCATGCGCCTGACGACGGGAGACCCGCGTGGCTGGTCGCGGCGGATCTCCGCCGCGGGAGTGCTCCCGGGAAGGTTCGGGGCGGACGCCGTCCTGTTCACCGACGCGGTGACGGCCCGCACCGACCCGCACGTCGACATGTTCCACCGGGACGGGGTGTACGAGGGGTTCACCGGTCACGTCATGGACTGCGGCGTCATCGCCGTCTCCGCGACGGAGGTCGGCGTCTTCCGGGCCTTCTCGACCGACTGACGACCGCCCCGCCGGCCGGCCGGCGGTGGTCAGGCGCTCAGCGGCCTGCACTCCTCGTCGGCAGCGGACCGGGCGTCCGGGTAGACGTCGAAGAGACGGCGCACGCCGAGGGCGCCGAGCACCTTGTTGACGTGCGAGCCGTCCTCCGCGCCCCGCGCCGGGAGGATCAGCCGCAGCCGGCCGCCGCAGGACTTCATCAGGCGGCGCGACGCGATCAGCACGCCGACGCCGCTGGAGTCGCAGAAGAACACCTCGGACAGATCCAGCACCACATCGTGACGGCCCTCCGCCACCGCGTCGTGGACGGACTGCCGTACGACGGGTGAGGACACCAGATCCAGTTCGCCGCTCATGCGCAGCACGGTCCAGGAGCCCTGCTCCGCCTCGTCCACAGTGAGCGTCACGCGACTGGACCTCTCGTTCCGGGGCTTCCGGAGATGATCCGGAAGTTGCCGTTCCTCCTCGCGGCTGCCCAACCGCACCCCCATGAAACACCGACACGCCCGCAGAGGCCCAGGAGGTTTCCGGCGGTAAGGCGCACTTCGGCCCGTTTTCGCTGATCAGAACGGCCGAGGAGGCATCCCGGCCGAAAATCGACTACCGTCGTCGGCCATATGCGGCAGTGGGACGGATAGGGCAAAGCCGCGTGCGCCGTTCGCCCGGCGGACTACATTCGGTCCGCACGGGCACGGGCAGGATGGATCACGGAGCTGGGCGACAGGCCGGGGGCTGGGGGGTTCATGGCGAAGGACACGGCACCCCGCTGGGACCGCAGGATGCAGCAGAGGCTGGCCCGCGGGGAGGCGGCGGCGCTCGGTGAGCTGTACGACCGGTTCGCCGCGCTCGTCCACAGCCAGGCGCACCTCATGCTGGACGACGAGGACGCGGCCGGCCTGGTGACCCGCGAGGTCTTCGCCCAGATCTGGGAGAGCCCCGAGGAGTACGACCCGAAGCAGGGCTCGATGCGTGCCTGGGTGGCCCACCTCACCCACCGCCGGTCGGTCCGGCGTCTGCGCACCTCCGCGGCCACCTCCTACGCGGCGGAGCACGGCGAGGACACGGCGCCCGACCCCGACGAGGTGGAACAGCGGGTGCGCAACGCCACGGCCGCGGCCCGTGCCGACTACATCGTCGCCTCCATGCCCGCACCGCTGCGGCAGGCCCTGAAGCTGGCGTACGTCGACCGCCGTGACTACCGGCAGGCCGCCGCCGAGCTCGGGGTCACCGAGGACGAGGCGCGCCGCCGGCTCCGCCTCGGACTCCAGCTGCTCTCCACGGCGAACGCCCGCCCGCTCGAAGGGTCCGCGCCACCCGGTTACGGACGGATCCGGTGAGCGGCGACGGGCGCGCGAGCGAAGGCGACGACGAAGGCGTCCGCGGCGCCCGCCGGATACCGGGCCCCCGCGGGGCGGCGGACGACCTCGACCTGGCGTCCGTACCGCTCCCTCCCCTGCCGCCGCCAGGCGCAGGCACCCCCGACGAGGCCGTGCCGGAACAGGCCGCTCCGGACGAGCCCGCGCAGGCCCGCCGGGACGCCTCGGGCCGGGACGCCTCGGACGGGACCGTGTCGGACACACCCGCGCCGGTCGATCCGGAGGCTTCGGACGTCACCACCTCGCAGGAGGCCTCCGCCATGGACGCGGCCGAGGGACACCGGCGCGAGGCCCGCCGTGCCCTGCGGGCGCCCGGTCCGGACGACGTTGCGGCGGGGCCCCCGCCGGAGCGCGTACCGCAGCCGTTCATGACCACCGGGCCGGTCCTCCCCCACCGCGATCTCCAGGCCCTCCTCGGCGCCTGGGCGCTGTCCGTGTGCTCGGCCGAGGAGACCGCCGCCGTGGAGGACCACCTCACCGTATGCGCCCCGTGCGCGGGCGAGGCGGTGCGGCTGCGACAGGCGGTGGGGCTGCTGCACAGCGACGGCTCCCTGGACCTCGACCCCGCCCTGCGCTCCCGCGTGGTGGACGGCTGCCTGAGCCGCAGGCCCGCCCTGATCCCGATACCGGAGTGGGCCGCCCCGTACGACGCCGAGACCGCCCGTCTCGACGCGCTGCTGCGCGACATCGGGGACGCCGACTGGCACGCGCCGGTGCGGCTGCGGTGGTTCGAGAAGGAGCGCGAGGCCGAGCGCAGCACCACGGTCGCCGGGGTGATCCGCCACCTGACGGCGGTCGACGGGCTGCTGTCCGCCGCGCTCGGCCTCGACGACCCGCTCGGCGGCGGCCGGACGCCGCCGGACCCGACCGCACGCACCGAGGCGTACTGGTCCGCGATGGGACCGCCGCCCACGCGGGCCGTCCGCGAGCCCTGGCGGGCGCAGAGCCACGAGGTGATCCGCACGGCCTCCTTCGCCGAGCGGAACGGCACCGAGACCACCGTCTCCTACGGGGCCTTCGCCCTGCCGCTCCAGGACGCCGCCGTGGACCGGGCCTTCGAGTGCTGGGTGCACGGCGGGGACATCGCCGACGCGGTCGACTACCCGTACTCCGCCCCGTCGCCGGCCCACCTGCACCTGATGATCGACCTGGCGGCCCGGATGCTCCCGGCCGCCGTCGCGGCACGCCGCCGCGCCGGGCTGGCCGGGCCCGCGCGGGACCTGGTCACGGCCGGGGAGCCGGGCCGCTCGCTCCATCTGGAGATCGAGGGCCACGGCGGAGGCGACTGGTACATCGCCCTGGACTCACCGGCCGCCCTCGGCTCGCGGGACCGCGCGGTGGCGCAGGTGGCCCTGGACGGCGTGGAGTTCTGCCGGCTCCTCGCGGGCCACATCTCGCCGGTGGACGCGGCGGCGGGCCAGGAGGGCGACCGGGAGGCCATCCGCGACGTGCTGTTCGCGACGGCCTCGCTCAGCCGGCTGTAGAGCCCGGCCGGAGCGCTACGCGAAGACGACCGTACGGCGGCCGTTGAGCAGGATGCGCCGCTCCGCGTGCCACTTCACCGCACGCGCCAGCGCCTGGCACTCGACGTCCCGGCCGATGGCGACCAGCTGGTCCGGGGTCACCTCGTGGCCGACGCGCTCGACCTCCTGCTCGATGATCGGGCCCTCGTCGAGGTCGGCGGTGACGTAGTGGGCGGTCGCGCCGATCAGCTTCACCCCGCGCGCGTGCGCCTGGTGGTAGGGCTTGGCGCCCTTGAAGCTCGGCAGGAACGAGTGGTGGATGTTGATGATCCGGCCGCTGAGCCGCTTGCACAGGTCGTCGGAGAGCACCTGCATGTAGCGGGCCAGGACGACCAGCTCGACGTCCTCCTCACGGACCAGCTCCAGCAGCGCCGCCTCCGCCTCCGGCTTGTTCTCCTTGGTCACCGGGAGGTGCCGGAAGGGGATGCCGTACGAGGCGACGAGCTCGGCGAAGTCCGTGTGGTTGGAGACGACGGCCGCGATCTCGACCGGCAGCGCGCCGGTGCGCGAGCGGAACAGGAGGTCGTTGAGGCAGTGGCCGAACCTGCTGACCATGAGCACGATCCGCATGCGCTCCGCCGACCGGTGGATCTGCCACTCCATCCCGAAGGCGTCCCCGATCGCGGCGAAGCTGGCGCGCAGCTTGTCCACCGTGACGCCGGCGTCCGCCGAGAAGTGGACGCGCATGAAGAACAGACCCGTGTCGTGGTCCCCGAACTGCTGGCTGTCCTCGATGTTGCAGCCGGTCATGAAGAGGTAGCTCGACACGGCGTGCACGATGCCCTGTTTGTCCGGGCAGGAGAGCGTGAGGACGTACTGCTCGGTCGCGGCGGCGGCGTCCGAGGGGGCGACGGAGGGGGCGGGCTGCGGCACGGTCATCCCCGTAGGGTGCCACACCCCACGGAGGCTAGGCGGCCCTGGTCATGATGCGGATGACGTCCAGCGAGTGCGGCGGTATGTCCGGGTTGTCCGCGTCGTTGGTGGCGAGCATCACATGGGCCTCGCGCGCCGCGTGGACGGCCTCGGCCCATCCGTGGTGCTCCAGATAGGCGGAGACGGGGGCGTCCGCGCCGACCTGGTGCATGATCCGCAGCACCCGGAGGGCGGCGGCGTCCACGGCGGCGGCCTCGGCGGAGTCCCTGAATATGGTGCCGATGTACTTCTCGGCGGACCAGTTGTCGAGCCAGGTGTCCTCGACCAGCCGGTACACGGCGTCGGTGACGTCCCCGTACCCTTCCTGGCCGGTCAGCCAGCACTCGCGGTGGAAGGCGGGGTCGGAGAGCATGTGCAGCGCCGAGCGCACGTTGGTGCGCCAGCGCCACCACGGCATGTCAGTGAGCGGCATGCCGCCCATGGTGGAGGAGCGACGGCCGCGACGGGAAGAGTTCTCCGAACCTTGCTGCACGGTCGTCGATCGTACGTTCCTTCACCGCACCTCCGCACAGGCCCCCGCAATTCACCTCGCCGTCACCGAGCGTTGAGGGTCGCACACCACGCCGTTACCCGCGAGGCGGAACAGTCGTGGTCCATGACCGGACGGCGACGCCCCACCTTCACCCGCCCCTTGCCGGGCGTCATCAGCGCGACGGCGACGGCGGTGCTGCTGTCCGGGTGTGGCGTGCTCCCTGGAGCCTCGGGGGGATCCAGGGAGCCCGTCACGGTGATGACGTGGGCGCCCGACCGCTCGGAGGACATCAACGCGGTGAAGATGGCCGGGGTCCCCGCGATGGCGCAGACGTACGCCCGCTGGGTCAACGACACCGGCGGCATCGACGGCCGGGAGCTGCGGGTGGTCGTCTGCGACGAGGCCGACACCTCGATCGGCGCGGAGCGGTGCGCGCGGGAGGCCGTCGAGAGGAAGGTGGCCGCCGTCGTCGGCTCGTACAGCCGTCACGGCCAGAGCTTCATGCCCGCGCTGGAGGCGGGCGGCGTCCCGTACATCGGGGGCTACGGGGCCTCCCCCGAGGAGTTCAGCAGCTATGTCTCGTACCCCGTCAACGGCGGCCAGCCGGCCCTGCTGGCGGGCCACGGGCGGCAGTTGGGCCGCAGCTGCGAGCGGGTCTCGCTGGTGCGGCCCGACTCGATCGGCGGCGACGGGATGCCGCCGCTCCTGAACAACGGGCTGCTCGCCGCCGACCGGCCCGCCTCCACCGACATCGTGGCCCCGCTGGACGCCACGTCCTACGACGAGCAGGCCGCCCGGGCGCTGCGGCGGTCCGGCGACGGCTGTGTGACGGCGGTGCTCGGCGCCCGTACGGAGACGTTCTTCGACTCCTTCCGCCGGCTGGAGCCGGACGGCGGGCGGGTCAGGATCTCCTCCGTGCTCGGCAGCGTCAGCCAGCCGCTCATCAACCGCACGGGCGGCCGGAACAGCCCGTTCGAGGGCGCGTACGTCACCGGCTGGTACCCGGACGCGAAGAACCCGCGCTGGAAGCAGATGCGCGACGTGGTCACGGAGTACGCCTTCGGGGACAACCGCATCGACCCGGACGACACCGCCGTGCAGACGACGTGGATCGCGTACACGGCGCTGCGGGCCGCCGTCCGGGCGGTCGGCGACGAGGACGTCACGCCGGGCCGGGTCACCGCCGCCCTCAACCGGGGCGTCGAGGTCGACACCGGTGGCCTCACCCCGACGCTCCGCTGGCGCTTCAAGGACCTGGTCGGCACGTCGAGCTACCCCCGCATCGTCAACACGAAGGTGACGTTCCAGGTGGTCCGGGACGGCCGTCTCACCGCCCAGAAGAAGGGCTTCGTCGACGTCCAGGAAGCCCTGACGGACGCCCCGCGCGGCTAGGACCTCCCGCGCGGATCATGCCGGGCTCGCGGGCCCGGCACGGCAGCCTCGCGGCGCGCGCGACGCCCGTCGGCACGGCGCCGGACCGCTCGGGGGCGGGAGCAGTGCCCGCCGGACCGCTCGGGGCGGAAGCGGTGCCCACCGGGCCCCACGGGAGCGGGGGCAGTGCCCGCCGGGCCGCTCGGGGGCGGGCCCGTCAGGCCCCGCCCCCGCTCCCGCGCCCGTCCTAGAGCTCGGTGTAGGCGTGCTGGGTGAGGCCGTACTTCCCCGCGATCGTGTTCCAGAGCCTCGACGCCTCGCGCTTGGCCCGGGTGGCCACCCCGCTCTGCTGGTTGGCCTTGGCCGTCTCGTTCGTCGACCGGGCCTGGCCGCCCTTGCAGACGGACTTGTTCTTCTGGGCCTGCCGCGCCCACGTGGCGTAGTGCTCGTCGGCCGCCGCCGACGCCTTCCAGGCCCGGTTCAGCGCGGCGACCAGCTCCGCCTGCTGCGGCAGCTTGTCCACGCTCAGCCCGCCGAGCCGGGTCACCAGGTCGCGGCGCTGCTGGGCGGCCCCCCGGAGATCGGTGTTCGCCCGGTCCAGATCCTTGCAGGACTTGATCTTCTCCACCGCGCTGATCACCGCTGCCCGGCTGTTGTTGCTGTCGGCCAGCAGCTTGTCCAGCGCCTCGGCCTGCGGCTTGGCCGGGTCGGGCGGCGCGGCCTCGGTGGTGGGGGCGGTGGCCTGCGAACTCTGCGAGGCCACCGGCTGCTTGTCGTCGCCGGAGCCGTCGCCACCGCTCATCAGCGCGCCCGCGCCGAGTCCGATGACCGCGCAGCCGACGACGACCGCGGCGATCAGCGGGATGTGCGCGGACCGCCGGCGCGGCGGGGCACCGTCGTGCTGGTCCGCCCCGTCCTGCTCCGCGCGGCCCTGGAAACCCTGGAGCCCGGAGTCGTAGCCGCCGGGCGGCTGCGGCCGGGAACCCTGCTGCTGGTACGGGGGCGGGGCCGGGCGGCCCGCGTCGAACTGGGGCAACTGCTGTGTGGCGCCCGCCGGTTCCTCCGAACGGAACAGGTTGTCGAACTCCGCGGGCGGCTGCCGGTCCTCCGGCGCGCCCGGCCTGATCCCGTACGGGGCCCCACCGGGCACGGGGGGTATGTACTGGGTCGCGTCCGCGTCCCCGCCGCCCGGCCGGGGCGCCACGGGCCCGGTGCCGCCGGGGACGGGCGCGATGTACTGCGTGGCGTCCGCGTCACCGCCGGGAGCCCCCTGGCCGCCCCGGACGCCCTGGCCCCCGTAGCTCCCCGGACCCCCCTGAGCGCCCGTCCCGGCCTCCGGCGGCAAGGGCTGCGCGTGCGGCAACGGCTGGGACGGCGCCGGGTCGTGCTGCTGGTGCCGGTGTTGCTGCTGGGGGTACTGCGGGTCGTACGGCGACGGAGGCTGCGGGGCGTGCTGCTGAGGCTGCTGGTACGCACCAGGCTGCTGGGCCTGCTGGTACGCCCCCGGCTGCGGGTACCCCTCCGAGGCCCCCGGCCGCCCGTACGCCTCCTGGCCCCCCGACTGCTGCGCGGGAGGGAGGGGCTGCGCCTGCGGGTAACCGTAGCCCCCTGGCGGCTGCTGGCCCGGCTGCGGATAGCCGTAACCCCCTTGGGGCTGCCGACCCGGCTGCACCTGCGGATAGCCGTAACCCCCCGGCGGCGGCTGGCCCGGCTGCGCCTGCGGCGCGGCAGACTGCGGACCCCACTGCTGCCCCCACGGCTGCCCGCCGGCGGGCGCCGCCTGCTCGCCCTGGCCGGACGCCCCCGGCACCCAGGGGGCTCCGCCGTCGGCGGGCAGCACGACACCCTCGTGCGCGGGTCGTGCGGCGGGGAGCTGTTGCTCGCCGCCCTGTTCGCCCTGTCCGCTCTGCGTCACCGGGACTCCTACGTGTGAACCTACGGAATCGTCGGCTCACGCTATCGGGTGGCCGCCCGCCTCCGCCAAGCGCGTGGTGCCCCGCACCACCCCTTCACAGGGCGCGTAACACCCCGCGGACCCACGACGCTGTTAAAGGCCCGGCCGGCGCCGGCGACCACCTCTCCCCTCACGCCGGCTGGAGCTCCAGGCGCTCGCCGAACTCCCGTACCGCGGGCTCCTCACCGAAGGGCGTGAGCCGCTGCTGGAGATCGTCGAGGTATTCGGCGCCCCGGCTGGAGCGCACCGTCGCCAGCAGCTCCATCGCCCTCGTCCCCGTGTGGCAGGCCCGCTCCACCTCGCGCTGCTGCACCTGCGCCGAGGCCAGCAGCACCAGGGCGATGCCCCGGCGCCGGGCACGCGTCTCCGGCAGCGCGGCCAGCGCCTCCTTGGCCCGCCGTGCGGCCTCGTGCGCCTGCCCCAGGTCCCGGTGACAGTGGGCCAGTTCGTCCGCGAGGTACCCCGCGTCGAAGTGCCGGATCCAGACCGGGTCGTCACCGGTGTCCGGGTCGGCCTGCTCCAGCGCGGCGACCGCGCGCCCCGCCACCGCGTGGCAGGTCCGGGCGTCCCCGAGCAGCGCGTGGCCGCGGGCCTCCGCCGCGTAGAACATCGCGCGGGCGCGGGGCGTGACCTGCCCCCGCGCTCCTTCCTGGGCGGCGCGGGCCAGCTGGGCGATCTCGCGGGGGTTGCCGAGCTGGGCGGCGAGGTGGCTCATCGACGCGGCGAGCACGTAGCCGCCGTACGCGCGGTCGCCCGCCGCCTGCGCGAGCCGCAGCGCCTGGATGTAGTAGCGCTGGGCGAGGCCCGGTTGACCGGTGTCGACGGCCATGTACCCGCCCAGCTCGGTGAGTCGGGCGACCGCGGCGAACAGCTGCCGCCCCACCTGTTCGCGGTACGAACCCGACAGCAGGCCGGACACGACGCTGTTGAGGTAGTGCACGAGCACCGGCCGCACGTGGCCGCTGCCGAAGCGGTGGTCGAGGTCGGTCAGGGACGCGGTCATCGCCCGCACCGCCTCGACGTCGGCCATCCCGACCCGTGCCCCCGCCGTCCGCTCGACCTGCGCGTCCGGGCCCGAGATCAGCCAGTCCCGGCTGGGCTCGACCAGCGCGGACGCGGCGACCGCCGACCCGGTCAGCAGGTCGCGGCGTCCCACGTCGCTGCGCCACAGCTCGCAGACCTGCTCGACGGCCCCGGCGACGGTCGGCGCGTACTGGAGACCGACGCCGGACGCCAGGTTCTTGCCGTCGGCCATGCCGATCTCGTCGATCGTGACCGTCCGGCCGAGCTTGCGGCCCAGGGCCTCGGCGATGACCCCCGGCGCCCGGCCGCGCGGCTGCTGTCCGCGCAACCAGCGGGCCACGGAGGTCTTGTCGTAGCGCAGATCGAGTCCGCGCTCGGCCCCGACCATGTTCACGCGGCGCGCGAGGCCCGCGTTGGAACAGGCGGCCTCCTGGATGAGCGTCTGGAGCCGTTCGTTGGGCTGGCGGGCTACGAGAGGCCTTGCAGCCATATGTCCCCCTGAAACATCGGTTATGTGCAGTGATCGGTGGAAGGGATCACTGCCCGGCACATACACAAGAAATGCGCATATCCCTTCGGCATTCGGTACGGACCCGGCGCGTCGCACGACGGCACGGGTCCGGGGCGGACCCGGCCGCGGCCCTGGGGGTGGTTACCCGCACGTGGCCGTCCCGCCTCCTGCGCGCCCCCGTCCGTGCACCGATGCGCCCCGCGTGTGGGGGCGGTGCGCCGGTCCCCGGTTCAGGCCAGGCCGTAACCCCTGGTGACGACGGCAGTTGTGCTGATCGTGGATGAGCCCATGGGAGTCACGGAAGCCGCGCAGGTCCCCCAGCAGCGGAGCGAGCCGCTGCTCGACGCCGCGGTGCGCTATGCGGAGGAGCGTCACTGGGACGTGTTCCCCGGCGCCTGGCTGGAGGTGGTGGGCGGCGTCGAGCGGTGCTCGTGCGGCGACACCGGCTGCGCCCTGCCCGGCGCCCACGCGGACCGGCCGGACTGGGCGGGCCGGGCCACCGGCAGCGGGGCGGCGGCCCGGCGGATGTGGACGCGGCAGCCCCGCTCCTCGGTGCTGCTGCCGACCGGGCGCGCCTTCGACGCGCTGGAGGTCCCGGAGTCCGCGGGCTTCCTGGCGCTGGCCCGGATGGAGCGGATGGACCTGACGCTCGGCCCGGTCACCCGCACCCCCGACCGCCGGATGCTGTTCTTCGTGCAGCCGGGGGCCGCCGCCAAGGTCGCCGACCTGGTACGCGGGCTCGGCTGGAACGCCGAGGCGATCGACCTGGCCGGCCGCGGCGACGGCCATTACGTCGCCGCCCCGCCGACCCGCGTCGGCGGCCGGGGGGCCGTGCAGTGGGCCCGCAGGCCCAACCACGCCAACCGCTGGCTGCCCGAGGTGGGCGAGTTGATCAGCCCGCTGGCGTACGCCTGCGCCCGCGACGCCGCCGACGCCCGCGCCCGGACCGCGTAGGGCCCGCGCCCGCTTCCGGGGCCTTTCGTAGGGTGGTCCCCACCACGTGGGGATATCGAAAGGCTGTGCCATGCCGGACCGGGCGGATGCGCGTACCGAGACAGACGACGACGCGGCGGGCGGCGGCCGGGAGGCGCGGCCCGCCGTCCGCGTCCAGGGGCTGTGGAAGCGGTTCGGGGAGCAGATCGCCGTCGCGGGGATCGATCTGGAACTGCCCGCGGGCAAGTTCATCGGTCTGGTGGGGCCCAACGGGGCGGGCAAGACGACGACGCTCTCGATGGTCACCGGGCTGCTGCGGCCCGACAGGGGGAAGATCGAGGTGGCGGGCCACGACGTGTGGACGGACCCGGTCGAGGTGAAGTCCCGGATCGGCGTGCTGCCGGAGGGGCTGCGCCTGTTCGAGCGGCTGTCCGGACGCGAACTGCTGGCCTACAACGGCCGGTTGCGCGGGCTTCCCGGTGACGAGGTGGACAAACGGGCCACCCAGCTGCTGGACGTGCTGGACCTCGCGGGCTCGCAGCACAAGCTGGTCGTGGACTACTCGACCGGCATGCGGAAGAAGATCGGGCTGGCCGCGGCCCTGCTCCACAACCCCGAAGTCCTGTTCCTGGACGAGCCGTTCGAGGGCGTCGACCCGGTCTCGGCGCAGACCATCCGGGGCGTGCTGGAGCGCTACACCCGGTCCGGGGCGACCGTGGTCTTCTCCAGCCATGTGATGGAGCTGGTCGAGTCGCTGTGCGACTGGGTCGCGGTGATGGCGGCGGGCCGGATCACGGCGCGCGGCACGCTGGAGGAGGTCCGCGGCGACGCGCCCTCGCTCCAGAGCGCCTTCCTCGAACTGGTCGGCGCGGGCGGCCGGGACGCCGGCGATTCCCTCGACTGGCGTGGGCGGCGCCCGATGAGCGTGCTGGACGCCCCGGTCTCCGCGGCCGCCCCGGCCGCGCCGACGACGGGCCTGACCCCGGTCTTCGTACGGCTCAAGCTGACGCTGCTGCGCAACGGGCTGCGGCAGTCCTCCGGACGCAGGGCGGCGTTCATCGCCTCCCTCGTCCTCACCCTGCTGCTCGCGGCGGGCCAGGTGCTCGGCCTGGTGCTGCTGCGCGGCAACGGGCACGCGGGCACCGTCGTGGTGCTGCTCACCGGTGTCGTGGCGCTCGGCTGGGCGGTACTGCCGCTGTTCTTCCCCAGCGGGGACGACACCCTCGACCCGACCCGGCTGGTGATGCTGCCGCTGCGTCCCGAGCCGCTGATCCGGGCCCTGCTGGTCTCCTCGATGATCGGCATCGGCCCGCTGTTCACCCTGTGCCTGGTGGCCGGATCGGTCCTCGCGCTCGCGCACGGGGCGGCGGGCGTGCTGTTCGCGGTGGTCGCGGTCCCGCTGACGATGCTGCTGTGCGTGGCGCTGTCCCGCGCGGTGGCCACGGCCAACGTACGGCTGCTGAACTCCCGCAAGGGCCGTGACCTCGCGGTGCTCAGCGGGCTGGTGATCGCGGTGGGCATCCAGTTCGTCAACTTCGGCGCGCAGCGGCTCGGCCGGGCCGGCGGGCTCTCCACGCTGGACCCGGCGGCGGGCGTGGTGCGCTGGCTGCCCGGCGCCTCCGCCGTTGCGTCGGTGGACGCGGCGTCGGACGGCGCGTACGGGATCGCCGCCGCCCAGCTCCTCGTCACGGCGGCGGCCCTGGCGGCGCTGATGTGGTGGTGGCAGCGGAGTCTGGTGACGCTGATGACCGCGCCGGACGGCTCCACCCTGGCGGCGGCGGAGCCGGCCCGCGCGGAGTCCGGCCGGCGCGGCCTTTCCGCGCTGCTGCCGGAGGGCCGTACGGCGACGGTGATGCAGCGCAGTCTGCGGTACGTGGCACGGGACCCGAAGACCAAGGCGGCCTGGGTGACGGCCCTGGCGGTCGGGGCGATCGTGCCGCTGCTCAACGCCGTCCAGGGAACCGGCTCGGTCTACTTCGCGTGCTTCGCCGCCGGGATGCTCGGCATGCAGATGTACAACCAGTTCGGCCAGGACACCTCGGCCTTCTGGATGGTGGCGCTGACGATCTCCTCGCCCCGTGACGCGTACGTCGAACTGCGGGCGCGGGCGTTCGTCCTGCTGCTGCTCACCCTGCCGTTCACCCTGGTCGTCTGCGTGGTGACGGCAGCGGTGCTCGGTGACTGGCGGTCGCTGCCGGGGGCGCTGGGCCTGTCCTTCGCCCTGCTGAGCGCGATGCTGGCGACGGGGGCGGTGGCCTCGGCGCTGTTCCCGTACTCGATTCCTCAGGAGGGCGCGTTCAAGAACGTGGTGCCGGGGCAGGGCGGACTGGCCTGGATCTCGATCCTCGGCGGGATGGTGGCGGCCGCGCTGCTGGCGTCGCCGGTGATCGCGGCGACGGTCTGGATGCATCTCACGGACCGCCACGACGCGCTGTGGTTCCTGGTGCCGGGCGGACTCGCGTACGGGGTGCTCATCGGGTGGGCGGGGCTGAGGATCGCCGCCCCGCGCACGGCGAACCGGCTGCCGGAGATCCTGACGGCGGTCAGCAAGGGCTGACCCACCCGAGAGCCGCCCGGCCCGGCTCCGGCAGGGGCGTACGGCCACCGGTTCCGGCCCGCGCACGGCCACCGGTCCGGGCCCGCGTACGACTACGGGGCGACCGGCTCGCGGTCGTCCTGGTCGTCGCGGCCGTCCCGGTCGCACCGGTCGTCCTCGGCGAGCTGGTCCAGGAAGGGCTCCACCGCGGCCCGCCAGCCCTCCGGCTGGTCGTAGTGGACGAGGTGGCCCGCGTCCGCGACCTCCGCGTACTGGCCGCGCGGCAGGACCCGAACCATCTCCTGCGCCTCGGCCCGGCCCAGCTCCCCGTCGAGCCCGCGCAGCACCAGGGCGGGGCACCGGACCTGGGTCAGCTCCTCCCAGTGGGCGTCGTAGACCCAGGTGGCACGGGTGTGGAGCATCTGGCGGCGGGAGAAGACGGGCCGCCAGCCGTCCTCCCGCTCGGCCATCACCTCGGCGTAGAACGCTCCGCGCGAGGGGTTGGGCCGCTCCACCCAGGGGTCGTCCTCGCCGAACCACTTCCGTACGTCGGCGAGGGTGGCGAAGGGCAGCGGCCAGGAGTCGAACCAGTCGCTCCACTCACGCTGGGAGGCGGCCCCGAGGGCGGAGGCCCGCATGTCGCAGACGACGAGGGCGCGGACGAGGTCGGGGCGCTTGGCGGCGAGCTGCCAGCCGGTGAGCGCTCCCATGGCGTGGCCGATGACGGTGACCGGGCCGAGCCCGAGCTGTTCGATCGTGGCCTCGGCGTCGGAGACGTAGGCGTCGCGGGTGTACGGGCCGTCGGCGGGCTTGGCGCTGCGACCGTGGCCCCGCTGGTCGAGGCCGACCGCCCGGTGCCGTTCGGAGAGCCAGCGGGCCGTGGGGGCCCAGTGCGAGGCCCGGCCCATCAGTCCGTGCAGCAGTAAGACCCCGGGGGCCCGGTCCGCCTCCGTCCGCCCCTTGGGCGGGTCGGCGAACTCCCATGCCGCGAGGCGTACGCCGTCGGTACCGGTCACATCGATGCGCCGCACCATCGTCCTGGCACCTCCTTCTGGTCCTCGATCACCGTGTGGTCGCACCGTCAGGCTATCGAACTTGTATTCGAAAACGGCGGTTGGCCACCCAACACCCCACGTTCGAGTGACACCGGTCAAGGATTGGTGCCGATCGGTCTGGGGAGATCTTCATCGGGAGGCGGGCCGCTCGGGGACAGGGGCTCGCGGGAACTGACCTTGAGAGCTCGGGGCTCCAGGTCAGCACAGGGGAGGAACGGCCCCGGCGCCCTCGGACGCCGGGGCCGCCCCCTGTCCGGGGACGGTTTCCGCCGGCGTGGACAACGATGGCAGGGGACGGCGCGAGGCCCCGCGCTCCGGAGGGGACGAGGCCCCTCGCACCGGCGGGGGAAATTCCCGCACCACCGGGGACGGCCACCGCGCGGACCGGGAGGACCGGGCCTGCACCGGACGCGACGACGGCGGTCGGACCGGCGGGTATGACGCTGCTCGTGCCGGACGCGACGACGGCGTTCGGATCAGCGGGGACGGCACCGCTCGGACCACCGAGAACGACGCCGCTCGGACCGGCGGACATCAGGGCGCTCGGATTGGTGGGTATCAGGGCGTTCGGACCGGCGGGTATCAGGGCGTTCGGCAGCGCGCCGGGCACCATGCGGTTCGCGTGACGGTACGACGGGCGCATTCCCTGCTCCCTCCCCGACCGTGCCGACCGGAACCGGCCGACACCCTCAGGTCCTCTGTCTGGCCTCAGCCTGGCACGGAGCCGCTCGCCCCGCTGCCCATTCGGACGGGAAATCGGCGCCCGTACATCACGGTTGTGTTGCCGCCGGGCCGGGAACCGCATCGCCGCCGGGCGGCGCACGCGAAGCCGCTCGGCGGCAGCCGCGTGCGCCGCCCGGCGGCGACAGGAGGTAGGTGCCGGACGACAGGACCACGACGCCGGACGGCGGCACCTCGGACAGGGGCGAAAGGGCCTGGCGAGGAGCCTTCGACGCCGACGCCGGACGTCAGCGCTTGGCGACGAAGACGTGCGAGGCGACCTCGGCACCCAGCTCGGCGGCCTCGCCGCTGGAGCCGACCAGCACCCCGCCGGGCGACTCGGTCACGCTGACGACGGCGCCGGGCTGCACCCCGGCCCTGCGCAGCGTGTACATCAGCTGGGCGTCGGTCTGGATCGGCTCCCCGATCCGCCGCACGACCACGGTCTTGCCCTCGGTGCCCGGATCCAGCTCGGCCAGGCTCACCATGGAGTCGTCCAGGAACGGGTCGGCCTCGGCATTCTCGCCCAGCTCCTCCAGGCCCGGAATGGGGTTCCCGTACGGCGACTCCGTCGGGTGGCGCAGCAGCTCCAGCACCCGCCGCTCCACCGCCTCGCTCATCACGTGCTCCCAGCGGCACGCCTCGGCGTGGACCTGCTCCCACTCCAGGCCGATCACGTCCACGAGCAGGCATTCGGCGAGCCGGTGCTTGCGCATGACGCGGGTGGCGAGCCGACGGCCCTCCTCGGTCAGCTCCAGGTGGCGGTCGCCCGCGACCTGGACCAGGCCGTCGCGCTCCATACGGGCCACCGTCTGGCTGACGGTCGGACCGCTCTGGTCCAGCCGTTCGGCGATGCGGGCGCGCATGGGGACGACGCCTTCCTCTTCCAGTTCGAGGATGGTGCGGAGATACATCTCCGTGGTGTCGATCAGTCCGGACATTCGTGCCCCTCGATGCTGTGACTAGAAAACGTCGTGCGATGGCCCTGCCCCAATTCTGACGCATCGCGCCGACAACCGTGCCGCCCGTGTGGCAGACCGGTGGAAGAGGGCACGGGCCCGGCCGCCGGGTGGTATTGACAGCCCACTGGTCCAGACCGCAACGTGATCGGCGGCACCAGCGTTCCCGCCCCGTCCCACCCCCGTCGAGAGGGCTCTCCCCGATGAGCGACAGCAAGCTGGCCGGTCAGTTCTTCGATGCGGCGATCGGCCTGCTGACGCGGGTGCGGGACGAGGAGGCGGAGAACATCGCCGCGGCGGGCGCGGCGATCGCGGACACCGTCGAAGCGGGCGGGCGGCTCTTCACCTGCGGCGCGGGCCACTCCTCCCTTCCCGCCCAGGACGTCGTCTACCGCGCGGGCGGCCTCGCCCTGATGAACCTGCTCGCCGTGCCCGGCGCGGTCGGCGTGGACGTCATGCCCGCCACGCTCGGCTCGGCGCTGGAGCGGGTGGACGGGCTCGCCTCGGCCGTCCTGGACTCCAGCCCGGCCACCGCCGGGGACCTGCTGGTGATCATCTCGCTCTCCGGGCGCAACGCCCTGCCGGTCGAGATGGCGCAGAACGCCCGCGCGCTCGGGCTGAAGGTCATCGGCGTGACCTCCGTCGCGTACGCGGAGAACACCCGGTCCCGGCACGCGTCGGGCGGCTTCCTGCGGGACCACTGCGACATCGTCCTCGACAGCAAGATCGCGATCGGCGACGCGGAACTGACGGCCCCCGGCGTGGACGCCCCCTTCGCCCCCGCCTCGACCGTGGTGACCAGTGCGATCATGCAGGCGATGCTGGCGGCCGCCGTGGAGCGGCTGGTGGCCCGCGGCATCGAGCCGCCCATGCTGCGCTCGGGGAACGTCGACGGGGGCCACGAGTGGAACGGCCGGATCATGACGGAGTACCGGGACCGGATCTTCTACCGCCACTGAGGCGCGCCCCGCCCCTGAGGCGCCTTCCGTCGCCGAGCGGGGTCCGGCCGGCCCGCCGGACCCCGGGACGACCGGGGGACCGGGGTGCTGGCCGCCCGGCAGCCCCCCTACCGGGCGCCCCCTACCGGCTGTCCGCCGTCGCCCGCGCCAGGTCCACCGCTCCCGCGACCCGTGCCGCGACCGTCTCCGCGTACGCCGTGTCGGTACGTTCGAACGCGGCCCGGTTCGCCGCGCGCAGGAATGTCAGCACGCCCAGCGTCCGCCCCCGGCTCCGGAGCACCGCGCAGAGCGCGTGCGCCGCGTCCCGCGGCCAGCGGCGCTCCACCGCCCAGGCGGCCGGGTCGGCGGCCCCGGTGGCCCCGCTCGTCCGGACCGTTCCGGTGCGCTCGACCGCCTGGAGGGCCGGGTGGCCGGGGGCGTACCGGGCGGGGATCGCACCCCCGGAGACCGGCAGGCAGGGGCCGGGGGCGTCGAAAGGCGTGGCGGCCGTACGGACCAGGCGCTCACCCGCCACCAGGTCGATCAGAACGTGGTCCGCGAACCCGGCGAGCGCGAAGTCCAGCAGGGAGGTCGCCGCCTCCATCGGGTCCTCGCACTCGGAGGCCGTACGGGCGGCCCGGTGGAGCTGGCTCGTCCGGAACCGCAGCCGGTCGGCCTCCTGTTCGGCGAGCTTGGCGGCGGTGACGTCCCGGAACAGCCACCCCACCCCGAGCGGAACCGGTTCTTCCGTCAGGGGCGACGCCAGTCGCAGGAACCCGCTGCGCCAGCACCGCCGACGCTCGCCCTCGGCCGTCCGCAGGGTCACCCACAGCTCGGCCGGGGCGCTCGGGGCGCCCTCGGCGAGCACATGGTGGAGGGCCGCCTCCACCTCCTCGACGCCCTGGACCACCAGGTCGCCGAGCGGACGGCCGAGGAGGCGGGTACGGCTGCCGCCGAGCGCGCGGGCGGCGTACGCGTTGACCACCGTGGGGCGCAGGTCCACATCTACGAGGACCACGCCCCAGGACGCGTCCTCCAGCAGCGCCTCGCTCAGCGCGATGGCCCGCTCCAGGTCGATCTGGGCGTGCACCTCGCTGAACGCGCAGTAGACCCCGGCCGGTCGCCCGTCCGCGCCGCGCACCCCTGCGGACTGGGTCCGCACCAGGACCCGGCCGCCGTCCTTGCGCAGCAGCGCGAACTCGTGCACCTGCCGCCCCGGCGCGTCCATGGCCGACATCAGCCGGTCCCGCACCTCGTCCGCGTCGGCCCTGCGCACCGCCCAGCCGGCGAAGCCGCTCCGGCCCACGGCCTCCTCGGCCGTCCATCCCAGGACGCGTTCGGCCTCGCGGTTCCAGTGGGTGACGGTGCCGGCCGCGTCGAACGCGCAGAGCGCGGCGTCCATGCCGTCGAGCAGGGCCGCCAGCAGCTCGGACCCGGCGGGCGGACAGGGGAGCCCGTCCTCCCCCGCCGGGGGTCCGGGAATCGTGGAGCGCCCCGGTGGCCCGCCTCCGGAGTCCTCGTCCGGCCCGATCTCGTCGGTGGTCCCACTGCTCCTGGAAGCACCCACTCCGCACCCCCCGCAGAACGTGTCGGCCGTCGCGCAGAACGTCCCGGCCGTTTCCCCACGCGTCGCCGCGTGGATTGCCGCACGTCAGACCATTCAACTCGAACGTGACCCAGCACACATCACCTTTCGGCGAAATGATTTTCCGGAGCGGTGGCTTCCGATGCATTCACGCCACCGGGCCCCCTCGCCGGACCGCGCCGGACCCCTCACCGGTCCGCACCGGACCCGGACCGGACCGGCGGAGCGGCCGCCGGATAAATCGTTTGAACCCCGATCGGGGCCGGTTCTACGCTGGTGGCACACAGGAAAGGAGGTGTTCCGGAAGTGATTTCTCTTCGGACTCGTGAGGTGGCTGCGGGCTGACGCCCGTCGTCGCACTCTTGTGCAGTGCATGGCCGGACGCCGGCCAATTCCCAGCAGTCACCGACCCGCAGGCTCGCCGGTAAGTCCGGCCGGCTCCTCTGTGCACGGAGGGCCCAGAGCCTGCGGGTTTCTGCGTTGTACGGGCCGGGAGCCCTGGAGCGCCGGAACGGCGTACGGGCGGGAGCCCTGGAGCGCCGGAACGCACGCGCCCCCGGAACACGGGACCCCCTCCCCCCGGCCGCCGTCGCGCACGCGGTCCCGCGGCCACGGAACGCCAGGCTCACGCGGCCCCTACGGGCAGAGCCGCTCCACCCGCCACGTACGCCCGTCCGGCCCGTCGCCCTCGCGTACGTACCGCAGCCGGTCGTGCAGCCGGTTCTCGTGCCCCTGCCAGAACTCGATCGTCTCCGGGACGACGCGGAAGCCGCCCCAGTGCGGCGGGACCGGCACCTTCTCGCCTTCCGGGTAGCGGGCGGCCAGTTCCTCGTACCGGTCGATCAGCTCCTCGCGGGAGCCGGCGACGGTGGACTGGGCACTGGCCCACGCGCCGAGCTGGGAGCCGTGCGGACGGGTACGGAAGTAGGCGGCGGTCTCCTCGCGCGAGGTGCGGGCGGCGGTGCCGGTGACGATGACCTGGCGGGCCATCGCGTGCCAGGGAAAGAGCAGCGAGACGTGATGGTTCGCCGCCAGTTCGCGGCCCTTGCGGGAGTCGTAGTTGGTGAAGAAGACGAAGCCCCGGTCGTCGTACTGCTTGAGGAGCACGGTGCGCGAGGACGGGCGGCCGTCCGGGGTGGCGGTGGAGACGACCATCGCGTTGGGCTCGTGCAGCACCCCGCCGACGGCGACCTGGCGGAACCAGCGGGCGAACTGCTCCATCGGATCGGCGGCGAGATCGCGCTCGGTGAAGTCCTCCGAGCGGTACTGCTCGCGCATGGCCGCCGGATCGGTGGTGGAATCGGTACGGGAGCCCCTCGCGGCGACGCGGGAGATCCCGGCCCCGGACTCGGCCCTGGCCTCTGCCCCGGTCCCGGTCCTGGCCCTGGCCCTGGCCCTGGCGGAAGGAGCCTGCTGGACGGCGTCGGCGGGGTGATCCGGTGCCGGCGCGTCACGATGACGATCCGATGCGGGTGCGGCGGGACGAGGGTGATCCGGTGCGGGCACAGCGTGATCCGGAGTCGGCACGGAGTGGTCTGGTCTGGGCACGGGACCATCCTGCCCCAGCGGCCCAGTGTTCCCGGCGGCCAGGGCCCATAACCGTGCGCCGCCGAAATGGGGTCCTGTGCCGGATGTCACGCTTCCCCGCTCCGTGGGAACCCGCCAATATCGTGGGGCAGACCCCTGTGGCCTTCGCACAACGGCCGCCCGGCCTTCCGCGGACACCACCGCTGCCGGCGCGTACACCACGGCCGCCGCCGAACCGGGTCTGCCGCCCGCCCGCCGCCCGCCGAACTGAGGGAGCCGCCTGATGTCCGATTTCGTACCCGGTCTTGAGGGAGTCGTCGCGTTCGAAACGGAGATCGCCGAACCGGACAAGGAAGGCGGTTCGCTCCGCTATCGCGGGGTGGACATCGAGGACCTGGTCGGTCACGTCTCCTTCGGCAACGTGTGGGGCCTGCTGGTGGACGGGGCGTTCGATCCGGGCCTGCCGCCCGCCGAACCGTTCCCGATCCCCGTGCACTCCGGTGACATCCGCGTGGACGTCCAGTCGGCGCTGGCGATGCTCGCGCCCGTCTGGGGCCTGAAGCCGCTGCTGGACATCGACGAGGCGACCGCCCGCGACGACCTGGCACGGGCGGCGGTCATGGCGCTGTCGTACGTCGCCCAGTCGGCGCGCGGCCAGGGTCTGCCGATGGTCCCGCAGAGCGAGATCGACAAGGCGCACTCGGTGGTCGAGCGCTTCATGATCCGCTGGCGCGGTGAGCCTGACCCGAAGCACGTGAAGGCGGTCGACGCGTACTGGACATCGGCGGCGGAGCACGGGATGAACGCCTCCACGTTCACGGCCCGCGTCATCGCCTCGACCGGTGCGGACGTCGCGGCGGCGCTGTCCGGCGCGGTCGGTGCGATGTCGGGTCCGCTGCACGGCGGGGCCCCGTCGCGGGTCCTCGGCATGATCGAGGAGATCGAGCGGACGGGCGACGCGACGGCGTACGTGAAGCAGGCCCTGGACCGGGGCGAGCGCCTGATGGGCTTCGGCCACCGTGTCTACCGTGCCGAGGACCCGCGCGCCCGCGTCCTGCGCCGCACCGCCCGCGAGCTGGCGGCCCCGCGCTTCGAGGTGGCGGAGGCGCTGGAGAAGGCGGCCCTGGAGGAGCTGCACAACCGCCGCCCGGACCGGGTGCTGGCGACGAACGTGGAGTTCTGGGCGGCGATCGTCCTGGACTTCGCGGAGGTCCCCGCGCACATGTTCACGTCGATGTTCACGTGTGCCCGTACGGCGGGCTGGTCGGCGCACATCCTGGAGCAGAAGCGCACGGGCCGCCTGGTGCGTCCCTCGGCGACGTACATCGGCCCGGGGACGCGGGACCCGCGTGAGATCAGCGGGTACGAGGACATCGTCGCGGGTTGAGGGGCCGGCGGGCGAGGGCGAGCCCGGTCGAGAAGTGCGGGTCTCGGTGAACGTGCCGGTACGGGGTAGACGTACCGGCACGTTTCCGACGCGCTCCCGGCGCGTTTCCGGCGCATTCCCGGCACGAGGAGGCCCATCATGACCACGCCCCGCCCGTCCCTGACCCTGTCCAGCACGGTGCTCGACGCCCCGGACGCGGCGGTGCTGGCGGACTTCTACCGCCGCCTCCTCGGGTGGGAGACCGTGCAGGACGAACCCGGCTGGGTGAAGCTGCTCCCGCCCGGCGGCGGCTCCGGCCTGGGCTTCCAGACCGCGCAGCCGTACGTGCCGCCGGTCTGGCCCGCCACCATGGGCGACCAACTGATGATGCTGCACCTGGACTTCGAGGTCTCCGACCTGGAGGCGGGCGTGGCCCACGCGGTCGCGGAGGGCGCGCGACCGGCGGAGTTCCAGCCGCAACACGACGTACGGGTGCTGTTCGATCCGGCGGGCCACCCGTTCTGCCTGTTCGTGAGCGACCGGGTGCCGGGCGAACCGCCCACGATCAGCCCGGAGTGGGTGGCGGAGCAGACGCGGGAGATCGCGGAGCAGGACCGGGTGACGATCCAGGACGCGGTGGCCCCGGACCCGGCGGACCGCCCGGCGGGCCCGGCCCGGCAGGCGGAGCCGGACACGGGGGCGTAGCGTCCGGGGGTTCAGACCTCGCGCTGGGGGCGGAGACGGCGGACGGCGATGACGTTGTCGGTGACGGTGGCCGTCTCGCCGCCGGGTCCGGTGGCGGTGCGCCGGGGCGCGTGGCAGCGCTCGGTGCGCCATCCGCCGTCGAGCCGGAGCGACGCGCGTACCTCGTCGGGGGTGGGGAACCGTACGTCCTCGTCGCCGTTCTGCCACGACCAGGGGGCGAGCGAGGCGTGCTCGACCAGGACGAGGAGACCACCGGGGGCGACGGCTTCGGCGGCGCGCCGGAGGACCTGATCACGAGGGATCTCCACAGGGGTGTGGAAGTAGCTGGCGGTGACCAGCTCGAAGACCCCCTCGGGGAAGGACCGGGCGAGGTCGTGCCGGTCGGGGTGGACGCGCTCGGTAAGCCCGGCCGCTGCGGCCCCGGCGGCGACCCGGCCGAGGGCGGTCGCGGAGACGTCGACGGCGGTGACGTCCCAGCCGCGCGCGGCGAGCCAGAGCGCGTCGCCGCCGTGCCCGCAGCCGAGGTCGAGCGCCCGACCGCCGCCGGTCGGCCCGGGGGCCAGGGCGGTGACGACCTCGGCCAGGACGGCGTTGGGACGGGTGCCCCCCTGCGGTTCGACGCCTGCGTAGTGGTTCTCCCAGAACGCGGCGGAGTCGGTGGTGCCGGTGGCGCCCTCGGTACGGGCGGTGTCGCTGCTCATGACGGTCCCCTTGTCGCTTTCGTGTGGCGGCGGGCGTGACCCCGGCTACGGCCCCGGCTCAGGCACCGGTTCCGGGTGCCGGTTCCGGGCTCCGTTCCCGGCCCGGCTCAGGGCCCGGCCCGGCTCGGCTCCCGGCGCCGGTTCCTGGCTCAGGTTCCGGCCCGGTCCCGGTCCCGGCTCCGGCTCCGGCTCCGGCTCCGCAGGGGACTTCCCGCCTTCCGGACGACCGTGCGCCGCGCCCGGCCGCTCTTGCAAGCTCCCATGCCGTTTCGGCAACCTGGGGCGCATGGGAGACGACGCGAACACAGGGGAGCAACCGAATCCGGACTTCGCCTCGCGGGACCGGGCCGATGTGCTCGCGGCGGTGGGCCCCCGTCTGCGCGAACTGCGGAGGCGGCACGGGATGACGCTGGCCGAGCTGGCGGAGCGGACCGGGATCAACGAGAGCACCCTGTCCCGCCTGGAAGGCGGCACGCGCAAGCCGACGCTGGAGCTGCTGCTGCCGCTGGCGGAGGTGCATGCGGTCCCGCTGGACGAGCTGGTGGGCGCACCCCGCACCGGGGACCCGCGCATCCACCTCCGCCCGGTGACGCGGGACGGGCTCACGTACGTACCGCTGAGCCGGCCGGGCGGGGTGCAGGCGCACAAACTGCTGATCCGGCCGAGTCCGGCGGGCACGGAACCTACGCTGCGGACCCACGAGGGCTTCGAGTGGCTGTACGTCCTGGCCGGACGGCTGCGGCTGATCCTGGGCGACCGGACGCTGGTGCTGAAGCCGGGTGAGGCGGCAGAGTTCGACACCCACGTCCCGCACTGGCTCGGCCCCGACGACGACCGGACGGTGGAACTCCTCGTCCTCTTCGGCCACCAGGGCGAACGGGCCCACCTGCGGGCCCGCCAGGAACCTCTGCGAGGATCGGCCGATGGGACCCTCTGACGCCGCCGTACGCCACTCGCCCTCGACCTGGCAACAGCCGTGCCCCGCCCCGGCGTCGGCCGAACGCAGCGCCCTGGTCGCGGCACTCGCCGAGCGCGTCCTGGCCCTCGGCGCGGGCCGCCTCCTCGTCGGCGTCGACGGTTTCACGGCGTCGGGGAAGACGAGCTTCGGGCACGAACTGGCCTCGCGCATAACGGAGTCGGGCCGACCGGTGTTCCGGGCCACGCTGGACGACTTCAAGAACCCGTGGAAGGACCGCCATCTGTACGACCGGGAGTCGGGGGCAGGCTACTACCGCAACGTGTACGACTACGACGCGGCCAGGCGCCTCCTCCTGGACCCGTTCCGCTCACCGGAGGCGGAGGCGTGCGCGCTGTGTTCGATCGACCCGCTGACGCAGCAGTCCCATGCGACGGAGACGACCCCGCTCACCCCGGACGCGGTCCTGATCGTGGACGGCGTATTCGCGTTCCGCCCGGAGATCGACGCGTACTGGGACTTCCGCATCTGGCTGGACGTGGACGCCGAACTCTCCGTACGCCGGGGTGCGGTACGCGACCGGAATTGGGCGGGCTCGGACGCGGAGTCGATCCACCGCGACCGCTACCTGGTGGCGGAACGGCTGTACCTGGCGGAGGTCGACCCGCTGCCGAGGATGGACGCGATCGTGGACAACACGGACTTCGCGCGCCCGCGGGTGGTGGAGCGGGGCTGACGGACGCGGCCCGCACGCTCGACCACGGGTGGCGGAGCGGGACTGACGAAGGCGGCCCGAACACCTCCCCCGCGCGCGCCCGCCGCCCGCCGCCCCTGCCGTCCCGCCGCCCCTGCCGTACGGGGCAGGGCCCCCCAACCACGGGTCAGGGCCCTCCCACCCCCGCTAGCTCGGCGCGCCCCCGCTCGGCGGACGCGTCGGACTCACGCCCCGCCGCGCTCGACTCACCACCTCCGCGGCCTCGTTCGTCGGCTTTCAGGGCGGCCGTGAGGTGGTGGCGGAAGCGCCGGCCGAGCTTGCGGTCGACGAAGCGTTCCAGCGCGGCGGCGAGCAGCATGCAGAGGGTCAGACCGAGGGCGATCGAGGAGAGCAGGCCGATTCCGGGGACGTTCTCCAGGATGCCGCGGGTGACGGGGACGCCGAGGCTCTGATGGACGAGGTAGAACGGGTAGGTCAGGGCGCCCGCGTAGACGAGGGGACGCCACCGCAGGCGACGGAGGGGTCCGGGACCGGCCAGGAGGAGCAGTCCGAGGCAGCCGGTGAGGACTGCCGCGCTGACGGCCCAACTGGTTCCGGGGTGGGCGACGACGCGGTCGTTGAGGACGGTGAGGGCGTAGCACCAGGCGAACCCGAGCAGCAGCCACAGCAGCAGGTTCGGCCCGTAGCGGTACATCAGGTACACCGCGATGCCGGCCACGAAGAGTCCGGCGTACTCACCGAGGAGGACGGCGTCGAGGACGGCGGAGTCCCGTTCGCGGCCCAGGGCGGCGAGGGTGAGCCAGAGGAACCCGAAGGCGATGACGCGCCGGTAGGTCAGTCCGATCAGCAGCAGGCCGCCCATGAGCAGGTAGAAGCGGGCTTCCACCCAGAGGGTCCAGGCCACGCCGGCGGTGAAGGGGACGCCGAGAGCGCTCGGGATCATCGTGAGGTTGGCGAGGGTCGTCCGCAGGTCCGTGGGGGCGCCCCACCGCTGACCGGCGAGCGTGGCGGCGATACCGACCGCGACGATGAGCAGGACCACGGCCCAGTAGACGGGGAAGAGCCGGGCGATGCGGGATACCGCGAACTGCGCCGGGGAACGGCCCCAGCATGACATGCAGATGACGAAGCCGCTGATCAGGAAGAACGCCTCGACCCCGAGCCAGCCGTAACCGCTGACGGGGTGGAGGGTGGGCGCGACGGCGTTCAGATCGTGGGCGGTGTCGGTGCCCCAGAAGTCACGCGTCGGGGTGCCCACGAAGTGGTAGGCGGCCACGGCTATCGCCGCCAGCAGCCGCAGACCGTCGATGGCGGCCAGCCGCCCGTCGCCGTACGGGCCGCAGGGCCGCGCCTCTCTCGCCCGCCGCGTCCATCGCGCCCATCGCGCCCATCGCGCCCATCTTGACCATGGCCGAACCTTCCTGGCTGTACGAGGCGGGCGGGGGACGGTTGCGACGGGCGCGGGCATGCGTGGTTGCTCCTGTGCCGAACACGGGGACGGCCGACCGGGAGGGGCGCGCAGGGAAGCGCTGACCGTCGGCCGCACGATGACTGCGCCTTGGCCCCAACCCCCGGCTGATGGGCGGCCGAAGTTGACGCGTCGAAGTCTCGCCGCACACCGGCCACGCGGTCGTCCCCCAGGAAGCCGAACCGAAAGCTGCCCGAAAGTGCCACAGGGCAGCGGCCCGAGCCCATCGGAAGTGCTACCGGTCGGGGTCCACCTTCGGACCGAGCAGCACGATGGGGAGCTGACCTCAGGGACCGGAACAGCCGGGATTGCGGTCGCCGTAGGGGGACAACAGGATGGGTGGATCTGGGCCCCTCGCGCGCCAACAGGAAGGCAGAATGGGGATCTGCTGAGCCACTTCCTCGAAGATGACCACTTGAAACAGAAGATCACATATGTCCGGTTCTCAAGAAGTAAGCAAAAACAGCCTCTCCGCCCGATAGACCCGCAGGTCACGAAGGGTGGTCCCCGCGCGTGCGGGGGTGGTCCGCTTGTCCAGGTTCATAGTTGGCCCCCTTTCGGGTGGTCCCCGCGCGTGCGGGGGTGGTCCGTCGACCCGGGGTTCGTTTTTGTACTGGGCGACGTGGTCCCCGCGCGTGCGGGGGTGGTCCGGTGGACCTGGCCTCCATCGCCGAGCGCGAGAAGTGGTCCCCGCGCGTGCGGGGGTGGTCCGAGCGTCTATCCGGGGGTGCCGCGCGCCTACCAGTGGTCCCCGCGCGTGCGGGGGTGGTCCGGAGTCGGCGGAGGCCGCAGCCGCGAAGGGTGAGTGGTCCCCGCGCGTGCGGGGGTGGTCCGATGTCGCGCAACGCGCGGTCCAGGACGACCTGGTGGTCCCCGCGCGTGCGGGGGTGGTCCGGAGATTCATGAGCACCACCACGCACTGCACCGGTGGTCCCCGCGCGTGCGGGGGTGGTCCGTCTACGACGTGACGGAGTCGGACGACGGGCACGTGGTCCCCGCGCGTGCGGGGGTGGTCCCCCGACCGCCGGCCCCGTCGAGCTGCGCCCCGTGTAATCCCCGCGCACGCGGGGGTGGTCCCCTCTCCGCCGACCACGCGCAGAGAAGCTGACAGTCGTCCCCGCGCACGCGGGGGCCTTCCCTCGTCCGGCTCCGCTGGGCTACGGGCTGGGGCAGCCGCTCACGTTGCGGGCCGTACTCGGCCATCGGCCGGTACGGCCCGGCGAAATCAGGTTCAACGTGCGCCAGTTGCACGTACGCCGGGCGACACGGCCCGTCGGGTCACGCACGACCTCGAGGGTGCGCCCGCGAACCGATCACCCCCGGCACCCGCCCTAGACGGGCTCGGTGCACATGACGTAGAGGTCGATGTGGGAACTCTGCAGGTTGTCACTTCCCTGGGCCCACCAGCCGTCGCGGGAGCCGGTTTCGGACGCCTTGGCGGGGCGGCTGGAGATGAGGCTGGCGGCAGGCCCGTTGGCCGACGCGCCTCCACCGGCGACGACGGTCCCGGCGGGGCAGGTGAGCAGGCCGCCGTAGGGGCTTTCGGAGGCGGCGTTGAAGCGGGTGACGGTCAGGGCGTGGACGGGGTCGGTGCAGACCGCGTGGACCACGGCGGTGGTCGTGTCCCATCCGGCGGTACCGAGTGCCCACTGCGTGGGCTGGGAGGTGCCACTGACCGGAGTGGGGTACGACTTGCTCAGCCAGGAGTCGGCCCCGATGGCCTCGCCGCCTCCGCCCAGGGCGACCTTTCCGGCCGGACACGACAACGTGGTCAGCTTGCCGTAGGGGGACGGCGTGACGGGATTCCGAACGATCCGATAGCCGCTGAGCGGGTAGGCGCAGACGGCATAGGTCGTCAGGGTCATGCCGGGGGAGACGAACTTCACGGCGGACGCCCTCCAGCCGACGGGCTGACCGCTCTCCATCAGCGGGGCGCTGCTGACGAGTTGGATGTCGTGGCCCCAAGGGGTGTGGCCGAAGTCGGCCTCGGCGCCTCCGCCGATCGGGACCTTGCGCTGCGGACAGCGGACACTCTGGGTCTGCAGGTCGCCGACCCCACCGCCCTCCTTGACGATCTCGACGCCGTAGATGCGCGACGCCGCGGCGGCGGCACCGTCCGCAGGTGTCGCCGCTTGCGAGACCGGCGCCCCCGGGCCAGCCGAAGCCATCAGCGCCCCGGCCACCACCCCCAGAGCGACGGCAACGAACCTGATCTTCTTCGTCAGCATGCGCATGAACCCTCTCTCACCGAACACACCCGGATAGCGGTGAGTGAGCTTCTTCAGCGTTGCCGCTCCGGTGTGAGGATGGCCTTGGCGATTGACGTCATGCGGTTGGGGCTGCATCGGGACCTGCGGAAGATCCGCCAGGACTTCAACCTCGCGACGCCGCGTTCGACGGGCGCTCGTGCTGCGGCCAGTGCTTGATTGAGGGTCTTTTCGGTGGGGGTGAGTTCCTGCAGGGGCCGGCGTTTGATGCCGGTGGTCAGCCACGGGCCGGCGCCCTGGTAGGCGAGATCGGCCAGGATGGGAACGCCCTGGCGCTCGCAGATCCGGATGATCCGGTGGGTGCGGGCCGCGGTCAGGTCATGGGCGCGGTCCGGCAGGGCGGGCGAGAGCCACAGCAGCCGGCCGCCGGGGTCGGTGACGACCTGCACGTTCACACCATGGCCACACCATGGCGCCGGTGTTTGTGGGAGTGGTCGGCCCGGCCGTCGCCGACCCGGTCGCACTCGGCGAGGGTACCGTCGAGCAGGACGAAGTCGGGTTCGTGCTCGCGCAGCGTCTTCAGCAGGCCCGGTGCACGGGCGGCGAGCAGGTCGACGACCGCGCTGGTGTATGCGTGGGCGGTGGACTCGCTGATCCCGAACCCGGCGGCGATCTTCGCGAGAGTGGTGTGTTCGCGCAGGTACACCAGTGCCACCATCGCGCGCTGGGACGGACGGAGCTTGCAGCGCCGGTCGCCCTCACGGGTGACGATCAGCATGGTGACCCACTCCACGAGTGCATGCGGCAGGTCAAGTGCGGCAGGATGGACGACCAACGAGGCCCCCGAGCAACGTGATGGAGACGTCAGACATCTCGATCAACAGCCCGGGGGCCTCGCTCGTTGCACTTCACGGCCCATCACCCGATCGGGGACCAACTCGAAGAGGCTCACTGAGCGTTACAAGGAGCGCCATCACCTGAGCTGCCGTAATCAGACCGTGCCAGTTAGCGGCCGATGCTCGGCCAGCCACCCCGCAAGTAACGGCGTCAGGCCGAACGGGCGGCCCTCGGCGCCCCCAACTCGCGCTCCTGGCAACGGGCTTTCCCGCTCGAAGGCCGCCCCCAGGTCATCAAAATGATCGTCGGTGTTCGATAGTCACGTCGTCAACCTGATGGCCCACTCACCCACGGAACTCTTCCCGAGTGCTTTGCGAACCTTCAGCCGTGGCCATTCCGCATCGCACTCCTTCAGTTAGGAATTTCTCCGTAGTTGACGTCTATAACCGTTCCTGTATTTGCATGGATCATTACCGACGCCACTTGCTGGCCAACAGGGACTTCTTCCGCAGTGGACTCTACAGGCGGGAGCATGAAATTGACTGCCCAGCGCGTCTCCCAGCCTCCCGCCTCGTTCTTTTGTACAAGTATTTCCGAACTATCAAATTTTCCGCTTGGCACCTTCTCCGTGGCAATTTTCCTAGCCTGTGCAGCTGTTAGGACATGAGCTGGAGGTGTCGCTGGGCCAGGTTCATTTCGGCCCGTAAAAGCAGAAATCCGTCCGTCCGGTTCAACTACGACGTCCATCCGCATAGGCATGAGGACACCCTCTACTCGCTTTCGCCACCCAACAGTTTTTTGTCCAGTTCCTGGCGCTGTCGGGTCTACCATCGGCTGACTCCCTGCGAGAGCCCAGGGGAACCTACCTCGAACGAATGATTCGGCCTGTTGAATCGCATCATCGTCTGATTTCAGCCGCTGATTCTCTACGCCTGGCAGTGACTTCGCGAGTGTGGATCCTGTGACAAAATTCCCGGATTCTGTGAAATTCAGGAACCCGTCCTCCAGAGTAACAAGGGTTTGATCCGCCTGGCCCCCTTCTCCCTTCATGTGCTGAATGCTGGAGATCTTGGCCCTCTCTCCATAGATTTCATTAACCATCTTTCTGGCTTTCTCCTGCTGTGTAGAGCTGGCTTGCGTCAATTCCGATACCTCGGTGAGGACCGTAGTGACTGCGATAGATCCGATGATCAGCGCTACTACGGCGCCTCCCAGGAGAGTTACGGCCGCCCGAGAGAAATCTTGCTTGTTGAAGATCTTGAAGCGCGCGTCATCAGATCCTCTCCCCTTGTGTACAAGGGCGGCTACAGCCGCACCGATTACGGCTCCCAGGCTGTTGGCCACGAGATCCTCGGAGGTGCAGGAGCGACCGATGTGCGGAGTGACTGCTTGAGTAAGTTCAGTGGCCGCCGAGAGCACAATGCAACTTGCGGAAATGAGGGCAGGTCGGCGGAACAGGGCGACGGCAAAGAAGGCGAGCGGAATGTACATCGCAATGTTCATCAAGCCCTGCTGAGTCAACAGCGGCGTGAACGGGTCTCGGTTGACCCAGCAAGTTCCTGACGCACCTGCGGAAGCGTGAATCGGATACAGCGTGGCAACAAGTTCTCCTGCAACAGCCCACCCGAGAAGCACTGACAGAGGCCGTGACAAGCCCCGCCTCCGAGCAACATAAAGCATCAAGCAGCTCAGAAAAATACCGAAGACAAGAAATGCGGGAACCAGCCATGGGTTCCCTTGGAAAATCGCGCTGATCACAGGGGCCTCGGTGAAGCATAGAAGAAGAAAGAATAGGACAGACCTGCGGGCCGCGCCTACATAGGAGCGGCCCGCAGATGGTGATACGTCAGCAGCCGGTAACCGGCGGAGTCTGGAAGGTCTGCTGGCCGGTAACCTGCATCATGCCGACCGCGGACTTGCAGGTGCTGTGCACGTAAGCGTTAGTCCAAGTAGAGCGCTTCGTGGTGCCGGCCGACTGGTTGAAGTAGCCTGCCCAATGGTTGGATCCGGAGTAGGAGTAGCCGAACCTGGCATTAATCGAGGATCCTGAATCCTTCCTGTACGAGACGACCACGTTCAGTCGGTTCTCAACGGTGGAAGCTTGCGAAAGAAATATGCTCAGTCGGCCGCTGCTAAGCGTTGTGCACGACTCGACGTAGCCGCAGTTCCCCGCGGCAACCGCCGGCGATGCCCCCACGCCGAGCGCAAGAACACTACCCATTGCCACAACCGCCGCCATCTTCTTCACGTTTTCCCCTTTTTCGTCATGGAATCATCACTTGCTTTGCGTAGTGAAACTACCCCGTCGCATTGCGTTCCTGCTAGGGGTGCCAGCAATTGCGCTGATCTACTCTAAATATGACGAATGCGATATTTTGCTCTCAGTCGGACAAGTTACACATAGTGGGTAACATGACTGCGGGGAATCTACACAACTCTCCCCTTTGGTGCGTCGAGAAAGTCGCATATCTGATCACCATTGACCTGTGGCTACTTCGTTGCAGAAAGGGTTTCTGCCAAAGTTGTCTCCTTTTCGCCCTCTCTGCATGCGCGCTGTTCCAATTCACTTCGCTGCCCGGCGCGTCCGTGGCCTTGGTCCTTCGTGACGGTCCGCCGGCTTCTTCGGTGAGCCGTTTCGGTGTTCGGGCTGGTGGCGGTCAGGTGATGGCCCGGCTGTGGCGTCGAGTGAGCGCCGGTTTCCACGGCTCCGGTGGAATGCTGCCGCTCTCATGGGCTGGAGCGTGTGGGCCAGTCGAGGTTCGGAGAGCTTCGAGTCGTGCCAGTGGCCGGTGAGGCACCGCAACTGGGTGCCGTGGTGGGGCCGTTCTTCGCGGACCTCCAGGTAGTTCACGACCTGTTATGCGACAGGACCGGCAGGCGCACGGCTGCGGCACTGAGTCAATCGCGACCGTGGTGATAGCGCAGAGCGTCGAGACCTCGGCAAACGTCGCGGAGCCAGCCAGGGCATCGATGCCTGTGAGAGATCAGGGATACACCCCTGCGTTGAACATGCCTCACTTGCCTGACTAGCACTTGTGCCGCCGACCAGTGAGCATTTTCAGCGTTGACGCTCCAGGGTGAGGACGGCTGCGGCAATGGCGGTCATGCGGTTGGGGCTGCAGCGGGCTTTGCGGAAGATGTGCCAGGACTTCAGCCTTGCGACGCTTCGTTCGACCGGTGCTCGCGCCGCTGACAGGGCCCGGTTGATCGTCTGCTGGGTCGTGGTGAGGTCCCGGTTCGGGGGACGTCTGATCGGTGTGGTCACCCAGGGGCCGGCCCCGATGTAGGCGCGGTCTGCGAGGACGGGGACGCCCTGGCGTTCGCAGTTCCGGATGATGCGGTGGGTGCGGGCGGCGGTCAGGTCGTGGGTGCGGCCGGGCAGCGCGGGAGAGATCCACAGCAGCTTGCCGGTGGGATCGGCCACGACCTGCACGTTCACGCCGTGACGGCGGTGCTTCTGGGAGAAATCGGCCCGGCTGTCGCCGACCCGGTCGCATTCGGCGAGTGTCCCGTCGAGCAGGACGTAGTCCGGATCGGCCTCATGCAGGACCCGCAGGAGGCCCGGCGCCCGGCCGGACAGGTGCTGGACGACCGCCTGGACGTAAGCGTGGGCAGTGCCGACGGATATGCCGAAGCCGGCGGCGATCTGCGCGATCTTGTCATGCCGGCGAAGGTAGACCAGGCCGACGAGGGCCCGCTGGTGGGGCGGCAGCTTGCAGCGGCGGTCACCCTCACGGGTGACGATGAGCATGGATACCCACTCGACCAGAGCATGAGGCAGGTCGAGTGCGGCAGAATAGGGGACCAACAGGGCTCCTGTGCCGATGGGTTGAGACTTCGAACACCTCCTCCAACGGCCCGGGAGCCCTGTGCGTTGCGGTCCTCACCCTGGCTCGGTCTGGGTCACTCGATCAGTGGCCACTCTGAAAGAGCTCAGTGAGCGTTTTCAGCTTTGCCTCTCCAGGGTGAGGACGACCTTGGTGATTGACGTCATGCGGTTGGGGCTCATCCGGGATCGTCGGAAGATGCGCCATGACTTCAGTCGTGCCATGCCCCGTTCAACGGGCGCCCGGGATGTGGCCAGCGCTCGGTTGACCGTCTGCTGTGTCGGAGACAGTCGTCCGCCGGGCGGCCGTCTGTGCCCGGTGGTGACCCAGAGGCCGGCGCCCTGGTAGGCACGGTCAGCCAGTACGGGGACGCCTTGGCGTTCGCAGATCCGGATGATTCGGTGGGTGCGGGCCGCGGTGAGGTCGTGGCACCGGCCAGGCAAGGCTGGGGAGATCCACAACACCTGCCCGAACGGGTCGGTCACGACCTGCACGTTCACGCCGTGGCGGCGGTGCTTGTGCGAGTAGTCGGCCCGGCCGTCGCCCACGCGGTCGCACTCGGCGAGGGTCCCGTCGAGCAGGACGTACTCCGGTTCATGCTCGCGCAGGACCTTGAGCAGGCCAGGCGCCTGGGCAGCCAGGAGGTCGATCACCGCGGCGGTGTAGGCGTGGGTGGTGCCCACCGAGATCCCGAAGCCGGCGGCTATCTGGGCCAAGGTGTCGTGCTTGCGCAGGTACACCAGAGCGACGAGCGCGCGTTGGTGCGGCGGCAGCTTGCAGCGGCGGTCACCCTCGCGGGTGACGATGAGCATGGTTACCCACTCGACCAGCGCATGAGGCAGGTCGAGTGCGGCAGGATAGGGAACCGACGAGGCACCTGTGCTGATGAGTTGAGACTTTGAACATCTTCCTCAACGGCACAGGTGCCTCGTGCGTTGTGCCCTTCACGCCGTCACCCCCATAGGTGACCACCCTGAAAACGCTCAGTGATTTTGCTTGACAACCCTAGATAACCATCGGAGTCAGGCGCCCCTCGGCGGTCGGCGGCCTGAGGCGAAGGGATCATCTGATCAGGCGGTCGCTATTTCGCCACCGAACGGAATATGCCCCGCCCCTCGTGTCCGGTAACAGCGGCTAACACAATGAGTTGATCTGTCGGTGGGTGATGAGGCAGCGGGCGAGTTTGAGGAAGGCTTCGTGGATGTCGGCTCTCCGTTCCCAGCGGATGCGGAGGCGTTTGAAGCCGTGGAGCCAGGCGGAGCTGCGTTCGACGGCCCAGCGGCAGGTTCCCAGTCCGGTGCCGTGGAGAGTGCCGCGACGGGCGATGGCCGGGACGATGCGGCGTTGGCGGACCTGTTCGCGGTAGATGTCGTGGTCGTACCCGCGCTCGGCGAAGACTGAGTCCGGCTTGCGTCGAGGGTGTCCGAGTCGGCCTCTGACGGGTGGGATGGCGTCGAGCAGGGGCATGAGCTGGGTGACGTCGTTGCGGTTGCCGCCGGTGAGGATCACGGCGGGCGGTGTGCCGTTCCCGTCGGTGATCAGGTGGTGTTTCGATCCGGTTCGGCCACGGTCGACCGGACCCGGTCCCGTGTGGCTCCCCCTTTTACGGCCCGCACGTGACTGGAGTCGACCACGGCACGCGACCGGTCGAGGCGGGCCGCCGCGTTGAGTTCGGCCAGCAGTACTTCGTGCAGCTGCTGCCAGACGCCGGCCTCGTTCCAGTCCCGCAACCTCCGCCAGCACGTCATGCCCGACCCGAAGCCCAACTCCTTGGGCAGGTACTCCCACTGGATGCCGGTGTGCAACACGAAGAGGATGCCGCACAGCACCTGCCGGTCCGGCAGCGGCTTCCGTCCAGGGTGCCGAAACCGGCGTTCCCTGCACGGAAGCAACGGCTCTATCCGCTTCCACAGGTCATCCGACACGATCCACGGCGAAGCCCCCATACCCGCCCAACGCTCAACTCCTGACGCGGACACGGCCAAGAGGACCGAACCACCTCATTGTGTTAGCCGCTGTAAGCACTGGGGCGAAGGGCCGGACACGAGGGGCGGGTGGTCCCTGCCCGACCCGGATCAGCTGCGAACCCGCGGCCCCCTCAGCGCCCTTCCGCAACACCGGCTCCGGGCTCCCCCTCCCGGCCGCTCACGGTCGGCCCTCTGCTCGGCTTCACCCGTAATCCGGGCCCCTGCCACCGCACGGTCGGAAGGAACCCACACACAATGATGGGGAACCCACACGTAACGGGGGAAATCCGCATGTAACGGTGGGAATCCGCACGGGATGGTAGGAGGGAGGCGGGCAGTGGAAGCGGGGGCGCCGCGACCGATGAAAGCCGCTCCCGCGAGCGGTCCACTCCCTGGCAGCACACACATGGACAGGAGCAGCACATGGGTCAGCTGGCCGTGGTCGACTTCGTTTCGCTCGACGGCGTCATGCAGTCGGTCCTCTCCGCCGACGAGGACCGGGACGGAGGCTTCGCTCAGGGCGGCTGGGTGCTGCCGTACGTCGATCCGATGGTCGAGCGGTTCATGAGCGACGCCACCACCGGCGCCGGAGCCCTGCTCCTGGGGCGCAGGACGTACGAGATCTTCGCCGCCACCTGGCCGTACGCCGACCGGAGCGACCCGGCGGTGGCCACGATGAACGCGATGCCCAAGTACGTGGCGTCCCGCACGCTCGGGAACGAGGGCCTGAGCTGGGCGAACACTTCCCTCCTCGGCGCCGACCTGCCGGCGGAGGTCCGCCGGATCAAGGCCGCTTCCGCGCGCGAGACGGTGGTGCTGGGCAGCGGCGAGCTGCTCGCTTCGCTGATCGAGCACGATCTCGTCGACGAGTACCGGCTCCTCGTCTTCCCTCTCCTCCTGGGCAGCGGCAAGCGGCTCTTCCCCGAAGGCGAAGGCCCCCGCCGCCTGACGCTCACCGGCACGCGGACGACACCGTCCGGCGTGCTGATCACCACCTACCACCGCCCCGGGAAAAGGTGACTCCACCCGCTGCCGGTGTGCGCCCGCTCCCATCGGCGATCATGAACAGATGAGTCAGGACACCACGGACGTGAACGCCGCCATCCAGGGTGAGCTGCGGCTCCTCGACCCCGCCGTGCGGCTCTCCCGGTCGGCCGCCGAGGCGCTCCTCGACCCGGAGTTCGTCGAGGTAGGGGCTTCCGGGAGACGGTGGACGTACGAGGAGATGCTCGCCGCGCTCCCCGGTCTGGACGGCGGGGACGTGAACGGGCCGCGCTTCGAGCCCTCCGGGATGACCGGGGTGGTGCTGGCGCCGGGGCTGGTGCACCTCACGTACGCGTGCGTCATCGACGGGGCGCGTTCCCGGCGGAGTTCACTGTGGCGCCGACGGGAGGGGGACGGTTCCTGGCGGATGTACTACCACCAGGGGACGCCCGTCCGGGAGACCGGGCATACGGCCGCCGAGAACGTGTAACACCCCGCCCGGCCCCGGTTCGGCCCGCGCCCCGCACCCACTCTCCGCAACGTGCGCAAGGTCTCACGAGAGGATTCACAGAGGCACGGCGTGTTGCTCAGATTGCAGATGTGATGATGTGCCGCATGTCTGACGACGAGAGCCGGGCCGGCGCACAACCAGGCACCGGCGTACCGAGGTCGCGCCTTGCGGAGTACGCCGAAATGGCGCCTACGCAGGGGAAGTCCGGCGCTTCGGAGAGGTCGGCGGACTCTTCTGCGACAGCTCGGTGTCCGTGCGGCCGGCCCCCTCGCGGCAACGGGGCACGGCTTCGGCCGAAACGGCCCGGGGCGACGCCGCCCGAGCTGCCGAACACCGTCTGAAATTCGCCGCGTTGCTCGAGAGATTTCGCGCTTCGCCGGTCCTGGTGCCCTTGGGCGAAGGTCGTTCGCCCGACGGGGAACGAGGTCTGCTGACGGCCGACGCGAACGGCATCCGCTTCATCCTGGCATTTTCCGACCAGCAGGCAGCGGCCTGGCTCGCCCACACCTATCGCGGGCTCGCGGAACTCGCGGCCCCTCACCCGGTGGCCGAGTCGTCGTGGGCGTGGCTCATGGCCTGCCGGACCGTGCCGCAGCCCGGCTTCCCGCCCACCCCGATGCTGGCGTCCTCGGTCGTCGTCCCCAAGGACGGCAGCTCCCCCTTCCACCCAGCTCCGAGCGCGCCCCTGGCGGATCTGGAGCCCGCCGAGTCGTACGAGGCGGCGGTTGCCCGGGTTCAGAACCAGGGGCGCAGGATCAACACCCGTGGCGCGGTCGTGGCCCTGCACTCCGCGATCGGCAAGAGCCCGTCCACCGCGCTCGCCTGGCGGCCCTCGGACGAGGCACCCGGCTGGTGGAGCCGGCTGACCCGGCGGTACTTCCCGGAGTTCGAGCGGGTGCGGGCGAACAGTTGGGACGAGATCGTGAAGGCGGTCGCGGAGCACGGGTCCGACAGCCGCGGCCTGGTGTGGGTACGTCGTGAGATCGGCGACCTGGAAGCGCCGGGCCATCTGGTCTACGCGCACAACCATCAAGGACAGGTCGTCTTCCTCGACGGCCTGACCTCTTCCCTCGCCCGGCTGGACACCGACGGCGTACGCGAGTTGGTCCTCGTCCGGGCCCTGCCGGAGGCGCAGAGGGTTTCGCGCCGTCCGTGGGAGCAGGAGGCCCACGACTTCGAGGCGGCGGTCACCAAGGCGCGGCTGTGGCTGGAGAACACGTACGGGGGCGAGGCGGAACTGGTGGGTCCGACCGTCGGTGACGAAACCGGGCGGGGCTGGGTCTTCTCCGTCGGTACGCGACGCCATCGGGAGAGCGGGCGCCTCCAGGACGCCATGCGCGACGCTGGTCGTCCCCAAGGACGCGGGCGAGCCGTTCGGGCTGCCGAACGCCGCCCCCTGGAACTGGCCGGCCCACTGGGACGCCGGAGGGCGTCCCGGCACCGGGACGTTCCCCGCGCCGCCCCCGCCCGGCCGTGCCGACGGGTTCGAGCCGACCTTCGCCCGGCTCGGACCCGTCCTGTCCCTGTCGGACCACCGGCTCTGGTCGTCGGGGGTGGACGAGCTGTCCTCCTTCCCGGCCGGCTCACGCGCCCTGATCTGGGTGCGCCGTACGGACGGCCGGGGCCGCGAGGCCGTGGGATGGCTGGTCAACGGTCTCACCACGGATACAGGCGTGCTGCTTCTCGACGGCTCGTCCGACGAGCCTGTGTCCTTCGACCCGACCGGTGTCCACGCGCTGCATGTGATCCGGTACCGCTGAGA
The DNA here is from genome assembly GCF_030817475.1 of Streptomyces sp. V2I9. Lineage (NCBI taxonomy): Bacteria > Bacillati > Actinomycetota > Actinomycetes > Kitasatosporales > Streptomycetaceae > Streptomyces > Streptomyces sp. V2I9. The sequence continues at coordinate 3,921,627 of NZ_JAUSZJ010000002.1, read as the reverse complement.
CCCTCACCCCAGCCCCTCCTCCACCAGTGCCGCCCACTGCGCCACCACCCGTGCCCGGCGGGCCGTGTCGTCGGTGAGGAGGTTGGCGAGGCCGAGACCGCGGGCCATGTCCAGGAGGCCCTGGACCGTTTCCCGGGTGCCGGGGCGGGACTCGTCCGCGCCGAGGAGCTCGACCGCGATCCGGTGGGTCTCGCGGCCCACCCGCGCCTCCAGCTCCGTGACGCGCGGGCGGAGCTGGGGCTCGTTGGAGGCGGCCACCCAGAGCTGGAGCGCGGCCCGGAACAGGGGGCCCGTGTAGAGGTCGACCAGGGCGGCGACCACCTCGGCGCGGCCCTGGACCGGGAGGGCGCGCAGGGCGGCGGAGCGTTCCTCCGCGACGTACTCCACCGCACCCGTGAACAGGTCCTCCCGCGTCGGGAAGTGGTGCTGGGCCGCCCCGCGCGAGACGCCGGCCCGCTCCGCGACGACGGAGACCGTGGAGCCCGCCCAGCCGTGCTCGGCCAGGCAGGCCACCGCGGCCTCCAGGAGCCGCTGCCGGGTGGCCCGGCTGCGGTCCTGCTTGGGCGCGTGCACCGCCTTGGATGCGGAGGAGGAGGTGGAGGAGGTGGAGGAGGTCACCGCACCCATGCCGGGTCCCGTCGTTCGAGGAAGGCCGTCATCCCCTCCCTCGCCTCGTCGGAGGCGAACAACGCGGCGGAGCGGGCGATGAGGTCTTCGGCGTACTGGTCGAAGCTTCTCAGCACCGTAGCCGTGACCAGCTCCTTCGACGCGGCCAGCCCCTGCGGGGAGGCCCGCCGCAGGCCGTCCAGGACCGGTGCGAGCGCCTGGTCGACGTCCTCGGCGGCCTCCGTGACCAGGGAGATCCTGGCCGCCTCCGCCGCGTCGAACCGTTCGCCGGTGAGGTAGTAGCGGTGTGCCGCCGTACGGTCCAGGCGCGGCAGCAGGGTGAGGGAGATGACCGCCGGGGCCAGGCCGAGCCGGGACTCGGTGAGCGCGAAGGACGACGCCCCGCCCGCCACCGCGATGTCGCACGCCGCCAGCAGGCCGAGCCCGCCCGCGCGGACGTGGCCGTCCACCCGCGCCACCACCGGTTTCGGCAGTGCCACGATGTCCCGCATCAGGCCGACGAACGCCGCCGGGTCCGGCGGCGCCGTCAGGTCCGCCCCGGCGCAGAACGTCGTCCCGGTGTGGGTGAGCACCACCGCCCGTACGGTGTCGTCCGCCGCGCAGGCCGCCAGCGCCTCCCGCAACGCGCCGACCAGGGCCGCCGAGAGCGCGTTGCGGTTGGCCGGGGAGTCCAGCGTCAGGGTGGCGATGCCCCGCTCCCCCGTGCGTACGATCAGCGTCACTGTTCCTCCGTCTTCTCCCGGTCGCGCAGCTCGCGCCGGAGGATCTTGCCGGAGGCGGCGCGGGGCACCGCCTCGATGAACTCGGCCCGCCGCAGCTTCTTGTACGGGGAGACCCGCTCGGCGACGTAGGCCATGACGTCGTCCTCGGTCAGTCCGTCCGCCGCCGGACCCCGGACCAGGAACGCCTTCGGGACCTCGTTGCCCTCCTCGTCGTGGACCCCGATCACCGCCGCGTCCGCGACCTGGTCGTGGGTCAGCAGCAGGGCCTCCAGTTCGGCGGGGGCGACCTGGTAGCCCTTGTACTTGATCAGTTCCTTGACCCGGTCGACGACGTACAGCCAGCCGTCCTCGTCCACCCGCCCGACGTCGCCCGTGTGCACCCAGCCGTCCGCGTCGATCATGCCGGCGGTGGCGTCGGGGCGGTTCAGGTAGCCCTTCATCACCTGCGGGCCCCGGATCAGGATCTCGCCGTCCGCTCCGGGCTCCGCGTCCTGCGCCGGGTCCTCCAGCGACACGATCCGCATCTCGGTGTTCGGCAGCAGCTTGCCGACCGTGCCCGGCGGCGGGTGCTCGACGGAGAGCGGCACCACGTGCGTGCCCGGCGACAGCTCCGTCATCCCGTACGCCTGCCGTACCGGCGGCAGGCCGAGCCGGGCCGAACAGGCGGCGGCCAATTCGGCGTCGAGCGGGGCGGCGGCGGAGACGATGTACCGGAGCGAGGAGAGGTCGTACTCCCCCACCAGCGGGTGTTTCGCCAGCGCCAGCACGATCGGCGGGGCCACGTACAGACCGGAGATCCGGTGCGTCTGGATGGCCTCCAGGAACTGCGCCAGGTCGAACCGGGGCAGCACGACGACCGTCGCGCCGCAGCGCAGCGGGGCGTTCATGAGCGCGGTGAGGCCGTAGATGTGGAAGAAGGGCAGCACCGCCAGGATGCGGTCGCCCTCGCCCATCGGGATGAACGGCCGCAGCTGTTCCAGGTTGGTCGCGATCGACCGGTGCGTCAGCATCACGCCCTTGGGCGCGCCCGTCGTTCCCGAGCTGTACGGGAGGGCGGCGACGTCCTCGCCGGGGTCGATGGCGATCTCCGGCTCGGGGGCCGTGGAGGACAGCATGTCCAGGACGGAGGTGTGCCCCTCCGCCTGGTCGCACACGTAGATCTCCCGTACGCCGCCCGCGAGTTCGGCCGCGCGTCGCGCGGTCGCCAGGAGCGGGGAGACGGTCACGATCCACCGCGCCCCGCTGTCCGTGAGCTGCTTGGCGAACTCCTCGGGGGTGGCCAGCGGGTGGACCGTGGTGACGGAGGCCCCGGCGCGGGTGGCCCCGTAGAACACGGCGGGATAGGCGATGGTGTTGGGGCTGTGCAGGGCGAGGACGTCACCCTTCCGGAGCCCGGCCTCCGCGAGTGCGGCGGCGATCCGCCGGTGGAAGCCGTCGAGTTGGGCGTAGGTGAGGGACATGCCGTTCGTGCCGTCGATCAGTGCGACGGTGTCACCGAACCCCGCGGCCCCGCCGAGGGCCGCTTCGTGGATGGGTGTGTCGAGGGCCGGTACGTCTGTGTACTCGCTGCGGAACACCATGGCGGTCCCCTGTCGTCGCGGTGGCCCGCGCCGCCCGGATGGCGGCGCGGGGCACCGTGCGGGTGTGGAGTGTGGAGGGTCGGAATCGCCCCTGTGGGGAGGGATGGGGAGGGGTCGGACGCGAGCGGTTCGCGGAGAGCGGGGACTCAGTACGACTTCGGCAGGCCGAGCGACTGGTGCGAGACGTAGTTCAGGATCATCTCGCGGCTGACCGGGGCGATCCGGGCCACGCGGGACGCGGTGATCAGGGACGCGAGGCCGTACTCCCTGGTCAGGCCGTTGCCGCCGAGGGTGTGGACCGCCTGGTCGACCGCCTTCACGCATGCCTCACCGGCGGCGTACTTGGCCATGTTGGCCGCCTCGCCGGCGCCGATGTCGTCGCCCTCGTCGTACAGCCGGGCCGCCTTCTGCATCATCAGGCGTGACAGTTCCAGCTCGATGTGCGCGGTGGCGAGCGGGTGCGCGATGGCCTGGTGGGAGCCGATGGGGGCCTTCCACACCTGGCGGGTACGGGCGTACTCGACGGCCTTGGCGAGCGCGAAGCGGCCCATGCCGATGCCGAACGCGGCCGTCATGATCCGCTCGGGGTTCAGCCCGGCGAAGAGCTGCAGGAGTCCGGCGTCCTCGTCGCCGACCAGGGCGTCGGCCGGCAGCCGTACGTCGTCGAGGACCAGCTCGAACTGCTTCTCCGGGGCCTGGAGTTCCATGTCGATCTGGTTGCGTCCGAAGCCCTCGGCGTCGCGCGGGACGATGAACAGGCAGGGCTTCAGCTTCCCGGAGCGGGCGTCCTCGGTGCGGCCGACGATCAGGGTGGCGTCGGCTATGTCGACACCGGAGACGAAGACCTTGCGGCCGGTGAGCAGCCAGTCGTCACCGTCGCGGCGGGCGGTGGTGGTGATGCGGTGGGAGTTGGAGCCGGCGTCCGGTTCCGTGATGCCGAAGGCCATGGTGAGGCTGCCGTCCGCGAGGCCCGGCAGCCATGCCCGCTTCTGCTCCTCGGTGCCGAAGCGGGCGATGACCGTGCCGCAGATCGCCGGGGAGACGACCATCATGAGCAGCGGCGAGCCGGCGGCACCCAACTCCTCCAGCACGATCGAGAGTTCGGCCATGCCCCCGCCTCCACCGCCGTACTCCTCGGGGAGGTTGACCCCGAGGTAGCCGAGCTTGGCGGCTTCGGCCCACAGCTCGTCGGTGTGGCGGCCCTCGCGGACGACGGTGGTCATGTAGTCGCGCCCGTACCGCTTGCCGAGGGCGGCGACGGCGGCGCGCAGGGCCTGGTGCTCTTCGGTTTCGAGGACGGTGCGTGCGGTGCTCATGCGGTCTCCTCCGGTACGGAAGCGGGGGCCGGGTCCTCCTGGACCACGGCGAGGAGCGCGCCGACCTCGACCTGGTGGCCGGGTACGGCGTGCAGGGCGGTGAGCGTGCCGGAGGCGGGCGCGAGGATGCGGTGCTCCATCTTCATCGCCTCCAGCCAGATCAGCGGCTGCCCGGCCTCGACGGCCGCCCCGGCGGCGAGGCCCTCCGCGACGCGGACGACGGTGCCGGGCATCGGGGCGAGCAGGGAGCCGGGTTCGGTGTGTGTGGCGGGGTCGGTGAAGCGGGGCAGGGCGGTGAACGTGTACGAGCCGTCGGGAGCGTCCACGTGGACCCGGCCGGTGTCCCCGTCGGCGGTGACCCGGAAGTGCCGGGTGACGCCGTCGACTTCGAGGGTGACGCGGTCGGGGGCGGCGGCCAGGACCCGGATGCCGGGGACCTCGTGCGGTTGCGGGGTTCCGGTGCGCGGGGTGCGGTAGGCGATCTCGTACTCGGTCCCGTCGGGCTCGCTGCGGTAGCGCTTGAGCTGCGGCCCCGAGGGCACGTTGCGCCAGGCCCCGAAGCGGGTCGGGGGCGGGCCGCCGGCATCGGCGCGATGTCCGGCGGGGGCGGCGGCGGGGGTGCGGCCTCCGGCCGGGGCTGCCGGGCGTACGGCTTCCGCCAGGGCGACGGCGAGGGCGGCTCGGGCGGGGTCGCGGCCGGGGTCGGGGGCGGTCAGGTCGGCCAGGTGCCGGTCGTAGAAGCCGGTGTCCAGCCGCGCCGCCGCGAAGTCCGGGTGGCGCAGCGAGCGGACGAGCAGGTCGCGGTTGGTGACGGGGCCGTGGACGCGGGCCCGCTCCAGCGCGCGGGCCAGCAGCCGCACGGCCTCGGGCCGGGTCGGGGCGTGGGCGATCACCTTGGCGAGCATCGGGTCGTAGTGCACGCCGATGGTGTCACCGCCGGTGTACCCGGTGTCCAGGCGCAGGCCCGTCGCGTCCGGCAGCTCCAGCGCGAGGAGCGTGCCGGTCTGCGGCTGCCAGTCGCGTGCGGGGTCCTCGGCGTAGAGCCGGGCCTCCACCGCGTGGCCGGACGGCTGCGGCGGCTCCGGTGCCGGCAGCGGTTCGCCCTCCGCCACGCGCAGTTGCAGGGCGACCAGGTCGAGCCCGAACACGGCTTCCGTCACCGGGTGTTCGACCTGGAGGCGGGTGTTCATCTCCAGGAAGTACGGGCGGCCCTCGGCGGAGACCAGGAACTCGACGGTCCCCGCGCCCCGGTAGCCGACCGCCCGCGCCGCAGCGACCGCCGCCTGGTGCAGCCGCTCGCGCAGCTCGTCGTCGAGTCCGGGTGCGGGGGCTTCCTCGATCACCTTCTGGTGGCGGCGCTGGAGGGAGCAGTCACGGGTGCCGAGGGCCCACACGGTGTCGTGCGCGTCCGCCATCACCTGGACCTCGACGTGCCGGCCGCGCTCCACGTACGGTTCGGCGAACACCTCGCCGTCACCGAACGCCGACGCGGCCTCGGCGGCAGCGGCGAGCAGCTCACCGGGCAGTGAGCCGATGTCGCGGACGATACGCATGCCGCGACCGCCGCCCCCCGCCGCCGCCTTGAGCAGCAGCGGCAGATCGTCCTCCCCGGCCGTCGCCGGGTCCACGGGGGCCAGCAGCGGGACCCCGGCCCCGGCCATCAGCTCCTTGGCGCGGGTCTTGGACGCCATCAGCTCGATGGCCTTCACCGGCGGGCCCACCCACACGAGCCCCGCGTCCTGCACGGCGGCGGCGAAGGCGGCGTTCTCGGAGAGGAAGCCGTAGCCGGGGTGCACGGCGTCCGCCCCGGCGGCCCGAGCGGCGGCGACGACGAGGTCGCCGCGCAGATAGGTGTCGGCGGGGGCCGCGCCCGGCAGCCGGACGGCGAGGTCCGCCTCCCGTACGTGCAGGGCGTCCGCGTCCGCGTCGGAGTACACGGCGACCGTGGTGATGCCCAGGTCGCGGCAGGTGCGGAAGATGCGGCAGGCGATCTCGCCCCGGTTGGCGACGAGCAGGGAGTGGATCACGTCTCTCCTCATGTGCGGGTCACGTCCGGAAGGGTCCTCATGGCGGTCACATCCGGAAGACGCCGAAGCCGCCGCGGGCGCCCTCGACCGGTGCGGTGTGGATCGCGGACAGGCACATCCCGAGGACGGTCCGGGTGTCGCGGGGGTCGATGACCCCGTCGTCGTACAGCCGCCCCGACAGGAACATGGGCAGCGACTCCGCCTCGATCTGCTGCTCCACCATGGCGCGCAGCCCGGCGTCCGCCTCGTCGTCGTACGGCTGCCCCTTCGCGGCGGCCGAGGCGCGGGCGACGATGGAGAGGACGCCGGCGAGCTGCTGCGGGCCCATGACGGCGGACTTGCTGCTGGGCCAGGCGAAGAGGAAGCGCGGGTCGTAGGCGCGGCCGCACATGCCGTAGTGCCCGGCCCCGTACGAGGCGCCCATGAGGACCGAGAGGTGCGGGACCTTCGAGTTGGCGACCGCGTTGATCATCATCGCGCCGTGCTTGATGATGCCGCCCTGCTCGTACTCCTTGCCGACCATGTAGCCGGTGGTGTTGTGGAGGAAGAGGAGGGGAATGTCGCGCTGGTTGGCGAGCTGGATGAACTGGGCTGCCTTCTGCGACTCCTCGCTGAACAGCACGCCCTGCGCGTTGGCGAGGATGCCGACCGGGTAGCCGTGCAGCCGCGCCCATCCCGTCACCAGGCTGGTCCCGTACAGCGGCTTGAAGGCGTCGAAGTCGGAGCCGTCGACCAGCCGGGCGATGACCTCGCGCGGATCGAACGGGGCCTTCAGGTCGCCCGGAACGATCCCGAGGAGCTCGTCCTCGTCGTACTTCGGAGGTTCGGCGGGTCCGGGATCGGTGTGTGCCTTGCGCCAGTTGAGGCGAGCGACGATCCGGCGGGCCTGCCGGATCGCGTCGTGCTCGTCCACGGCGAAGTGGTCGGCGAGCCCGGAGGTGCGGGCGTGCATCTCCGCCCCGCCCAGGGACTCGTCGTCGCTCTCCTCGCCGGTCGCCATCTTCACCAGCGGCGGCCCGCCGAGGAAGACCTTGGACCGCTCCTTGATCATCACGGCGTGGTCGGACATGCCGGGGACGTACGCGCCTCCGGCGGTGGAGTTGCCGAACACCACGGCCACGGTGGGGATTCCGGCGGCGGAGAGCCGCGTGATGTCGCGGAACAGCGCCCCGCCCGGAATGAAGATCTCCTTCTGGGAGGGGAGATCGGCACCACCGGACTCCACCAGGCTGATGCAGGGCAGCCGGTTGGCGAAGGCGATCTCGTTGGCACGCAGGGCCTTCTTCAGCGTCCACGGGTTCGAGGCCCCGCCGCGTACGGTCGGGTCGTTGGCGGTGATCAGGCACTCGACGCCCTCGACCACCCCGATCCCGGTGACGAGCGACGCGCCGACCGCGTAGTCGCTGCCCCAGGCGGCCAGCGGCGACAGTTCCAGGAACGGGGTGTCCGGATCGACGAGCAGCTCGATCCGCTCACGGGCCGGGAGCTTGCCGCGTGTGCGGTGCCGGGTCACGTACTTCTCACCACCGCCCGCGAGCGCCTTGGCGTGTTCGGCCTCCAGCGCGTCGAGGTTGGCGAGCATGGTGGCACGGTTGTCCGCGTATGCGGCGCTGTCGGTGTCGAGCGCGGTGGGCAGGACGGTCATGCGGTCACCTCCGGGACGGTAACGTCTGCCAGCAGCGCTACGGGAACGGGCACGCGACGGGACCGCAGCCACTCCCCCAGCGCCTTGGCCTGCGGGTCGAACCGGGCCTGGGCGGCGACGCCCTCGCCCAGAAGACCGTGGACGGTGAAGTTCAGGGCCCGCAGGTTCGGCAGGACGGTGCGGACAACCTCACATGCGGCTGTTTCCGGCAGCAGTTCCTTGAAGCGGGCTACGGTCAGTTCGTGCGCGAGCCACCGCCAGGCGTCGTCACCGCGCACCCACACGCCCACGTTGGCGTCGCCGCCCTTGTCGCCGCTGCGGGCCCCCGCGATCACGCCGAGGGGCGCGCTTCCCGTGGCGGTCGCGGGGTACGGCTCGGGCAGCGGCGGTTCGCCGAGCGGCTCCAACTCCCGTGTGCGGAACGGCGGCTCGATGACCGTGCGGGTACCGTCCGGGAGCACGGCGGTGTGCCGGACGTCCCCCGCCGGCACGTGGATCGCCTCGAACACGCCGTAGGGCGCGCCCTTTCCGGGCGGGGCGGTGACGTGGAAGCCGGGGTAGCTGCCGAGGGCCAGTTCCACGGCGGCTCCGGAGACCGCGCGGCCCACCGCCCCGGCGTCCTGGTCGCGGACGACGAGCCGGAGCAGTGCGCTGGCCCGCTCCTCGCTGTCCGCGTCGGGGTGGTCGGTACGGGCCAGCTCCCAGCGCACCTGGGCGGGCGGACGGGCCCCGCCGCGCTCCAGGGCCGCGCCGAACTGGTCCTGTACGAGCCGGGCCTTGGCCTCGATGTCGAGTCCGGTGAGGACGAAGACGACCTCGTTGCGCCAGCCGCCGAGCCGGGTGAGCCCGGCCTTGAGGGTGGGCGGCGGGGCCTCGCCGCGTACGCCGTCGATCCGGACCCGGTCGGGGCCGTCCTGGCTGAGTCGCACGGTGTCGAGGCGGGCGGTGACGTCGGGGCCCGCGTACCGCGCTCCTCCGGTCTCGTACAGGAGTTGGGCGGTGACCGTGCCGATGTCGACGTACCCGCCGGTGCCGTCGTGCTTGGTGATGACGGACGACCCGTCGGCGTGAATCTCGGCGAGCGGGAAGCCGGGGCGGCGCAGGAGACCGGGGTCGTGCTCGCCGAAGAACGCGTAGTTCCCGCCGGTCGCCTGGGTGCCGCACTCCAGGACGTGCCCGGCGACGACGGCCCCCGCGAGCGCGTCCAGGTCGCCCGGCCCCCAGCCGAAGTGGGCGGCGGCGGGCCCGGTGACCAGGGCCGCGTCGGTGACCCGCCCGGTGACGACGACATCGGCCCCGGCCCGCAGGCAGGCGGCGATCCCGGAGCCGCCGAGGTAGGCGTTGGCGGTGAGGAACCCGTCCGGGACGGGCAGGCTGTCGCCCTCGACATGGGCGACGCGGACCGGCACGCCGACTTTGGCCGCCAACTCCCTGACGGCGTCCGCGAGTCCGGCCGGATTGAGGCCGCCCGCGTTGGCGACGATCCTCACCCCGCGCTCATGGGCCAGGCCGAGCCCTTCCTCCAACTGGCGCAGGAAGGTGGAGGCGTACCCCTTCTGCGGGTCCTTGAGGCGGCTGCGGCCGAGGATGAGCATGGTCAGCTCGGCGAGGTAGTCGCCGGTGAGGACGTCGAGGGGGCCGCCGGTGAGCATCTCGCGCAGGGCGTCGAAGCGGTCCCCGTAGAAGCCGGAGGCGTTGCCGATGCGGAGGGGCGCGGCTCCGGGACGGCGCACGGGGGCGCTCACGCGTGGTCACCCCGCTCCGCACGGGGCAGCCGGCCGGGTCCGGGCGGCCCGGCGAACGCCTGGGCGATGCCGAGCCACTGGTCGGCGTCGCGCCCCTCGGCGGTGACCGCGAGGTCGGAGCGGTGGGCGCGCTGGGTGACCAGAAGGCAGAAGTCGAGGAGCGGGCCGGTGATCCGCTGCGCGGCGTCCGGCGGCCCGTACGCAATCATCTCCCCTCCGGGTACGTGGAGTTCGACGCGGAACTCCTCCTCGGGCGCGGTGATCCCGCGGACCGCGTAGGCGTAGTTCCGGGCCCGTACGCCGATCCGCGCCACGTGCCGCAGCCGGACGGTGGGGGTCCGGGTCGCACCGAGGGCGTCAGCGACGTCCTGGCCGTGCGCCCAGGTCTCCATGAGCCGTGCGGTGGCCATGGAGGCGACGCTCATCGGCGGCCCGTACCAGGGAATCCGGGTGCCGTCCGGGGCGTCCCGCAGGACCTTCTCCAGCCGGTGCCGCCCTTCCCGCCAGCGGGCGAGCAGAGCGTCCGGGGCATGGGCGGCGACCAGGGCGTCGGCGGCCTCGTCGACGAACGCCTCGGGGGCGGCGAGGGCCTTGGTCACCTCGTCGGCGAACCGGTCCGGCTCGGTGGCCGCCAGCAGCGCGACCTCGTCGGTCCAGCTGAGGTGGGCGATCTGGTGGGCGACGGTCCACCGCTCGGCCGGCGTCGGGCCGAGCCAGGCCGGCCCGTCCAACGCCCCGACCAGGGCGTCGAGTTCGTCGCTCTCCTCGCGCAGATCGTCGATCACGGCTACGACAGCGGACACGTGCGCTCCCCTCGGGACCGGGTGTGGTGTCCAGGAGCATGGCAGCGCGCCAGGAAACAATCAAGCGTGCTTGCATGATTTTCGCTCAGGGGTGCGCTGACGGGTGCCCCTCACCCGCTCACCCGTCAGCCACCCGCCCGTCAGCCGCCGTCCATGGCCGCCTTCGCCATCTGTTCGGTGGTGCTGGCGCCGTCGAGCGCCTCGCGCACGATGTCCGCGTGTCCGCTGTGGTGGGCGATCTCGCGGAACACGTGCAGCAGCACGTGCCGTACGGTCCAGACGCCGGGCTGCGGCGGTGACCAGGGGTATCGGGGCAGCGTGACCTCACGGTCGAGGTCGGGTTCCTCGCGGACCGCGCGGTCGAACGCCTCCGCCGCCGCGTGGAAGGCGTCGAGGTGGGCGGCGAGCGTCTCGCCGTCGGTCATCCGGTTGCCGTCGGGGTCGAGGTCGGCCCAGCCCACCTCGGGGGCGGCGGTCCCGTCGACCACGGAGAGCCAGGTCCGCTGCACCGACGCGAGGTGCTTGACGAGGCCGCCGAGCGTCAGCTCGCTGACCGTCGACCGGGTACGGGCCTGTTCGTCGGTGAGTCCGGCGACGGCGTAGAGGAAGTTGGTGCGCTGGTCGGCGACCATGGCCAGCAGGTCGCGGCGTTCACCGGGCTGCGGATGGCTGCCGGTCGGTGCGGTCGGTGCGGTCGGTTCCATGACGGGCCTCCTGGCGGACCGGTGCGGTGCGGGACTCGGTCCGGCGACTGTAGGCTCCGCCGCCGTACGGACGAGGGCATTCCGGCGGCGGTGGGGTGGCGGTCCGCGTTGGCCTCCGTCGATGACTGCCGAAACCCGCCCGCCGGCCTCGGCGGCCGTCCTCTTCGACGCGGACAAGCTGGTCCTGGAGCTCCGCCACGATGCCGAAGGCGCGTACCACGCCTTCCCCGACGGCCGTCCCGACGCCGGCGACCGCCCCGGCGCCGCACCACGGGTCGCCCTGTCTCTGGCGGAGGCCCTGCACGCCCGCATCCGCCCGGCCGGAACGGCGGAGGCGGTCCTGCGCGCCTGGTCGGCGGGGGCGGCCCCGCGGGGCCCGGTGGCCCTGGTCGACCCTTCGGCGGTACCGCCGGTACGGGTGCGGGCCGGGGCGGTCGTCATCCGGGGCGGGGCCGTCCTGCTGATCCGCTTCACCGAGGAGGACGGCGCGTCGCACCACGAGATTCCGGGCGGCGGGGCCGAGAAGGGCGAGATGCCGGAGAGGGCGGTGCTGCGCGAGCCGGACGAGGAGACCGGGCTCGCCGGAACCGTGGGGCCCGAGATCGCGCGGGTCTGGAAGGACGGCCGGCACGAGCACTACTTCCTCGTGGCCGCCACGGGCGAGGTCGGCCCGCCGGAGACGCTGGACACCTACGGCGGCGTCCCGGTCCGGGTGCCCGTGGAGGAGTTGCCGGCCACCCCGCTGTGGCCCCGGCGGCTGTCCTGGCGCATCGCACACCGGCACCGGACGGGGTGGCCGGAGCGACCCGCCGAACTGGCGGACTCGATCACAGAGTTGGGGCCGCCGTGCGAGTGGTGAGGACCCTGCGCCGCACGGCGGCGAGGGGTGCCGCGAGTGCCGGGGACCCGGGCTCCGGGCCTCTCCGTCACCACCCTGCCCCGCGTTCGGCGCCGCACGGTCCGAGCACGCGGCTGCGGCGAAGATCCTGGACGCCGAGCGGCTGGCGATCTCCCCGCCGTTCGTCACCGAACTGGACCACCTGATCCACCGCGATCGGGGATTCCCGGCGGCCAGGCAGGTGGTGGAGGCGGCGAATTCCCGCGTGGCCCGCGCTCTTTCCGCCGGCTGCCGCAGGCCCTGCCCGCCCTACGCCGACGCCCCCGCGGCCTCCCCCGGATCCGGCACCGTGCGCGGGATGCCGAGGTGCGGCAGCTCCAGGTGACGTGTGCCCCCCGGGTACGTCCACCTCGCCGAGCCTGCGGCGGCTTTCGCAAGCCGCCGCACCCGGCCGGGCCCCCTCACGCCTCGCGTCGCGTGCGGCCCGACCGGCTGCGTACCGCGCCGATGCTGGCCCCGATGACGAGGGCGATGGCGAGGGCGTCCGTCGTGGAGAGGGCCTGGTCCAGGATCAGGAAGCCCGCGGCCGCGGCGATGGCCGGCTCCAGGCTCATCATCACGGCGAACGTGGGCGCGGGCAGCCGACGCAGGGCCATCAGCTCCAGGGTGTACGGGAGGACCGAGCTGAGGACCGCCACCGCCGCGCCGAGCGCCACGGTGGACGGGACCGCGAGCTTCGCCCCGGACTGGATGACGCCGAGCGGCAGCGAGAGGACCGCCGCGACCACCATCGCCAGCGCCAGCCCGTCCGCCTGCGGGAAGCGGCGGCCGGTGCGGGCGCTGAACACGATGTACGCCGCCCACATCGCCCCGGCCCCCAGCGCGTACGCGGCGCCGACCGGGTCGAGGCGGTCGAACCCCCCGCCGCCCAGCAGGACGACGCCGACGAGCGCGAGCCCCGCCCAGACGACGTTGACCAGGCGGCGGGAGGCGACCACCGAGAGGACGAGCGGGCCGAGCACCTCCAGGGTGACGGCGATCCCGAGCGGGATGCGGTCCAGCGCCAGGTAGAAGAGGGTGTTCATGCCGCCCATCGCAACGCCGAAGGCGAGCACCGTGCCCCAGTCGGCACGCGAGTGGCCGCGCACCGTCGGGCGGCAGATCACCAGCAGGATCAGTGCGGCGGCCGCCAGGCGCAGGGTGACGACGCCCAGCGCGCCCGCCGTCGGCATCAGCAGCGCCGCGACGGCCGAGCCGAACTGGACGGAGAGGCCGCCGGCGACGACCAGCGCGATCGGCGCCAGCGCCGTCCGCCGCGCGGCCCACGCCCCCCCGGCGGGCGCGTCCGCGCCGCCCGCCCCGCCGGGGACGGCCGTGTCCGCCGCGAGGCCTTCGAGAGCCGTCACCGCTTCGGGTACGGCGACGGCTGCGGCGGCCGATTCGGCGGCGGCCGGATCGGCGGCGGCGCTGCGCTGGTCGTTCACGGGGGCCTTCCAAAGGGAGCGGGGGAGAACGGGGTGGAGCGGAAGCCGGTCGGTCCCGGTGGCGGGGACCGGGGCTCCGACACACCGGCCCGGTCCACTGTAATGGACCGGACGGTACGAGAAGCCGCACTGTCCGGTCCGTGGGCCTCCTCCACCGTAAGGACGCCCGCGCGTTCCGTGAAACAGCGTTCACGCTCCCGTGACGCTCGCCCGGCACGGAGCGAGGACGCGCCTCCCGCCGCCCCGTGGGCCTCCGGCGTCCGCGCACCGTCCGCGCGGTCGCCGACGAGCCGAACATCACACCCGCCGCCCGGCGCGGACCGCCCGCCCCGCTCGGTCGGAGCCCGCCCCGCTCAGTCCGGGCCCGCCCCGCCGGACCCGTCGTTCCCCGCTCCCAGCGCCTCCGCGATGACCTCCGCCAGGTGCCGGGCCCGCCGCCCCGCCAGCTGGTCGAGCTGCGTACGGCAGGAGAAGCCGTCCGCGAGGAGTTCCGTCCCGTGTTCCGCCTCCCGTACGGCGGGGAGGAGCCGCTCCTCCGCGCAGGCGACGGAGACCTCCCAGTGGCCCCTCTCGAAGCCGAAGTTCCCGGCGAGGCCGCAGCAGCCGCCGCTGAGCTCGCCGGTCAGGCCCAGCCGTTCGCGCAACCGCCGTTCCGCCGCGTCGCCGAGGACCGCGTGCTGGTGGCAGTGCGTCTGCCCGGCGACCGGGCGGTCCAGGCGGGGCGGCGTCCAGTCGGGGGCGTACTCCTCCAAATACTGGGCGAACGTCCGTACCGAGGAGGCGAGTCCGGCCGCGCGCGGGTCGTCGGGGAGGAGTTCGGGCAGATCGGTGCGGAGGGTGGCGGCGCAGCTCGGTTCCAGGACCACGAGCGGTTCGCCGGGGAAGAGGCCGAGCCGGTCCAGGGTGTCGCGCATCACCCGGCGGGCCGCGTCGAGCTGCCCGGTCGACACGTACGTGAGGCCGCAGCACAGGCCGGGGACGGGCGGCGGCACCGTACGTCCCGTCGCCTCCTCCAGCACCCGGACCGCCGCCCGGCCCACCTGCGGCGACAGGTGCTCGGTGAAGGTGTCGGCCCAGAGGTGCACCACCCGGTTCGCGGGGAGGACGTGCGTCACCCCGCCCTGCCGTGCGCGCAGCCACCGGCTGTACGTCTCGGTCGCCAGCACCGGGATGGTGCGCTCCGGCGCGATGCCCGCCAGCCGCTTCACGAGCGCGGCGAGCGGGCGCAGCCGGGCGAGGGCGTTGAGCGGCCGGGCGAAGGGGCGCGCCAGGCGCAGCCACCGCGGCAGGCGGCCCATCGCGTAGTGGGCGGCGGGGCGCAGGCGGCCCCGGTAGTGGTGGTGGAGGAACTCCGCCTTGTACGTGGCCATGTCGACGCCCACCGGGCAGTCGCCCCGGCAGCCCTTGCAGGAGAGGCAGAGGTCGAGCGCGTCCCGGACCTCCGTGCTGCGCCAGCCGTCCGTGATGACTTCGCCCGCCAGCATCTCGTGCAGGAGGCGGGCCCGGCCGCGCGTGGAGTGGGCCTCCTCGCCCGTCGCGCGGAAGGACGGGCACATGACGTCCGCGCCGCTCGCCTCCGTCGTCCGGCACTTGGCGACGCCGACGCAGCGGCGGACCGCGCCCGTGAAGTCGCCGCCGTCCTGCGGGTAGCCGAACTCCACGTCCACCGGGCGCTTCGGCAGGACGGCGAAGCGGAGGTCGTCGTCGAGTCGGGCCGGGCGGACCAGCATCCGCGGGTTCATGCCGCCGTCCGGGTCCCACAGGTCCTTGTACCGGCCGAAGAGGGCGACGAGTCCGTCCCCGTACATCCGGGGCAGCAGCTCCGCGCGCGCCTGCCCGTCGCCGTGCTCGCCGCTGAGGGAGCCGCCGTGCGCGACGACGAGACCGGCCGCCTCCTCGGAGAACCGGCGGAAGCGCGCCACCCCGGCCTCGGTGATCAGGTCGAAGTCGATGCGGACGTGGACGCAGCCGTCGCCGAAGTGGCCGTAGGGGGTGCCGCGCAGGCCGTGGTCGGCGAGGAGGACCCGGAAGGCGCGGAGGTACGCGCCGAGCCGGGCGGGCGGGACCGCACAGTCCTCCCAGCCCGGCCATGCCTCGCTGCCGTCGGGCATCCGGGTCGCGGTCCCGGCGGCGTCCTCGCGGATGCGCCACAGGGCCCGTCGGCCCGCCGGGTCGGTGACGACGAGCCCGTCCACCGCGTCGGCGGCCCGCAGGACGCGTCCGGCGGCCGCCTCCGCCTCGGCCGGGGTGGCGCCGCCGGTCTCGACGAACAGCCAGGCGGCCCCGCGCGGCAGCCCGGCCGCCCCGGTGACGAGGTCGGCGGCCATGCCCTCGACGGTGAGCGGGCCGTACGGGAGGAGGCCGGGCGCGGCATCGGCGGCGGCGGACTCGTCGGCGTAGCCGAGCACGGCCAGGGCGCGGGCGCGCGGAGCCTCGACCAGCCGCACGGTGGCCTCGGTGACGACGCCGAGCGTGCCCTCGCTGCCGCAGAACGCCCGGACCGGGTCGGGGCCGCCGGGGTGTTCGGGGAGCAGGGCGTCGAGCGCGTACCCGGAGATGCGGCGCGGGAGGTCGGGGTAACCGGTGCGCAGGAGGGCGAGGTGGGAGGCGATCAGTTCGCGTACGCCTTCGGGGCCGCCTCCGCCCCCCTGTTCCAGGCGCAGCACCTCTCCTCCGTACCGGGCCACCGTCAGCTTCGTCACGTTGTCGGCGGTCGTGCCCCAGGCCACCGAGTGCGCACCGCAGGAGTTGTTGCCGATCATGCCGCCGAGGGTGCAGCGGCTGTGGGTGGAGGGGTCGGGGCCGAAGGTCAGTCCGTGGGGCGCCGCGGCGGCGCGCAGGTCGTCCAGGACCACGCCGGGCTGGACGACGGCGGTGCGGGCGGCGGGGTCCAGGCGGAGGATCGTGCGCAGGTGGCGGGTGAGGTCGAGGACGAGTCCGGTGCCGGTGGCCTGCCCGGCGATGGACGTGCCGCCGCCGCGCGGGACGACCGGCACCCCGTGCTCCCGGCAGACCGCCAGCGCCGCCGCGACGTCGTCCGCGTCGCACGGGGCGCACACCCCGAGCGGCACGCGGCGGTAGTTGGAGGCGTCCATCGTCGTCAACGCCCGTGCTCCGGCCCCGAAGTCGCTCGCGCCGCGTACGGCGGAGCGGAGCGCCGCGACGAAGGCCGGTGGGGCCGGGGGCGGGGACGCCGGCCGTCCGGTGAGCGGTCGATGCTGTTCGGCCATGCCCTCAGCATGCCGTCGGGTCAGGTGAACTCTTGGGATGCGGCCGGGCCAATCGCCGCAATCCGCACAAAAAAGCCCACAAGATCTTCCCAAACAGACCGTCAAGTCTCCTATAGTGACCAAGACTTGCGCAGGAACTTTCAGTTCCAGTTGTGCAGGATCGCCCACACCCGTAACGAAGTGTCCGGAAAACGCCCCATCGGCTTCGGTCACTCCCCGCACCGCCCGGCACCACCGCCTACCGTCCAGCACCGTCCGCCACCGAGGACTCCGATTGCGCCCCTCACTCCGGCCCACCGCACTCGCCCTGCTGATATCGGCAGCCGCAACCGGCACGCTGACCCTGTGGGGTGTGGCCGCGGCCCCCGACGCGGCACGGACCCCGCTGGCCTGGGGCGCGGGCGCAGCCGCCGTGCTGCTGAGCGTCTGCGTCGCCGTCACCGTCCACACCCTGGGGACGGCGCGGACCCTGCGCGCCAAGGTCGCCGCCGACGCCGAGCGGTTCACCTCCGAGACCTCGCGCCTGGTCTCCGCCTCCGCCGTCGAGGCCCAGCGCTTCACCGCGGAGACGGCCAGGATCAAGGGCGCCGCCGCCGCGGAGACCGCCCGGCTGGTCTCCGAGATGCGGGCCGAGAACGAGCGGATCGCCGCGGCCGCCGCCGCCGAACAGGCCCGGCTCGGCGTCACCATCGACCGGCTGACCGCCCGTGCCACCCGCGCCGAGACCGAGCGCTCGGCCGCCATCGCGGCCTGCGCCAACGCGGCGGGCCGGATGCAGGCCCTGTCCACCAGCATGCTGGCCGACCTCCGCGAGATGGAGCACCGGCACTCCGACGAGTCCGTGCTCGGGGACCTGCTCCACCTGGACCACCGCACCGCCCAGGCGGGCCGCCTCGCCGACTCCATCGCCGTGCTGACCGGCGCCCGTTCCGGGCGGCGCTGGGCCAAGCCGATCGTCATGGAGTCGATCCTGCGCGGCGCGATGGGCCGGATCGGCAGCTACCAGCGCGTCCGCCTCCACTCCACCAGCGACGTCGCCATCGCCGGCCACGCGGCCGAGGGCGTCATGCACGCGCTCGCCGAACTCCTCGACAACGCTGCCAACTTCTCGCCGCCCACCGCCGAGGTCCACGTGTACGTGGAGGAGGTCCCGGCAGGCATCGTCATCACCGTCGAGGACAGCGGGCTCGTCATGAGCGAGGTGCAGCTGCGCCGCGCCGAGAAGGCGGTCTCCGCCGACCACCAGGACCTCACCAACCTCTCCGGCACCCGTCTCGGACTGGCCGTCGTCGGCCGGCTGGCCCGTAAGCACGGCCTGACGGTCTCCTTCCGGCCGTCCGCCCGCGGCGGCACCGGCGCGCTGATGATGCTCCCCCAGGAACTGATCTCCCGCGCTTCCGCACCGGCCGCACCGACCGCGACGCCTTCCACCGCGACGGCCCCGGACCGGGCGACGTCCCCGGAGGCGACGGCAGCGGAGCCCGCCCCGCCCACCACCACCGTGCCCGCCGAGCCCGAGCCCTTCCACGCCTCGGCGGCCGACACCGACGAGGCCGGCCCCGCCCCCACGGACCGGCCCTCCGCCGGGAGCGACACCTCCACGCCCACGACCCCGGCGGCGGAAGCGGAGTTCCCCGGTTCCTCGGTGGACTCCGTCTCCGAGTCCACCGGCAGCGTGCCCGCGTTCGGCGAGAGCGGCCTGCCCAAGCGCCGCCGGGGCCGCACGCTGGCCGCCGCCGAAGCCCGTACCGGCAACGTCGCCCCCGGCGGAGCCGACCACCCCCGGGCCCGTACCACCGACCCGAAGGTCCAGGCAGCGCGCTTCAGCACCTTCAGCAAGGCGGTCCGAGCCAACTCCCCGCACCCGGAAGGCAACACCCGATGACCGCGACCACCGACGAGAAGCTCAACTGGCTGCTGGAGGGGCTGCTCGACCGCACCCCCGGTACCCGCCACGCCCTCGTCCTGTCCCGCGACGGCCTCAAGCTCTGCCGCACCCCCGAGCTCTCCGTCGACCAGGCCGACCAGCTGGCCGCGATCTCCGCCGGCATCCAGAGCCTGTCGCACGGCGCGTCCATCGAGTTCGGGGACGGCACCGGCGGCGTACGGTCCGCGATGGCCGAGTTCTACGGCGGCGTGCTGTTCATCGTCGAGGCCGGGGCCGGCGCCCACCTGGCCGTCGTCGCCGACGAGGACTCCGACGTGGGCCTGGTCGGCCACAACATGAGCGAGCTCGTCGAGCAGCTCGGCGAGCACCTGGTCGCGCCGCCGCGCGAGCCCGTCGAGACTCCGGCCGTATGACGACGGCGCCCCGCCCCCGACCGGGCCGCGACGACGACCCGGACCGGCTGTACACCCTCACCGGGGGCCGCAGCCGCTCCGACTCCGCCGCCTTCGACCTGGTGACGCTCGTCGTCGCGGAATGCGACCCGGCGCCCGGAATGCAGTCCGAGCACGTCGCGATCCTGCGGATGTGCCAGGGCCCCGTGGCCGTCGTCGAGATCGCCGCGAGCCTGAACCTGCCGGTCAGCATCGTCCGCATCATGCTGTGCGACCTGCTCGACACCGGCCGGATCAGCGCCCGCCACCCCCGTACAGCCCGTGTCGCGGACCGGCTCCCCGACCCCGACATCCTGGAACAGGTGCTCGTTGGACTCCGCAACCTCTGACCGCGCCGCCCTGAGCGCGACGGCCGACAACGGTCTCAAGATCGTCGTCGTCGGCGGCTTCGGGGTCGGCAAGACCACCATGGTCCGATCCGTGAGCGAGATCCGTCCGCTCAACACGGAGGAGACCATGACCCGCGCGGGCGAGGCCGTCGACCACCTCGACGGCATCCAGGCCAAGTCGTCCACCACCGTGGCGTTCGACTTCGGCCGCATCACCCTCGACGAGCGCTCCGTGCTGTACCTCTTCGGCGCGCCCGGCCAGGAGCGCTTCTGGTTCCTGTGGGACCGGCTGTTCTCCGGCACGCTCGGCGCGGTCGTCCTCGTGGACACCCGCCGCCTCGCCGACTCCTGGTACGCCATCGACCGCCTGGAGCACCACGGCACGCCGTTCATCGTGGCGTGCAACGACTTCGGCGGCCCCCTCCACAGCGAGCAGCAGATCCGCGAGGCCCTGGACCTCTCGGACGACGTACCGCTGGTGGAGTGCGACGCCCGCGACCGCTCGTCCAGCAAATACGTGCTCATCACGCTCGTCGAGCACCTCGCCGCGCTCTCCGCCGCCCGCCTCCGCGCCCCGGAAGCGGCCCTGGCGGCGGCCGGCCCGACCCCGGAGTCCGCCCCGTGACCACTGTCTCCGGCTGCCCCGTCTCGCACGGGTCCGTCCCCCTGTCCGGGCCCCGCTTCCAGCGTGACCCCGTCCAGCTCTACCGGGAGCTGCGGCGCGACCACGGGGCGCTCGCCCCGGTCGTCCTCGACGGCGGCATCCCCGCGTGGCTCGTCCTCGGCTACCGCGAACTGCACCAGGTCACCGGCGACCCGGTCCTCTTCAGCCGGGACTCCGACCTGTGGAACCAGTGGGACCGCATCCCCGACGACTGGCCGCTGCTGCCGATGATCGGGCGCAAGCAGAACTCGATCCTCTACACGGTCGGCGAGCGCCACAGCGTCCGCGCCATGATGATCAGCAACGCGCTGGAGGGCGTCGACCCGTTCGCCCTCAAGCGGTACGCGGAGGAGTTCGCCGACGAGCTGATCGACCGGTTCTGCACCAAGGGCTCCGTGGACATCATCGCGGACTACGCCAAGCTGCTCCCCGCCCTCGTGCTGGCCAGGATCTACGGCTTCTCCGACGAGGAGGCCCACCCGCTGGTCGGCTCGATCAACGACATGATCGACGGCCGGGAGCGGGCACTCGCCGGAGCGGAGCACCTGGGCGCCTCGATGTTCCAGCTGCTCGTCGCCAAGCACGCCGAGCCCGGCGACGACGTCGCCACCCGCATGCTCGCCGATCCCGGCCGCTTCACCGACGAGGAGATCGCCCAGGACCTCATGGTGATGATGGCCGCCGGCCACCAGCCGACCGCCGACTGGATGGGCAACTCGCTGCGCCTGATGCTCACCGACGACCGGTTCGCCGCCTCGCTCTCCGGTGGCCGGCACAGCGTCGCGGAGGCCATGAACGAGGTCCTGTGGGAGGACACCCCGACGCAGAACGTGGCCGGCCGCTGGGCCGCCCGCGACACCCACATCGGCGGCCGGCACGTCCGCGCCGGGGATCTGCTGCTCCTCGGCCTCGCCGCCGCCAACGGCGACCCGCAGGTGCGGGTCGACGGCTCGGCACTGACCGGCGGCAACAACGCCTTCCTCTCCTTCGGCCACGGGGAGCACCGCTGCCCGTTCCCGGCCCAGGAGACCGCCGAGGTCATCGCCCGTACCGGCATCGAGGTCCTGCTCGACCGGCTGCCGGACGTGGACCTCGCCGTCCCCGCCGAGCAGCTCACCCGCAGGCCGTCGCCGTGGCTGCGCGGTCTGACGGATCTGCCGGTGCTCTTCACCCCCACTCCTGCCCTCGGCAGACCCGGACTTCACGGAGGCCCCGCATGACCCGCATCGCCCTCGATCCCTTCGTCAGAGACCTCGACGGCGAGAGCGCCGCACTGCGGGCGGCCGGTCCGCTCGCGGAGGTGGAGCTTCCGGGCGGAGTGCACGTCTACGCGGTCACCCGCCACCAGGAGGCCCGCGCGCTGCTCACCGACAGCCGGGTGGTCAAGGACATCAACGTCTGGAACGCCTGGCAGCGCGGCGAGATACCGGCGGACTGGCCGCTGATCGGCCTGGCCAACCCCGGCCGCTCGATGCTGACGGTCGACGGCCCGGACCACCGCCGCCTCCGTACGCTGGTGGCACAGGCGCTGACGGTGAAGCGGGTGGAGAAGCTGCGCGCCGGGATCGAGGCGCTGACGAACGCGAGCCTGGAGAAGCTGGCCGCGCTGCCCGCCGGGGAGCCGGTGGACCTGAAGGCCGAGTTCGCCTACCCGCTGCCGATGAACGTGATCAGCGAGCTGATGGGCGTGGACGCGGCGGACCACCCGCGGCTGAAGGAGCTGTTCGAGAAGTTCTTCTCGACGCAGACGCCGCCGGAGGAGGTCCCGCAGATGATGGCGGACCTCGGGGCCCTCTTCACCAAGATCGTCGAGGAGAAGAAGGCGAACCCGGGCGACGACCTGACCAGCGCTCTGATCGCGGCCTCCGAGAACGGTGACCACCTCACCGACGAGGAGATCCTCAACACCCTCCAGCTGATCATCGCCGCCGGGCACGAGACCACGATCAGCCTGATCGTCAACGTGGTCGAGGCCCTCGCGGTCCACCCCGAGCAGCGCGCGAAGGTGCTGAACGGGGAGATCCCGTGGGAGGGCGTGATCGAGGAGACGCTGCGCTGGAACACCCCGACCTCGCACGTCCTGATCCGCTTCGCGACGGAGGACATCGAGGTCGGCGACAAGGTGCTCCCGAAGGGCGAGGGCCTGATCATCTCGTTCGGCGCGCTGGGCCGGGACGAGGAGCAGTACGGCCCGACGGCGGGCGAGTTCGACGCGACCCGCACCCCGAACCGCCACATCGCCTTCGGCCACGGTCCGCACGTCTGCCCGGGTGCGGCGCTGTCCCGCCTGGAGGCGGCGATCGCGCTGCCCGCCCTGTACGAGCGGTTCCCCGAGCTGGATCTGGCGGTCCCGGCGTCCGAGCTGCGCAACAAGCCGATCGTGACGCAGAACGACCTGTACGAACTGCCGGTGAAGCTGGGCTGCCCGTTCGGCCACGACGCGTAGGCCGTCACCGGCGCGGGGCGGTCCGCGCAGCGGATGGACCACCCCGCGCCGGGGCGTCCACGGGCCGGAGCGCACGTCTCATCGGACGGACACGGTTGTTGAGCCGCGCCACCGAGGCACTACGCTCCGTCCCGTGGCCGACATCCAGATTCCCGCTGACATCAAGCCCGCAGACGGACGCTTCGGCGCCGGTCCCTCCAAGGTGCGGACGGAGGCGCTCGACGCGCTGGCCGCCACCGGCACCTCTCTCCTCGGCACGTCCCACCGCCAGGCCCCGGTCAAGAACCTGGTCGGCGAGGTACGGGACGGCGTGCGCAGCCTCTTCTCCCTCCCCGAGGGGTATGAGGTGATCCTCGGCAACGGCGGCTCCACCGCCTTCTGGGACATCGCGGCGCACGGTCTGATCGAGTCGAAGTCCCAGCACCTGAGCTTCGGCGAGTTCTCGTCGAAGTTCGCCAAGGCCGCGAAGCTCGCGCCCTGGCTGTCCGACCCCTCCGTGATCGCCTCCGAGCCGGGCACCCACCCGGAGCCGCGGGCCGAGGCGGGCGTGGATGTCTACGCCCTCACCCACAACGAGACCTCGACGGGTGTCGCGGCCCCGGTCGAGCGCGTCGCCGGCGCCGACGAGGGCGCCCTCGTGCTGGTGGACGCGACCTCCGGCGCGGGCGGCCTGCCGGTCGACATCACCGAGTCCGACGTCTACTACTTCGCCCCGCAGAAGTCCTTCGCCTCGGACGGCGGCCTGTGGATCGGCGTGTTCTCCCCGGCGGCGCTGGAGCGCGCGGCCCGCGTCCACGCCTCGGGCCGGCACATCCCGGAGTTCTTCTCGCTGCCCACGGCGATCGACAACTCCCTGAAGAACCAGACGTACAACACCCCGGCGCTGGCCACCCTCTTCCTGCTGAACGAGCAGCTGACGTGGATGAACAGCCAGGGCGGCCTGGACTTCACGACGGGCCGCACGGCCGCGTCCTCCCAGCACCTGTACGGCTGGGCCGACGCGTCGAAGTACGCCACCCCGTTCGTCACGGACCCGGCGAAGCGCTCGCAGGTCATCGGCACGATCGATTTCGCGGACGAGATCGACGCGGCGGCCGTCGCCAAGGTGCTGCGCGCCAACGGCATCGTGGACACCGAGCCGTACCGCAAGCTGGGCCGCAACCAGCTGCGCGTGGCGATGTTCCCGGCGATCGACCCGGCGGACGTGCAGGCGCTGACCGCGTGCGTCGACTACGTGATCGAGAAGCTGTAACCCTCCGGTTCTCCGGCTCCACCGCTGTACGGAGACGGCCCGGCACCCGCGTGGGGTGCCGGGCCGTCTCTGCTTCACTCGACCGGGTGGCATATGCCAGAAGCGCGATCCTGGCCGGTCCAGCCCTACGATGGTGGCCTCGACACCAGCCCCTTCCAGGAGGCCCGCAATGTCTGCGGCAGCAGTCGAGCACCCCGGTGACGACCAGCCGGAAACGCTGCTCGAAACGGCGAACCGTCTCGCTGAGCAGCTTCCGGGGCATCGCGTCGAGATCATCGGAGGCGTCATCACCGTGGCACCACCTCTGGACGGCCCGCATGCCGACGCGCTGACCACGCTCATGGTCCCCTTCCTCGCGGCAGGTCTCCACGGCGAGGAGTCGAGAGTCCTCCAGGGCATCGGCCTCTGGCTCCCCGGCGGCCCCCAGGACTTCGCGATCCCCGATCTGGCGATCGTCGACGCCGACTCCGACGAGCACCTGGCCGAGAACACCTGCTACGACCCCGCCTGCTTCCGGCTCGTCCTGGAGGTCACCTCCGGGAACTACCAGAACGACCTCCGCAACAAGGTCACCGCCTACGCCCAGGCCAAGATCCCGGTGTACGTCATCGTCGACCGCAAGCACAGCCGGGTCCACGTCCTGACCGAACCGCTCCCCGGCGGCTACGACCGGCACGAGGTCTACGCCCCCGGCCAGCAGGCCCCGCTGCCCGCCTCGATCGGCGCCGAACTCGCCCTGGACGTGGACGGGATCGTGCGCGCGGGCCGCTCGAAACGCTGAGGACACCCGGCGCGTCTACTCCCCCGGCGCCGCCACCAGCACCGCCCGCAGCGCGGTTATCCCCGCCAGCCACGCCTGGTCCTCGCCGGCGTCCGCCCACAGGTCCAGCGGCTCGGCGTTCGGCGCGGTGAGCCGGTCCAGCGCACGGACGGCCAGCGGGCGCAGGTCGGCGGGGAGCGGGGGCAGGGGCTCCTTCGGGCCGTACGCGGTGGTGACCGGCTCGCCCCCGGGGCACTGGGCGGCGACCAGCGCGGCGGCGGCGACCGCCTCCTCGCCGTCCGCGTAGTCCTCACCCCCTGTGCCCGCGACGGCGGCCAGGACCTCCCGGAGCACATCCGCCTTCTTCTCGGCGTCGGCGTCGTCCACCCGCCCGCCGAAGTCGGCCGCGGTGTCGTTGTCGAAGTGGCCGATGTCCCAGGCGCCCATGGGATCCCCCTCAGTTCGCGGTGCTGATGTCCCCATCCTCACAGCCGCCACTGACAACCGGCCCGCGCGCCAGGACGAACCCCTGCGGCGTCCGCTCCGGGAACGGCCCGTCCGTCTCCCGCTCCCGCCGGGTCACGGACACGATGTCCAGCCCCGCCTCCCGCAGCAGCTCCGCCATCCGCTCCGGCTGCCGGCGGTGGAAGACGAGCGCGACCTCCTCACCGAGCGCCTCCGTCATCCGCAACGCCTCGTCCCCCACCTGGAAGCCCAGCAGCACGGGCGCCCCCGGCGCGAGGACACGGCGGAACTCCGCGAAGGCACGCGGCAGTTCCTCGTCCGGGACATGGATCGTCGAGTACCAGGCGAGCAGGCCGCCCAGCGACGCGTCCGGCAGGTCGAGAGCGAGCATGGAGCCCTCCTCGAAACGCAGGCCGGGGTGGTCCTTGCGCGCCTCGGCCAGCATCCGCGGGGCGAGGTCGATCCCGAACACGTCGAGTCCCAGGCCGAGTCCGTGCAGATACCCGGTCACCCGGCCGGTACCGCAGCCGACGTCCGCCAGCGGAAGCGAGGCGCCGTCGCGCGCCGTGCGGGCCGCGAGTTCCGCGAAGGCGGTCAGCAGACCCCGCTCCAGCGGTTTGGCGGCCAGCTCGTCGCGGGTCCAGTCCGCGTAGCCGGTGGCGATGGCGTCGTACGAGGCACGGGTGGTGTGCAGGAAGTCAGGTCCGGTCATGGACCGGAACCCTAGGGGACGTCCGGCACGGGGGTGCGGGCAGCCCACCGCCGTTCGCCGTCCTCCCACTCCTCGGTCGGCCGGAGCCCCGCCGACCGCGCCACCGCCTCGGACGCCGCGTGGCCGGGGTGGATGTGGGCGAGGAGTTCGCGGACGCCGCCGGCCGACGCCAGGTGCGCCGCGAGGCCCTTCGCCGCCTCGCCCGCGTAGCCCCGGCCCTGCCACGGCGTACCGATCACCCAGGCGATCTCGGCGCGGGAGCCCCGTACGGTCGCCTGGACGTATCCGGCCAGGGCCCCGCCCTCACGGACCCGGAGCACCCAGTTCCACCACAGCTCCCCCGCGTCCGGCGAACCGGCGCACTGCCGTTCGTAGCGGGAGCGCAGCACGGCCGGGGCGGGCGGCTCGCCCCCGGTGAACCGGTACAGCGCCGGGTCCGCGAGGACGCCCGCCATCGCGTCGGCGTACGCCGGGTCGAGGGGGAGCGCGTCGAGGCGGGCGGTGGTGAAGGGCGGCGGCGGGGGTGCGGGAGTCGTCGGCACGGTGCCCGACCCTACGTGCCCCGCCCCGGCCCTCTCGGCCCTTCACCGGCTCAGGCGCTGGAAACGGCGGACCGCCAGCGGCAGAAAGACCAGCGTGAGCACCAGCGGCCACACCACCGCCATCAGCAGGGCGTGTTCCTCGACCCAGAAGCCGCCGCCCGCCACGGGGTTGCCGAACAGCTCCCGGGTGGCCGTCGCGGTCGAGGAGACCGGGTTCCAGGCGGCGAGGAAGCCGAGCCAGTCCGGCATCAGGGACGGGGAGACGAAGGTGCTGGAGATCATCGTGACGGGGAAGGCGACCGCGTACAGCCCGCCGGCCGCCTCCGGGGTGGGGACCAGCATGCCCAGCCAGACGCCCACCCAGATCAGGCTGAACCGCAGCAGCAGGAGCAGCCCGAACGCCCCGAGCGCGGCCGGTACCCCGCCGTCGGCGCGCCAGCCGATCAGCAGCGCCGTGACGGCCAGGATGGTCAGTTCGGCAACGGCGACCACCAGGTCGGCCGCCCCGCGCCCGGACGCGAACGCGGAGGGGGCCATCGGCATGGACCGGAAGCGGTCGACGACCCCCTTGGAGGCGTCGGTGACGACGGCGACGGCGGTGTTCATGAAGCCCATCGCCATGGTCATCGCGAACATGCCGGGCATCAGGAACTCCCGGTAGTCCCCGCCGCCGGGCACCTTCATCGCGCTGCCGAAGACGTACCCGTACAGCAGGAGCGAGAGGATCGGGAAGCCGAGTTGCCAGCCGATCGCGGCGGGTTGGCGCTGGTAGTGGGTGAGGGTGCGCCGGGTGATGTTCCAGCAGTCGGAGACCGCCCAGTACGCCGTGCCGTGGTCGCGGCCCCGGCCCGCGGGCCGGTCACCGGTCACCTCGGGGTTCGTGTCGAGCGTGGTCATGCCGCCACCTCCGGGGCGTCGTGGTGGCCGGTCGCGTGGTCCGCGTCCGCGTCGGCCGCGCCGTGGCCCGTCAGCCGCAGGAACACGTCGTCCAGGCTGGGCCGGCGCAGGCCGATGTCCTCCACCGCGATCCCGTCGTCCTGGAGGCCGCGGGCCACCTCGGTGAGCGCGGCGACCCGGTCGGCGACCTGCGCGTGCACGCGGCGGGCCGGGATGTCGGTGACGACGCGTCCGCCGGCGGCCACCCGGTCGACGGCCCTGGCCACCGCCGCGAGGTCGGCCGCCTCGGCGGCCACCACCTCGATCCGGTCGCCGCCCACGCGGTTCTTGAGCGCGTCCGGGGTGTCGTCGGCGATGGCCCGCCCCCGGTCGATGACGGTGATGCGCGAGGCCAGGCGGTCCGCCTCGTCCAGGTACTGCGTGGTCAGCAGCACCGTCGTCCCGCCCGCCACCAACGCCCGCACCGCGTCCCAGACTTCGCCCCGGCCGCGCGGGTCGAGCCCGGTCGTCGGCTCGTCCAGGAAGAGCACGTCGGGGTGGAGGATCATCGAGGAGGCGAGGTCGAGCCGCCGCCGCATGCCGCCGCTGTACGCCGTGGCCGGCCGGTCGGCCGCCCCGGTCAGGTCGAACCGGTCCAGCAGTTCCCCGGCGCGCTGCCGGGCCCGGCGGTTGCCCAGGTGGAAGAGGCGGCCGAACATCTCCAGGTTCTGCCGCCCGGTGAGGCCCTCGTCGACGGCCGCGTACTGGCCGGTGAGCCCGATCCGGCTCCGTACGCGGCGGGGTTCGCGCGCCACGTCGAGCCCGGCGACCTCGGCCCGCCCCGCGTCGTACCGCAGGAGGGTGGCGAGGACCCGCACGGCGGTGGTCTTCCCGGCCCCGTTCGGCCCGAGCAGGCCGTGGACGGTGCCGGGGCGGACGGCGAGGTCGAATCCGTCGAGTGCCCGCTTCTCCGCCCCGCCCTTCCCCCGGTACCGCTTCACGACGCCCTCGGCGAGCACCGCGTACCCGGACGAGGGACCCGAGCCCGCGCGGGACATGGACCCCTTCTTGGGCACAGCCATGACACAACCCCCTGTTCGACGACGTTCCGGAAGTCAACTGAGTACACCGTACCCTAGATTGGGTACACCGTACTCGGATGCGGGTACGGCGTACCCATCGCTGATCCGGAGCATTACGCTGACCCTCATGGCGAAAGACGGAACGACAGCGGCGGCGGACGGCACGGCCACCGGGAGCGGCGACACCGCGCGCAGTCTGGAGCTCCTGTGGGGCACCGGGGAACGGCCGAGCCGCGGCCCCAAACCGGGCCTCACGCTGGACCGGATCGTCACCGCCGCCGTCGCCGTCGCGGACGCGGAGGGGCTGCCCGCCGTCTCCATGCGCCGCCTCTCCACCGAGCTGGGCACGGGCACGATGTCGCTCTACCGGTACGTCCCCGGCAAGGCGGAGCTGCTGGACCTGATGCTCGACCGCGTCCTGGGCGAACCGCTGCCCGCCGCGACGGGGGAACCTGATGGCGCGGCCGCCGCCGAGGCGTCCGGGGCCGCCGCCGACACGCCCGGAACGGCCGCCGTCGGCACGCCCGCGACCGGTCCCGGCGACTGGCGCGCGGCCGTCGACACCATGGCCCGGTCCTACCTGGACAACCTGCGCCGCCACCCCTGGCTGCTGAAGATCAACCAGGCTCGTACGGTGCTCGGCCCCAGCGCCCTGCGAGGACTGGAACTGGCGCTCACCGGCCTGCGGGGCATGAGACTGCGCGACCCCGAGCTGATCGGCGTGATCATCACGGTGAACAGCTTCGTGGAGGGGCTCGCCCGCACGCGGGCGGACGCTGCGGAGGCGGTACGGCAGACGGGGCTGAGCGACGAGGAGTTCTGGGACCGCCAGCGCCCCTATCTGGAGCGGGCCATGCTCAGCGGTGCGTACCCCGTGATGGCGAACATGGCCGAGGACACCTTCAGCGCCGAGTTCGACCATTTCGAGTTCGGGCTGCGGCGGCTGATCGCCGGCTTCGAGGCGCTGGTCCGGGAACGGACCGCGGAACGGGGTGCGGCCCGCACATGACAACGCGCCCGGTCCGTGCCCCAATGGAGGTATGGACGCCAGCCGGGAGCTCGCTCCTTTCGTCAAGCAGTACGCCGTCCTCCTGAGCACCCACCGCCAGGACGGGACCTCCGTCGGCACCCCGGTCAACATCGCCGTCGAGGGCGATCACGCGTTCATCCGCACGTTCTCGTCCGCCTGGAAGGTCGAGCGGATGCGCAACCACCCGCGCGTGGAGATCGCCCCCTGCACGGTCCGGGGCAGCCCCACCGGACCGCAGATCAGGGCGCACGCCCGGCTGCTGCGACCGGGAACGAAGGAGAACACGCACGCGGCGCGGATGCTGTCGCGCAAGTACCCGATCGTGCAGGGCGTCCTGGTCCCGCTCGCCCACCGGCTGAAACGGGACCGGACGCTGCACTACGAGGTGTGGCCGGTGACGGACGACGACTGACCCGGTCACGCGCGACGACCGACCAGGTCACAGGTGACGACTGACCCGGTCACGCGCGACGACCGACCAGGTCACGGGCGACGACTGCCCCGGTCACGCGCGAGGGCTGAACCCGCGCCGGGCGACGACCGGACCGGCGACGGCGAGCGCCGAGGCGTCCGCGACGGCCTCAGCCCTGCCCCCGCTTCCGCCGGAGCGCGAACCACAGGACGCCCACCCCGACGATGACCGCCGCGCCGACCCCCGCTCCCCCCTTGCCGCCGCCCGTGGCGCCGCCCTCCTCGTCACCGGCTTCGCCGGTGGCGCCGGGGCTCCCCGAGGGCTTCCCCTGCTCCTGGCCGCCCTCGAGGCCGCCGCCCTCCACGTCCACCCGGACGACATCGCTGCTCTCCCCCTCGGAGCCGAACATCAGGGCCGAACCGTCCGCCGTGTACGTCACCGACTCCGCCTGCCCCTGGAACGGGGCGGCGACCGACCGGTCCTCGCCGAGGCGGCCGTTCTCGAAGGCGTACTCGCGGGCGCTGAAGTACGAGCGCAGCGTCAGGCGCTTCCCGTCCGGCGAGAAGGCCCCGTCGGTGACCCAGGGCACCTCGTCCACCCGCCGGAAGGTGTTCACGGCTCCGGCGGAGAGCTTCGCGGGGCCTTCGTAGAGGCCGCCGCCGTCCTCGTTCTTGGAGGCGATGTAGACGCGGCCGGTCTTCGGGTGGACCATCATCGCCTCGGCGTTGCGGGCCCCGTCGGCGTACTTCACGTCGTACTGGACGGCGGTGACAGTCGCGTCGCGCAGGACCTTCGGCTCGGGGAAGCGGTAGATCCACACGTGGTCCCAGGTGCCGTCGAGGTTGTCGCCGATGTCGCCGACGTAGATGTCGCCGTCCGGCCCGATCGAGATCGCCTCGACGTCCCTCGGCTCCCCCACCCCCCGCAGGGTGATGGTGGCGAGGGTCTTCCCGGTGCGGGAGTCGACGGCGAAGACGTAAGGGCCGTCGTCGCTGTCGTTGTGGGTCCAGTAGACGCCGGGGTGCGCGCGGCTGGCGGCGAGGCCGCTGGACTCGGTGATACGGGGGTCCTCGATCGTGAAGTCACGGTCGGGACTCCCGTCCTCGGCCACGGCCGGACCGGCCCCGGCGAACAGCGGCAGGGCGGCGGCGAGAGCGGCGGCGAGTACGGTGGCGGCGCGGCCTGCCGGGCCGGTCGGATACGAGCGCATGACCCAAGTGTCCATCGTCACGTCGCAGGCCGGAGCGGTGATCGGAGATGATGACGCCATGCGTTTTCTTCCGGTCGGCGATTCCATGACCATCGGCGCCACCGGCGAC
Source organism: Streptomyces sp. V2I9 (assembly GCF_030817475.1). NCBI lineage: Bacteria > Bacillati > Actinomycetota > Actinomycetes > Kitasatosporales > Streptomycetaceae > Streptomyces > Streptomyces sp. V2I9. Next base: position 3,890,677 of record NZ_JAUSZJ010000002.1, on the reverse strand, counting down.
TACACCTGGCGCTACCGGCTGTGGCAGCACCTGGAGGCGCACCCCGGCCTCCCGTACGAGATCGTCGGCCCGCGCACGGCGCTGTACGACACCGCGGCGAACGCCCCGCTCTCCCACACCTACGCCGACCCGTCCTTCCCGCCGGCCGCCCGCCGCCATCTGTCCGGCTGGGGCGAGGGCTGGCTGCACATGGCCCCGGTGATCGCGGACGCGGTGCGCGCGTCCGGGGCGGACGTGCTGCTGGTCTCGCTCGGCCTGATAGACCTCGGGTTCTACACGGACGCCGAGCAGACGGCGGCCAACGCCCGCGCGTTCATCACGGCGGCGCGCACGGCGAACCCGCGCGTGCGGATGGTGCTGCTCCCGGTGATACCGAACGTCCGGGCCGAGACGGACGCCCCCTTCGCCGCCTCCTGCGCCCACTTCAACGAGCTGCTGGCCAAGGCGGCGGCCGATCTCGACACCCCGTCCTCACCGATCCTGCTGGCCTCGCGCCCCCCGGCGTACGACATCCACACGGACACCTACGACGGCACGCACCCCGGCCCGACGGGCGAACACAAACTCGCCGCCGCCTTCGCCGACGCGATGCACCGGGGGTGGGGACTGGGCGGCCCGTACGCGGGGGCGCCCACGGCCCCGTCCCCGGCCACGGCCCCGTCCCCGGCCACGGCCCCGACCCCGGCACCTCCGGCTCAGCCCCTGCCGGCCTGACCCGGCCGGCTCGACGTCAACGCGACGCCCGCTCGATGGCGTCGAAGACGTCGGCATCGGTCTCCTGCTGCCAGCCGGGCAGATCGGGCCAGTCGGCCACATGACCCGGCTTCGGGTCGTCGAAGTGCCGGAACATCTGAGCCGTCCAGCAGGTCACGCCGAACCGTCCGCGCCGTTCACGGATCGTCCGAACCGAAGGGGGCGCTCCGCCCCGTCGCCGGCCGGCCCGTCGCGGCTTCTCTTCCACCACGCCGGTGCGACAACCCGCGTGCCCGGCCGGGTTGTTCCGACAGGTGAGCCGCGTCGGGAGTGAACGCGTGGCCCACGGCACGCGGCGGGCACGGGCTCACCCGGTCCGCTGCGACCCCAGCATCGTCAGGGCCAGTTCCGTCAGTTCGCCCGAGACCTCGCCGGGGCGGGCCCGGCGGCTGCGGCGGGTGTGGTGGGCCATCAGTTCGTGGACCGTGCCGACCATCACCATCACGTCGACCCGGTGATCCCGGTCCTCCGCCTCGCCGCGCTCGACCGCGCGTTCGGCCTCGCCGGTCAGGAACTCCGTCCACAGCGCCCGCCACAGCTTGCAGTGTTCGTCCACCACCGCGCTGACGCCCAGCACTTCGACGAAGGTCACACGAGCCTCACGCGGGTCGGCGGTGACGGCCTCCACGTACGCGTCGAAGAGCAGCCGGACCCGCTCCGCGATCGAGCAGTTCTCGATGCCCTCGGTCAGCAGGGCGCGTTCCATCGCCCTCAGCCCGGCCGTGGTGACCCGGTTGTGGAGGGCGATGAGCAGGCCCTCCCGAGAGCCGTACTCCTGGCGCAGCACCTCGACCGGCACGCGGGCCGCCTCGCACACATCGTGCTCGGCGGTCGCCCGGTAGCCGTTGACCCCGTACAACTCTCTGGCTGCTTCGAGGAGTTGTTCCCGCGCCTGCGTGCGCGCGGCATCCCCGGGCCCGGTCCGCTGAACCGTCCAGCTGTCCGCCACCGGTCCTCCTTGAGCGCAAGCTGCGGGAGAGGAGCCTGAGCGCCTCTGCACGAACCGCGGCCCCATTGTGCTCGCCCCACCGCCGCACGGACGGCCTCGCCACACCCATACGGGGGAATACCCGCACGCGGAAACGCTTCTTCTTCCCGCGCCCCGGACGCACCCGCACACCCGTCCTAGCCGGCCGTCTCCACCCCCTCACCAGTCGCCCGCACACGCGTCCCCGCCGCGGCGCCGACCCCGCGTTGAACGCGTTCAACCGGCTCTGCCACGATGGCCGCAGCTGCCGCCCATCGGGCGTGCCGCGTACATCAGACGTGCGCGTGAGGGGGAATGAACGGTGAAGAAGAAGCGCCTCTGGGGGCTCTCCCTGTTGCTCTCGATCCTGGTGCTGCTCCTGGAAGCGGTGATCGCGCTCATCGTGAGCGTCGCTTACGGATTCACCCAGGAGTCCCCGAACGACGGGGGTGGCTCGCCCGCGATACTCATCCTGGCCCTGCCCGTGATCCTCGTGTTCGCCACCGTGGTGGCCGCCCTGCTCTCCGTGGTCCTCGTCCTCCCCACCGTCTGGCTGAGCGAGGTGCTGGGGCGCCGATCGGGCGGGCGCGAGGTGTGGTGGTGGGTACCGGTGGTGGCGGGGGTCGTCTCGCTCGCGGTCGTCGGCCTCGTCGTCGCCCTGGCCGGCGGCTCGGGGGCTGGTGCCTTCGCGGTGGGGTGGGTGCTGACGGCGGTCGCGCTCACCGTTCCGGCGCTGCTCTGGCGGTCGCGCCGGGAGCGGGTGTTCGGGCCGGTGATCCTCTGGGGAGTGGTCGCCGTCATCCTCACCACCGTGCTCGGCGGCGTCGGCTTCTGGACGGGACTGCTCCAGGAGTACCGCCCGCCCGCGCTCACCTCGGCGGACGTCGTCGGGCGCTGGACCGACGGGAGCGGCGGGACCATCACCTTCACGCCGGACGGCCGCTTCACCGCCGTGGACATCGACGACGACCTCGACACCTACGACGACTTCAGCGAGGCGGACCCGAAGGGCGGGGACGACGACCGCTGCTCCGGGCAGGGCACCTGGACGTACGAACCCGGTCCGGGCCGCTGGTCCCAGGAGGTGCGCGTCACGGTCGACTCCTGCGCGTTCGACTACTGGAACGTCGGCGGGACGGAGACCCGGCCCACCCTCTACCAGTACACCGACGACACGGATTCCGGGGATCTGTACGAGTTGACGAAGGCGAACGGCTAGGGCGCAGGGGGAACCGGGGGCCCGTGCGGTGGGTGGGGCGGCGCGGGACGAGGGGATCTCACGGTGGGGCGTATCCGTCGCGTACGTCGTGAGGGGGCCGCCTTCACCGGCGGGCCCAGCCGCATCGGGCTCTCCCGGGCACCGGCGAGGGCGAGCCGCTGCCGAGCAGGTGCACGGCTCCGGCCGCCGACGCCGAGGTGATCGAGAGTGGCCACGACCTCACGGACACGGTCCCGGCCGGGTGAGGGCCGTCCGTGGAAGCGTCGGGGCCACGACGCCGGTCCACCGGGCGCGGCGCGGGGCGACAGGTCCTACGACCAGGGACGGGTGTCGTACGCGGGCAGCGGCCGCAGGGCCGGCCAGCGCGCCGCCAGCCGTTCGGCCAGGGTGGAGCTCAGGCGGCCCACCGCGTGCAGACGATCGTGGTCGCGGGTCATGTCGGCGACCACGCCCAGGCGGTGGACAAGCCGCTCGCGGGCGGAGACGTAGCCCCACGAGAAGTCCTCGGCGGGCAGCCGGGCGAACTGGTCGGCCGTCCCGCGGTGGGCCCGCTCGACCAGCGCGTCCCCCTGGATCAGCCACCCCGCGCACGCGTCGGCGAGGTCGCCCGGCACGTCCCTGCCGGTGAGGCCGCGCCAGGTGGTCCGGTAGATGCCCTCGACCTCCGCGAGCGGAGCCGCGGGGACCGACATCGCGCACCAGCAGGTGGGGAAGCCGATGCGGAAGTAGGCGAGTTCCAGCAGTCCGTTGCCGAGCGCCGCCCGTTCGAAGTCGACGAACCGGACACCGTCCCCGGTGCGCAGGTCGTTGCCGGGGCACGGGTCGCCGTGCAGCAGCGCATGATGCGGGGTGGGGTCCAGCCGGTCCAGGAGGGCGGCGAGTTCATCGGGCGCCTCGGGTGGGACGGGCACGTCGAACGCCCGCGCCAGGGCGAGGAAGGACTCCGCGTCGGCGGCCGTGGGCCCCGACCAGGCGGGGAGCGCGCCCGCGTCGGCGGGTCCGGTCAGGGCGTGCAGCCGGGCGAGTGCCTCGGCGTACCCCGGCATCCAGTCGTCCGTCCTGCCGAGGTCGTCCAGGTGGTCGAGGACCATCACCCGCGCGGGCGCGTCCGTGGCGAGCACCGCGGGAGCCACGGCCGGCCCGGTCGCACGCCCCGCCAGGCGCAGTCCAGCGATCTCCCGCGCGAAGCGCGTGTCCGCGTCGGCGGCCGCGTCCCCGACGTCGGTGATCTGTTTGACGACCACCAGGCTCCGGTCGGCCAGCCGGACCCGCCACACCCGTGATCGCGGACTGCTGTCCAGAAGCCTGCTCGACTCGGGGGTGCCCACGGTGGAGCGCAGCGCTTCATCGAACGGGAGCCGGTTCGGCATGGGGGCGAGCCTAGAGCATGCCCGGCGGAAGGTGTCCGGCCCCGCCGCGCACCGGTCCCGCATCCTCAGCGGTCCAGGAACTCCGCGCAGCGCAACGGCCCCAGCACCGGGCCTTCCCCCGGCCGGATGGTCACCTCCACATCGTCCGCCCGGACCTCCGCCTCACGGTCGGACTGGAAACTGGCCAGCGTGCAGACCAGTTGTCCCGTCACCTGGTCCCGAGCCCGCGCCCAGTACGGGCCCTCCAGCTGCACCGTGACGCGTGCCCCGTCACCGGTGACGCGGTAACCGCTGGGGGCCTGGAGCAGCGTGGTCAGCCCCTCGCGGCGTTCGGCGGCCGTCGGCCCCTGGGCCAGCAGCTTCATCACCGCTTCCAGGCCGTCGTCCTCCCGGTCGAGCAGGGGCACCGCCCGCAGTCCGGTGTCCGACGCGTAGTAGAGCCGCTTCCCCCGCGTCAGCCCGGAGGCGGGCTCACCCGCGTCTATCACCCCGGTCGGCCGGACGCCGACCCCGCAGCCGGCCGACGCGGACAGGACGGCCGCCAGCGCGGCGAGGGTGACGACACCTCGGCGGCACCTCATCGTCCCTCCTCCTCTCCCGTACTCCGGAGAGTCGGTCCCGATGGCAGGATCAGCGTGAACACCGCGCCTCCGTCCGGCCGTTGACCGACCTCGATGGTGCCGCCGTGCAGCCGGGCGTTCTCCAGGGCGATGGCCATCCCGAGACCGCTGCCCTGTCCGCCGTCCAGCCCGGCCCCCGGCCCGCCGGCCCATCCATCGCGCCCGGCCTGCCCGTCGCGCCCGGTGACGGCCGTCCGGGTGCGCGCCTCGTCCGCCTTGTAGAACCGGTCGAAGACCCGCTCCCGCGCCTCCGGCGGCAGACCCGGTCCGCGGTCCGCGACCTCCACCGCCACCCGGCCCTCCGCGGGCGCGGCCAGGGTGACCGTGACCGGCGGGGCCCCGTGCCGGAGCGCGTTGCCCACCAGGTTCGAGACGATGACGTCGATGCGCCGCCGGTCCACCACGGCCCGTACCCCCTCGGCGAGTTCGGCGGTCACCCGGTCCGTCCAGCCGCGCAGCGCCAGCGACGCCCGTACGGTGTCGGCGAGGTCGGTCTCCGAGGCGTTGAGCCGGACCGCCCCCGCGTCGAAGCGGGAGATCTCCATCAGGTCCTCGACCAGCCGGGACAACCGGGCCGTCTCCGCACCCACGGTACGGGCCGCTCGGGCGGCGTCCGGCGGGAGTTGGTCCGCGTCCTCCTCCAGGACCGTCGCCACCATCGCCATCGCCGCGAGGGGCGTGCGCAGTTCGTGCGACACGTCCGCCACGAACCGCCGCGCCTTCGCCTCCTGTGTCCTCAACTCCGCGTCGGACGACTGGAGCGCGTCGGCCGTCTCATTGAACGTCCTTGCCAGATCGGCCAGTTCGTCGCGTCCGCGCACCGCGACCCGGCTGCCGAGGTCGCCGGCGGCCAGTTCGCGGGTGGCCCGCCCCAGCTTCCGTACCGGCCGCAGGACCGTCCCGGCGGCCAGCAGCGCCAGCAGGGCCGCCGCCACCACCACAGGCACGATCCCCTCCTGTACGGAGTCCAGCAGCGCGGCGGTGTCGTCGCGCTCGGCCCGCAGGTCGGTGATGGCGAAGACCTCCAGGCCCGAGGTGCGCCGGTCCCCGTCGGCGTACGTCACGGGCGTGCCGACCACCAGGTACGGCTCTCCCCTCCACTCCACCCGCTGGAACCGGGCCCCGTCCCCGGCTCGTACGGCCGCCCGCAGTTCGGCGGTGATCCTGCCCTCCGTGTCCGCGTACGCGTCGGAGACCGCCGACAGGTCCTCGTGGCGGGCGACCACGATGCGTGCGCCCAGGCCCTCGGAGACCTCCGCGGCGAACCGGGACAGCGACCGCTGGTCGGGCGGCAGGTCGAACCCCGCCGCCACCACCGCGACCCGCTCCCGGAGGTCGTTCACGGCGGTGTTCTGGGTGCGCTGGAGGACGGCGGTGCGGGCGTCCCGGTAGGCGAGGGCGGTCGCGGTCACCGCGCTGAGGAGGGCGACCAGGACGAAGGTGACGACCAGCCGGACCCGCAGTCCCCCGGCGAACCGCCGGGGACGGTGGCGAAGGGACCCCCGCCGCCGTGGGCCGAGCCGAAGGGACCCGAGCCGAAAGCCCCCGGACCGCACAGGCCCGGACCCCACGGACCCGGACCGCCGGGGGCCGGACCGCAGAGGACCGCGCCCCGGAACGCCGCCGCTCACAGCGGACCGAAGCGGTAGCCGAAGCCCCGCACCGTCTGGACGTACCGGGGCCGGGCCGGTACGTCCTCGATCTTGGCGCGCAGTCGGCCCACCGCCGCGTCCACCAGCCGGGAGTCGCCCAGGAACGTGTGGTCCCACACCGACGCGAGGAGCTGCTCGCGGGTGAGGACGCGGCCGGGGGCGGCCGAGAGCTCCAGCAGGACCCGCAGTTCGGTGGGCGGCAGGGCGATGGGCGTGCCGTGCTTGGTGACGGTCAGCCCGGCCCGGTCGATCACCAGACCACCGTGTTCGGTGCGGTCGCCGTGATCCGCCCGACCGGCCCCCGCCCCGACACCCGCACCCGCCGTGCCGGGCCCCGCCGCCGGTTCCGCGCGGCGCAGGGCGGCCCGGATACGGGCCTCCAGGACGGGCGCGGTGACCGGCTTGACCACATAGTCGTCGGCCCCCGCCTCCAGCCCGGCCACGATGTCCTGGTCGTCGCCGCGCGCGGTCAGCATGATGATCGGCAGACTCGCCGTCCGGGCCCGGATACGGCGGCACACCTCGAAGCCGTCCATCCCCGGCAGCATCAGGTCCAGCACCGCCAGCTCGACCGGCGCGCCCCGCTCCCCGGCGAGCAGCGCGAGGGCCTCCTCGCCGGTGGCGGCCGTCTCCACGCCGTACCCGTGCCGGCGCAGCACGAGTTCCATCCCGTCCCGTACGGACGCGTCGTCCTCGATGAGCAGCACATGCGGCATGGGGCCGATTATGCGCACGCCCCGCATCGCTCCGCCTCCCCCTCCCAGGGCTCAGCCGCAGGTCGGAGGCATTGTTACGTTCCCATCATGTGCCCATGCACCGGCCATCACGCACGACGGCCAGCGTAGGGCCCATGAGCTTCCCCACCACCACCGCCGGGCTCCGCCTGGCCGCCTTCGTGGCCGTGCCCGTACTCGCCCTCACCGTCGCCTGCGGCGGCAGCGACGACGACGCCGGGGCCAAGAGCCGCGACGCGATCGCCGACGTACCGTCCCCGAAGTCTCCGAAGTCCGAGCAGTCCGAGGACGGGAACACCGGGAAGGACGGCGCGCCGAGCGCGAAGCCCGCCGGCAAGAGCGCCTTCTACGACGCCCAGGTGGCCTTCGTCCAGTGCATGCGCGCCAAGGGCGGCTACCCGGAGTACCCCGACCCCAAGCTCAGCGGCCACCTCGACTGGTCCAAGGTCAACGAACTCGGCTCCCAGCCGGGCCGCAACCAGGGCATCAAGGCCGGGAAGAACAACGTCTGCGTGGACGAACTCAAGGCGTCCATGGCGGTCGAGCCCAAGCGTGACCAGCAGAAGTCCTACGAATCGATGCTCGCGCACGCCCAGTGCATGCGGGACAACGGCATCAGCCGGTTCACCAACCCGGTGATGTCCGGCGGCAACGCGATCCCCGGCGGCGACCCGAACCCCGGCTCCCCGGTCCTCGACCCCGAGTCGCCCGCGTACAAGCAGGCCCGTGAGGCGTGCAGGACGAAGCTCCTCGACGGTCTGGACGGCATGCAGTGAAACGCTCCACCACCGCCCTTGTCGCCCTGGGCGCGGTGACCGCCGCCGTCACCGGGGCGTCCTGTTCCTCGGCGTCGGCGGCGGGGCCGGCGCGGCGGGCCGGGACGGGGACGGCCTGCCGCCCGCCACGGCCGCCGTCGTCCGCACCGACCTCGTGCTATCCAAGACCGTCGACGGCCGGATCGACTTCGCCCAGCGCCGCGCCGTCAAGGCCGCCGTGGAGGGCACGGTGACGGTGGCCGCCGCCGAGGGGACGACCGTACGGAGAGGGGAGGCCCTGTACGAGCTGAACGACAAGCCGGTCACCCTCCTCTACGGGCCGGTCCCGGCGTTCCGCGAGATGAAGGCGGGCGCCCGAGGCAGCGACGTACTCCAACTGGAGCGCAATCTGCGCGACTTGGGTTACGGAGCCGGGCTGTACGTCGACACGGAGTACGGCCCCGACACCGAGGCCGCCGTCAAACGGTGGCAGAAGCACCTCAACCGCGAGACCACCGGCCGGGTCGGCCGGGGCGACGTCGTCTTCCAGCCCGCCGAGGTCACGGTGGTCTCCGCCGACGCGGCCCTCGCCGACCAGGTCGGCCCGGACGGGCCCGTCCTGACGATCGCCTCGACCAAGCCGGTCGTGCGGGCCCTGCTGGAGCAGACGGACGGGGCGCTCACCGCCCGCGGCACGAAGGTGGAGGTGACCCTGCCGAGCGGAAGGACCGAGACCGGGAAGGTCGCCGGGACGGTGCGCCCGGAGGGGGACGAGGAGGCCGAGGGCAGCCAGGAGGGCATCACCGTCGAGGTGGTCCTCGACGGTGGCTCCCGTGCCGTGTCCGGCGAGGACGCCGAGGCGACGGCGAGCGTCACGTTCGTCAGCGAGGCCCGCAAGGGAATCCTCGCGGTACCGGTCGAGGCGGTGGTGGCCCTGCGCGGCGAGAACGGCGGGTACGGCCTCCAGGTCGTCCGCGGCACGACCTCCGAGATGGTCCGGGTGGAGACGGGCATGACGGCGGACGGGCAGATCGAGGTCAGCGGGGACGGGCTGCGCGTGGGCATGAAGGTGGGGGTGGCGAAGCCGTGACCACACACCGCCCGGCCCCGTCCGCGCACCGCCCGGACCCGCCCGAACACCCGCCCGCGCACCGTCCGGACCCGCCCGTGCCACGGCCGATCGTGGTCGAACTCCGCGACGCCGGTAAGTCCTACCCCGGCGGCGTCCACGCCCTGCGCTCCGTGGACCTCACCGTCCACGAGGGCGAACTCCTCGCGGTGGTCGGCCCGTCCGGCTCCGGCAAGTCCACGATGCTCAACGTCATGGGCACCCTGGACCGGCCCACCTCGGGTACGGTCCGGGTCGCCGGCTACGACGTGTCCACGCTCTCCGACGCCCGCCTCTCCGCCCTGCGCGCCCGCCACATCGGCTTCGTGTTCCAGCACTTCCACCTCGCGGCGGGCCGTGACGCGGTGGACAACGTCGCCGACGGGCTGCTGTACACGGGCGCCGCCCTCCGGGAGCGGCGCGACCGGGCGCGCGAGGCGCTGGTCCGGGTGGGCCTGGGCCACCGCACCTCGCACACCCCGAGCGAGCTGTCCGGCGGCGAGAAGCAGCGCGTCGCCATCGCCCGCGCCCTGGTCGGCCGGCCCAGCCTGCTGCTGGCGGACGAGCCGACCGGGGCCCTGGACACCGCGTCCGGCGCCATCGTCATGGAGCTGCTGCACGAGCTGAACGCGTCCGGCACCACGGTCTGCGTGATCACCCACGACCAGCAGATCGCGGCCTCGCTGCCGCGCCGGGTCCGCTTCCGGGACGGCGAGGTCGTCGCGGACGAGGGCTCTGCGACACGTACGGAGAACCGCCCTCCGCCGCGTACGGGCGGGCACCCCCCGATGCCTGCGGACGAATGCCCTCCGGCACACACAGGGGAGGGCGCATGACCCGCGGTCTGATGCCCGCCCGGCTCTCCCCTCGGGACGTCCTGCGCGTCGGCGCGGTCGGTCTGCGGGCGCGCCGGGCCCGTGTGGTGCTCTCGGCGCTCGGGATCGCCATCGGCATCGCGACGATGGTCGCGGTCGTCGGCCTGTCCGAGTCGAGCCGCGCGGACCTGATGTCCCGGCTCGACCGCCTCGGCACCAACCTCCTCACCGCCGAGGCGGGCGAGACCCCGATCGGCGGCACGGTCGAACTGCCGAAGAACGCGGTGGCGATGGTCGAGCGGATCGGCCCGGTGCTCCACGCCACGGCCACCGCCGAGGTCGACGCCCGTATCCGCCGCAGCGATGTCGTTCCCGAGGAGCGCACCGCCGGGGTCACCGCCCAGGCGGCCCGGACCGATCTGCTCTCCACGCTCGGCGGCGAGGTCGCCCGCGGCACCTGGCTGACGCCGGCCGGGGAGCGGCTGCCCACGACCGTCCTGGGCACGGTGGCGGCGGACCGGCTCGGCATCACCCGCCCCGGCGAGACGATCATGATGAACGATGTCCGGGTGGTCGTCGTCGGCATCCTCGAACCCATCGAGCTGGTCCCGACCCTGGACCGGGTGGCGCTGGTCGGATTCCCCTCCGCCGAACGCTACTTCGGCTTCGACGGCCGCCCCACCACCATCTTCGAGCGGTCCACGGACGCCTCGGTGGAGGACGTACGGGCGGTGCTGGCCCGTACGGTCCACCCCGGCAACGAGGCCGCCGTCAGGGTCTCGCGCCCCTCGGACGCGCTGGCGGCACGCGCGGCGGCCGACAAGGGGCTGACGACCCTGATGCTCGGGCTGGGCGCGGTGGCGCTCCTGGTCGGCGGGGTGGGCGTCGCCAACACGATGGTCATCTCCGTGCTGGAGCGCCGCCAGGAGATCGGCCTGCGCCGTTCGCTGGGGGCGACGCGCAACGCGATCCGGCTCCAGTTCCTGACCGAGTCCCTGCTGCTGTCCGCGCTGGGCGGGGCCACGGGCGCGCTGCTGGGCGCGGCGGCGACGTACGGGTTCGCCCGCGTGCAGGGGTGGACGGCGGTGATCCCGCCCTGGTCCCTGGCGGGCGGCCTGGCCGCGACCCTGCTGATCGGCGTGGCCGCGGGCCTCTACCCGGCGATCCGCGCCGCCCGCCTGCACCCGACGGTGGCCCTGAACACGGCGTGAGGGGCAGGACGGTCACGGCACGGGACGGTCACGGCACGGGACGGTCACGGCACGGGGCGGCGACGCGAGGGCGGGCCGGGAGGCGCGGGGCGCGGGGCCGCCCCTCCCTCAGGGGCTGACCCGCTCGACGCCGCGCCGATCCGCGAGCTTCGCCACGATCAGGCAGTACAGCGGGGCGAAGACGAGTTCCAGGACGAGGGCCTGCCAGGGGGCATCGGCGGCGGTGCTGCTGCTGTCGAGTTGCCCGAAGCCCGCCGACAGGCCGAAGGCCAGCAGATTGTTGGCAGCGTGGAGCACGATCACCGCTTCGAGGCCGCCGGTACGGATCACCAGCCAGCCCCACCACAGGGCGGAGTAGAACAGCAGGAGGAATCCGGTGAGTTCGCCGAACCCGTGGGCCAGGGCGAACAACAGGGACGCCACGACGGTCGCGGGCCACGGCGAACGCACGGCCCGCCCGATCACCTGGACCAGCCAGCCCCGGAAGATGTACTCCTCGGCGGCGGCCTGGAACGGGACGAGGGCCAGGATCACGGCCATGCTCAGCAGGAAGTAGGGCCAGCCCGGAAAGCCGCCGCCCGGCTCCACGAGCGGCTCGGAATCCCAGGTCCAGGCGATCCCCACACCGATCTGCACGATCATCAGGGGGAAGCCCACGGCGGCGCACCACCCGATCCAGCTCCAGCGCAGCCGCCCGGCGACGGACGACAGGGTCCCGGCAGGACGGCGGCCCAGGAGCCGGACGACGCCCATGACGACGGGTATGCCGATCGCGATGCCGAGGAGCGAGATGGTCAGGTCGGCGACCGGGTCCTCGAAGAAGAGACCGCTGTCCGCCGGGTCGGGTCCCACGTCCAGCACGTCGGCGATGACCACGCCGATCATGGTGATGGTCATGATGCCCACCACGATCAGCAGCAGGGCGACCACCAACTCGCCCAGCCAGCCGTACCGCCCGCCCTGGCCCGTTGCGCCCCTGCTGGTCGTAACGGGAGCCCGAGGGCGCGCGCACCGGCCCGGTCGGCGGCGGGTTCCACGGCGGGGGCGAGCCCCAGCCCCCCTGCCAGGACGCCGGAGGCGGCGGGAACGACGAACCGGCCGGGCGCGGCGACTCGGCCGAGGCCGACGGTGGGGCCCAGGGCGACGGAGGCTCGAACGGAGGCTGGAAAGGGGGCTGATTCGGGGGCGCGGCCGGCGGGGGCTGGTCCGGGGGCACATCGGAGGGCGGGTTCACACCAGCGATCTTCGGCTGCCGCACGGCACGGGTCAACGCGTTACGCGGCCGGGAGGCAGGCAGGCTGACCGGGAGGCAGGGAGGTCAAGCACGTCACCCCAGGCGTTCCACGGCACACGGCCCACGGCCCCGGCGCCGATGGCGGCGCCGGGACCGTGGAGCCGGGGTCACTACTTGCGCAACTGGCGCCACGTGGACGGCCCGACGATGCCGTCCACTCCGATTCCCCGAGCTCTCTGGAACGAGGTGACCGCGTTGTAGGTCGCCGGGCCGAACTGCCCATCGACCGTCAGGCCGTAACCGTGATAGCCCAGGAGGCACTGGATCTCCCGGACCCGGTCGCCGGTGGCTCCCTGCTCGATCACGACATTCCACGCCCAGCTGTAGCCCGCGGTCAGCCCCGCGTAGTCGACACCCACCTTCCAATAGACGGAACACGCGGCCTGGACCGAGGCGGCCGTCGAGCTCTGGCCCGTCTCCGTCGAGGCGGCTGCCGTGCCGGGGCCGGCCAGCACGGTTCCGAGGGCGAGGGCGGAGCAGACAGCAGCTCCGGTGAACACGCCACGGAACCGCGTCGAGGACCGCATGCTCATGTTTTCTCCTTGGTGGGTGCGGTTTGCCATGAATCAGGCCGAGTCGGGCTGATGCGGCGACACACTGGCATGGCAAAGAACTGGCCACCAGAAGGTGTGATCCTGTTCCGGACAGCCCGAAAATGTCCTGCGGCAGCCTTGCCCGAGTGAGCATCGATTCTGAAAAGGCCGGCCCCTCAACGGAATTCACCAGCGGACGACGAGCTTCCCATTCCGCCAGGGCTTGCGATAGAGGTGGATGATCAGCAACTCGATGGCTCGACCTCCGCCGACGCATACCTCCATGCCGCAGGCGGGACCTCCCGCCCATAAGAAAGGAGCTTGCGAAATCCCCTCCGAGGGCAGGCAACCACCGTGCGCCCAGAATATGCGGAGCACATATGACCGGCCTCCCTACGGACCAGCGGGAAGCCGGAGCACGTATTCCTCAGGCCGAAAACTCTTGATCGTCATCTTGGGCAGTGGCCCATAACGTGGCCCGAAGTGACCGTCTCGGTCCCGGATATCGGCGTACATGCAGTCCGGCACCGAACGACCGGCCTCGCCTTGCAGCCTCATCGGCATCCGCCGTCAAGGCAGGCGGGGGACGGGCCGGGAAATCCTTTCCTCCCGGAAAGTCAGGGGATGATCCGACCTCTCCGCAGGCAGATGCCCGGAGTGACAGCTCTGACGGAACGAGCGACGAATCCCGCGTCGGCCACCCCACTCAGGCACTCCCCAGCGGGCCGAGAGAAGACCTCGGGAGGCACCTTCTCGCCTGCCCCCGCCCACGTCCGCGCACCGTCCCGCGCCCGCTTCCGCGCGGTACGTCCCTCCCGCACCTCCCCCGCACCTCCGGCCCCCGCACCTCCGGCGGCGAAGCGCTCGCGCCAGGAGGGCGGTTCGAGGGAGTTGGCCACCCTCGCCCGTACCTCGTCCCGGCAGGCGCGTCGCTCCTCACGGCAGCAGGGGCCGCAGATGGTGGCCCACGGAGCAGCGGGCCGAATCACATGCTCCTCGCAGGCCCCGCGCAGGTGATCTGGGCCGGAGGGGACGGCGATGGTACGGGCTGGGCGAGGCATGATGCGGGACACCGGTCCGCGAGAGGCCGCGGTGATCAGATCGTTGCCGCTCCCCGTACAACCGAGCAGAGCCCTCCCCGGTCCCACCATCAGCCGCGAGGAAGACCTCCGGCAGGAAACCCGAGCAGGGCGGGGGCCAGAAGATGCGCAGAACGGTGTGGAGAGCGGCGGTGGCCGGTGGGGCTGCGGCCGTGTTCACCGGGGTGGCGGCGGTGCCGGCCGGGGCGGTGGAGGGCGGGGTCTCCTTCAGCCGGGTCACGGTGAACGGCGGGAAGCCGATCGTGCTCGGTGTGAAGGAGGAGGTCGAGGTGTACGTGACCTTCCGGATGACGACCACGCTGAAGCACAGGTCCGGGCCGATGGTGTTCCCCTACCGGGGCACGGTGGGCTCCAGCGAAACGCTGTGGAATTCCATCATCACCAGCGATGGCGAGGTCGTGGACCAGGCCAAGGGCATCTGCGACTTCGAGGAATGGCTGACCATCGATCCACGGCACTACGACTTCGGCAACGAGGACGCGGGCACCTGGAAGACCGCGGCCAAGGTGTACCTCCCCAAGGGCGCCGAGGACATCGACGACAAGAAGCTGCCGCTCCAGGTCAAGCGAGCCACCCGCCTCACGGTCAACGCCTCCCCGGAGCCGGTCGGGAAGGGCAGGACGATCACCGTGACCGGCCGGGTCAGCCGCGCGAACTGGAACACCCACACGTACCAGGGATACGCGGGCCGCACGGTGAGCCTCCAGTTCAAGGCGGCGGGCACCTCCTCGTACAAGACGGTCAAGAAGGTGGAGTCGAACAGCACAGGCGCGCTCAAGACCACGGTGAAGGCGGGTACGTCAGGAACGTGGCGCTGGACGTACTTCGGCAACACCACATCCGGCGCGAACTCGTCGAACGGGGATCGGGTGGAGGTGCGGTAGGCGACGGGCGTACGTGGCGTGCCGGGCGACATCGTGTCGCCCGGCACCCCGGACACCGGCCCTCTGAACGCGGCCGCCGGCGCACGGGCCGATGCCCCCTCACTCGTTCACCGCACACCCCGCCCGCAGCCAGACCGCCGTACCGTGCAGCAACGCGGTGTCCACGAACGGGTCCTGCGCCGTCGCCCGCGACCGCCGGTCCAGCGGCCGGGTGCTCCCGCTCAGCGCCGGAACCCCCACGAACGCAACGCCCCGCGCGCTCCGGCTCATCGCCTCCACTCCGGGGGCCACCGATGCCCGGCGGCGGTGCCGGGCGCGAGCAGGACGTCCATGGTCGCTTCCGGCGCCGGGCGGCCCCTCGACCGAGAGCCGTGCCGCCGGGCCGGATCACACGGCGCCGGGCCGGACGAATGACGGCCACCGATCGGCGGCCCACTCCGGCCAGCCCGTCCAGCCGGGCGGCGGGTCGCCGTTCACGCGGCCTTCGAGTTCCGCCGCGTCGGGCTCCTCGAAGTGCGCCCGCCCGTGCAGGAGGTCGGTCTCGTCGAGCGGGTACGTCTCCTCGGCGGCGGTCGCCCAGCGGTGGGCGATCCGGGTGCGCTGGGTCTCGTGGTCGACAGGCAGGTAGACCATACGGAAGCCGGCGCCCTGCGCCTCGGCCAGCCGGCGGATCGCGGTCCGTTCGTGCCGTGACCAGCAGCCGTAGTCCACGACGACGTCGGTACCCAGCCGGACCGCGTCCAGGGCGAGCCAGAGCATGCGCCCCTCCAGCACGTCACGCTTACCGTCCGGCTCAGCCTCGCCGAACAGGGGAAGCATCCACTCGTCGGGCGTCAGGCGCAGCGCGCCGTGCTCGTCGGCGAGTTGGCGGGCCCGCGTGGTCTTTCCGGCTCCGGGAAGGCCGACCATCAGGAACAAGGTGGTCATGAAACCCGGATCGTGCCACGAGCCGAGCCGGACGACCACCGACTTTGCCCGGTGGCGGGGTGGGAACGTGGGCGGTCCAGCCGTTTCGGTGACGTACGCACCACGGAGGGCGTCCCTCCTTCTGAGCCGGCCCCGGACAGCAGCCTCCCGCCGGGATCAGGGCGCGGGGGTGGCAGCGCGACCCGGCACCGGGGTCCCGGCGGACCAGAAGTCGGAGCGGACATTGGGGGTGGGGATCTCACCCTCATACACACGGCCGTTCGCCGGCTTCACGGGCGGCGCTACCTCCGACTCGTCCACGCAGGGAGTGGTGACCTCGAAGAACCCTTGTCCCTTGTAGCCGAACTTGACTCTGATACCGAAGCCGTCCGGAGAGGTGGCGATGATCGTCGGCAGGTCCTTGCTCGGGTTCACCATGTCGATCCGGTAGTCATGCGCCTTCCAGAAGCGCTCGACCACACCGAGGAAGTTGCCTCGACGCTGTTCGGACACGACCGTCATCACGGTCCAGTAGCGCGACACATCGCAGCTGCCGGTCGTCGTCGCACGATGGACCCACTCGACCTCCGGCTTGATCGCTCCGACCGTCGCGTAGAACATCCTGTCGGCGTGCTCCGCCGCACCCTGCATGTCCATGCCCGCCAATGCCCCTTTCCCGTTCTGGCCACCGCCCAACAACCCGCACCCGGCCAGCAGCACACCGGCCATAGCCACCGCACAGGCTCGGCGGACAGTCCGCATGATGCGCTTCACCGATGCTTCTCCCTCACAAGGTCTTCGGGACGTCCACCGACGATATTGGCGATGTTGTCCGCCGACACCCGATCGATTTCGGGGTCGAAGTACTGGGAATGAGCCTGGAAACGGCCATTCTCAAGGATCATCCTGGGCCCGTCGTCGACCAGAAAGCGCTGTGCCCCGAAAGCCTCACTCGCCGGGTCCTTGCCGAAGTACACATCGTCGTTGCCGGCGTCGAAGAGGTCACGCCCCACCTCGATCCCTGCAGGGCCGCCCAGCAGAGGGTTCTGCGCACCACCCAGGACCCAGCCGAGCCCAGCCTCGCTCTTCGTGGGCAGGTGGGTGACCGGGTCGTTGTCGGCGGCCCCGACGAACACATGGTCCTTGCCGACACCGAGTTCCGTTGCCTTCTGAGCGTCCACGCCAGGACTGCCCAGCAGGATCACATCGTCGACGCCCGGGATTCCTCCCGCCTCCTTGGCGGCCGTGCCCACGGTGAGCGAGCCGTAGGAATGCCCGATCGCCGTCACATGCGGGTTCTCGTTCGCGTTCGTCGCCGAGAGACCTGACATGAACTCGTTGTACGCCGGGGCACCCCGTTGCGCATCACCTTTCGTCATCACGTCCACATGCTGCGGGGCGTCGTAGCCCAGCCAGACGATGGAGGCAGTGGACGGGTCCACTTCCCCCGCACCAAGAGCCGTGTCATAGGCACGCTTCATCGTGTCCGTGACGAAGTCACTGTCGAGCTTGGTGCCGAGACCGGGAACGTATGCCGCGACATGCCTGGAGGCATCAGGGTTGCCGTATGAGACGATCGCCCGCCCGTTGCCCTCGTCCCCGATGCCCAGGAGGAACATGGGAGGATGACTCGGCTTATCCAGTTTGCCCTGAAGCATGTGGAGGGCATCGAGCTTGGTCTTGGCGTCGTCGCCACCCTGTCGCGCCAGCTCATCGATGAGGACCGGCAGGTAGTTCCGGTTCGCCTCGTCGCGGGAGGCCGCCGGGATACCGTCCAGGCCGCCGATCAGATCCGGTGCGACCTTCAGGTACTCCTGCCGCTGTTCCTCGGTCAGGTCGTCCCACCACTTCTTGCGCTCGGCCGGGCTCTTGGCCTCCGGAACGCCTTCGGCGAGATACGTGCCCGCGGTGGAACGTACGTCGGCGGTGTCCCGGCCGACGTCCTTCAGCGTGGCCGCAGTGACGTCAAGGCCCTTCTCCGCCTTCAGGCCATTGAGGGTCTTCGCGTACCGGGCATCGATCTCCCGCGCGGACTGTACGGCTCGAACGATGCGGTCGGCCACGTCCTGCGCCTTCGCCGCGTTGGGGTTCGCCGGCATGAATCCCGCGTAGCCGGGATACAGCGACGGCTGCCCCGGCGAGCCGAGGCCGGGCGGGTCCAGCGGGAGCCGGGCATCGCCCTGAGAGCTACCGCCCGGTGCCTTCCGTCTCGCACCGGTCATGTCCGTGACCTCGGATGCCGGGTAGCTCACGGAACCGTCTTCGTGCACGGTGAAGTTCAGGGAGGCCGCATCCTCAAGGGCCTGCTTCAACCGGCGCTGCGGTTCGGCGAGATCGCCGGCGAGCCCGTTGAGCGCCGTACGGACCAACCCGCACTCCGTCCGCACGTACTGGAAGTTCCGGCTGAGACGCCGGAGCTTGCCGAGGGCGGCCTCCGCCGACTCGCTCTCCTGGGTCTCGCGGAGCTTCGCGGACATCGCGCGGTCGACCTGCCCCCGGTCAGCTGCCGCACGGTTCGACACCTCGTGCCATCGGTCGCCGGCCCGGGTGAGCGCGGACGTCTCGAGATCGCGCAGCATCTGCCAGGTGAGCGGGGATGTCATCGCTTCTCATCCGCCGTGCCGGGGACGTGAACACCCTTGACGGACGACTTGACAGCGGCCTCCGACTCCCCCATCTCCCTGGCGACCGTCAGCAGGTTCCCCTGGAGCTGCCCGCACTCGTCCCGCATCGCCCGAAGGCGGTCCTCCCAGGACGTCAGCACACGCGTGAGGGCCGTGGCGGAGCTGAGGCCGACTGTCTTTGCCTGGATGCCCTCGTGGCCGCTCTTGAGCACCGACCTACTGGTCTCGGCCCTGGTCCGCAGATCGCCGGCCGTGCCGGAGGCACTGGTCCAAGGCCCCTTGCTGTGCTTCAGGTTTCCGGCGCCGCTCTCCCTGCCCCCCGTGGTGGAGGACGCCGAGGCAAGCTTCATCGCAGGCTCATCGCCGCTCGGTCCGAACAACTCCTGCCAGCGGTCCGCATAGGACACGGCACTCCCCCGTCTGTCGGTGTTCCGCCTCCGCGCCACGAGAGACTAACGCAGCTCACGGAACGCGTATGCGATCGGGAACAAGTTCCGGACAGGAAAAGGCTGGTTAAGTACGCCGGGCGGTCTTCTGTGCTTGCGTACGCACCGCCTCTGAGGGGGAGCGCATTGCGGCCACCGTCGTGGCGCCTGCTCGGGCGTTCTCGGCCGTGCTCCGTATGACGGTCAGCCCTGAGCCCATGAGCCCGGTCTTCCCGCACCGCTTCCGTCACCTCACCGGTACGCCGGAATCATGGTCCCCCTCGGTTCCCCTCCTCACCGAGCCGGGATGCGAGCACGGTCGGCGGACAGAACCAACGCCGCCCCGAACCGCGTTCGGGAACGATCAGTCGTCGTTCCGGTTCCTGATGACAGCGACCATGAGGGCGCCCCCTCCGAGCGCGATGGCGCCTCCGGCCAGGACCCCGGCCCAGCCGAAGATCTTCTGGGCAGCATTCTCCCCGCTCCTCATGTCATCGGCACTGCGGTGCACGGCACCCTCGCCGGATCCGACCATGCAGGTCTGCCCCTCCTCCATGACGGAGCTGCCGCACACGGCGTTGGCCTCGGACTGGGTCAGGTCCCAGCTGTACATGAGCAAGGCAACTCCGGCGGCCGCTATGACCAGTGCGATCGGAATCGCACAGCCCAGGATGGGACCGTTCTTCTCTCTTGATGCCATGCCCCTGACATTACGGGTGGGCAGCGGGCTCCCGAAGGACCACCCCGGCACGTCCACGTACCAGCCGTCCGGGCGTTGCCCGGAGTTGGGGAGAACGTCAACCGGTGCACCCGCGAAGACCGACGCCGTAACACTTCGCCCCCACAGGCGCGGACCATCCGCCCCTGGCAGCCGCACCGGCATGCGGCGCCCCACAACGGAACATCTTCGGCCCGAAACGCTCCCTGCCAACACGGCCGGCCGGAAGATCAGTCGCCCTGCTCCACCGTGGTCGTCCGTACCAACGACACCGGTTCCGACTGCTGGTTCGAGGCCGAGACGCGGGTGGTCTCGCGGGTGAGGCGGAGCCCCATCGTGGTGAGGGCGTCCGTGTCGTACAGGGCGCACAGGAGCGCCGCAGCGGCCGAGAGCGACATCGAGTCCATCGGTCCGTGGCCGAACTGCGCGGCCATGTCCGGGTCGTCGAGGGCGGCCTGTTGAGCGTGGGCGAGCACCTGGTGCGGGTCGTCGACGACGAGCTCGTCGATCTGGATGCGCTGGGCGCGGACGCGCAGGTCGAGCGGGCGGGGCGGAGCGGACCTCGGAACGGTGGCGACGGACCGGAGCTTCGGGTGGGCCAGGGGGGTCAGGTCGGAGAGTTCTGTCAGGTGGTTCATGAGGTGGGCTCCAGAGAACGGGCCGCCGGAACGACGGTGCGGGCGGTGCACGGAACAGCCGTGGCGGTGCGGAGCTACGAGCGGGGCGGGCTGGGCGGCGGAGAGCAGGAGCGCCATGGAGCTACAGGCTGCGGCAGGAGGAGGAGTTGGGCTGTGCTGAACGGGAGTTGGGCGGCGTTGAACGGTGGTCGGGCAGTACTGACCGCGAGTTGGGCGGTGCTGAGCGGGAGTCGGACAGTTCGGGGGTGGCGTCGGGGGCGAAGACGGACCCAAGATCGATTCTGTTCTTCCTACTCGGCGTGGAATGCGGGCGGACATGCTTACCTTGGGAGCGCCGTGCGAACGTCGCAAGGTGCGCTGTGTGCATTCCGCGCACGCTGCGCGAAATGTCGGGTAGATCGAGCCGAACCGGGGAGGGGGCACCGTGGCGCGCGAGAGGTCGGGGAGAACGGCGCGACATCTGGTCCTGGTGGCCCGCCTCCGGCGCCTCCGGGAGGGTGCGGGCCTGTCCGTACCGCAGGCCGCCGCACAACTGGGGTGGCACCCCTCGACGCTGCGGCGGCTGGAACAGGCGCAGACCTCGCTCGACGTGGGTCAGGTGTCCGCCCTGCTCACCGCCTACGGGGCGGGCGCGACGGAGACCGACGACATCATGGGGCGCCTCAACTCGGCCAATATGCCCGGCTGGTGGCATCCGTGGCGCGACGCGATGGCACCCTGGCAGCTGGACGTGATGAGCGTGGAGTCCGCGGCGGGCGTCGTGCGCACGTGGGACCCGGCACTGGTGCCGTCGTTGCTGCGCACGCCCGCGTATGCGATGGCCGTGGATGCGGTCATGTTCCCCGATCAGGGCGAGGCCGCGCGAAAACGGCGTGCGGATTTCCTGATGGAGCGTCAAAGTCGTCTCGCAGAACAGCAGACCAGGCTCTGGGCGCTGCTTCCCGTCACCGCGCTGCGCTGCCGTGTGGGCGGCGACGGGGTGATGCGCGAACAGCTCAGGGCCCTCCGGAACATCGCCCGTCGCGGGGATGTGACGATGCAGTTGCACCCCGAGTACGCGCCGCCGCACCCGTTGACCGGCGTACCGGCGCTGACGCTGTACCGGGTGGAGGTCCGGGAGATCGCGGACCATGTGGTGCGGGAGGGAGGTCTGCCGGGAACGGCGGACGTGTGGGACAGTCCGCACCCCGTGCAGACGTATCAGGGAATGCTGGACGTGTCGTGCGTGATGGCGATGCGGCCGGACCGAACAGGAGAGGTGTTGCAGGATGAGTACGACCGGAAATGGGCCTGACGGACATGGGCCGGAACTGCCCGCCCAGATCGACACGAGCGTCGCGCACTCCGCACGTGTCTGGAACTACTGGCTCGGCGGCAAGGACAACTTCCCCGCGGACCGGGCGGCAGGCGATGCCTACCGGGAGAAGTACCCGCTGATCGAGACGTTCGCGCAGGAGTCGCGCGACTTCCTCCGCCGTACGGTCACCTTCCTCGCGCGGGACGCCGGTATCCGGCAGTTCCTCGACGTCGGCGCGGGGCTGCCGACCGCGAACAACACCCACGAGGTCGCCCAGCGGATAGCCCCGGACTCCCGGATCGTCTACGTCGACCACGACCCCCTGGTGCTCCTGCACGTCCACGCCCTGCTGACCAGCACCCCCGAGGGCGCGACCGCGTACGTCGAGGCGGACATGCGCGACACCGACGCCGTACTCGCCGGGGCGGCGAAGACCCTGGACCTGACCCAGCCGGTCGCCCTCGTGATCAGCGACGTGCTCGGGCACATCGTGGACTGGGACGACGCCCTCTCCCTCGTACGGCGCCTGGTGGACCGCCTCCCCTCCGGCAGCTACCTCTCGCTGAGCCACTCCACCGCCTCCGACGACGCCCACCGGGCCGTCCAGGACGAGTACAACGCGAGCGGCGCGATCCCGTACATCTTCCGGGAGCCGGAGGTGACGGTCGCGTTCTTCGAAGGGCTGGAGATGGTGGAGCCGGGCATGGTGTCCTGGCCGAACTGGCGGCCCGACGCCAACACCGGCACCACCACGGCCCGCGCCGGCTGGGGCGCGGTCGCCCGCATTCCCTGATCCGCGATCCCCGTTCCACGTAGGCAACCGCCGTGCCGCGCACGGGACTTCCCGTGCGCGGCGCGCACGGCCGCGGAGGCTGGCGCATGAGCAACCAGGGCACCACCGACCACGGAGCCGCCGGCCCGTGGGACGACCGCGACGGGCGGGACACGGCGGGCCGGCTGCTGCGCGCGGCGACCGGATCGGGCGCCGGTCTGATAGCCGAGGCCGCGTCCCTGGTCCAGGGCTGGGCGGTACTGACCGACCCGATCGCCGGAGCCGTCTACAGCTCCCCCGCCGCCGCGGCCGCCGACGGCGTCCACGCGGCATCCGCCCCACAGGAACACCCGTACAGCGTCCAACTCCCGGCCGCCGGCGCGGTTCTCGTCCTGACGCCCGCGCCCGCCACCCCCGCCGAGCACACCGGCCGGGTCGCCGCGACCACCGCGGCGCTCCTGGAGGTACGCGGTCAGCGGGCGGCGGAGCTGCGCGGGGAGCAGATGCGGCTGCACACCACCCTGCTGCGGCTGCTGCTGGCCGGACATGCCGGAGCCGTCGTCGACGCCCTGGGCGGGAGCGCGTACTCGCACGTCACGGTCTACCGGCTCACCGGCGACGACGCCCCCGCCGCCCACCTGGTCCTCTGGCGGGCCGTACGCCCCACCCTCGCCCCGCACGCCGACGCCTGCACGCTGCTGGGCCGGCTGGACGGCGAACTGGTCGTCGCCGAGGTGCACCGCGGCGCGGACGACGGCCGGATCCTGCGCCTGGTCTCCCGCGTGTGCGAGCGGCACGGCATGCTCGCGGGCATGGCGGGACCGCTTCCTCTGGCCGAGATGTCCACCGCCTACGGCGATGCCGCCGCCGCCCGGCACAGCGCCACCTCCGCCCACCGCATCGTCCCCGCCGACGCGATCGGCGCGCCCCGGCTCGCGCCGCTCCTGCCCGTCGCCCCGTACGCGCGGTGGGCGGCGTCCGTGCTGCGTCCGCTGGACCCCGCCCAGCAGCACCTGCTGCTGGTGTGGCTGCGCACCGGCAGCAAGCCCCGCGCCGCCGCGGCCCTCGGCCTGTCCGCCGGGACGGTACGGGCCCGGATACGCCAGCTCGCCCGGCTGCTCGGCGCGGACCTGGGGGACGCCACCGTCCGCGCCCACCTGCTGCTCGCCCTCCGCGCCCCCGCGCCCGCCGGGGTCGGGGAGGGGAAGGGGGAGGGGGGCGCGGAGGGGGAAGGCGGTCAACGATCCGGGGTTGCCCCCGGAGCGTCGACCACCGGTACCGCCTCCGCCGCCCCGGCATCCCTCGGAACGCTCGCCTCCGGAAGCGGGGGTGCTCCCGTGCCGGGCAGCCCGGACCGGTTGGACGCGCTGCCGGGCGGCCTCCTCGACACCGGAGCGGTACGGGCCTGGGCCGGCGGGCTCGTCGACGGGCTGGAGCCCCATCTGCGGATCGCCCTGACCTGCTGGCTGCGCCATCACGCCCGCACCGCCCCCGCCGCGGCCGAGCTGCACGTCCACCGCACCACGCTGACCACCTGGATCGGCCGGTGCGCCGACCACCTCGCGCAGAACCTCGCCGACGCGACCGTCCGCGCCGAACTCCACCTCGCCCTGCGGATCACCCGGAGCGGCCCCGACGATCCGGCAGCCCTGCCCCGGCGCGGCGGCCGCACCTACCGCCGTCTGTGAGGGCCCGCGCCGTACAGGAGCCGTACGTGCGGCCGTACACGGCGGCCGTGCGCGGGAGCCGTGCTTGCGGCCGTACGCGGGACCTGTACTCGCGGCCGTGCGCGGGAGCCGTACGCCGGGGGCCCGGAACCGTTCGCCGTACCCGAGGGGCCGCGCCGCGCACCCGCCGTACGCGGACCGGTCGCGCCGGCCCTCGTACGCGGTCTCAGGACGATGCCTGGCCCGTCTCGAAGCGGCTGACGCGGTCACCCGTGACCGTGAAGATCCACCGGGTCCGCATCGTGCCCCAGGTGTCGTTGGTGTAGTCGACGACGAGGCTGCGGCCGTCGTCGGAGGCCTCCACGACCTCCATACGTCCGTTGGCCTGCGGGGAGAAGATCTCTTTCTCCGTCCAGGCCGCCAGGTCCCGTTCGCTGCCGTCGTCGGACATGGTGGCGTCCTCCGTGAGGACGTCGGTGAAGAAGGCGTCCTTGTCGCCCGCGTTCACCGTGGCGACGAACTTCTCCACCACCGGGTCGTTGATCGATGGGGTCATCGTGTTCCTCCTCGGCAACCCGTCCGGGACCGGGTGTCCCGGAATCCCACCCGAGTCTCTGTCGGCACCCCCGGCACCGCATGTCGGGGGCGTCTCTGCTCCCTGTCACCGGTCCGGGGGGCATCCCGGTCCCCGGGGCGCTCCTGTCTGTGGAGCGCGCTTCTGCCACGTGTCGCCGACCCTGCCGGGTGCCCGTACCCGCACCCCGTCCCTCACCCCTCGCCGCCGGACCCGACCCGTCCCAGGAACAGGTCCCGCCCCGGACACGTCGTATGTGTCGGCCACAGGGCGTGGACCGGGACCCGCACGGGCGGGTCGAGATCGACGACCCGCGCCGCGCCGCCCGCCGCCGGACCCGGCGGAGCCGTGACGAAGGCGATGCGGCCGGTCGCGGTGACGGCCGTGACCGGGGGTGTGCCCTGGACCGGGTTGCGGCACGTGTCCGGCTCCACGCCCGCCCGGCGGCAGAGGCCGATCAGCAGGTCCGTGTACGCGGACGAGCCGGGCTCGCCCCACACCGTGAGGGGCTGGTCGCGCAGGTCGGCCACGGCCACCGAGGCGCGGGCGGCCAGCGGATGTCCGGCCGGTACGGCGACCCGCAGACGGTGTTCCGCGATCCGGGCCCGCGTCAGCCCCGTACCGGCGGGCATCGCGCGGCTCAGCCCCACGTCGCAGGCGCCCGTCAGCAGTTGCTCGCGCAGTTCGTCGGGGAAGAGCTGGCGGACATGGGCCTGGATGCCTTCTTCCTCCGTACGGGCTCGGGTCAGCAGCTCCACGACCTCCTCGGCGGTGACGGCCGGGGTGTGGCCGATGCGCAGGTGACCCGCCCGGCCGCGGCCGATACGGCGGGCGCGGTCCAGGGCGGCGAGCGCCTGGGCGTTCAGGGCGCGGGCGTCCTCGATGAGGGCCTGCCCGGCCGGGGTGGGGGTGACGTGCTGGTGGCTCCGGTCCAGGAGCCGGACACCGACGTGCCGTTCCAATGTGCGGACCGAGGTGCTCAGCGCCTGCTGGCTGAGGTGCAGCCGTTCGGCCGCGCGAGTGAACCCGCCCTCCTCCGCGACGGCGACGAGGTGCTCCAGCTTGCGCAGGTCCAGACTCACGCGGCCTCCTGTACGTCTGTACGCCGGGAAGGATCGGATGACCGGTCAAGGGGCAGGGGCTGACCGGTCAAGGGGCAGGGACAGGGGGCCGTGGTCAGGGGCCGTGGTCGGGGACAGGTCGGCGGCCGTCACGTCACGGGTCCGGCCGGGCGACCGGTCAGCGGACCGTGTAGCCGCCGTTGGCGAAGATCGTCTGACCGGTGATCCACCCGCCGTCGGTGACCAGGAACTTCACCAGCGGCGCGATGTCCTCGATCTCCGTGAGCCGGCCGCCCATCGCCTGCGACTTGTGGAACTCCACGCGCTCCGGCGTCTCCTCCGGGTAGAAGAACGGGGTGTCCATCGGTCCGGGGGCCACATTGTTCACGGAGATGCCGCGCGGCGCGAACTCCTTGGCCGCCGCCCGGGTGAAGTGCTCCAGCGGGGCCTTCGCGCCCGCGTAGGTGGAGTAGCCGTCCGTGAAGGCGGCGAGCAGGGACGTCACCAGGCTGACGATGCGACCGCCGTCGTTGAGGCGCGCCCCGGCTTCCTGGAGGAAGAAGTACGCCGCCTTGGAGTTGATCGCGAACATGCGGTCGTACTCCTCCTCGGTCGTCTCGGCGATCGGCTTGCGCAGCACCATCCCGGTGGTGTTCACGGCGACGTCCACCCCGCCGAAGGCGTCCAGCGCCTGGTCGAAGAGGCTCCGCACCCCCTCCACGCGGGTGAGGTCCTCGCGGACGACGACGGCCTGCGCGCCGGCGGCCCGTACGGACTCCGCCGTCTTCTCGGCGTCCGCCGCCGTGTTCTCGCCGTGGTAATGGACGACGACGTTCGCGCCGGCCTCGCCGAGCGTGCGGCTGATGAGGCCGCCGAGGTTCTTCGCGCCTCCGGCGACCACCGCGGTCCTGCCGTTCAGCGCCTGCTGCTGCTCACCCATGGGGAACCCCTCTCTCGTTCTGCTCATTCATTTCGTTCGTTCGCCTGTTCCGCGCCTGAGCGTGTTCCGATAGGCCTGCTATGAACCGTTCGGGAGGTCCAGGCCGTTCAGTGCGGTTTCGACCGTTCACCGCCCACGCTAGGAGCACGCCCCTCCGGACGGAAACACAAAGATCGTGTCGGCCCACAAGGAAGCTGGGTCGCCGCAGGTCAGCGCCGGTCTTCGCAGGTCACCACAGGTCAGCGCAGGCGCGGGAGCGTCCGACCGGGACCCCGGAAAGCCCGTTGACGTACGCGTACGGGTCACGAAGGATCGCCGCGTGACGACCGCCGAGCAGCCTTCGACCGCCCCCGGACCGGCCCCGGCCCGCCCCATCGCGCTGATCACCGGCGTCGGCCGCAGCATCGGCATCGGCGCGGGCATCGCGCGCAGGATGGCGGCATCCGGCTGGGACGTGGCCTTCACCTACTGGACGCCGTACGACCGCCGCATGACGTGGGGCGCCGAGCCCGGCGCCGCCGCGTCCATCGCGGACGAGCTGGCCGGGGCGGGGGCCCGTGCGGCGGCGATCGAGGCGGACCTGACCGACGCCGAGGCCCCGGCGCGCATCTTCGACGAGGCGGAGCAGCGCCTCGGCGGGCAGGTGACCGCACTGATCCTCTCGCACGCGGAGTCGGTGGATTCGGGGCTGCTGGACACCACCGTGGAGGCGTTCGACCGGCACTTCGCGGTGAACGCGCGGGCGAGCTGGCTGCTGATCCGCGAGTACGGGCTGCGCTTCCGCAGCGCGCCGGACGGCGCCGCGGGCAGCCCACCGGGCGGTTCGGCGGGCGACGCGGGCCCCGTTCCCCGTCCCGCGACGGGCCGGATCGTGGCGCTCACCAGCGACCACACCGTGGGCAACCTCCCCTACGGGGCGAGCAAGGGCGCGCTGGACCGCATCACGCTGGCCGCCGCGCACGAGCTGGCCCACCTCGGGGTCACGGCGAACGTCGTCAACCCCGGCCCGGTGGACACCGGCTGGATGACCGACGGCCTGCGCGAGGCCCTGGTCCGGGGCACCCCTCTCGGCCGCCTCGGCACCCCGCGCGACACCGCCCACCTGGTGGACTTCCTCTGCTCCCCCGAAGGCCAGTGGATCAACGGCCAGTTGCTCAAGAGCAACGGGGGCGCGGCTTCCTGACGCCGCACGGGAGGGCTTCCCGCCGCCTCCGCGTGCCGATGGGCCGCACTCAGGGATATGACGTCCCGTCAGCACGTCCGAACGCGTCGCAACACGTCTAATCTGGCCTGGTCCATGCAGTGCACAGGGGGTCGTATGCGCAACGAAGACAGAGCCGACCGGGCATACGGCGGGCAGGGGGACGACGGTCGGGCACACGACCGCCGGGCGGAGGACGGGCGGGCACACGACGGCCGACCGCACGGCTCCCCGTCCCACGACGCCGAGCCGCCCGCCGCCCGGACCGTGATCGACGGCCGCTACGAACTGCTGGAGCCGATCGGCAGCGGCGGGATGGGCGAGGTCTGGAAGGCCCATGACCTGCGGTTGCGCCGGTTCGTCGCCGTTAAGGGGCTGCTCGACCGGAACGCCATGACCGCGGGCACGCAGACGGCGGCGATGCAGCGGGCGCGGCGCGAGGCGGAGGCCATCGCCAAGATCGAGCACCAGAACGTGGTGACGGTCCACGACCAGGTGGAGACCGATCAGCAGGTCTGGATCGTGATGAAGCTGCTCGAAGCACGGTCGCTGGGCGACCTGTTGACCAGCGAGCGGGTCCTCGCCGTGCCGAGGGCGGCGAACATCGGCCTCCAGATCGTCCAGGGCCTGCGGGCGGTCCACGCGGCGTCGGTCGTCCACCGTGACGTGAAGCCGGGCAACGTCCTCGTACGGGACGACGGGCTCGTGATCCTGGTGGACTTCGGCATCGCCACCTTCGAGGGCGCGGACCGGGTGACCCGGTCCGGCAGCGTCATCGGCACCCCTCCCTACCTGGCGCCCGAACTGTTCGCCCCCGCTTCTCCGGGCCCCACGCCCGCCTCCGACCTGTGGGCGCTCGGCGTCACGCTGTACGAGATGGTGGAGGGCCGGGCGCCCTTCGCCGGGCGCGAGGTGTGGGAGGTCCAGGAGAACATCCGGCAGTCCCCCGAGCCCGCCATCCGCTACGCCGGGCCCCTCGCCCCGGTCATCCAGGGGCTGTTGATCACGGACCCGCGTGAGCGGCTGGACGCGGCCACGGCCGAGGCGATGCTCCGCGAGGTGCTCGGGGACCCGGCCGCGCCGCACGCCGGCGCCGCCGGCCCGGAGACGCACCCGCCGACGGCGGCCGCGACTCCGAACACGCCGAACCCGTTGCCCCCCGCCCCGGCTCCGGCCGTCCCTACCCCGGCCACCCCGCGCCCCGCGCCCCCCTCTCCCCCGGTGGCAGCGGCGAGCGGCGGGCGCGGCCGACAGCGGGGCTGGAAAGTCGCGGCGGCGGTCGTGTGCGCGGCGCTGCTGGCCGGCGCGGGCTGGCTGGTCTCGCAGGGCGACGGCGAGGGCGGCGGAACCGGCGACCGGGCGGACTCGGCACCGGGCCGGGGCGAGGACCCGATCGGCAGCGGCACGCAGAAGCGGTGGAAGGACACCCACCCCACCTTGAAGATCGGCGTCAAGGACGATCAGCCGGGGCTGAGCATCTTCGACCGGAAGTCGCGTACGTACAAGGGGTACGACATCGACCTGGCCTACGCCATCGCGGAGAGCATGGGCTACGGCAAGGGCGAGGTCTCCTTCACCACGGTCGCCACGGACTACCGGAGCACGGCGCTGAAGACCAAGCAGGTGGACCTGGTCATCGCCTCGTACAGCATCACCGACGACCGCAAGACGGCCTCCCCGGACGGCTACAGCGTCGACTTCGCCGGCCCGTACTACGAGGCCAGCCGGGGCTTCCTGGTCCGCGAGAAGTCGGCCAAGTACACGATCAACGACTCCAGCGATCTGCGGGACCTCGGCGTGGAGGTGTGCACGGCGCGGGAGTCGACGTACGAGAAGGCGCTGCCGAAGCAGGGCTTCACCATGGCGAAGTCGCAGCCCAACACCTACCAGGACTGCCTGGACAAGCTGCTGGACCCGAAGTCCGACGTGTACGCGGTGGCCTCGGACGACATCATTCTCGCCGGGTACGTCGAGGCCAATCCGGGCAAGGTACGGCGACTGGAGAACATCCAGGGCGCGGAGGGCTACGGCGTGGCGATGCGGCCGAAGTCGAAGGAGCTCAAGGGCGAGGTGTGCTCGGCGCTGCGGACGATCCTGGCGAGCAGGATCTGGGAGGACATGTACAAGGAGAACCTGTCGGGCCTGGTGGGCAACGAGAACCCGCCGGGCCGCCCGGACCTCACGGAGTGCGTGAATTACTGAGCGCGCCGGCCCGCGGGGCACGCGAGACGCGAGCGGGGCCGCGGGCACCCACGGGCCTCACCGCCCCACGCGCTGTCCGGCGGATCATGGGCGGAGCCATAGGCGGACTGCCGCCGCGATGACTGTGCCGTGGAAGGTGTAGGTCTTCCTGCCGTAACAGGTGGCGGCCGTACGGGAGTTCTGGAGTCGGTTGCTGGTCCGCTCGACCTCGTTGCGGTGTCGGTGGTGACCGCGGTCGAAGTCGGCGGGTCTGCCGCCCGCGCTGTCTTTGCTCATGCGTGTATGCAGAGCCTGAAGACCAAAGCTGCGGCGATAGCAGTGTTCGTCAGAGTCCTGCCTGGCGCGCGCGCAGACGCTGCCAAGCCGCGATTCCGAGGGTGATGCCCCAGATCAGGAAGAGGGCGTACCAGAACAGTCCCCAGGTCGCCTGCGGGTGGGCGTCCATGGCCGCGAAGGCCGGGGCCGAGACCACGCGGCCCGTGGTGATCAGGTACTGCATCGCAAAATACGTGAACCCCCAGAGAGCCATGCCGATCGCGGCGAGTCCCGACGGGACGGCGATAAGGAGGGCCGGGGCGCGGCGTCCCCAGGGACGCACCAGGGCGAGAGAGAGCACGGCGCCGAACGTGGCCACGGCGCCCATCACCCAGTAGCCGATGGCGGCCTCCAGGTTTCCGTGCGGGGCCGCGGCGAAGTCCCCGGGGAACATTGCCGGGACATCGGCGCCCCACCAGAAGTGGGGCGCCGCATATCCCAGGGCCGCGACCGCGGCCACGTAACCGGGCCATGCGGGCTGCGAGGCGGGCAGTGAGACCGTACTCTCCATCGCCATCAGGTCCTCCAGGACACTCGGGTTCGTTCAGCGGTTCGATGTTCCCGTCGTGAACCGAGTCTTCCTGACCAGCCCCTCCCTGCGGATCGGTCCGCTGGACGATCCCGTACTCCCCCGCCCGGCGGAGACCGGTCCACCCTGGTGTCAGCTGCCGATCACTTGGCCGGAGCGAACCATCCCCCAGCCGGAGGGAACCGCCGTGGCGTGAGGCGGCTCCTCCGCTTCCGCCTGCTGCTCCGGGGCGTTGCGGTCACACTCGTGGCGGGTGGCGTCATCCATGCGACCGGCCCGTCCAGCGCTTTCCAACCCTGCCGCAGCCGTGCTTCTCGAAATGCCCTGCGAGAAACAGCAGGCACGACTTCAGGCTCAGCAGGACCGGGTGTCCTCCAGGGCCTGGACGGTGCACAACTACCCGCCGACCGCCGGCGACAGCTACGGCCGCCGGAACGGACAGCGTTAGGGGCCGCCGGGCGGATCATGTGACTTTCCGGCTGGTTGCTCGTGGCTCGTTGGTCGGGCCATGGGCCGGACGGGACCCGGGACCGGCTGGACAGCGCCTGACCGCCGCCTGCTCACCGCTCGGGGAACCGCTCCCCGCACCGGCTGCAGAAGACCGGGGCGGGGTCCTGCGACAGCCGCCCGCACGCGGGGCAGACCCGATCCAGCATGCAGGGCCCCTCGCCGCCCTCGTGCGCCCCGCTCGGCGGCTTGACCGCGAGGCCGGGGCGGCGGCGGTGGACGGTGAGGTAGCCGAGCCCGTCCGGCCCGGCGGCCAGCGCGCGCCGGGACGTACGCGGCAACCAGAGGACGGTCCCGGCCTCCAGGTCCAGCTCTCGGCCGCCTGCCCTGGCGGTGCCCCGGCCCTCCATCACGACCAGGAGCACGTCGAGCACGTCCTCCTGGTGCTCCCCCACCTCGGCGTCGGCAGGGAGCCACACCAGATTGGCGTCCAACTCCCGCCCGCCCTCGGCCAGATGCCACAGCGCTCCGCGCTCATCCACGTCGACGGCGGCCAGGATGTCGGTGAGCACGGCGAGGACCTCGGGAGTGGCGTTCACACCGCCCAGGCTACGCGGGGGAGGTGCCGCCGGACCCGTCGCCTCGATCGCTACGCATGTCGCGGCCCGACCACCACGGAACGGAACCGGCCGGAGTCGTGCGCACCACCGTGGCGCCGAGGGCCGGATGCGCCAGGTGGAACACCCGCTGTTCATCCCCCTCCCTCGAAACGAGGCGGCCACCCGGAGACACGGTGAAGGGGGCACCCCTGCGTGCGCGGGGACCACGTCTTGGGCGCTCCGGTCTTGTCCCGGTTGACGGGACCACCCCCGCGTGCGCGGGGACCACAGTTCGTGACCTGCGGGTTTAGGTGGCAGGGGGACGGTTTTTACTTACTTCTTGAGAAACCGACATACCCGCCCTTTAGTTCATTTCGCTGCATCATCACCCGTCCCACCAAGCGCGGACGGTCAGCGGGCGGGGCCCAGGTCCGCCCCCGTGATCCTGTTCCGGCTGGCCGTGAGGCGGGGCGCGCCCCGGTCACCACCGTACCGGCCGGGCCCAGGAGCACTTCCGAGGCGTCAGGAGCCGGAGGTGTCGGACCGAACACGCGTAGTTCATCCACCTCGCCCTCGAAACTAAGCGCCCACTCGGGCAACGGGGTGAAGTCGTCCCGCGCAGAGGGCCACCGGGGCGAGCGGGCCGATGGCGGTCCGGGGGCGTTCCGCCTGCCGCCGTCGCACAGGAAGACGTCAGAAGGGTGCGGACCGCTCCAACAGCCTCCGGTTCGCGGCGAGTACGCTCACGCAGTCGTCGCCGTGACACTCAGGGCCAGCAGCTTCCCCACCTCCGCGAAGCCGCGCTGGGCGCAACCCGCCGCGAAGGCGGTCCGTTCCGCAGTCACCACGAACTCCCCTGTGCCGAGGGGACCCGTGCGGGGCCTCACGCCTCAGGCCTCATACGCAGGCACCGACTACGGAACTGACCCCGCACGGACCGCTGCTCCTGGCTCGACTCCCCTCGCCGCTCTACGAGTTGGTTGTCGACGAACTCGCCGCCACACAGAACTCGTTGCCCTCCGGGTCGGCCATCACCACATGGTGCTCGTGGACCTCCGCGAGCACGGACCCGCCCGCCGCCACGAGCCGCGCGGCCTCCGCCCGGATGTGGGCCCACTGCTCGGCGGGGGTTCCGTGGGCCGCGATCCGTACGTCGATGTGCAGCCGGTTCTTGGCCTTCTTCGGTTCGGGCACCTTGAGGATGGAGAGCCGGGGGCCGACACCCTCGGGGTCGCACAGCCAGGCGCCGTCGTCGATCGTCTCGCCCTCCGGCAGGTCGAACTGGGCGAGCCATTCCTCGCGGGTCCCGAACGGTGGCGGCGGCGGCAGATCCACATATCCCAGGGCCGACTTCCAGAATTCGGCCAGGAGTTGGGCGTCGGCACAGTCCAGGGTCAGATCGATACGTCCAGGCATGCCCCGGACCGTACGGGACCCCGTCGCCCGGCGCATCCGCGTAACGTGGCCCCCCGGCCATCCCCGGCCCACCCGCCTGCCGTACTCAGAGGGAGACCGCCGTGCACCGCGAGCCGAACGACCCGTACCCGCCGATCGAACCGTACGCGCACGGCATGCTGGACGTCGGGGACGGCAACCTCGTGTACTGGGAGGCGAGCGGCAACCCGGACGGCAAGCCGGCCCTGGTGGTGCACGGCGGGCCCGGCTCGGGGTCCTCGTCCCGCTCACGCCGGTACTTCGACCCGGACCGCTACCGGGTGATCCTCTTCGACCAGCGGGGCTGCGGGCGTTCGACCCCCCACGCGAGCGACCCGGCGACGGACATGGCGTACAACACCACGGCGCACCTGATCGCCGACATGGAACGTCTCCGGGAGCATCTGAACATCGACCACTGGCTTCTGTACGGCGGCTCGTGGGGGTCCACGCTGATCCTGGCGTACGCGGAGGAGCACCCGGAACGGGTCACGGAGGTGGTCATCCCGTCGGTGACGACGACGCGGCGCAGCGAGATCGACTGGCTCTACCGGGGCGTCGGCAACCTCTTCCCCGAGGCATGGGACGCCTTCCGCGCGGGTGTCCCCGAGACGAGCGACCCCGCCGGCCTGGTCGCCGCGTACGCCCGCCGTATGGAGAGCGAGGACGCCGCCGTACGGGAGAAGGCCACGGCGGACTGGTGCGCCTGGGAGGACGCGGTGGTCTCGATGGAGGCGATCACGGGCCCGCCCCCGTACAGCGGCCGCCCGGACCGCGACCAGCTGGCTTTCGTCCGGATCTGCGCCCACTACTTCGCCCACGAGGCCTGGCTGGAGGAGGGCCAACTCCTCGCCCGGGCCCACCGTCTGGCCGGCATCCCGGCCGTCCTGATCCACGGCCGCTTCGATCTGGCCGGCCCCCTCATGACCGCCTGGGAACTCGCCCGCGCCTGGCCGGACGCCCGGCTGACGGTCATCGACACGGCGGGCCACATGGGCGGCCCGGACACCCGGCGTGCGGTACTGGCGGCGCTGGACGGGTTCGCGGGCTGAGGCCCACGCCCGCGGGCCGGTGCGCGGAGTGAGACCGGGGCGGCAGGACGCCGGGCCCCGCGGAGGCGAACTCCGCGGGGCCCGGCGTCGCCAGGTGAGGGTGCGCCTCAGTCGTTCAGGGCGTCCTTGACCTTCTCCTTGGCCTGCCGGGCGTCGCCCTTGGCCTGCTCGGCCCGGCCCTCGGCGGTGAGGCGTTCGTTGCCGACGGTGCGCCCGGCGACTTCCTTGATCTTGCCCTTGGCCTGCTCGGTCTTGGCCTGGCTCTTCTCGTCGGCAGCCATGTCACTCACCTCGTGTGTGGTCGGCGTTTGCGATCAGCCACCGTCTGACCGCCCTCGCCCCCTTCAAACCTCTCGTCACCCGTGCGGACCATTCCCCCGAAAACGGTCCGCCGGAGGAGACATGGCAGCGGGACATCGCGGGCACGAGGGGGCCACATCGCCCCTGCGACGGCTGGTGAGGACATGATGCTGATCCCGAGCCCGGACGCCATGCGGACCCTGCTGGCCCGCTACAACGAGCTGCAGTTGCGCCATTCCCAGGACTCCGACCACGAACTCCAGCGGAGCCTGGAGGACGTGACGTACACGCTCTGTGTGAGCACCGGCACCCGCACGGTCCACGACGCCCTGCTCGCCGCCGACACGATCCTGCGGAGGTCGGCGGCCGAGGAGGAAGCGGCGGCGGGCGCTCCCGTACAGCCGGCGACGGCCGCCCGTCCGGTCCTCCCGAAGCCGCGGTCCCTCTGATCCGTACCGTACGAAAGGAGTCGGCTCATGCAGATCGAGGGGGCCGATACGGGAAGTCCCGTGTGTCGGCCGAGGACGGCCGCCGAGGCGCGCCAGGAGGTGGAGTTCGCCCTCTACCCGCTGCGCTGCGCGCCCGACGCACGGTACCGGACGGCTCATCAGGCCGGTGTGTGGGACGCCGTGCTGGTCGCCTCCGAACTCGTCGGCCATGTGCTCCACCACCGGGCGGACGTCTCCCGTGACTGCTTCCTGGTCTGCTCGCTGAACTGCGGCGAGATCACCATCAGCGTCACCGACCCCTGCGACGACGTCCTGCCCGCCTCCCCCGTCGCCCCGGACCCCCGGCGCGGCGGGCTGGAGGGGACGGGCTGGTGGCTGGTCCACCAGCTCGCCGACCAGGTCGACATCGTGCGGCTGCCCGAAGGGGGTCGGTCCATCACCGCGGCCGTGCCGCTCTCCGGGCCCTGAGCCGCGCCACCCGGCGCCATCCGCCCGACCGCATCCGGAACAGCCGCGCCACGGGCCACGCGCCATGGGCCACGGACCACGGACCACGGGAAGCCTGACCCGCGCGCGAGGGGGCATACGGCGAAGCGCCGGGGGAGAACAGGCTCCCGCGAACCGCCGCGCGGCGGGGCAGACATGGGGGAACCGATGGACACCGCCGTTCCGACCAGAGAGCCGCACGGCACGAACGAACCGCACGGCGCGAGAGAGCCGCACGGTGCGAGAGAGCCGCACGGTACGAACGAGTCGCACGGGGCAGTAGGGCCTCCTTGCGCGGGAGAGCCGAGAGGCGCGCGCCGTACCGACGAGCCGAGCTGGGCGAGCGGAGTGCAGGGTGCCCGAGGCTCTGGTGAGCGGGGTACGCCCCGTTCCCCGCGGCCCGGCCGCTCCCCCGCCCTCACCAGTGGTGCCGCCCGCGCGGCGGCCCGCGTCGGCGCGTTCGCCGTCTGCCAGGCGGCCTTCATGGTCGGCGTCGGCCTGCTGATCACCGGCCCGGCCCGGCACCTGGGGCCGGTGGCGGCGGAGGACGCGGTCGTCGAGGCCCTCGAAGACGCGCGCACCGGAACGCTCGACGCGGTCTCCACGGCCGTCTCCGCCCCGGGGGACACCACCACGGTGGTGGGCCTCACGTTCCTCGTCTGCCTGACGCTGGTCCTGACGCCCCGGCTGCCCCGGTGGCGCGAGGCCGTCTTCCTCGCCGCCGCGGTGTCGCTCCAGTCGGCGGTGTTCGTCCTGATCACCGCCTGCGTGGACCGGACGCGCCCGGACAGCGAGCGCCTGGACGACTCCCCGCCCACCTCCAGCTACACGTCCGGGCACACCGGAGCCGCCACCGCCCTGTACGGCGGCCTCGCCGTCCTGGTCCTGTCACGGGTGCGCGCACCGTGGCGCAGGCCACTGGCCGCCCTGCTGCTGCTCGTTCCGCTGCTCGTAGGGCTGGCACGGCTCTACCGGGGCATGCACCACCCCACCGACGTGGCGGGAGGGCTGGCGAACGGCACGCTGTCCCTGATCGTCGTGGGGCGGGCCGTGCTCGCGGGACACTCCTGGGCGGCCCGGCCTCCCGTCGACGCCGTGGACATCGCCGTGGCCGCCGCCGGGCACCGGTCCGCTCCCGCGCGGAAGCACGCCACCGTCATCGTCAATCCGACGGTGACCGGCCGGGCCACCAGGGAGCGGCTGAGACTGGTGCTCGCCCAACACGGTTACGCTGACGCACCGTTCGTCGACACCACCGCGCAGGACCCCGGCGGCGGCCAGACGACCGCCGCCCTGCGTGCCGGGGCCGAGATGATCGTGGTCTGCGGTGGCGACGGCACGGTCCGCGCGGTCGCGGACGTCCTGGCCGGCACCGGCGTCCCCCTGGTCCTCGTACCGTGCGGCACCGGAAACCTGCTGGTCCGCAACCTCGGTCTGCCCCTCCGCCCCGCCGAGGCGCTGGCGGCGGGCCTGACCGGCGAATCCCGCCCCCTGGACCTGGGCCGGATCGAGGGCGACGGGTTCCCCGCCGTCCACCTCACGGCGATGGCCGGGGCGGGGTTGGACGCGGCGATGCTGGAGGAGACCTCCGACCGCGCCAAGTCGGCCCTGGGCCGGCCCGCGTACGTCCTGGCCGGGGCCAAGGGGCTGCGTGCGCCCCGGATGCGGCTGACCGTCAGCCTGGACGGCGGGCCGGAACTGCACCGCACCGCCCGGATGGTCCTCATCGCCAACATCGGGGCCGTCCAGGCGGGCGCGGCACCGGTCCCCGCCGCCCGGCCGGACGACGGGCTGCTGGATCTCGCGGTCTTCGATCCGAGAGCGGTGGGCGGCTGGCTGCGCGTGGCCGGAGTGCTGCTGGGCGGCGGCCGGGGCGCGGGCGACGGGCGGGCGGTGGAGTACCACACCTTCCGCCGCGCCGAGCTGTCCTTCTCCCGGCCGCAGCCGCGCGAGGTCGACGGCGACCCGGTGGGGCCCGGCCTGCGCCTCGCCGCCGAGGTCCGGCCCGGCGCGCTGACCGTCATGCTCCCGGCGCGGGAACGCTGATGGGGACGGCGACGCGGGTCCCGGTGACCCATGACATGAGCGGGGACGAGCTGTCCGGCGACGAGGCGTTCGCGGCCCTGCGCCGGTACGGCCGCTGGGCACTGGTACGGGACGCCTTCGTCCGCTTCCGGTACGCCGACGGCTTCAGCCACGCCCGCGCGCTGGCCCTCCAGACGATCCTGGCCGTCGTCCCTCTGGTGATCGCCTTCGTCGGGCTGTCGGCCGAGCTGCACACCGAGAGCATCGGCAGAATCGCCGAACTCACCCTCCGCAACCTCAGCGAGGGCCCGAGCGCCGGAGTGGTGGACGACGCCCTCAACCGCCACCGGCGGAGCGGCGGCGACGGCCCCGAGATCGCCCTCTGGCTGGGGCTCGCGTTCTCCCTCGCCAACGTCACCACCGCGATGTGCCAGATCGAGCGCGGCGCCAACAGGATCTACGGCGTGGAGCGGGACCGCGTCTTCCACCGCAAGTACCTGCGCGGACTGGTGATGGCCCTGAGCGCCGGCATCCCCCTGGGCATCGGCACCGTGATGATGGTGGCCGGCGAGGAACTCGTCGCGGCCTTCACCTCCGTGTACGGGCTGGGGGACACGGCCCGTGAGGCCGGGAACCTGCTCCGCCTGCCCCTGGGCTTCCTGCTCGCACTCATCGCCGCGAGCGCGGTCTTCCGCCGTTCCCCGCGCCGTCAGCAGCCGGGCTACACGTGGCTGGCCTTCGGGGCGGCCGTCTACCTCGTCCTGTGGACGGTGCTGACCTGGCTGCTGGGCCTCTACCTCGGGATCAGCGGCTCCTTCGACACCGTCTACGGGCCCCTGAGCGCGTTCATGTCGCTGCTCCTGTGGGCCTACCTCACCTCCATAGCCCTCTTCGTCGGGCTGGCCTTCGCCGCCCAACTGGAGGCCGTCCGCGCCCGCAGGCCCGGACCGATCACCCCCGACCCCGGAGCATGACGTGCCACCACCCCCCACGGAGCCGCCCACCACGGGACCGGACCCCACCGGGCCGAGCCCGGTCGAACCGCCCACCACCGGGACGGGCCGCGCCGGGCCCACCGGACCCGGCCACGACCGGGCCCGCCGCGCGGACCGCCGCCTCGGCGTGCGGCTGGCGGCCGCGCTCGCGGCGGGCGTCGCCGCCGCAGTGCCGTTCGCGCTGCTGATGATCCTCGTCGAAGGCTCCTGGCCGCCCCTGCGACGCCTGGACTCCGGCGCGGCCCACCGGTTGCACGCGGTGGCGCTGGACCATCCGGCGTGGACGGGGACGCTGCGCGTCCTCTCGGACTGGGTCTGGGACCCCGCGACGCTGCGTACGGCGGTCGCGGTGCTCACCGGGTGGCTGCTGTACCGGCGGGCGTGGCGGCTCGCGGCCTGGGCGGCGACCACCGCGATCGGGGGCGCGCTGACCGGGGTGCTGGTGAAGGTCGTGGTGGAGCGGGCCAGGCCCTCGCTCCCGGACCCGGTGGCCCACGCGCCCGGCTACTCGTTCCCCTCCGGCCACGCGATGACGGCCGTCACCTCATGCGCCGTTCTCCTGCTGGTCCTGCTGCCGCTGGTGCCACGCGGGTGGCGCGGGCTGTGCTGGGCGGCGGCCGGGATCTCCGTCCTGGGCGTCGGGTTCACCAGGGTCGCGCTCGGCGTCCACTGGTTCAGCGATGTCGTCGGCGGTTGGCTGCTGGGCGGGGCGGTCGTCGTCCTGACCGGCTGGGCCTTCGCGGCGTGGCGGCGGGACGCGGGCCTCCCCCGTACGGAGGTGTCGGAAGGGCTCGAACCCGAACTGGCCGACGACCGCCCGGAGCCGGAGGAGTCCGGCGACCCGGCCGACCCGGCGAGCGGCGCACGCGCTCAGCGTCCCTGACCGGCCGGGGCGCGGTCGGCGTCACCGGGGCGCCGGGGGCGTCCTCGGCCGGCTCAGCCCCCTGCAAGCCCCGGTCCGGCCGGTCCGGTCCCCGGTGAGCGTCCCTGGCCGGCCGGGGCGGGGTCAGTACCCCTGGCCGGCCAGGAAGGACGCGAAGTCCAGGGCCAGGGACCGGGTCTCGGAGACAGGGGCCTCGTCGGCTCCACCGGCCCGGCTCTCCCCGTCCACCAGCACGAACACGCAGACGTCCTGCCCCGCCCGCACGACCCACATGGCATGGGCGCGGTCGCCGTCCCGCAGCAGGGCGAGTTCCAGCTCGCTCCCGGTGACGGCGTCGGAGATCACCTCGCGGCTCTCGCGCCGCCAGGGGACGCCCGCGATCCGCAGTCCTCTCGGGTGGACGGCCTCCTCGCACACCGTGCACAGGGCCTCGACGTCGTCCGGGCTTCCGTCCCCCGGACCGCCCGCCACCGACCGGAAGTACGGCCACCCGTCCTCGTCATCGCGCCCCGCGACGGCGAAGAACCCCGCATCGGCGGAGAACGCTGCGGCGGCCCGCACGGGCGATCGCGCCTCACCGAGGGCCAGATGCGTACGGAGGGCCTCGCCCCACTGTTCGGCCACCGGGGTCATCGGTGCCTCCTCTTCGTCGACTGCCGCTCGGCGCAGCTTCTCCTGCCCGGGTATTCGGCGGTCAGACGGGTTCGCCCGCACCCGTACCGGGAAGCCGCGCGGGCGGGTGCGGACGCCCGCCGGATTCAGGGGCCGGGGACGGGGCACACGGGGCAGGCACGACCTCCGGACCACACCGCAGGACGAAGACAAGCCGACAACCCAAGCCACCGCACCAGGACAAGGAATCGCCATGATGGTCGTAGGAATCGTCGCTGTCTGCGTCGTTCTCGCCGTACTCGCCTTCTTCGTACCGCGCCTCTCCCGCCACCCGGAACGCGGCACACAGCGCACGCTGGGCCTGGGCTCCCGCGCCGGCGGCAAGGCCCCCGGCGTTCTGGGCCGCCTCTTCAGCAAGCCGTTCCGCAGCAGCTCCAAGGCCGTCGGCCGCAGCGGCTCGGCCGGTCGCC
Source organism: Streptomyces sp. V2I9 (assembly GCF_030817475.1). NCBI lineage: Bacteria > Bacillati > Actinomycetota > Actinomycetes > Kitasatosporales > Streptomycetaceae > Streptomyces > Streptomyces sp. V2I9. Next base: position 3,850,041 of record NZ_JAUSZJ010000002.1, on the reverse strand, counting down.
GCGCCCGCGGCCACATGCCGTTCTGAGCCCGGCGACGCGCGAACACCGTTCTGAGCCAGGCGACGCCCGAACGCACGGACACCGGCCGGCAGGCCGGTGACGCACGAACGAACGCCGGAAGGGTCCTCCCGTCACGCCGACGGGAGGACCCTTCCGCTACGACTACGAGGGCGCCGCTACCAGGCGAACGCCTCCGGCGACGGGCCCGGACCGGGGAAGATCTCGTCCAGACCCGTGAGCACGGCCTCCGGGAGGTCCAGTTCCAGGGCGCGTAGGGCGCTGTCCAGCTGGTCGGCGGTGCGCGGGCCGACGATCGGGCCGGTGACGCCGGGGCGGGTCAGCAGCCAGGCCAGAGCCGCCTCGCCGGGCTCCAGGCCGTGCTTGTCGAGCAGGTCCTCGTACGCCTGGATCTGCGCGCGGGTGGCGGGGTCGGCCAGGGCGTCGGCCGCGCGGCCCGAGGCGCGGCGGCCGCCCTCGGTGGTCTTCCGGATGACGCCGCCCAGCAGACCGCCGTGCAGCGGGGACCAGGGGATGACCCCGAGTCCGTACTCCTGCGCGGCCGGGATGACCTCCATCTCGGCGCGGCGCTCGGCGAGGTTGTAGATGCACTGCTCGCTGACCAGGCCGAGCGAGCCCCGGCGGGCGGCCTGCTCGTTGGCCTGGGCGATCTTGTAGCCGGGGAAGTTCGAGGACCCGGCGTAGAGGATCTTGCCCTGCTGGACCAGGACGTCGATCGCCTGCCAGATCTCGTCGAAGGGGGTGTCCCGGTCGACGTGGTGGAACTGGTACAGGTCGATGTGGTCGGTCTGGAGGCGCTTGAGCGAGGCGTCGACCGCCCGCCGGATGTTCACGGCGGAGAGCTTGTCGTGGTTCGGCCAGGCCTCACCGTCGGCGCCCATGTTCCCGTACATCTTGGTGGCCAGGACCACCTTGTCGCGCCGGCCGCCGCCCTGGGCGAACCAGGTGCCGAGGATCTCCTCGGTGCGCCCCTTGTTCTCGCCCCAGCCGTAGACGTTGGCCGTGTCGAAGAAGTTCAGGCCCGCGCCGAGCGCGGCGTCCATGATGGCGTGGCTGTCCGACTCGTTGGTCTGCGGGCCGAAGTTCATCGTCCCGAGGACGAGCCGGCTGACCTTGAGTCCCGTACGTCCGAGCTGTGTGTACTCCATGGCTCCCCAGCCAACTCCTTCGAGTCCACTCCAGGCAAGCACCCCCGGCCACGGAGCCCGCGCCCAGCTCCGAGCGTCGAGCGGCCCGGACCCGGACCCCTGGCCCTGTCCCTGACCCCTGTCCCGGCCCCTGACCACGAGAACGGTCCCCCAGCCGGGCCGGGGGACCGCTGAGCACTGGGAAGATTCAGCGCACGTCCCGGACGAACGCCGCCCACGCCGAGGCCGCGAACACCAGCGCCGCCCCCTCCGGCCGCTTCGAGTCACGCACCGGCACCACACCGCGGAAGCCATCGGCCACCTCGACGCAGTTACCGCCGTCCGAGTTGCTGTACGAGGACTTCCGCCACCTCGCGGCGGTCAGATCAGGTCGCTGGGAACGCATGTACGCATCTCCTTGATCAGCTACTCGATGAACTGGGTCGTCCGCACCAGGAAGCGCGACCGGTCCCCCAGCACAAGCCGGGGGTGCGGCAGCGTGCCGCAGGGTTCAGCGCACGTCCCGGACGAACGCCCCCCACGCCGACGCCCCGAACACCAGCGCCGCCCCCTCCGGCCGCTTCGAATCACGCACCGGCACCACACCGGGGAAACCATCGGCCACCTCGACGCACTGCCCGCCGTCCGAGTTGCTGTACGAAGACTTCCGCCAGATCACGGCGGTCAGGTCGGGTCGCTGGGAACGCATGCGCGCATCTCCTTGATCAGCTGCTCGATGAACTGGGTTGTCTGCTCCGGGGAGAGCGACCGGTCCCGCGACACATCGTAGGACAGGCGCAGCTCATCGACCCGGGCCGGATCTTCCACCAGCTCACCCGACTTGCTGCCCTCCAGGTAGGCCACCGACTTACCGCTGGGCAGCCACAGAACCGTGAGCGAGCCACCCATCAGATCGTGCAGTCCGGCCGAGAACGGCAGCATCTCGATCGTGACGTTCGGCCGCTTCTGCCACTCCAGCAGGGCCTCCAACTGCTCCAGCCACACCGCGGGCTGCGCCGCCGCACGCCGGAACACCGCCTCGTCGAGCACCGCCCGGAAGAACGGCGCGTCCTCGCCTTCGAGGACGCTCTGACGGCCCATCCGAGCCTCCACGTCCTCCTGCAGCTCCGCCGCGTCCCGAGGCCGCCCGTGCTCCAGCACCTCCCGCGCGTACGTCCTGGTCTGGAGCAGTCCGGGAATCGTGCTGCACGCGTACATGTACTGGACCGTGGCCTCCCGCTCCAGCTGCATGAACCGCTTGTACCGGCTGCCGAACGCGTCGTCCCGCGCCAGCTCCCAGAGCTGGCGCAGCTGCTCCCCCGTACCGAACACACCGTCCAGCGACGCCCACACCTCCGGGGACCCCAACCGCGTGCCGTGCAGCAGCTTGTGCAGATAAGAGCGGTCGTACGTCGTCTCGTCGTGGAGGTCGTCCAGCGTCAGCCCGCGCTGTTCCCGCAGCTTCCTGAACGTGTCGTGGAGCATCTGCCGGGCCGACGTCTCACCCGATTCGGACTTGCGTTTGGGCATACCAACTCCGTTGTTGCCTATGGCGATAGGGCTACGCGAAGCCCCTTTCGAGAGTAGCCACCAGCGCCGATGCTCGTAACGGAAAGACCGGACACCATCACGGAAGGCGACATCATGAGTGCTACTCCCCCGCCCTCGCGCGCTACTCCACCGCGCTACGGATCACCCGACGGCTGGGCCGTCCAGCGCATCCCGGAGCGGCCCGTCATGCGCGTGATCGACGTCCGGCGGCAGGAGACCGCCTTCGAACTGCCACTGGTCGTCACCTTCAACGGCGAGGTCCGCCACACGGCCGCACTCCGCCTGGACGTCGACGAGGCCATCGACCTGGTGGACGAGGTGAACCTCGCACTCGACGTACGCGTACGGGAGCCCCTCGCCGACGCCTGCCGCCGCCGGGAGCGTCCCGAGTCCTGACACCTGCGCACACCTGGGCCCCGCGCATCGCGCCCGCGACGGGGTCTCGGTCCGATACGGGCTGAGCCTCAGCTGCCGAGGGCGGCCCCACGCCCGATGCCCCCATCAGGCGTCACCCTCCAACGTGACCAGCAGCGTCCGCAGCAGCCGGTTCAGCTCCTCGCAGTCCTTCTCGTCCAACCGCGCCAACATCCTGCGCTCGTTGCGCACATGCCCCTCCACCGTGTCGTCGACGAGCGCCCGCCCGGCGTCGGTGAGCGTGACGTACAGGCTGCGGCGATCGCCGGGGACGGCCTCCCGGGCTACCAGGTTCCGGGCGGCCAGCCGGTCGATCCGGTTCGTCAGCGCGGCGGAGCTGACCATGACGCTGGCGGCCAGCTCCTTGGGGGTGAGCGGGCGGTCGCTGCGGCGCAGGGTGGCAAGGACGTCGAACTCCCAGCGCTCCATGCCGTGTTCGGCGAAGTACCGGCCGACCTCCTTGTCGACGAGCCGGGTCAGCCGCAGAAGCCGGCCCACCGCGCCCATGGCCTCCAGATCCAGGTCGGACCTCAGGGCGGCCCACTGGTCCAGGAAGCCGTCAACCGCATCGCGCGCCTGCGCACCCGTCTCACCCATGGCCCGACCTCGCTCCAGATATTTCCACGTCGAACTGTTTGACGTAATCCTACCTCGCACCCTACCTTTCCGTTCCATGAGAGATAGTTCGACGTCGAATGATTGTGCCGACGCCTCGGCCCACCCGGTCGTGGGGTGGGCCGGTGCCTCGGCCCACCCCACGACCGCCGACGCGCGGGCCCACCCCGCGACCGGCGACCTCGACACCGTCGCCCGCGTCATCCACTCCCGCCGCAGCGTCCGCCACTACCTGCCCGACCCGATACCCGTCGGCCTCCTGCGGAGGCTGACGGATCTCGCGCTCCAGGCGCCCTCCAGCTTCAATCTCCAGGCGCGCTCCGTCGTCACCGTCGCGGACGCGACCGGCCTCCGTGCGCTCACCGCCGCGACCGGCGGGCAGCCCCACCCGCAGGAGGCGCCGGTGATGCTCGTGTTCGTCGCGGAGTCGGCCGCCCACCGGGAGGACCGCGGCGACATCTGGGAGACGGCCCGCGCCAACGGGGCCTGGTCCGAGGAGTACGCGGCCGCCTCGCCCGGGGACGTGCGGAGGTTCCAGGAGGACCTGGAAACCCGGGGGCTCGCGCGGGAGTACGCGGTGAAGGACGCCATGATCGCCGCCTCCTTCCTGATGATCGCCGCCGAGGCCGCCGGGCTCGCGACCAGCCCCATGAACGGATGGGACGAGGACGCCGTCAAGAAGGCCATCGGCATCGACGGCCGCGACCACCTCCACATCGCCCTGCTCATGTCCCTCGGCCGCCCCGCCGAGACCCGCACCCACCCGGGCCGCCGGGACCGTGCGCTGACCTGCTTCAGCGAGACGTTCGGGCGGTGAGCACCGACCCGATGGCCGCAGCCGCCCCCACCCCGCGCCCCCAGGAGCCCGCCATGGCCGACCGGTCCCGCACGGTCAGGATCTCCCTGCTCACCGCCCTCGCCCCGGCCGTCTGGGGCTCCACCTACCTCGTCACCACCGAGTTCCTGCCGCCCGACCGGCCGCTGCTCGCCTCCACACTGCGCGCGCTGCCCGCCGGGCTGGTCCTGCTCGCGCTGACCCGTGTCCTGCCCCGGGGCGTCTGGTGGCTGCGCGCGGCCGTACTCGGCACCCTGAACATCGGAGCCTTCTTCTTCTGCCTCTTCGTCGCCGCCTACCACCTGCCCGGCGGAGTGGCCGCGCTCGTCATGGCCGTCCAGCCGCTGATCGTGATGCTCCTCGGACTTCTGCTGCCTCGGCACCCGCATCCGCGCCCCGCACCTCGGCGCCTGCCTCCTGGCCGCCGCCGGGGTCGCACTGCTGGTGCTCCGGCCGGATGCGGCACTGGACGGCGTGGGCGTCGCGGCGGGGCTCGTGGGGGCCCTGAGCATGGCGGCCGGGATCGTGCTGACCAAGCGATGGGGGCGACCCGAAGGGGTCTCGCTGATGGCCTTCACCGGATGGCAGCTCACCGTCGGTGGTCTGGTGCTGCTGCCCGCCACCCTGCTCGGCGAATCGCTGCCGTCCGAACTGACCTGGGCCAACGTCGGCGGCTTCGGCTACCTGGCGATCGTCGGGGCGCTGCTCGCGTACATCGTGTGGTTCAACGGCATCGCGCGGCTGCCGGCCCTCGCCGCCTCGTTCCTGTCGTTCGCCTCGCCCCTGTGCGCCACGGTCCTCGGCTACCTCTTCCTGGGGCAGACCCTGGGTCCGCTCCAGTTGCTGGGCGCGGTGGGTGTCGTCGGGGCGGTGGTGCTGGTGCAGCGGGGCGAAAGGCTGGCCGACGCGGCTCGTACGGGGACGCCCCCGGCTCGTACCGGGACGCCCCCGACCGGCACTCAGGCGACACCGGCCGGTACGTCCTCGCCCGCGGCCCCTGCTGCCCCGGCGCCCTCCGGCTCAGGCGCCGAAAGCGGCTGACACGGCGACGACGACGAACATCAGCACGAGCACGGCCGCCATGATGCGGTTTCTGGTCTTCGGATCCACCCTTCGAGCGTAACGGCTCCGCCCGCGGCGCCCGCGACCAGGCCCGGACCGCCCCCAGCCTCCGCTCCGGACATGGTCCGTCCGCAGGCCCGGGCGTGTCCGGCGGGCCCGGCCTATCGTTGGACTACGCGGCTGCCCGCACGCCCGTGCGGCAGTGGGGAGGAGCGGCACGATGACCGTCGTAGACACCGACAGGATCGACATGGCCGACACCAGCGACGAGCGCACCCTGGACATGATGTTCGAGTGGCTTGAGCCCGTCCCCGAGGGATTCAAGGTCGAGATCGTCGAGGGGACCGTCCATATGTCGCCGCAGCGGGACACACACTGGCGAATCATTCTGGCCATCATCAGGCAACTGCTGCCTCGATTCGCAGAGGACCGGTTGCTCTCGGACGTGCGCATCGACTTCGGCGAGGGCAACGGCTTCGCCCCCGACGTGGTGAAGCTGTTCGACACGGCGCGCAAGGACAGCCGTGGGCGCTGGCTTCCGGAGCACGTGGAGTTCGTGGCCGAAGTCATCTCCAAGGGCACGGCCGCGGCGGACTACGGACCCAAGAAGGATGCCTACGCGGCCGCCGGAGTGCCCGTCTTCCTCATCGTCGATCCGTACACGGGCCGCTGTCTCCTCCACTCGGAGCCGAAGGACGGCGGCTACCACCAGAAGCTCGTGGCCGATTTCGGCCTCGATGTCGACCTCACCGGCACCTCCATGGACCTGGTCCTGAAGACCGACGCCTTCCCCCGCGACTGACACCTCGCACACGAAGAACGCCCTCCTCCCGGAAGAGACCGGGAGGAGGGCGTTTCCACACGTGGGGGCCGGGCCCACCGCCCTACGCGGCCGTAGCCAGCTGCTCGCGCGGGACGAAGCGGACGTGCGGGCGGCCCGGACGGAGGTCCACCTTCAGGCGGAGGCCGCCGACGCGGGCGAGGGCGAAGCCCACGGCCAGGGCGGCGATCACCGAGATCGCGCCGCCGGCCGCGAAGCCGACGCGGGCGCCGTACGTGTCGCTGATCCAGCCGACGATCGGGGCGCCCACCGGCGTGCCCCCGGCGAAGACCATCATGTACAGGCTCATCACCCGGCCGCGCATCTCCGGGTCGGCGGCCATCTGGACGCTCGTGTTCGCGGTGATGTTCGTCGTCAGGCCGAGCATGCCGATCGGGACCAGCAGGAGCGCGAACAGCCAGACGTACGGGGAGAGCGACGCGGCGATCTCCAGCAGCCCGAACGCCGTGCCCGCCACCACCAGCATCCGCAGCCGCGAGGAGCGGCGGCGGGCCGAGAGCAGCGCGCCGGCCAGCGAACCGGCCGCCATGAGGATGTTGAACAAGGAGTACATGCCCGCGCCGCCGTCGAAGATCTCGTCGGCGAAGGCGGTCAGCCAGATCGGGAAGTTGAAGCCGAACGTGCCGACGAAGCCGACCAGGACGATCGGCCAGACCAGCTCGGGGCGGCCCCGGACGTAAGCAAGGCCCTCGCGGAGCTGGCCCTTGGCGCGGGGCACGGTCACCGAGGCGTGGAGCTCGTCCCTGCGCATCAGCAGCAGGCCGGCGAGCGGGGCCAGGAAGGAGAGGCCGTTGAGCAGGAACGCCCAGCCGCTGCCGACCGTGGTGATCAGGACGCCCGCGACGGCGGGGCCGATGAGCCGGGCGGACTGGAAGTTCGCCGAGTTCAGGCTGACCGCGTTGCGCAGGTGCGCGGGGCCGACCATCTCGGAGACGAACGACTGCCGGGCCGGGTTGTCGACGACGGTCACCATGCCGAGGAGGAAGGCGACCAGGTAGACGTGCCAGACCTCGACGACCCCGGTCAGGGTCAGGACGGCGAGCGCGATGCCGCACAGGCCGAGCATGGCCTGGCTGACGAGCAGGATCTGCCGCTTCGGGAGCCGGTCGGCGATGACGCCGCCGTACAGGCCGAAGAGCAGCATCGGAAGGAACTGGAGGGCCGTGGTGATACCGACGGCGGTCGCGGAACCCGTCAGGCTCAGGACGAGCCAGTCCTGCGTGATGCGGGACATCCAGGTACCGGTGTTGGAGATCACGGCGCCCGTGGCGAACAGGCGGTAGTTACGGATCTTCAGCGACGAGAAGGTCCCGCCGGTCGTGCTCTCGTGGGTGGAAGTCGGTGCGGGGGCGGAGTCTGCTCCGGATCCCGTACTCAAAAGGGTTCATCTCCTCGGCGTCTGCGGTGTTCGGTCCGACGAGGACGTGACGACGGGCGCTCCGGCGGGGGCCCGGTGCGGAGCGGACGGCGTACGTCCGGTCCGGCGGCGGGTCACCGTCGGCGCGCCCGTGGGGTCACAGGTGGGCGAGCTTCTCCAACACGGGCGCGGCGGCCCGAAGCGTCTCCCACTCGTCCTCGTCCAGGCCCTCGGCAAGCCGGGTCAGCCAGGCGTTCCGCTTGGTGCGGCTCTCCGCGAGCATGGCCTCGGCCTGCTCGGTCTGGCTGACCATCTTCTGCCGACGGTCATCGGGGTGCGGTTCGAGCCTGACCAGCCCCTTCGCCTCCAGCAGCGCGACGATGCGGGTCATCGACGGAGGCTGTACGTGCTCCTTGCGGGCCAGCTCACCGGGGGTGGCCGAGCCGCAGCGGGCGAGGGTGCCGAGCACCGACATCTCGGTGGGGCTCAGCGACTCGTCGACCCGCTGGTGCTTGAGGCGACGGCCCAGCAGCATCACGGCGGAGCGGAGGGAGCTCACGGCGGCGGCACTGTCGCCGTCGTGGATCAGGTCAGGCATGTTTGTTAGCGTAACTCATTACCCAACCTAAATACCACTCGATCGCGCACACGCCGAAAAATACTCACCCGAACGAGTGAGTTCGGCGTGGAAAGTGACGCGAAGAACACTCCGGGGCGGCGACCCTGCTGGGCATGGGATCGACAGTGCTCAGCCTGCGGATAGACGGTGAGCTGCTCGACCGGCTCCGGCAGCACGCCGCCAAACGCGGAATGAGCGTCCAGGACTATGTGGTCCGGACGCTCATTCGTGACGACTTCGACGAACGCTTCACCGCGGCCGTCGAGGAGACGGAGAAGTTCTACGGCGACTCCAGGAGTGTGACACCACCGGTCACATGAGGGGTGCGACGTCCCGGGTCAGCCGAGGCGCACGACGACCGAGGCACGTGACGACGCCTCCGCTCACGTGAGGCCGAGCGCCGGCATCGCGTAGTAGAAGACGAACACCGCCGACACCGCGTACATGGCCGCCGGGACCTCACGGCCGCGACCGGCCGCCAGCCGCAGCACGGAGAAGGCGATGAAGCCGATGCCGATGCCGTTGGTGATCGAGTACGTGAACGGCATCATCAGCATCGCGAGGAACGCCGGGATCGACAGCGTGTAGTCGCTCCAGTCGATGTCCCGCACCGAGCCCGCGATGATCAGGAAGCCGACCGCCAGCAGGGCGGGCGTGGCCGCCTGCGACGGGACCATGGTCGCCAGCGGTGTGAGGAACAGCGCCACCGAGAAGAGCAGACCGGTCACGACGCTCGCCAGTCCGGTGCGGGCGCCCTCGCCGACGCCCGCCGTGGACTCCACGAAGCACGTGGTGGCGGAGGAGGAGCTCGCACCGCCCGCGGCGACCGCGAGGCCGTCCACGAGCAGCACCTTGTTGATGCCGGGGAAGTTGCCGTCCTGGTCCATCAGCTTCGCCTCGTCCCCGACGCCGAGGATGGTGCCCATCGCGTCGAAGAAGCAGGACAGCAGCACGGTGAAGACGAACAGGACGCCCGTCAGGATGCCGACCTTCTCGAAGCCGCCGAACAGGCTGACCTCGCCGAGGAGCCCGAAGTCCGGTGTGGAGACCGGGCTGCCCGGCCACGCGGGCGTCGTCAGGCCCCACGCCCCGGCGGGCAGGTCCGCGATCACGTCGATGACCACGGCGACGGCCGTCATGGCGACGATCGAGATCAGGATCGCGCCGGGCACCTTGCGCACGATCAGCGCGAGCGTGAGCAGCGCGCCGAGCACGAAGACCAGCACCGGCCAGCCGTTGAGGTGACCGTCGCCGCCGAGCTGGAGCGGCACGGTGGTGTGCGCGGCGTCCGGCATGCGCGAGACGAAGCCCGAGTCGACGAGGCCGATCAGCAGGATGAAGAGGCCGATACCGATCGCGATGCCCTTGCGGAGCGATTTCGGCACCGCGTTCATCACGCGTTCCCGCAGCCCGGTGGCGACCAGCAGCATCACCACGATGCCCGCGAGGACGACCATGCCCATCGCGTCGGGCCAGCTCATCCGGGGGGCGAGCTGAAGCGCGACGACGGTGTTGACGCCGAGGCCGGCCGCGAGCGCGATCGGCACGTTGCCGATGACGCCCATCAGCAGGGTGGAGAAGGCGGCGGACAGCACGGTGGCGGTGACCAGCTGCCCGTTGTCGAGCTGGTGGCCGTACATGTCCTTCGCGCTGCCCAGGATGATCGGGTTGAGCACGATGATGTACGCCATCGCGAAGAACGTGGCGAACCCGCCGCGGAACTCGCGGGCGACGGTGGACCCCCGCTCGGAGATCTTGAAGAACCGGTCCAGGCTGCCCTGGGGCTGCGGAGCCGACGGGGGCGGGGAGTCGACCGGAGCGGTGGCCGAGGGGGACATGGGTGACCTCAGTCGTACGTAGGGAGGTAAGGCGGGGCACTGCCAGGCGGGCAGCAAAGGGACGAAAGGTGATCGCTTTTGGATGTTCAGACGAAGAATTCGAGCCAACCCAAAGCAGATTCAGTATGAATACATCAAGCGAAGATCGCTATCTCCGCGCGTAGACCCCTGGTGCCCCTAGGTCGGGGAGGCGTCCCGAACGCGGTCCGGGACGCCTCCCCGCCGCCTCGTACCCGCCGATCCGGGCGCTTCCGACCCGGCCATACACTGAGGACATGGAGAAGTGGACACCGCAGCACGAGGCGCCCGAACCCCTGGAGGGCCCCGTCGTCGCCACCGTGGTCGGCGGCACGATCCTCTGGTTCGTCCTCTTCCTCGCCCAGCTCCCCTTCTACGGCTGGTTCGCCGACCGCGGTCACACCTGGTGGGTGTGGACCCCGCTGGCCGGCGCCGGGCTCGGCCTGATCGGCATCTGGTACGTGCGCGGACGCGACGCCGCACTCAAGCGGCACGCGGCCCGCGTCGCGGCCAAGGAAGCCGCCGGCGCGGAGGCCGAGGGCAGCGCCCTGGGCGGCAGCCGAACGGACCGCACCGACGGACACGGCTGACGCCGGTCACACGGGGAAAGCTCCGCCGACGCCGGTCACGAGCGGGAAACTCCGCCGGCACCGGTCACGCGGGGGAAACTGCGCCGACGCGGGTGACGTTCGGCCTCCTCCGACGACGCGGCTGACGGACCTCGCCGCTGTACAACCAGGGGCCCGACTTCCTCCACCCGTGGTCGGATCTTCACCCCTCCCGGTGGGTGATTCCACGGGCACGCCCGTAACGTCGGACCCATGACGCAGCGGGCACTCGATTCCTCCGGGGGACAGACTCCCGGCCCCGGGAAGCAACCCCCCGGAACCTCCCGGACCTCCGAGGGCTCCGGGACCTCCGGGACCTCCCGGCAGGCCAAGATCGACGCGGGGGCGGAACTCGATCCCGTGCACCCGATGGAGCCACCGGCACCGGCCCACCGGGCGACCGGCCTGACCAGCGCCGAGGTCGCCGAACGGGTCGCGCGCGGCGAGGTCAACGACGTACCCGTACGTTCCTCGCGCTCGGTCACCGAGATCGTCCGGGCCAACGTCTTCACCCGGTTCAACCTGATCATCGGCGTGCTCTGGGTGATCATGCTGTTCGTCGCGCCGATCCAGGACAGCCTCTTCGGCTTCGTGATCGTCGCCAACACCGGCATCGGCATCATCCAGGAGTGGCGGGCCAAGAAGACCCTGGACAGCCTCGCGGTGATCGGTGAGGCGAAACCGACCGTGCGCCGTGACGGGGTGGCCGCCGAGATCTCCACCTCCGAGATCGTCCTCGGCGACCTCGTCGAGCTGGGGCCGGGTGACAAGGTCGTCGTGGACGGCACGGTCGCGGAGGCCGACAGCCTGGAGATCGACGAGTCGCTGCTCACCGGCGAGGCCGACCCGGTGGTCAAGCGCGCCGGGGACCAGGTGATGTCCGGCAGCTTCGTCGTCGCGGGCGGCGGGGCGTTCACCGCGACCAAGGTGGGCCGCGAGGCGTACGCCGCACAGCTCGCGGAGGAGGCGTCGCGCTTCACGCTGGTCCACTCCGAACTGCGCAGCGGCATCAGCACGATCCTGAAGTACGTCACGTGGATGATGGTCCCGACGGCGATCGGGCTGATCATCAGCCAGCTCGTCGTGAAGGACACCAACGTCAAGGACTCCATCGCCCGGACGGTCGGCGGCATCGTCCCGATGATCCCCGAGGGGCTGGTCCTGCTGACGTCGGTGGCCTTCGCCATCGGAGTCGTCCGGCTCGGCCGCAAGCAGTGCCTGGTCCAGGAACTGCCCGCCATCGAGGGGCTCGCCCGCGTGGACGTGGTCTGCCTGGACAAGACGGGAACGCTCACCGAGGGCGGCATGGACGTCAGCGAGGTCCGGCCGCTGCACGGGGGCGACGAGGCGTACGTCCAGCGAGTGCTGCGGGCCTTCGGCTCCTCGGACCCGCGGCCCAACGCCAGCCTCCAGGCCATCATCGACGCGTACCCGGCGGATGGCGGCGACGTGGGCGGGAACGGCACGGAACGCGGCGACGCGGACGGCAGCGGTGCGGACGGCGGGAGCGCGACGGCGTGGACGGTCACCGACGCGATGCCGTTCTCCTCGGCGCGCAAGTACAGCGGCGCGGCGTTCACCGAGCCGGACGGGACGGGCTCCGCCTGGCTGCTCGGCGCACCCGACGTCCTGCTCCCCGAGGGCGACCCGGTCCTCGGGCAGATCGAGCAGCTCAACGAGCAGGGCCTGCGGGTCCTCCTGCTGGCCCGCGTACCGGGCGGTGAACTGGACGCGCCCGGCGTGGCCTCCGAAGCATCCCCCACCGCCCTGGTGGTCCTGGAGCAGCGGCTGCGCCCGGACGCGGGCGACACGCTCGCGTACTTCGCGGACCAGAACGTGGCCGCCAAGGTCATCTCCGGCGACAACGCGGTCTCGGTCGGCGCGGTCGCCGGGAAGCTGGGCCTCGCGGGCGCGGAGAACACCCTGGACGCCCGCCGGCTGCCGAGCGACCCGGACGAGATGGCCACGGCCCTGGAGCGGAACGCGGTCTTCGGCCGGGTCACCCCGCAGCAGAAGCGCGACATGGTGGCCGCCCTCCAGTCGCGCGGCCACACGGTCGCGATGACCGGCGACGGCGTGAACGACGTCCTCGCGCTCAAGGACGCGGACATCGGCGTCTCGATGGGCTCGGGCTCGGAGGCGACGCGCGCGGTGGCGCAGATCGTGCTGCTGAACAACAGCTTCGCAACGCTGCCCTCGGTGGTGGCCGAGGGCCGCCGGGTGATCGGCAACATCACCCGCGTCGCAACGCTCTTCCTGACGAAGACGGTCTACTCGGTGCTGCTGGCCGTCCTGGTGGTCTGCACCCAGGTGGAGTACCCGTTCCTGCCGAGGCACCTGACCCTGCTGTCGACGCTGACCATCGGCGTCCCGGCGTTCTTCCTGGCCCTCGCGCCGAACAAGGAGCGCGCACAGCCCCACTTCGTACGCCGGGTCATGCGGTACGCGATCCCCTCCGGTGCCATCGCGGCGACGGCCACCTTCGTCACGTACCTGCTGGCCCGCCACCACTACTCCGGCGACGGCGTGCTGGAGGCCGAGACGAGCGCGGCGACGCTGGCGCTGTTCCTGGTCTCGATGTACGTCCTGGCGATCATCGCCCGCCCCTACACCTGGTGGCGCGTCGCGCTGGTGGCGGCGATGGGGCTCGGCTTCCTGATCGTGCTCGTGGTGCCGTGGCTCCAGGACTTCTTCGCGCTGAAGCTGGTGGGGTCGGTGATGCCGTGGGCGGCGGTCGGCATCGCGGCTGCGGCGGCCGTCGCGCTGGAGTTCGTCTGGCGCTGGGTGGGGCGGCGCTTCCGGGCGTAGGGCCGGCCACGGACACGGAGAAGCCCCCGGGAGGACGGTGGTCCTCCCGGGGGCTTCTCCGTATGCCTGCGGCTACTACTTCACGTCGAGGTAGTCACCGGCGGCCGAGACGGCCGGGGTGCTCGGCGTACCGGCGAAGCTGTAACGCCAGTGACCGTCGGACGAGGCCTTGACGGTGGTCTTCAGGGTGCCGGTGGAGCTGGTCTTGACGGTCTTGACCGTCGTGTAGCTCTTGGCGCCCTTCTTCTTGAACTGGAGCTTCACGGACTGGTTGCTGTAGCCCTTGTACGTACCGGTGTCCCAGTTCGCACGGGTCAGCTTGCCGGTGACCGTGATGGTCTTGCCCTTCTTCACCGGCTCGGGCGAAGCGTTCACGGTCAGCTTGGAGAAGCGCTGGACGCGGACCTTGGAGACGACGTCCTGCGAGATCTCCTCGCCGTCGTTGGCGCCGGCGGCGGCACCGACGCGCCACCAGGTCGCGTCCGAGCTGATCAGGAAGGCCGGGTCGAGCGTGATGGTGCCCTTGCAGGTCGTGGTGGTGGTGTTGACCACCTTGCAGGAGATCGACTTCTCGTTCGGACCGAAGCCGAAGCTGTCCTCGTCGTCGATGGACGAGCCGATCCAGATGAACGCGGCGGCACCGGCGATGCCGGAGTCGTCGGTGGCCGTCACGGTGTAGGGCACCGTCTGCTTCGACTTGGTGCCGACCACGATCGGCTTGCCGCCGTTGACGACCGCCGAGGTGATCTTGCCGTTGCCGAACTCGGTGGCGGCGAAGGCACGCTGCGACTTCTCCCCCGCCGAGGGCTGGAAGGCGGTGAAGCCGCGGTCCACGGTCCAGGAGCGACCGTCATCGGCCTGCGCGGCCGGCACTGCGAAAGCGGAAAGGGCCAGGGCGCCGGTGACAGCGGCCACGGTGGCACGAATACGCATGTGTCCCCAAGTGGAGAAGGGGCCCCGGGGCGCGCTTGTGTCGTCAGCCCGGCGGGGCCCATCTGATCCATGAGCCTCTTGGCTCACTGGATCAGACCGGCAAACCAGGTGAACGGTTGTACACATCCATGATTTTTCTGTGAAGCCACCTGATCCGCGCCCCGTCCGCCCACCGGCCCCCGCCCGGCCGGCTCAGTCGAACCAGCGGTCCCGCGCCAGTTCCGCCGTCCGGGACGGGTCCTCCAGCAGGGCCGCGACCTCGAAGCGGCGGGGCCACTGGCCCGCCGCCCAGGCCAGGCCGGCCGCCACGCCCTCCAGGGTCGCGGCGTGGACGGTGCCGTCCGGCGTGCGGCGCCAGTCCAGTTCGATGCCGCCCGCGCGGAGTTCGGCGTGCTCGACGTACGTGTCCGGGGTGCGGGCGCCGAGCAGGACGCGGACCGCCTCCGGTACGCAGTGCTCCTCGCCCTCGCTGGTGACGTCCGCCTCGACGGTCTCGCCGAGGCGCCGCACCTGGAGCAGGTCGGCCAGGTCGGCGGCGCGGGACGGGGCGACCGGGAGCAGGGGCAGGCCCTCGGTGAGCGGCAGGACGTCGGGGGCGTCCGCGATCACGGCGTCGGCAGCGTCGACCACCGTCACCTCGCCGTCCACCACCGCCCGCAGCTCGTCCGGCAGCGTCACCTGGTCCGGGTCCAGTTCGGCCAGTGCCGTGTAGAGCGCGTGCAGGTGTACGGGGGTGACGGGGCGGTCCTCGTCGGCGAGGCGGCCCAGCAGTTCGGCCGCGCCGCCCGGCTCGTCCAGGAGGGCGTCCACCGAGGTCCGCACGCCGAGGGCCCGCAGCACCTCGGTGTCGTCGAAGCCGGTCGCGTCCACCGCGTCGTACAGCCCGGCCAGCCGGGGATCGCCGCCCGCCGCGCGCAGTCCGGCCGGGCGGCGGCCGTCCAGCACGGGGTGGTCGCGCAGCCACCACGCGGTGTAGGGGCGCACGGACCGTGTCGTGCCGTCCGGGAGGAGCACCCGCACCGGCTGGGTCAGCGCGTCGCGCAACGGCGGCTGCGCCAGCAGGGCGAGCGCCTGCGGCCAGGCGTCGTCGTCCACCAGGTCCAGGTCCCGTACGGCGACGATCTCGGTGGCGACGGGTGGCACCGGGGTCTCGGGCAGCTGGTCGAGCAGGTCCTCGCACCACACGTCGACGGCGTCCAGCAGCCCGGCGTCGTCCGGTTCGGCGAAGTCGCCGTCGCGGGGCTCCAGTTCGTCCGGGTCGAGGACGACGTCGGTGGCCCGCACGAGGGCGAAGGTGGCGAGCACCCCGCAGGCGGTGAGCGGGGCTTCGCCCCAGCGGTCGGCCAGCTCCTGGTCGACGAAGCCCAGTTCCCCCTCACGCATGACGTGCGCGAACGGGCTTGCGGGAAGGACGAGTTCGCCCGCCGGGGCCGGTTCGCCGTCCTCGTCGGGGAGGGCGAGCGCGCCGAGCCAGGGCTCGTCGCCGGGGGCGAGTTCGGCGTCGCGCACCAGGGTGAGGACGGTCTCCGCCAGTTCGTCGGCGTCGAGCGCGTCCTCGTCCCAGATCTCACCCGCGTCGAGCGATCCCGCGACGGCCGCCCGCACCTGAGGGGTCGTCAGGACGGCGCGGGGGGTGGCGGGCAGGGCCCCGAGCTTCTCCAGCAGGGGGTGCACGGCGTCCGGGTGGGCGACCTTGAGTCCGAGCCGGGAGAGCCGGCCGAGCACGGGTCCGGTGAGCGCGTCCGGGAGGGGCAGCAGGATCTGGCGCGGCCCGATCACGGTGCGCGGCGGGCGGCCCGCCCGCTGGCCCTCCGGGTCGCCCGCGAGCGGGACGGGGAGGCCGGTGAGCCGGTCGGGGTCGGTGCCCGCGAGGCTGTCGTAGAGCCGGTGCCACCAGGCGGGGTCGCGCTCCAGTCCGGCGAGGCGGTCGATCGCCTCGGTCAGCGGGACGCGGGCCACCCCGAGGGTGCGCAGCTCGGTACGCCGTTCCAGGCCGGCGGGCAGCAGGCAGGGCAGCACCTCGGCGAGCACCCGTACGGTCTCGGCTCCGACCCCCTCCACGACCTCGGCCTCCACGGGCCGCAGGGCCCGGGCATCGGATGCGGTGTCCTCCGGACGGTCCCGTTCCCCGTCCTGCTCCTGTTCCCAGCCGTCCGCCCACACCGGCTCGGCCTCGGGGCCGCGGGGAGCGGCGGGCTCCAGGAAGGCGACGCGGGGCAGCCGGTCCAGGATCGCGCCGCGCAGAGCGCCGTCGAGCCCGCCCTTGCCGAGCCGGCCGGGCACCAGATCGATGGTCCCGGTCGACACCGGCCGCCAGTGGCCGAGCAGTTCGGCGTACGCGTCGGCCGCCCGCTCCACCAGGAAGTCGGTCAGCGGCCCCGGTGCGGGGTGCCGGCGGGCGGTGTCCAGCGGAAGGGAGGCGATGAGCAGGGCGGGGATGCCGAGGGGTTCGTCGGTGGGCGTCGGGGCGTGCACGACGGGCGCCGTACGGGGATGGAGCGGGGCGCCTTCCTCGTCGACCGGGACCGCCCAGGTCACCGACCAGTGCGGGCGCAGCCGCTCCTCGACCGGCCGGTCGGCGAGCAGGGCGGGCTCGACGGGCCCGTGGCGGAAGACCGTGCGCCAGCGGTTCAGGCCGCGCGCGGAGTCATCGACGTGCGTGTACGGACCGTGCACCGAGCGGGTCAGGGTCCGCGTCCAGTCCGGGGTCTCGATGACGACCTCGACCAGGCCGGGCAGGGTGAGCAGCAGCGCGTCGTCCACGTCGGCCAGCAGCCGCGCCACCAGATCCTCGGCGGTGCCGTCGCGCAGCGGCAGCACGACGACGGTGTCGTACCCCCGGGGCGCGGAGCCCTCGGCCGGCAGCGGCAGGCGCAGCAGCGGTACGTGTCCGTCGCGGCGGCGCAGCTCGTCCCCGAGGCCGGGGGAGCCGACGGCCGCCCGACGGGCCAGCTCGCGGGCCTCGGCCAGGGACCAGCGGACGCCGCCGTGGACGCCGAGGACGGCGGGCTCGTCGCTGACCGCGAGGACGGCGGCGAACCCGACGCCGAAGCGGCCCACGGCGGACTCGTGGCCCTCGCGCTTGGCGGAGGCCCGCAGGGTGGACAGGGACTCCACGCCGGTGGCGTCGAGCGGGGCTCCGGTGTTGGCGGCGGCCAGGACACAGCGGCCGTCCGGGTCGCCGGGGGCGGCGGGGTGCAGGGTGAGGCGGAGCCTGCCGGGGACGCGGGCGCGGGCGGCGGCGTCGGCGGCGTTCTGGGCCAGCTCGACGACGAGGCGGTCGCGGTAGCCGCCGAGCGCGAGGTCCTCCTCGGCGTTGGCGTCCTCCCGGAACCGGGCGGGCCCGGCGCCCCACGCGTCGAGCACGCCGCGCCGCAGCCGTGCCGTCCCGAACGGATCGGCCCCCTCGGTCGCCTTCATGCTCACGCTCTCGACTCCGTTCGGTGGCTGGGGGCCGTGGTGCCCCTGCGGCCCAGTGTGCGCCCGAAGGTACCGCGCGTGCCGCGCCGACGGTGTCCGGCGCCCTCCCGGCGTCCGACGAGGGAACCCTCGGCCGGGGCATGACCAGCCCGTCCGGCGTGCG
The DNA here is from genome assembly GCF_030817475.1 of Streptomyces sp. V2I9. NCBI lineage: Bacteria > Bacillati > Actinomycetota > Actinomycetes > Kitasatosporales > Streptomycetaceae > Streptomyces > Streptomyces sp. V2I9. Next base: position 3,831,814 of record NZ_JAUSZJ010000002.1, on the reverse strand, counting down.
AGGACGGAGCCTTCGGCCGCCCGGGCCGCACACGGACAGGGCCCCGGGGCCCGGGCACCTGCATACGGCACCCCCGCGTCCCGCGATCTCCGGGCACCGCGAGCCCGGTCCCCCCGGCGGCCAGGAGCGTCAGGAGTGGCCGAGGTCCTCCGACGCACCGTCCGGCTCGTCCGGGACGGAACCGCCGCCCCGCTGCGGCCGCAGCGCGTACGCGTCCACCCGCATCGTGTCCAGGGCGTGCGGCGCCGGCTTCGGTGGGGCCGGCATCACCGCGGCCTCGGAGTGCCCGCCGCACCCGTACGCCAGCGACACCACATGCCCGTCCGCCGGGCCGAACTCGTTCGCGCACACCCCGAACGCCTGCTTCAGCGAACCCGCCATCGGGATCAGGAACGCGCAGCTCACACAGGTCGCCGGAGCCGCCTGGGCCATCGGCGTCTTGGGGCCGAACGCCTCGTCCCAGCGGTCGGCCGCCTCGTACAGCCCGTACCGCGACAGCACCCGCGCCCGGCGCGTACCCAGCTCCTCGGCCACCGCGGCGATGGAGCCCCGGCTGGTCGCGGCCACCGGCCGGTCGGTCAGCTCGGCGTCCTCCGCGTCGGCCAGCTCCGCCAACTCCGCGGAGACGATCGAGTTCGGCGGCGGCTCGTCCTCGCCGCTCCAGCCGGGCTCCAGCCGCAGGTCCTCCGCCTCGGTGGGCAGCAGGTCGCCGGGGCCCATGTCGCCGGGGCGCAGCCGCTCGCTCCACGGCACCCACTCCGGCGCGAGGAGCGCGTCCGCGCCCGGCAGCAGCACCGTTTCGTCCAGGGTGACCTTCTTCGCGCGGGAGGCCCGCGCCACCGTCACCGCCCAGCGCCAGCCCCGGTAGCCCGGCTCCCTGGCCTCGAAGTAGTGCGTGACGACCCGGTCCCCTTCGGAGACCACGCCGACATGCTCACCGACCACAGCGGGCGCGGCCGCCTCCTCGGCGGCCTCGCGTGCGAGGTCCACCGCCTCGGCGCACAGACGGTCGGGAACGGGGGTACGGGCCGTACGGCTCCGCGTCGTCGTCGCAGCACTCACAGGTCTTCGCTTCTCTCCATACGCCAGTCTCACGGGCGCGCCAGCTGCTGGACGATTGCCGTTGCGGCCGGACAGGCCAGACGGGTGGAGGCGGAGCGGACCTGGGGGCCGCGTCGACGTCCACACCCGTTGTGCCTGCCTCGGGCGTGCCTTCTGCCATCCCTTCCGGGGGATGGCCGAGAGGCGCGCGGCCAAGAACAAACGCCGGTGGCGCGTTACGCACGCTACCCTCTCCGCCGCTCCGCGCCCACCTGCCCGTCCCAAACGTGCCGTATCCGTTCGCCGGCGGACGCCGTCGCTCCGCTCGCCCGACAGGGCGTCACCGGGAGCGCCCCGCGCGAGTCCGTGACCGATCACCGTTCATACCTGCCGGGGTTGGGGCACTATGACGAGGTGACTGCCGCCAGGTCGCACGACGGTCCCGGCCCGCTCCGCAGGGCGGGGCGGGCGACGGGGCGTGCCCTGCGCGCCCCGTTCACCGGCACGGCACGCTCCATCCGCAGGGCGACGCACGCGCACGGGGCGGGCGAGTCGGGCCTCGGCAAACTGATCGAGCTGCACGCGGTGAACGGCGCGGGCGACGTCATGATCACAGTCGCCCTCGCCTCCACGGTCTTCTTCTCCGTGCCCACGGACGAGGCGCGCGGCCGGGTCGCGCTCTACCTCGCCATCACGATGGCCCCCTTCACCCTCCTCGCCCCGGTGATCGGCCCGCTGCTGGACCGGTTGCCGCACGGGCGGCGCGCCGCGATGGCCGGGGCGATGCTGGCCCGTGCACTGCTCGCGATCACCATGTCGGGCGCGGTCGCCACGGGCGGCCTGGAGCTGTATCCGGCCGCGCTGGGCGTCCTGGTCTGCTCGAAGGCGTACGGAGTGGTGCGCAGCGCGGTCGTGCCACGGCTGCTGCCCCCCGGATTCTCCCTGGTGAAGGCGAACTCACGGGTCACCCTGGCGGGGCTGCTGGCCACGGGGGTGGCGGCCCCGATCGGGGCCGGCCTCCAGACCGTCGGCTCCGCCTGGCCGCTCTACGGGGCCTGCGCGATCTTCGTCGCGGGCACCTTCCTCGCCTTCACCCTGCCGCCCAAGGTCGACTCCGCGAAGGGCGAGCGCCGGGCGCGGCTGATCGTCCCGCACCACGAGGAGCCCGCCCCGCGCCCCGCACCCGGCAAGGGCAGCACCCGTGCGGACCTGCGCCGGGGCAAGAACGGGCGGAAACCGGCCAAGGAGCGTCCTCCAGGTCTGCGGTCCGTCGGCGGGTCCGTCCTGCACGGGCTCCAGGCCAACGCCACGCACCGGGCCCTCTCCGGCTTCCTCATCTTCTTCCTGGCGTTCCTGCTGCGCGAGCACCCGCTGGCCGGGCAGAGCGCGGCGGTCTCGCTCGGCATCGTCGGCGTGGCGGCGGGGACCGGCAACGCCTGCGGTACGGCGGTGGGCTCCTGGCTCAGGGCGCGCGGCCCCGAGGTCATCATCGCCACCGTTCTGGGGCTCGCCCTCGGTACGGCGATCCTGGCCGCGGTCTTCTTCTCCACCGTGATGGTCGCCGCGCTCGGCGCGGTCGCCGGCTTCACCCAGGCCCTCTCCAAGCTGTCGCTCGACGCGATGATCCAGCGGGACGTGCCGGAGGAGGTCCGCACCTCGGCGTTCGCGCGGTCGGAGACGCTGCTCCAGATGGCGTGGGTGGTCGGCGGCGGCATCGGGATCGCCCTGCCGCTCAACGCGGTGCTCGGGATGTCGGTCGCGGCGGGCCTTCTCGCGCTCGGCGCGGCGGCCTCCGTACGGGGTCTCCTGGGGGCGGCGCGGCGCGGCACGCCGCACCCCCGCGTGGCGTGAACGGAAGCGACCGATAGCCTTCGGCCCATGACCGTTGCGTTCTTCTCCGGTAAGGGCCGTCGAATCGGCGTAGCTCTTGGTGCCGTGTCCGCGGGACTCCTTGTCCTGTCCGCCTGCGACAAGCCGACGCCGCTCGCCACCGTGACGGTCGGCAGCGACTCGGTGAACACCGAGGCCACCTGCTACAACGACGGCGATGCGATCAAGGAGTCCCTCGTCCAGGACTGCCTGAACAAGAAGCCCGGGAAGACCATCACGGTCTCCATGGACGACAAGGTCCGCTTCGGCGTCGACCCCGAGATCGCCGAGAACGGCTGGACGCTCTTCATCAACGGCCAGCAGGCCGAGCAGGAGCCGTACGACAAGACCTACCGGACGATCCCCAGCAGCGCCTTCTTCGCCAGCCAGACGGGCAAGCCCGCCGAGAAGACCAACATCTCCATCGTGGAGACCCGGGGCAAGAAGCTCACGGGCATCTGGCAGTTCGAACTCAAGAAGGACTGACCTCCGCCGAGGCCCCGCAGGGCCCGCCGAGGTCCGGCGGGCCCGCGGAGCCCGGTGTGGAACGCCCTCCCCCGTCCTCGACCCTGAGGCTGAATCCGTGCGTGTGCTGGTCGTGACCGCTGTCCCGGTGGAACGGGACGCGGTCACGCGTGCGTTCGGGGGCGTTCCGGAGACGGTGACCGTTCCGGGGGCCGAGCTGCACCGCAGCGGGGCGTTCGACGTCCTGGCGGGCGGTGCGGGCCCGGCCGCCGCCGCCGCGGCCACCGCGTTCGCCCTGGCCTCCGCGCCCGCGCCGTACGGTCTCGTCGTCTCGGCCGGGATCGGCGGGGCGTTCACCCCTCTGACCCCGCTCGGCTCGCCGGTCGTGGCGAGCGGCATCGTCGCCGCCGATCTGGGCGCCGAGTCCCCCGAGGGCTTCCTCCCGGTCACCGCGCTCGGTTTCGGCCGGGACCGCTTCACCCCGCCGCCCGCGCTCGTACGGGAGGTGGCGGCCGCCACGGGCGCCGCCGCGGGTCCCGTCCTCACCGTCTCCACCGCCACCGGCTCCGCCGAACGCGCCGGGGCCCTGCTCGCGGCGCATCCGGGGGCCCTGGTCGAGGCGATGGAGGGCTTCGGGGTCGCGGAGGCCGCCGCGCGGGCCGGTGTGCCCGTACTGGAACTGCGGGCCGTCTCCAACGCCGTCGGTCCCCGCGACCGGGACGCCTGGCGCATCGGTGACGCGCTGGCCGCGCTCACGGACGCGTTCGGGAAGAGCGCCCCCGTACTGGAAGGTTGGAACCGGCATGACCACTGAGACCGCATCCGGGGACAGCCCGGCCGGGGACGCGATCCGGATCGCCTACTCCCCCTGCCCCAACGACACGTTCGTCTTCGACGCCTGGGCGCACGGCCGGGTCCCCGGCGCGCCCGCGCTGGACGTGACCTTCGCCGACATCGACCTCACCAACGGCATGGCCGAACGCGGCGAGCTGGACGTCCTGAAGGTGTCGTACGCCGTTCTGCCGTGGGTGCTCGACGAGTACGCGCTGCTGCCGTGCGGCGGGGCGCTGGGCCGGGGCTGCGGCCCGCTGGTCCTCACCAAGGAGCTGGGCCTCGACCTGGCCGGCCGGACCGTCGCCGTGCCGAGCGAGCGTTCGACGGCGTACCTGCTGTTCCGGCTCTGGGCCGCCGACATGGTGCCGGGCGGGGTGGGCGAGGTCGTCGTCATGCCGTTCGACGAGATCATGCCCGCCGTCCGGGACGGCAGGGTGGACGCGGGCCTGGTCATCCACGAGGCCCGCTTCACCTACCGGAACTTCGGGTTGCACAACCTCGCCGACATGGGCCGCCACTGGGAGGACACGACCGGTCTCCCGATCCCGCTCGGCGCGATCATCGCCAAGCGCTCCCTGGGCGAGGAGACCCTGCGCCGCCTGGCCGATTCCGTACGCAGCTCGGTCCGGCTGGCCCGGGACCACCCGGAGGTCTCGCGCCCGTACGTCCTGGAGCACGCCCAGGAGATGGACCCGGCGGTCGCGGACCAGCACATCGGGCTGTACGTGAACGAGTTCACCGCCGACCTCGGCGAGGACGGCTACGCGGCGATCCGCGGCCTGCTGACCCGCGCCGCCGCCGAGGGCCTGGTCCCCCCGCTGCGCCCGGACGCGCTGGCGTTTCCCTGAGCGACCGAGCGACGGGCGGCCGGCGGCCGCCAGGAAGGACGGCCCCGGTGCACACCTCGATCGACCCGTTCACGCTGGAGTTCTGGAAGGAGGGCCGCACCCATGAGCGCCGCTCCGGCCTCCGGGGCACGGTGCCGGGGTTCGGGGAGGTCGTGCTCACCGCGCCGCTGCCCCTGAAACACACGCCGGGCAGCGTGGTGTCGGAGGTGCGGGGCCCCTCGATACCCACGGCGGTGTTCGAGACCCGCGGCATCCACACGGACGCCACGGACCTGCCGACGCTCAACGGTTCGACGCTCCGGCTCGGCGACGCCCACGTGTACCTGCGGCGCAACCGCTTCGGCCTGACGCGCGGGGCCCGCGCCCTGCGCTTCCGGTACGGAGGCGACCACTACGTGCTGCGGGCGGTGAACCGGAAGCGGTTCGTCCTGGTCCGGCGGGCCGACGACGAGGACCCCGGCGTCACCCTCACGGCGAGGCTGTCGGGGTTCGGCGGCGGCAAGCGGCTGGCGGTCCGCACGACGGGCCGGGCCGTGGCCGCGGACATCTCCCTGGTCGCCCTGTTCGCCGGGGTGGACCGGGCCCCGCTGACCCGGTCGGGCGCGGTGCGCGCGGCCCTGGGGCGGTCGACCCGGCTCTTCGCGGAGAGCCAGGCCTGACGCTCGGCCTCGGGCCGCCCCTCGGACCGCAGGCCGGAGCAGCCCTCGGACCGCAGACCGGAGCTGTCTGTACCGGCCCGGCTGTCCGGCCCGCGAACGTACCGGCCCCGCGGTCGGATGCGAGGTCTTCCGTGCGGATCGGGCCGGACCCCGTGGGCCCGGCCCGATCCGCACGCGAGGTTCTACACGTCGAGCTGGTCCGCGACCGCCCTCAGCAGGCCCGCGATCTTCGCGCCGGCGGCCTTGTCCGGGTAGCGGCCCCGCTCCAGCTGCGGAGTGATGTTCTCCAGGACCGTCGTCAGGTCCTGGACGATCGACGCCAACTCGTCCGGCTTGCGGCGCTGCGCGGCGGCGACGGACGGGGTGGGGTCGAGGACCACCACGGAGAGCGCCTGATCGCCACGCTGACCCGCGACCACGCCGAACTCCACGCGCTGGCCGGGCTTGAGTGCGTCGACTCCGGCAGGGAGTACCGACGAGTGGACGAAGACGTCACCGCCGTCGTCGCGGGAGAGAAAGCCGAAGCCCTTCTCGCTGTTGAACCACTTGACCTTGCCGGTGGGCACGTCTGTCCTCGTCCTCGTACTCGTCGGTGTGCGGGAGAGCCGGGATACGGCTCCGGATAGCAAAGCAGCGGGTCACCGTGACCCGCCCGGTCCCAGGCTAATGGCCCTGCGGCCGGTGACAAGAGTCGCCGGAGAGTTCCTCGGGGCTGGGAACTACCCTGGTCGGGTGAGTACTACTCCTTCAGGCGCGGGCGATCGGCTTGTTCAGGTCGGCGCGATCGTCTTTTTCATCGGCGCACTGGCCACGCTGGTCACGGTCGCCCCCCTGTTCCTGGGCACGGACCCGTTCCCATCGATCGCGTACGCGGTCTCCATGCTGATGGGCGTCGGGTTCCTGATCGCCGCGGCCGGCGTCGTGCGCTCGGTCTGGGCGAACTCGCCGAAACGCACCGCGAACTCGTAGCCGCCCTGCCGCCCCGGACCCTCCCGGAGGCGGAGAGGCGGCGGGGTGGAAGGGCGGACCGAGACGGCACCCGGAGGGGACGGGCGCACGGGCGGCCACCGGAGACGGGCGCGCGCATGCGGTTGTCCGGGGGGGCGGGCGCGTGCGGTTGTCGGGGGCGGGCCGGCGCGTACGGCTACCGGGCCGGGCAGTCCCTCGCGTCCTCCCTGCGCCCGTTCACGCCACCCGGTCCGCGTCGAAGGCCGCCAGCCAGGCCGGGAAGGCCGTCAGCTCCTCCAGCACCACGTCCGCGCCCGCCGCCCGCAGCTCCGTCGCGTCGCACGGGCCCGTGGTCACCGCGACCGACAGCGCTCCGGCGGCCCGCGCCCCGCGCACGTCCCCGAGGTGGTCGCCGACGTACACCTGCGCCCCGTGCTCGCGCAGGGCGTCGCCCTTGGCCTCCGCCCACAGCCGGCCGATCACCGCGTCCGGTTCGATGCCGAGGTGGTCCAGGTGCAGCTGCGCGTGCGCCGCCTGCTTCGCCGTGACGACGATCGCCCGGCCGCCGAGCGCCCGGACGGCGGCCACCGACTCCCGTGCCCCGGCGAGGGCCGTGCTCGGGGCTATCGCGTGGTCGGGGTAGAGCTCCCGGTAGCGGGCGGCCACGGCGGGCACCCCGCCGGCCGGGAACCAGTGCGCCAGCTCCGTCTCCAGCGGCGGCCCGAGCCGGTTCACCACCAGGTCCACGTCGATCGACGCCCCCGTCTCCGCGGCCAGGACCCGGAAGGCGGCGGCGATGCCGGGCCGGGAGTCGACGAGCGTCATGTCGAGGTCGAAGCCGACCGTCAGGGGGCGCCGCCGGGGGTGCGGTCGCCGATCGGGATGCTGAACCGTGGTAGCCATGCCTGCCATTGTGCCGACCGGCCGCAGCCCGCCCGGAGCCCCGTCGCGGAAGCCGTCCCTGCCCCGCGCGGGAGCCGATCCGGCCCCGTCGCGGAAGCCGACCCTGCCCCGCGCGGGAGCCGATCCGGCCCCGTCGCGGACGCCGTCCCGGCCCCCTGTGCGCGAGGCCACCCCGGAGCCCCCGTCGATGGCGAGAAACCGCCGCCTAGACTGAGGCGCGCACTTAGCCAAGCCTTACCAATGCGGCTCGTGCCCGTCTCGTTCTCCCACGTGCCGGGTCCGTGTCCGGGCCGTTCTCGATGGGATCAGATGTCAGCGTCAGCATCAGCGCCGGTGCGGGCCGCCGCGCCACCAGGGGCGTCCCGGCCCCCACGCCTCTCCCGACGCGCGACCACGACGGCCGCGGCGGTCGTCGCCCTGCTGCTGGCGATCCTGCTGAGCCTCGCCGTGGGGGCGCGTTCCATCCCGCCGGGCGAGGTGGTCGACGCCCTGCTGCACGGCGGGACCTCCGACGCCGCCGAGGTGATCCGCACGATGCGGGTGCCGCGCACGCTCATCGGCCTGATGGTCGGCGCGGCCTTGGCACTCGCGGGCACGGTGCTCCAGGGCATCACCCGTAACCCCATCGCCGACCCCGGCATCCTCGGCATCAGCCAGGGGGCCTCGGTGGCGGTGGTGGTGGCCATCGCGTTCGCGGGGGTGCACACGCTGACCGGATACGTGTGGTTCGCCTTCGCGGGCGCGGCCGTCGCCTCGGTCGCCGTGTACGCCATCGCGGCCCGCGGGCGCGGTGGGGCGACCCCGGTGAAGCTCGCGCTCGGCGGCGCGGCGATCAACGCGCTGCTGGTGTCGGTCACGATGGGAATCCTCACGACGAACGCGGCCGCGCTGGACGAGTTCCGCTTCTGGCAGGTCGGCTCGATCGCGGGCCGGGAGGCGGACGTCGTCCAGCAGGTGTGGCCCTTCCTCCTGGTCGGGGCCGCTCTCGTGCTCTCCGTCGCCCGCGGGCTGGACGCGCTCGCGCTCGGCGAGGACGTGGCGAAGGGGCTCGGGCAGAACGTCGCCGCGGTCCGGATCGTCGGCGGGATCGGGGCGACCGTGCTGACCGGCGTCGGGGTGGCCGCCGCCGGGCCGATCGCGTTCATCGGGCTCGCCGTCCCGCACATCGCCCGCGCGGTCGTCGGCAGCGATCACCGCTGGGTGCTCCCCATGGCGGCGCTGCTCGGACCCGTGATGCTGCTGGTCTCGGACGTCGTCGGCCGGATCGTGTTCCCGCCGAGCGAGGTTCCGGCGGGCGTGATGACGGCCCTGATCGGGGTGCCGTTCCTGGTCGCCCTCGTCCGCCGGAAGGCGGTGCCCGCGTGAGCGTCACCCGTGCACCCGAGAAGCGCGAGAAGCCTGGAAGGAGCGTGCCCGTACGGGTCCGGCCCGCCGGGTACGCCGTCGTGAAGGCGGGTCCGCGTGGCCGGTTCCTGCTGCACCGGCGGGCCTCCGCCGTCGCGGCGGCCCTGACCCTCCTGCTGGCCGCCGTCTGTGTCGCCTACCTCTGCGTGGGGGAGAGCTTCGTCGCGCCCGGCGAGGTCGTGAAGGTGGTCCTCGGGCAGCCGTCGTCCGCCGAACTGGTCGTGGGCACGCTGCGGCTGCCCCGCATGGTCGTCGGGCTGCTGGTGGGCATCGCGTTCGGGATCGCCGGGGCGCTGATCCAGACGGTGGCCCGCAACCCGCTGGCCAGCCCCGACATCATCGGCATCAGCCAGGGCGCGAGCGCGCTCACCGTCGGCGCGATGACCTTCGGCGTCACCTCGTACACCGTCCTGCCCTACCTCTCCGTGGTCGGCGGCATCGCGGCGGCGGCCCTGGTCTACGTCTTCGCGTGGCGCGGCGGCCTGCACGCGACGCGCTTCGTCCTCATCGGCATCGGGTTCGCCATCGCGCTGCGGTCGGTGACCACGCTGTTCCTGACCAAGGGCGACTACCTCGTCGCCCAGCAGGCGCAGATCTGGATGACCGGTTCGCTCAACGGGCGCGGCTGGCCGGAGGCGGCTCCGATCGGCTGGACGCTGCTGATCCTGCTGCCCGCCGTCGTCTGGGCGGCCCGCGCGCAGCGCACCGTCTCGATGGACGACGACACCGCCACGGCGCTGGGTGTGCGCCTGGGGCGCGTACGGCTCGGACTGGTCGCCCTCGGCGTGGTCCTGGCCTCCGTGGCGACGGGCACGGCGGGCCCGGTGGACTTCGTGGCACTGCTCGCCCCGCAGATCGCCCGGCGCATGACCCGGACCGCGCAGATCCCCCTCCTGTCCTCGGCGCTGCTGGGCGCGGTGATCGTCGTCGGCGGCGATCTGCTCGCCCGCAGACTGTTCTCGCCCACCGAACTGCCCGTGGGAGTCCTCACGGCGGCGGTCGGCGCCCCGTATCTGATCTGGCTGATCATCCGCGGTCACCGCGGCCGCAGTGGAGGCACCGCATGAGCCCGACGACCGACGCAGCCGCAGGTACCGGTGCGGGTGGCGGTACCGAAGCAGCCCCGGGGGCCGGTGGCAGGCTGGCCGCCCGTTCCCTGACCCTCGCGTACGAGGACCGCACCGTGGTCCGCGAACTCGACCTCACCGTGCCCGACGGGCAGGTCACCGTCATCGTCGGCCCGAACGCCTGCGGGAAGTCCACCACCCTGCGGGCGCTCGGCCGGCTGCTGAAGCCGCGCGGCGGGGCGGTCCTGCTGGACGGCACGGAGCTGGCGCGGATACCGACGAAGCAGATCGCCCGGAACATCGGGCTGCTCCCGCAGACCCCGGTCGCCCCCGAGGCGATCACCGTCTCCGACCTGGTCGCGCGGGGCCGCCAGCCGCACCAGAGCTGGTGGCAGCAGTGGTCGGACGCGGACGAGCGGGCGGTGACCGACGCCATGGCCCGTACGGACGTGACGGCGCTGGCCGAACGGCCGGTGGACGAGCTGTCGGGCGGACAGCGCCAGCGGGTGTGGATCGCCATGGCGCTCGCCCAGGACACCGATCTGCTGCTGCTCGACGAGCCGACGACGTACCTCGACATCGCGCACCAGGTGGAAGTCCTGGACCTGGTGCGCCAGCTGGCGGCCCCCGCCGCGGACGGCACCCGCGGCCGCACCGTCGTCACCGTGCTGCACGACCTCAACCAGGCCGCCCGGTACGCGGACCGCCTGGTCGCCATGAAGGACGGCCGGATCGTCGCCGAGGGACGGCCGGGCGATGTCGTCACCGCCGAACTGGTCCGCGAGGTCTTCGGCCTGGAGGCGGTGATCGTCCCGGACCCGGTGACGGGTTCACCGCTCGTCGTCCCCGGTGCACCCTGGTCCCCGCCGCCGGCGGGTTCCCCCTCTCTGAAAGGTCTGTGACATGACTGCCCTCCCCCGCCACCGCGGCCTCGCCGCCGGCTCCCTCGCCCTGACCGCGGCACTCGCCCTCACCGCGTGCGGCTCCTCGGACCCGGCCCCGGAAGCCGCCGGCTCCCCGGCGAAGACGCGTACGGTCAGCACCGCGAACGGGGACGTCGAGGTCCCCGTCGCGCCGAAGCGGGTCGTCGTCCTGGACTCCGGCGAACTGGACTCCGCGATCACGCTCGGCGTCCGGCCGGTCGGCGCGACGCACTCGGCGACCGAGGACGATTTCCCGTCCTACCTCCCCGAGAGCGAGACGAAGGACATCACTCCGGTCGGCGAGATCGCCAACGCGAACCTGGAGTCCGTCGCCGCCCTCAAGCCGGATCTGATCCTCACCAGCAAGGTCCGTGACGGCGACCGCTACGAGCAGCTCAGCAAGATCGCCCCGACCGTGATGACGGAGGCGACCGGCAGCGCCTGGAAGGAGAACTTCCAGGTGCACGCGCAGGCGCTCGGCAAGCAGGCGGAGGCGAAGAAGGTCCTCGCCACGTATGACAGCCGGGTGGCGAAGGTGACGGAGGCCCTCGGCGGCAAGGAGAAGGCCGCCGCCACGGACGTCAACTTCATCCGCTTCGTCGAGGGCGCCGAGATCCGCATCTACGGCAAGCAGAACTACATCGGTTCGATCCTCGCCGACATCGGCACCGGCCGCCCCGCGATCACGGACAAGGCGAAGGACGGGTTCTCGTACGACGTGTCGCCCGAGAAGATCGACCTCGCCGACGCGGACGTCATCTTCACGTCGACGTACGGCGACCCGGAGAAGGCGGGGACGACGAAGACGATGACGAGCGGTCTGTGGAAGGGGCTGAAGGCGGCCAAGAACGACAAGGTCTTCAAGGTCGACGACCGTCTGTGGATCTCGGGCATCGGCTACACGGCCGCCGGAAAGATTCTGGAGGAGTTCGAGGCCAGCATGACGGAGTAGCCCATCGCCGGGACGGCCCGCTCCCGCTCCCGCGGAGGGACCGGGGCGGGCCCGCCGGTACGGGGGCCCGTACCCCGGACACGGGCCGTGCTGGAGCCGGTCTCCACGCGAGCCGGTGTCCCGGACCCGTCCGGCGCGGGCGGCCGGCGTGGACGGCCGGCTCAGCCGGCCCGTCTCCGTGCGCGCCACACCAGGTAGAGCGCGGAGGCGACGGCGGCGACGCGGATGACCACCGGCCACGCGTCCAGCAGGACGTCCCGCAGCGCGCCCTCGCGGATCGGCTCGCCCCACCGCCCCTCCATCCGCCCCCACACCCACACGAGTGCCCCGGCCGCCACCGTGCCCGGCAGACCGAGCGCCGCCCACTTCGCCTCCGTACGGGAGAGGGCGCGCGAGGAGTACGCGATCAGCCAGCCGCCCGCCAGCGGCAGCCAGGAACCGGTGATCACCCCGGCGACGAGCAGGCCGGCGGCCAGGAGCAGCAGCGGGTGGGCGAAGCCGCCGCGGGGGCCGGGGGCGGCGGCCGCGGGCTCGGCGACGACGGGGACGGCCTTGCGGCGGCGGAGCTTGACCAGGCGCAGGGCGCGACGGCGGGCGGCGGTGCCTTCGCCTCCCCCGGCCACCGCCGCGTCCTTACCGACCCCGGCTTTTCCGGCCCCGGCCTTCCCCTCCCCGGCTTTTCCGAACCCGGCCTTCCCCGCACCGGCGGCGCCCCCCGCCTCCTCGTCCTTCGTGCCCGCCGGTCCCTTCCCGGTGGGCCCCGGCCGCCTGCCGAGCAGTTCCGGGGCCTCGATGCCGCCGAAGAATCCGGGGATGGCGGTCCCCTCGTCGAAGGGCCCCGGCTCCAGCCGCCACCAGTCGGTCGCGTCGCCGGAGCCGCCCTGCTGGTCCTGGCCGAGCATGTGCGGGGCGGAGGGGTCGGGCCAGTCGCGGACGGGAACACCGTCGTCGGCTGCGGGGGCCTCGTCGCCGTCTCCGTCACGGACGGGAACACGGGCGTCGGAAGCGGGGGCCGCGTCGCCGTCGCGGGCGGGAGCCGGCCGGGGCACGGAGGCCGCGCCGGGAGCGCCCGCATCGGCGGGACGCTCACCGCCCTGCGCGTCGTCCCCCGCGGCACGACGCGACGCGCCCCACCTGAAACCGGCTTTCGGCTTCCTGGCGCTCCGGGCGTCCGGGGGTGCGCCCCGCTCCTCCGGCGGCTCCGGCTCCTTCGCCCCTCTCGGCTCCTTGCGCAGCAGCCCGCTCCGGGGCCGGGGGAGGCTCCGCCGTGACGGCTCGCCCGCTCCCGCCCCCGCGCCGGGCCGGGCGGGCGGCAACGGGACCGTACCGTCGCCGGACTCCGCCGCCGCGGCGACCAGTTCGTCCGGGCTCCCCAGCCTGCCGATGATGCGCCGCACGGTCGCCGGGGAGTCCGCGCCCGCGGTGCCGCGCTGCCGGTCGATCTCGCCCCGGAGGGACGAGACGAGCCGCATCCGCGCGGCCGAGGACAGCTGGTGCCGCTGGGCCAGGTCGCCGACCCGGCTCAGGTAGTCGTAGACGAGCTGGTCGCTCTCGATCCCCACTGCGGTGCATCCCCTCTACCGGCCCTGCCCCGACGGTAGCGTTCCAGCGGCTACCGTGGGACGGATGGGGACGACCACACCACCGCGCACGCTCGCCGAAGCCCTGCGCGCCCGGGGCGACGAATCGCTGGCCGGGCTGCTGCGCGCACGCCCCGACCTCCTGAACCCGGTGCCGAACGACATCACCCAGCTCGCCACCCGAGCCGGAACCAGGGCGTCGGTCGTCCGGGCTCTGGAGCACCTGGACCGGTTCGCGTTGCAGACCGCCGAGGCGCTGGCGGTGGCCCCGGACCCGGCCCCGTACGCCACGGTGCTGTCCCTCCTCACCGGCGACGGGCTCGACGACGGCGAGCAGCACGACGACGCGGGGGCGGCGATCACCGCCGCGCTGCCGGGCGCGCTGGCGACGCTGCGCGAACAGGCCCTGGTCTGGGGCGAGGACGACCGGCTGCGGCTGGTGCGCACCGCCCGCGAACTGCTCGCGCCGTCGCCGCAGCACCCCTCCCCCACGGGCCTGGGTCCCACGGTCGCGGAGGCGACGGCAGGCATGTCGCCGGGCCGCCTCCAGGAGATCCTGGCGGCGACCGGGCTGCCCGCCACGCACGACCCGGTCTCGGCGGTGGCCGCGCTCTCCTCGCTCTTCACGGACCGGACGCGGATGGCGGAGCTGCTGGACACCGCCCCGGTGGAGGCGCTGTCGGTGCTGGACCGGCTGGTGTGGGGCCCGCCGTACGGGGAGGTCACGCCGAACCCGACCCCGCCCGTGAAGTGGCTGCGCGACCGGGGCCTGCTGCTGCCGGTCTCCACCCGCACGGTGGTCCTCCCGCGCGAGGCCGCCCTCCACCTGCGGGCCGGGCGCGCCCACCGCGTACCGGAACCGGTGGCCCCGGCCGTCGCGGCGGCGGCCGAACGCGATCCACAGGCTGTGGACAGGGCCGCGGCGGGCCAGGCGTTCACGGCGCTGGCCACGGTCGAGGAGCTGCTGAAGCTCTGGAACGGCGGCGGGCCCACGATCCTGCGCGCGGGCGGCCTGAGCGTACGGGAGCTGAAGCGGACCGCGTCCGCGCTGGACGTACCGGAGCCGATCGCCGCCTTCTGGGTCGAACTGGCCTACGGCGCGGGGCTGGTGGCGTCCGACGGCGAGACCGACGAGCGGTACGCGCCGACGCCCGCGTCCGACGAATGGCTCGACCTGCCCGCCGGGGACCGCTGGACGCACCTGGCCACCGCCTGGCTCGCCGCCACCCGGACACCGGGCCTGGTCGGCGGCCAGGACACCAAGGGGCGGGCCCTGTCCGCACTCGGCCCGGAACTGGACCGTTCGGCCGCCCCCGACGTACGCCACCGGGTGCTGGCCCTGTTCGGCGAATTGCCGCCGGGCACCGCGCCGGACCCGGAGACGCTGCTGCGACGGCTGCGCTGGGAACGCCCGTTGCGCGGCGGACCGGCCCCGGCGGCGGGAGGCACCGCCCCGGCCGGCTCGGCTCCCGCGGAGGGGACGGACCTCCGTTCACGCCTCGCCCTGTGGACGCTGAACGAGGCGGAGCTGCTGGGCATCACGGGCCGGGGCGCACTGTCCTCGCAGGCCCGCGCGCTGCTGGACGAGGGCGAGGAAGCCGCGGCGGCACGCCTCGCCCCGCTGATCCCCGAGCCTCTGGACCATGTGCTCCTCCAGGCCGACCTGACGGCGGTGGCCCCCGGCCCGCTGGAACGCCCGCTGGCGGAGACGCTGTCCGTCCTGGCCGACGTCGAGTCGAAGGGCGGGGCGACGGTGTACCGCTTCACGCCCGGCTCGGTGCGCCGCGCCCTGGACGCCGGGCGGTCGGCGTCCGACCTGCACGCGTTCCTGGCCGCGCACAGCCGTACGCCGGTGCCCCAGCCGCTGAGCTACCTGATCGACGACGTGGCCCGCCGCCACGGGCACCTGCGGATCGGGGCGGCGTCCGCGTACGTACGCTGCGACGACGAGGCGGTCCTCAACGAGATCCTGGCCGACCGCCGTTCCACGGGCCTGCGCCTGCGCCGCCTCGCACCCACGGTCCTGGCCTCCCGGGCCGACCCCGGCCCGCTCCTCGAAGCGCTGCGCGACATGGGGTACGCCCCGGCCGCCGAATCCGCCGACGGCGACGTCCTGATCACCCGCGCCGGGGCCCGCCGCACCCCGCCCCGCACGCCCCCGGTCCCGGTCCCCGAAGGCCCCCCGGCCCCGGACGCCACCCTGCTCGGCGCGGCGGTCCGGGCCATCCGCGCGGGCGACACGGCCGCCACGGTGGCCCGCAAGGAACCGGCGGACGGCCCCGCCGCCAACGGCCCGTCCGGCGCCCTCCCCCGCACACCACCCCCGCCGAGACCCTGGCCACGGTCCAGGCGGCCGCGATGACGGGCTCCACGGTCTGGATCGGCTACGTCAACGCGGACGGCGCGGCCAGCCAGCGCGTGATCGCCCCGGTCCGCGTGGAGGGCGGCTTCGTCACGGCCTACGACCACACGGCCGACGAGGTCCGCACGTACCCGCTGCACCGCATCACGGGGGTGGCGGAGCTGGCGGAGGACGGGGAGGGGTAGGGGCCCCGGCCCCCTCATGCCGGTGCGCGTCATCCCTGGTGCCCTTCCGGGTGCCTGCGCAGGTAGACGTTGCAGTCGGACACCGTGGTCATGTCGCCCACGGCCCGAGCGCGGCTGCGTACGGCGGCCGGTTCGACGCAGCCGGCACAGCCCTCGACCGGGACCGGCTCTCTTTCCATGCGCAGGGGTAGCTCGACCGGCGGGGTGCTGTAGCGCATCGGTTCGCTCATGCGGTGATCGTCACGCTCGTCACCGGGACGACGGAACCCCGTACGTTTCCCACTTCGGGACGTCCCCCGCCCTGTAGAACGTCCCTGAGACGTCCGGGCAAGCGGGAGCGGGAAGGCAACCAGGGATGCCGAACGAACGCCTACGGGCAGTCATGGCCGCCAGAGGGTGGACCCACGCAGACCTGGCCGGGGTGGTGGAGGTCGACCCCAAGTCCGTCGAAAGGTGGGTCAACTTCGGGCGCACGCCCCGGCGCTCCACGGCTCTCAAGGCCGCCGAGACGCTGGGCGAGGACGTGCACGCCCTTTGGCCTCAACTCAGGCAGGCACGCTCGGCGCGGGCAGTGAGTCCCGAGCTCGTCGCCCTGTACGAGCAACGGGCCGACCTGCCGGTATCCACGTTCGTGAACCTCCTCGCCCGGGCCCGCGCGCGGATCGATGTGCTCGTGTACGGAGCGGTCTTCCTGCACGAGGCGTATCCACGGCTCAACAGCATGCTGCGCGAGAGGGCCGCAGACGGGTGCTCGATCCGGATCGCGGTAGGCGATGCCGACCACATCAACGTCCGACAACGTGGCCAGGAAGAGCGCTTCGGCCATGGCATCGAGTCACGCTGCCGGCTGGCGCTCATGCACTACCGCCCCCTGGCCACCGTGCCCGGCATCGACATCCGCACGCACGGAACGACGCTCTACAACAGTCTGTACCGCGCGGACGACGAGATCCTGGTCAACGCCCACATCTGGGGCGTCAACGCCTACGCCGCGCCGGTATGGCATCTTCGGAGCACCGGCAGCGGAGGCATGTTCGGCACCTACGCGGACAGCTTCGAGACGGTCTGGAACTCCGCGCGGCCGGTGGAAGGGTGAACCCGATGGCACGGACCGAGTACTACGACGACCCGAACGCGCCCGAGCCCAACAGCATGGTCGTCGCGGCGTCGGCAGTCGTGACCGACGGCGACGGACGCATCCTCCTCCAGCGCCGCCGCGACAACGACCTCTGGGCGCTGCCGGGCGGCGGAATGGACCTCGGGGACTCGCTGCCCGGCGCAGCAGTTCGTGAGGTCAAGGAGGAGACCGGGCTCGACGTCCAGATCACGGGTCTCGTCGGGACGTACACCGACCCCCGGCACATCATCGAGTACAGCGACGGGGAAGTCCGCCGACAGTTCAACGTCTGCTTCACCGCCCGCGTGACCGGCGGAGCCCTGACCGTTTCCGAGGAGAGCACGGAGGTCCGGTTCGTGGCACCGGACGAACTCGACGCGATACCCATGCACCACACCCAGCGCCTCCGGCTGCGCCACTTCGCCGAGGGCCGTGACCGGCCCTACCTGGGCTGAGGGAGACCGAGCGCCCACGCGTGGGCGCTCGGCGCGAACCCTCAAGGAAAGCTCTGAAGATCACATCTCCGATGGTCGCAAGTCTCCCCGCATGACATGTTCACCCTGCATACGCAGCCGCACAGCCGAGGAGACCCGGATGATCGGAACCCTGACCGCCGGTGAGCAGATCCTGATGGCGATCATCGCGGTGGCCGTCCTCGGTCTCGCCGCGTTCGGCGTCCGGCGGGCCAAGCGCACCGGGCAGCCGGGCGGGACCGAGTAGCGCCGGCCCTTCGCCGGTCCCCGGCCGGGTGCGGTGCCGCCCCACCGCGTTCTGCGATGCTGCGGGCATGTCCTTCTCCCGCCGGAGCCCCGAGCCCGTGTCGCCGAACCCGCCCGCCGGGCCGATGCCCCCGCTGCTCACGCAGTCCTGGCTGGATCTGGCCTTCCTGCACTGGGCGGTCGACCCGGCCGACGTGGCGCCGCTGCTGCCGGCGGGCACCGTGCCGGACACGTTCGACGGGGCGACGACGTACGTGGGGCTCGTGGCGTTCCGGATGTACCGGGTGGGCGGGCTCGGGCTGCCGGGGATTCCGTACCTCGGCACCTTTCCCGAGACCAATGTGCGGCTCTACTCCGTGGACGGACGCGGTCGGCGCGGTGTCGTCTTCCGGTCGCTCGACGCCTCGCGGCTCATCCCGGTCCTCGTGGCGCGGGCCGCGTTCCGGTTGCCGTACGTGTGGTCCCGGATGGACGTCGAGCGCTCCGGCGGAACCCTCACGTACACGAGCGGCCGCCGCTGGCCCGGCCCGCGCGGCGCACGCAGCCGGATCGTGCTGCGGCCGGGCGAGGCGATCGACGAACCCACGCCCCTGGAGCACTTCCTGACGGCTCGCTGGGCCCTGCACACCACGTTCTTCGGGCGGACCGCCCACCTCCCCAACGTCCACCCCCGGTGGCCGCTCCACCGGGCGGAGCTGCTGGAGTGCGACGAGGACCTGATCGCGGCGGGCGGGCTGCCCGCCCCGGCCGGGGAGCCGATGAGCGTGCTGTACTCCCCCGGCGTCCCGGTGCGGTTCGGGCCGCAGCACCGCGGGGCCTGAGAGCCGCGGTGCCTGAGACCGGGGCGGGGCGGCGGGGTGCGGGGCAGCGGGGGCGGGGGCGATCTGCGCGGGCCGTGCGCTCGCTCCGCCCCTACTGCCCGCGGGCACGCACCCCCACCGCTCCGGCCCCCGATGCGGCACACTGGACGTTTGGCCGCAGCCGTGGCCGTACCCCGCAGAAAGGGCCGAAGCGCGTGACCGGACCCCTCATCGTCCAGAGCGACAAGACGCTGCTCCTCGAAGTCGACCACGACCTGGCGGACGCCTGCCGTCGTGCCATCGCGCCGTTCGCGGAGCTGGAGCGTGCGCCCGAGCACATCCACACGTACCGGGTCACCCCGCTCGGGCTGTGGAACGCCCGTGCCGCCGGGCACGATGCCGAGCAGGTCGTCGACGCCCTGGTCGAGTACTCCCGCTACCCCGTGCCGCACGCGCTCCTGGTCGACATCGCCGAGACGATGGCGCGGTACGGGCGGCTCACCCTGTCCAAGCACCCCGTGCACGGGCTCGTCCTGACCACCACCGACCGGCCCGTGCTGGAGGAGATCCTCCGGTCGAAGAAGGTCCAGCCGCTGGTCGGGGCACGCATCGATCCGGACACCGTGGCCGTCCACCCCTCCGAGCGCGGGCAGGTCAAGCAGACGCTGCTCAAGCTGGGGTGGCCCGCCGAGGACCTCGCCGGTTACGTGGACGGGGAGGCCCATCCGATCGAGCTGGCCGAGGACGGCTGGTCGCTGCGGCCGTACCAGAAGCAGGCCGTGGAAGGCTTCTGGCACGGCGGGTCGGGGGTCGTCGTGCTGCCCTGCGGGGCCGGGAAGACGCTGGTGGGCGCCGGTGCGATGGCGCAGGCCAAGGCCACCACCCTGATCCTGGTCACCAACACCGTCTCCGCCCGGCAGTGGAAGCACGAACTGGTGAAGCGGACCTCGCTGACCGAGGACGAGATCGGCGAGTACAGCGGGACCCGCAAGGAGATCCGGCCCGTCACCATCGCCACCTACCAGGTGCTGACCACCCGGCGGAAGGGCGTCTACCCGCACCTGGAGCTGTTCGACTCCCGCGACTGGGGCCTGGTCGTCTACGACGAGGTCCACCTGCTGCCCGCGCCCGTCTTCAAGTTCACCGCCGACCTCCAGGCCCGGCGGCGGCTCGGCCTCACGGCGACGCTCGTACGGGAGGACGGCCGGGAATCCGACGTCTTCTCCCTCATCGGGCCGAAGCGGTTCGACGCCCCGTGGAAGGAGATCGAGGCGCAGGGCTACATCGCGCCCGCCGACTGCGTCGAGGTCCGGGTCAACCTCACCGACTCCGAGCGGCTCGCGTACGCGACCGCCGAGACGGAGGAGAAGTACCGGTTCTGCGCCACCACCGCGACCAAGCGGAAGGTGACCGAGGCGCTGGTGCGCAAGCACCAGGGTGAGCAGACCCTCGTCATCGGGCAGTACATCGACCAGCTCGACGAGCTGGGCGAGCATCTGGACGCCCCCGTGATCAAGGGTGAGACCAGCAACGCCCAGCGGGAGAAGCTCTTCGAGGCGTTCCGCCAGGGCGAGATCAGCGTTCTGGTCGTGTCGAAGGTCGCCAACTTCTCCATCGACCTGCCCGAGGCGACCGTCGCCATCCAGGTCTCCGGCACCTTCGGGTCGCGCCAGGAGGAGGCGCAGCGGCTGGGCCGCGTCCTGCGGCCGAAGGCCGACGGGCACGAGGCCCGGTTCTACTCGGTCGTCGCCCGCGACACCATCGACCAGGACTTCGCGGCGCACCGCCAGCGCTTCCTGGCCGAGCAGGGGTACGCGTACCGCATCGTCGACGCGGACGAGCTGCTCGCGGAGAACTGAGAACGGGAGGGGGCGGGCAGGCGGGGCGGGCGCTCAGCGGCCGCGGCCGACGACGCCCGCCTCTTCCGCGTACTCGCCCAGGACGACGACGCCGAACGCCGTGGTCACGAACACCTTCACGGCGCGCATCGCGTCTCCGACGCGGTGGGGTCGGTGGTCACCGGTCGCCGCGGTCGCGCCGTGCGCGGGGCCGGTCGTGCGGGGGTTCAGGGTGGCTGTGCTCATGTATCCATGGTGCTCCCGTCACCCGATCGGGCGCGTCGGCCCGCAGGCGGAACCCGTGCGTCGGCCGCGTCGGTCCGCAGGCGGAAGCGCGGGCCTGTGCGTAGCCCTCCGGTACCGCCCAGGTCGCACGCATCCCCTACGGGTGCCCCTGACCAGGCCGTCTCCGGGCGCTTCCCCCTGGACCGCTCACCGGGCCCGCCCGCGAACGGCCGCCCCGGCACCGCCCCCTGGGCCCCTCCGCGGCCCGCTCCCCGAGCGTGCCGACCTCCCCGGCCTGCCCCGGCCGCTCCCGGCCGGGGCCGTATTCCGTTCGACCGGGTCCCGCCCTGTGACTACAATCGCCGGTCTGCCCGCCTCCCGAACCGTGGTACCGGCCTTTCACCGCCGGCAGCCGGGGGAGCGCCGCCGGCCGGACGGAAACCGGACGGCACCCACGCGAACCAACCTTCCCAGCGGACCGCCGCTCCGGCCCCTGCCGGTCTCAGCGCGCGGCCCGCCGTCCTGCGTTGAAGAGCCGGAGGCAACACCGTGCCCGCGCACGTAGCAGAGAGCGATTCCCCGCCCGACCCCCACGACCCCCTGTCGCACGAGCGTGCCCATCTCGCCGCGTCCCGCGCCGCACTGCGCGGCATGCGCGAGGACGTCCAGGCCCTCGACATCCGCGATGTCACCGCGAACTGGGTCAACGCCGCCGTGCTCCAGTCCCAGATCGACGACCGCATCAAGGCGCTCGCCGACCTCTCGCACACCCCGCTGTTCTTCGGCCGCCTCGACTACCTCCACGCCGTCGGCGGCGAACTGGCCGAGGGCGCGGACGGCGAGCGGTTCTACATCGGCCGCCGCCACGTCCACGACGCCGCCGGCGACCCCATGGTCATCGACTGGCGCGCGCCGGTCTCCCAGCCGTACTACCAGGCGTCCCGCACGAACCCCCGGGACGTGGGGCTGCGCCGCCGCTTCGGCTACACCGGCGGCGAGCTGACCGCGTACGAGGACGAGCACCTCACCGACCCCGCCGAGGCCGAGCACACCAGCCGCCTCCTCCAGGCGGAGATCGAGCGGCCGCGCGTCGGTCCGATGCGCGACATCGTCGCCACCATCCAGCCCGAGCAGGACGAGATCGTCCGCAGCGGCCTCGGCGGGACCGTCTGCGTGCAGGGCGGGCCCGGCACCGGGAAGACCGCCGTGGGCCTGCACCGGGTGGCGTACCTGCTGTACGCGCACCGCGAGCGCCTCGCCCGTACCGGCACCCTGGTCATCGGGCCGAACCGGTCCTTCCTCCACTACATCGAGCAGGTCCTGCCCGCCCTCGGCGAGCTGGAGGTGAAGCAGGCCACCGTCGACGACCTGGTGCGCGCCGGGGTCGAGGTCCGGGGCGAGGACGAGGCCGCAACCGCCGTCGTCAAGGGCGACGCCCGGATGGCGGAGGTGCTGCGGCGGGCGGTCCGCTCCCATGTGACCGCCCCGGTCGAGCCCGTCGTCGTGGTACGCGGCTCCCGGCGCTGGCGGGTGCCCGCGTACGAGATCCAGGAGATGGTCGACGAGCTGCTGGCCCGCGACATGCGGTACGGGGCCGCGCACGAGGCGCTCCCGCAGCGCATCGCGCACGCCGTCCTCGTCCGGATGGAGGAGGCCGGGGAGGCCCCCGACGACCGGGTGCAGAACGCGGTGGCCCGGAACCCGGCGGTGAAGGCGGCCGTCAAGGCGATCTGGCCCGCCGTGGACCCGGCGAAGCTGGTGCTGCGGCTGCTGTCCGACCCGGAGTTCCTGGCCGCGCACGCGGAGGGGCTGCTGAGCGAGGAGGAGCAGAAGCGGCTCCTGTGGGCGAAACCGGCCCGCAGTGTGAAGACGGCGAAGTGGTCGGCGGCGGACGCGGTCCTGATCGACGAGGCGACCGACCTGATCGCCCGTACGCACTCCCTCGGCCATGTCGTGCTCGACGAGGCGCAGGACCTTTCCCCCATGCAGTACCGGGCGGTGGGACGGCGGTGCTCGACCGGTTCCGCCACCGTCCTCGGCGACCTGGCACAGGGGACGACGCCGTGGTCCACGGAGAGCTGGGCCGAGGCCCTGTTCCACCTGGGCAAGGCGGACGCGGTGGTGGAGGAGCTGACGGCCGGTTTCCGCGTGCCGCGCGAGGTCATCGCGTACGCCTCCCGGCTGCTGCCCGCGATCTCTCCGGGCCTCGCGGCGGTGGAGTCGGTGCGTGAGTCGCCCGGTTCACTGGTCGTACGGGAGGTGACGGACGGTGCGGACGGGCTGGACGCGGCCGTGGTCGCCGCCTGCGAGGAGTCGCTGCGCCACGAGGGGTCGATCGGGCTGATCGCCGCCGACGCCCGGATTCCGGTGCTGGGAGCGGCGTTGGCGGCGGCGGGGCACGCGTACCTCTCGCCGGGTGAGGAGACGACCGCCGAGTCCCGGCTGACGCTGGTCCCGGCGTCGCTCGCCAAGGGGCTGGAGTACGACTACGTGGTGCTCGACGAGCCGGCGGCGGTGGTCGACGGCGAACCGGACGAGCGGACCGGGTTGCGGCGGCTGTACGTGGCGCTGACCCGTGCGGTGTCGGGGCTGACGGTGCTGCACGCGGCACCGCTGCCGGAGGCGCTGGTGTAGGCGGGGAGGCGGCATCGACTGGCCGGGGCCGGGGGGCCGGGCCGAGGCCCGGCCCCGGACGGGCCTCAGGCGTCCAGCGCCTCGCGCCACTCCCGTACGGCCGCCGCGTCCACCGGGCCCGACCAGCCGCCGGGCCGGGCCGCGCCGCCGATGTGGACCGCGTCGATGCCCGCCGCCCGCAGTTCGGGCAGGTGGTGCAGGTGGAGGCCGCCGCCGACCAGGACCTGCGCCTCGTACCCCGGCTCACCGCTGCGGGCCGCCTCGGCCACCAGGGTCGGAATGCCCGCGTCCACCCCGGCCGGGGAGCCAGCCGTGAGGAACGTGTCGAGTCCGGGCAGGTCCGCGAGCTGCTTGCGCACGGCGTCGCGGTCCGCGGCCCGGTCGATGGCCCGGTGGAACGTCCATGGGCAGCCGTCCAGCTCCGCGACGAGCCGCTCGACGGCGACGAGGTCCGCGTGGCCCTGCTCGTCGAGGAAGCCGAACACGAACGCGTCGGCCCCCGCCTCCCGCATCTCACGGGCCTTGCCGACCAGAACATCGATGTCACCGGCGGCGAAGCCGTCCGCCACCCTGAGCATCACGCGCAGCGGGATGTCCACGGCGGACCTGATCGCCGCGAAGGTCTCCCGCGACGGCGTCAGACCGTCGGCAGCCATGTCGGTGACCAGTTCGAGACGGTCCGCACCTCCGGCCTGGGCGGCGACCGCGTCCTCCGCGTCGAGAGCGATCACCTCCAGGACTGCACGATTGCTCATGGGTCCCCATTCCTCCGATACACAGCTATAGGTCTAGTCCAATGGCCAGCCTACGGGGCGGCGACTGGACAGCGCAGCCCTCTATAGGAACGTACGAGCGCGACCGGACGCGACCCGACCCGCCCCCTCCTCCGCGATCACCCCTTGCGTTTCATAGGGGCGGGGGGTATACATGAGGCAGCTGGAGATACCCCCCAGGGGTATCAGCCAGAGGACGACTCCAGGGAGGGCCCCGTGTCCGCGCATTCCGCCACCACCGACACCAGCGCCGTCGGCGCCGACACCGGCACGGCCGCGGTCGAACTCGCGATCGGCGGGATGACCTGCGCCTCGTGCGCGGCCCGGATCGAGAAGAAGCTCAACCGGATGGACGGTGTCGAGGCCACCGTGAACTACGCCACGGAGAAGGCGAAGGTCACCTATCAGGGATCAGAGGTCTCCGTCGACGATCTGATCGCAACCGTCGAGGCCACCGGCTACACCGCCCGGCGGCCCGCCCCGCCCGCCGCAACCCCCCGTACCGGGGGCGGCACGGACGCGGCGGACGCCCCGGCGCCGAGCACGGAGGACGACGGGCTCACCACGTTGCGCCAGCGCCTGACCACCGCCGTGGTGCTCGCCGTACCGGTGATCGCCATGGCGATGGTCCCGGCGCTCCAGTTCGACTACTGGCAGTGGCTCTCCCTGACCCTGACCGCGCCGGTCGTCACCTACGCCGCCTGGCCGTTCCACCGGGCCGCCTGGACCAACGCGAAGCACGGTGCGGCGACGATGGACACGCTGATCTCGGTCGGCACGTCGGCCGCGTTCCTGTGGTCGCTGTGGGCGCTGTTCTTCGGGACGGCGGGCATGGTCGGCATGACGCACCCGTTCGAGTTCACCATCGCGCGCAGCGACGGCGCCGGGAACATCTACCTGGAGGCCGCGGCCGGGGTGACGGCGTTCATCCTCGCCGGGCGCTACTTCGAGACCCGCTCGAAGCGGAAGGCCGGGGCGGCGCTGCGGGCGCTGCTGGAGCTGGGCGCGAAGGAGGTCACCGTCCTGCGCGACGGCGTCGAGTCGACGATCCCGACCGCCGAACTCCAGGTCGGGGACCGCTTCCTGGTGCGTCCCGGGGAGAAGATCGCGACGGACGGGACGGTGGTCGAGGGCTCCTCCGCCGTGGACGCCTCGATGCTCACCGGCGAGTCCGTCCCCGTCGAGGTCGGCGTCGGAGACCCCGTCACCGGAGCCACCCTCAACGCCGGAGGCCGCCTCGTCGTCCAGGCCACCCGCGTCGGCGCCGACACCCAACTCGCCCGCATGGCCCAGCTCGTCGAGGACGCCCAGAACGGCAAAGCCTCCGCCCAGCGCCTCGCCGACCGCATCTCCGCCGTCTTCGTCCCCGTCGTCATCACCCTCGCCCTCGCCACCCTCGGCTACTGGCTCGGCAACGGCGCCGGACCCACCGCCGCCTTCACCGCGGCCGTCGCCGTCCTCATCATCGCCTGCCCCTGCGCCCTCGGCCTCGCCACCCCCACCGCCCTCATGGCCGGCACCGGCCGCGGCGCCCAGCTCGGCATCCTCATCAAGGGCCCCGAAGTCCTGGAGACCACCCGCCGCGCCGACACCATCGTCCTCGACAAGACCGGCACCGTCACCACCGGCCGCATGACCCTCCAGACCATTCACACCACCCCCACCACGACCGAGACACAGGTCCTCCGCCTCGCAGGCGCCCTGGAGAACGCCTCCGAACACCCCATCGCCCAAGCCGTCGCCACCGCCGCCACCGACACCACCGGCCCCCTCCCCACCCCCGAGGACTTCCAGAACATCCCCGGACTCGGCGTCCAGGGCACCGTCGAAGGCCACGCCGTCCTCGTGGGACGGGAACAGCTGCTGGCCGAGTGGGAGATCCGTCTCCCCGCCGCCCTCGCCGAGGCGAAGCAGGCAGCCGAGGCGGCCGGGCGTACCGCGATCACCGTGGCCTGGGACGGCGAGGCGCGCGCGGTGCTGGAGGTCGCGGACGCGGTGAAGGACACGAGCGCCGAGGCCGTCCGCCGGCTGCGCGCCCTCGGTCTGACCCCGATCCTCCTGACCGGCGACAACCGGGCCGTGGCGGAGTCGGTCGCGGCCGAGGTCGGTATCGACGAGGTGTACGCGGAGGTCATGCCGCAGGACAAGGTCGACGCGGTCAAGCGCCTTCAGGCGGAAGGCCGTTCGGTGGCGATGGTCGGGGACGGGGTCAACGACGCCGCCGCCCTCGCCCAGGCCGACCTCGGGCTCGCGATGGGCACCGGGACGGACGCCGCGATCGAGGCGAGCGACCTCACCCTCGTCCGGGGCGACCTCAACGCCGCCGCCGACGCGATCCGCCTCTCCCGCCGCACCCTCTCCACCATCCGCACGAACCTCTTCTGGGCCTTCGCCTACAACGTCGCGGCCCTCCCCCTGGCCGCCGCCGGGCTGCTCAACCCGATGATCGCCGGAGCGGCCATGGCCTTCTCGTCGGTCTTCGTGGTCGGCAACTCGCTTCGGCTGCGCACCTTCAAGGGCGCGTGAGACCGGCCCGGCATACGGAGTCGGAGCGCGGCGGGACCGTCGAGGTCCCGCCGCGCTCGTGTGTGCGCACGGAGACCGGGCATGTCCGGTGTTCGTCACCATCTGTTGAACGGACGGTGAACTCACGCCGGACCATGAGGTCTTCCGCCGCCTCTCCCACCGGCTCGACGCCCTACTGGTAGCGGGGCGAAGCCCGAACCCGGCGGTGGTTCGGGACCGAGCGGGAGACGCGAGACCGTTCTCCGGCAGCCATTAGGGTGACAGCGAGTCACCGCCGGGCCTGGAACTGGCCGGTCCGCGCGGGTACGTCGGAGAACAGGATGCACAGGGTGAAGAAAATCAAGGCCGCCGTCGTCACCGTCGCCGCCATGGCGGGGCTGGCCGTGTCCATCACGCCGGCCCAGGCCGCCGACATCTGCACAGCCGGTGGCAACGGCAAGTACATATGCAAGTACGGCGTGACCAAGCACGACCTGCCGAACGGCGAGGACGAGCAGTACTTCGTCGGCACCGACTACGCGGTGTGGACGCGCTGGACCACGAACGGCAGTTGGAGCCGTTGGACGTCCATGGGCAAGCCCGACCCGTACGGCAAGGCCAGTGCGGCGAGCCCCATCAAGGTGACGGACACGCAGACGTCGAACCAGTTCCGCACGACCGTCCACCTCACGAACAGCAACGGCGCTTTCGTGGGCAAGACGCGCTACGACATCGGCTTGGACTGGCAGAACTGGGACTTCCCCAACTGCTGCTGATCGCGCCGTCGCGCCCTCCGCGGCACGTCTGATCCACGGCCGGCCGCCGCACCGGGTGGGAGCGGGCCCCACCGGTGAGGCGGCAGGTCACGGGGCCGCTCCTGGACGGCCCTTCGCGCGGTGTCTCGGGCCCCCCGGCCCACGCCCCGGCCACCGGGGGACCGGCCGGAACGGCACGTGGCCCGGCGGACGGGCTCAGGCCCGGACGAACCGCAGCCGGGTCCCCGGCACCGCCTGCGCGGCCCCGGCGAGGGCGTGTTCGGGGACCACGCCGACGACCGGGTAGCCGCCGGTCGTCGGATGGTCGTGGAGGAAGACGACGGGCCGCCCGTCCGGGGGGACCTGGACCGCGCCCAACACGACGCCCTCGCTCGGCAGTTCCTCCGTACGCGACCGTTCCAGCGCGGGTCCCTCCGTGCGCAGGCCGATGCGGTTGCTGTCCGGCGAGACCCGGTAGCCGGAGGTGAGGAGGGTGCGGAGGGCGGACGCGGTGAACCAGTGGTGGCGGGGCCCGGGATGGACCGGCAGCACCAGTTCGGCCGGGGCCCCCGGCCAGGGGACGGGTCCGGCCGCGGGCGACGGTACGCACCCCGCCGGGTCACCCAGGGGAACGGTGTCCCCCTCGCTCAGCGGGGCGGGCCCGAGCCCCGAGAGGACGTCTGCCGAACGGCTGCCCAGCACCGCGTCCGGCACCAGCCCGCCCGCGAACGCCAGGTAGCTCCGGAGACCGGTGGCGGCAGGGCCCGCCTCCAGCACCGCACCGGCCGGCACCCGTACCGGCGCGCCCCACGCCACCGGCCGTCCGTCCACCGTCACCGGACAGCCCGCCCCGCCGACGACGGCCACGACCGTCCCGTCCGGGCGGACCGCGCACCCGGTGAGCGTGGTCTCCAGGACGGCTGCGTCCGGCGGATTGCCGACCAGCCGGTTGGCCAGCCGGGCGGCGGGCGCGTCCAGCGCCCCGGCCCGCCCGACCCCCAGGTGCGCCCAGCCGGTACGTCCCGCGTCCTGCACGGTGGTCAGCGCGCCGGGACGGACAACGTGCAGGCGGTACGCGGCGGTTGACGTCATGCGCCCGCCCGGCGGCCGTTCGCGCGGGGCGTCGGCGTCGTACCCGCGCGGGGTTCCGGCACCGGGACCGTGCCGCCGTCCGCCCCCACCGGTACGAACCTGACCGGCGTCCCCGGCCCGAGCAGCGCCGCCGGTTCGCGGGCCGGGTCCCACAGGCCCGACGGGTCCGGCATCCGCCCGATGAGCTGCCAGCCGCCGGGCGACACCCGCGGGTAGACCCCCGTGTAGGGCCCGGCGAGCGCCACCGCCCCGGCCGGGACCCGCGTGCGCGGGGTGGTGCGCCGGGGCACGTGCAGCCGCTCGGGCAGCCCCGCGAGATAGCCGAAGCCGGGGGCGAACCCGCAGAACGCCACCCGGAACGCGGTACGGGAGTGCAGCGCGCCCACCGCGTCGGGCCCGACGCCCCAGAGCGCGGCGACCTCGTCGAGGTCGGGACCGTCGTAGATGACGGGGATCTCCACCGGTTCGCGGTCCGCGCGGGGCACCGCCTCCACCCGCCACGAGGCGAGGTCCCGCGCCAACCGGTCGCGGGCCCCAGAGATGCCCCCGGACCAGGGCCCGGCTGCGGCTGCGGCTTCGGCTTCGGCTTCGGCTTCGGCAGCACGGTCCGTGATCCCATCGAGCAGGACGGTGCGGGCGGCCGGGACGATGTCGCGCACGGCGGGCAGCTCACCACGCGCGCGACGGCGGATCAGCTCGGCGTGGAACGCCTCGGCGTGCTCGCCATCGTTCAGTTCGACGAGGAGCGCGTGCGGCCCGGCGGGCAGCACGCGTATCCGCCGCGCACGCGCACCGGGCGCGCGAGGGCCGGGACCGGCGGCTGGGGCGTTCGCGTCACCACCCGTTGCGCGGTGCCCGTTCATGTGAACGCCCGTATCGCAACGCCCGCTTCCTCCAGTGCGGCCCGCACCCGGCGGGCGAGGTCCGCCGCGCCCGGAGTGTCCCCGTGGACGCAGAGCGAGCGCGCGACGACCGGCACGCGGCTGCCGTCCGCCCCGGTCACCTCCTGCTTCACGGCCATCCCGACGCTCCGGCGTACGACGTCGTCCGGATCGTGCACCACCGCGCCCGGTTCGCCGCGCGGTACGAGGGTGCCCTGCGGGGTGTACGCGCGATCGGCGAACGCCTCCTCCACGGCGGCCAGCCGGGCCTCGGCCGCGTGGGCGAGCAGCCGGGAGCCGGGCAGGCCGAGCACGGCAGGGGCACCGCCCGCGAGGCGGACGCCCGCGACGACGGCGGCGGCCTGGTCGTCGTCCCAGACCGTCCGGTTGTAGAGCGCGCCGTGCGGTTTGACGTACGAGACGGCGGAGCCGGCGGCCTCCGCGAAGACCCTCAACGCACCTATCTGGTAAGCGATCTCGGCGGTCAGCTCGGCGGCCGGCACGTCCATCGCGCGGCGTCCGAACCCGGCCAGGTCCCGATAGGAGACCTGCGCCCCGATCCGTACCCCGCCGGCCGCCGCCGCGTCGCAGACCCGCCGCATCACGGAGGCGTCGCCGGCGTGGAAGCCGCAGGCCACGTTGGCGCTGGTGACGACGGTCAGGAGGGCATCGTCATCGGTCAGGGTCCAGCGGCCGAAGCCCTCGCCGAGGTCCGCGTTGAGATCCATCATCACGGGCGCACGGTATGACCGTCCGGGCCGGGCGACAAGGGCCGGTCCGGAGGGTGGAAGCCCCGGGCCCGTACCCCGGCTGCCTCCCGCGCGCACCCGTCCGCGCACCGCCCACGTCCTAGAGTCGCTCCATGACGGACCACAGCCACCGCCCCCACCCGCCGCGGAACGCCGGTGTCGGCACCAACACCGGCACCAGCACCGAAACCGGGCTCCGGGACCGCTGGCACGACACGCTGCTGGCCGCGCGCGCCGGGGCGGGCGGCCCCGATCCGCTGCCGTACGCCGACAACCTGCTCGCCCGCTGGGCCGAGCCGCAGCGCCGGTACCACACGACCGCCCACCTGCGGGCGGTCCTGGACCACGTCGACACGCTGGCCGACCACGCCGAGGACGTGGAGGCGGTACGGCTCGCCGCCTGGTTCCACGACGCGGTGTACCGGCCCGACCGCAGCGAGAACGAGGAGCGCAGCGCCGCCCTGGCCGAACGCGCGCTGCCCGAGGCGGGGGTGCCGGACGCGGTGACGGCAGAGGTGGCCCGGCTGGTCCGGCTCACCGTCACGCACGACCCGGCGGACGGCGACCGCAACGGCGAGGTGCTGTGCGACGCGGACCTGGCGGTCCTGGCGGGCGGGCCGCAGGAGTACGGGGCGTACGCGGCCCGCGTCCGGGAGGAGTACGGCTTCGTCCCGGACGACGCCTTCCGGGAGGGCCGGGCGGCGGTGCTGCGGCAACTCCTCGGTCTGCCCCGGCTGTTCCGTACCCCGTACGGCGCGGCGGAGTGGGAGGCGCGGGCCCGGCACAACCTGGCGACGGAACTGGAGCTGCTGTCCTCGTCCGCCTCCGGCTGACCGGCTGACCGGCCGAGCTGCCCTCGTACGTCCCGGCTGCCCGGCCGGCTCGACGCTGCCGGCCGGTCGCCCCGCCTCCGTCCGTCCCCGACCGCTCCCGGCTCCGTCCCTCCTGCCCCGCCTCGGGCGCTCCTCCGCCGGCCGTCAACGTGTCTTCGCAAATGTTCCGTTTCGTTCACGGTGTCGTCCCGGTCATGCCCTGGCCCGACCGGTGGAGGACGCCGGAGGTTAACGTCTCGCATCGCAGATGCACACGCCTTCTGCGACGGCGATCCGCCGATCTTTCCGCTCCGAACAACTCCACGGGGGTAAGGCGACATGTCCAAGGGACTCGGTACGACGGCCGGCAGGACTTCCCGGCGGCGCGTACTGCGGCTGGCCGGGGGCGGGCTCACGATGGCGGTGCTCGGGGCCGGTCTGACCGCCTGCGAGGACGAGTCGGCGACCGGCGGCGAGGGCAGCGTGCCGTCTCCGCGCGGCTCTTCCCCGCAGGACGGCAAGGGGGACAAGGGCGGGCAGGACGGCAAGGCCCCCGCACCGCTCTGGACGAAGACCACCTCGGCGCAGACGTACGGGGACAACGACGAGCTCGTCGCCGTGGACGGTGTGGTGATCGCAAGCGGCGACCCGCTGGCCGCGCTCGCCGGGGCGACCGGCGAGGAGCGGTGGTCGCTGACCGAGGGGGCGACGCCCGGTGCGCCGCTGCTGCTCGGCGCTGGCACCCTGTATCTGGCCAGCGGCAAGTACGACGGCAGCGTGATCGGCTTCGTGCCGGGGTCGGGCAAGGAGACCTGGCGCAGCCACCTCGGCAAGGAGTACCGGCAGCCGCGGCCCATCGCGGTGGACGCGGAGCAGGTGTACGTCGTCGCGGAGATCCTGGAGGCGGACGGTTCGTCCCACACCAACGTGATCGCCGCGCTGAACAGCACCACCGGCAAGGTCGCGTGGAAGGAGCAGCGCGACCTCGGCACCGAGCAGAACGGCATCCACGCCGCCGTCCAGGGCCGCCATCTCGTCTACACGGACTACAAGAAGAACCTCACGGTCCGCGACACCGCCACCGGCAAGCAGGTGTGGACGCACAAGACGACGAAGACGAGCTACGGGCCGTTCGCCGTCCACCAGGACCTGGTGATCGTTCCGCAGGGGTCCCGGCTCCAGGCGTTCGCGCTGGCGGACGGCTCCGAGAAGTGGTCCGTGGAGGCGGAGGAGTTCTCCCTGTTCCGGGAGCCGAGCCTCGTGGACGGGGTGCTGTACATCGCGGACAGCGGCCGCACGCTGTGGGCCCTCGAACCGGCGACCGGGAAGAAGGTCTGGCAGTCGACGGCGCTCCAGGACGCGAGCGTGCAGGTGCCCCGGCAGTTCGTCAGGGTGGGGGACACGCTCTTCGGGGCCACCGACCTCGATCCGGAGGGCGGCGTGCACGCCATCGACGCGAGGACCGGTGCCCTGCGCTGGACCTTCAACGACGGGACGGGCGACTACCACGCGTGGCTGGTGGCCACGGACGGCAAGCACGTCTTCGCCCTGCACGGCAAGAAGCTGCACGCGCTGCCCGCGTGACCGGTGCCCCCGGTCCGCGCGGTCGGCGGCCGGAGAGGCACCCGCCGTGAAGCCCGCCGCGGAACCTGCCGTGGCACCCGCCGCGGAACTTGCCAGGGGCCTGTCGCAGAACCTGCCGGGGGCCTGTCGCGGAACTCCCGGCCGTCCGGGTATGTGTGGCGGGTGCTTCTCCGGCCGCCGCCGCGCGGCTGCCTCTCCGGCCCCGCCGCGCGGGTGGCTTCCGGCCGTCCGCGCGAGGTGCCCGTGTCCCACGTGACAGGCGTGTGAACAGGTACGTTGCCCTCCCCACGCCGGGAATGCGCAAACGTTTCCCGGCGTTGGGACGAGTCATGCCCGACTCTCCCTCACGCCGCGCCCCCATGCCCCTGGCCGTATACATTCTCGGCCTCTCGGTCTTCGCACTCGGCACCAGCGAGTTCATGCTGTCGGGTCTGCTCCCGCCCATCGCGGACGACATGGACGTGTCGATCCCGCAGGCCGGACTCCTCATATCCGCGTTCGCGATCGGCATGGTGGTCGGCGCCCCGCTGCTGGCCGTGGCCACCCTCCGGCTACCGCGCCGCACCACGCTGATCGCGCTGATCTCGGTGTTCGGCCTCGGCCAGGTGGCCGGCGCCCTGGCCCCGACGTACGAGATCCTCTTCGCCTCCCGCGTGCTGAGCGCGCTCGCGTGTGCGGGGTTCTGGGCCGTCGGGGCGGCCGTGGCCATCGCCA
This sequence comes from Streptomyces sp. V2I9, assembly GCF_030817475.1. NCBI lineage: Bacteria > Bacillati > Actinomycetota > Actinomycetes > Kitasatosporales > Streptomycetaceae > Streptomyces > Streptomyces sp. V2I9. The sequence goes on along the minus strand of NZ_JAUSZJ010000002.1, from coordinate 3,798,576 downwards.
TGGTCCCGGTGAACGCGCGGGCACGCGCGATGGCCGTGATGATCGGCGGCCTGTCCGTGGCGAACGTGCTCGGCGTACCCCTGGGGGCCTTCCTCGGCGAGCACTTCGGCTGGCGTTCGGCGTTCTGGGCGGTCGGCGCGGCCTCGGCCGTGGCACTGGTCGGCGTCGTCACACGCATCCCGTACATCCCGCTGCCCGAGAAGAAGCCCGCGCTGAAGCGGGAGCTGGCGATCTACCGGGACCGCCAGGTCTGGCTGGCGATCGTGGTCACCGCGCTCGCGGCGGGTGGCGTGTTCTGCGCGTTCAGCTATCTGGCGCCGTTGCTCACGGACGTGGCGGGGCTGGAGTCCGGCTGGGTGCCGTGGATTCTCGGCCTGTTCGGGGTGGGCGCGCTGGTCGGCACGATGGTCGGCGGCCGGGTCGCGGACGCGCACCTCTTCGGAGTGCTGCTGAGCGGCATCGCGGCGTCCACGGTGTTCCTGGTGGCGCTGGCCCTGTTCGCCTCCAGCCCGGTGGTGGTCATCGCGCTGGCGTTCCTGCTGGGCCTGTCCGCCTTCTTCACCGCCCCCGCGCTGAACGCGCGGATGTTCAACGTGGCCGGGGCCGCCCCCACGCTGGCCGGGGCCACCACGACGGCGGCGTTCAACCTGGGCAACACGAGCGGACCGTGGCTCGGCGGCACGGTGATCGACCTGGACTTCGGCTTCGCGTCCACGGCCTGGGCGGGTGCGGCGATGACGGCCCTGGCCCTGGCGGCGGTCGGCGTGGCCCTGCGCCTCCAGCGCGGCGAGGGCGGCCACGGCACCGGCCGGTCGCGGTCGCGGCTGATCGCGAAGGGTGCGGCGGACGTCACGAAGAGCGCGTCGGCGGGTGGGGCTGTCCCGGTGCCGGACGCCCCTTCGGCCTCCTCAGCCCGGCGGCCGTAAGGCGCCGGACCAGCTCCTTCGAGCCGACCTCCCGCGCCCCGGCCCGTACGGCGTCCGCGTAGTGCGCCTCCGGTACGTCGTAGTGGTCGCGCTCGAAGGCGCGCGCCGGACAGCCGATCGCGGCGGCGAAGGCGTGCAGCTCCTCGAACGAGACATCGCTGACCAGGTGCGACCAGAGGCGGCCGTGGCCGGGCCAGGTGGGCGGGTCGATGTAGAGCGTCACCGCCGCAGTACCTCGCCCAGCGCCCCCACCGGGGCCACCGCGACGGCCGCCTTCGTGCAGACCCAGTGCGGGTCGGGGCCCAGCTCCGGTTCCACGTCCAGCGCGTGCGGCTCTTCCTCCGCCGAGCACGCGGGGCACAGCGGCCACCGCCCGTACCGCTCCAGCAGCGCGTCCTGGACGTCCTGGGCGATCAGCCCGGCCACGAACTCCGCACCCTCCGGCCACTGCTCCACCCACCACCGCCGGTGTGTCACCGCGTCCTCGACCAGCGAGACGATGTCCGCCTCCGCGACGTCGGCCGCCGCCAGATCGGCCACGACCAGCGCGCGGGCGGTGTGCAGTGCCTGCTCCAGGGGGTTCAGCTCCATGCCCCCATTGTGCGCCCGCGCGCGAAACGATCCGCCGGAGGCTCCGCCAGTGGTAGAGACCGCTGAGGGGTTGACGGGTCCCGGGGTTGAAAATATCTTTCATATGTGACCAGTGACGTGAAGGAAAGTTTCAACGGCGACTCCCCACCCGCTCCGGCGGCGCTGGCCGCCAAGGTCCGGACCCTCGCCCCCTCCATGACCCGCTCGATGCAGCTGGTCGCCGAAGCCGTGGCGGGCGACCCGGCCGGCTGCGCCGCCCTCACCGTCACCGGCCTCGCCGAGCGCACGGGCACCAGCGAGGCCACGGTCGTCCGCACGGCCCGCCTCCTCGGCTACCCCGGCTACCGGGATCTGCGCCTCGCGCTGGCCGGCCTCGCCGCACACCAGGAGTCCGGCCGGGCCCCCGCCGTCACCGCCGACATCGCGGTGGACGACCCGATCGCCGACGTCGTCGCCAAGCTCGCCTACGACGAGCAGCAGACCCTCGCCGACACGGCCGCCGGGCTCGACACCGTACAGCTGGGGGCCGCCGTCGCCGCCGCCGCGACCGCCCGCCGCATCGACGTCTACGGCGTCGGCGCCTCCTCCCTCGTCGGCCAGGACCTGGCGCAGAAGCTGCTCCGGATCGGCCTCATCGCCCACGCCCACATGGACCCGCACCTCGCGGTGACCAACGCGGTGCAGCTCCGCAGCGGCGATGTGGCCATCGCGATCACGCACTCCGGCTCCACCGGCGACGTCATCGAGCCGCTGCGGGCCGCCTTCGACCGCGGGGCGACCACGATCGCGATCACCGGACGGCCCGACGGCCCCGTGTCGCAGTACGCGGACCACGTGCTGACCACCTCCACCGCACGCGAGAGCGAGCTGCGACCGGCCGCCATGTCGAGCCGGACCAGCCAGCTGCTCGTCGTCGACTGCCTGTTCATAGGTGTCGCGCAGCGGACGTACGAGACCGCCGCGCCGGCGCTCGCCGCCTCCTACGAGGCCCTCGCCCACCGCCACAGCCCCCGCGCCCGCTGACCGGGCCCGGACCTCGTACGCGCACCCGTACGCGACCGGGAGCGTGACCGGGACCGGGACCGCCGAGAACACCGCGCAGACCGTTCAGACCAAGCGCCCCGCACAGACCGAGCAGACCGAGCACTCTGTGCAGACCGAGAAAGCTGAGCCGCACCTCATGACCTCCACCACCGACGCGAACCCCGGCACCCCCGGCACCCCCGACGTCCCCGGCGCGACCGACACCTCCGGGACCTACGGCGAGCTGCGCGCCCAGCTGGCCACCCTCGCCACCGAGGCGTTCCGCCCCGAGCTGGCCGAGATCGACCGGCTGTCCACCGAGGAGATCGCGCGGATCATGAACGGCGAGGACACCACCGTCCCCGCCGCCGTCGCCGAGCGGCTGCCGCAGATCGCCGCCGCCATCGACGCCATCGCCGAGCGCATGGCGCGCGGCGGCCGGCTGATCTACGCGGGCGCGGGCACGGCGGGCCGCCTCGGGGTGCTGGACGCCAGCGAGTGCCCGCCCACCTTCAACACCGACCCGTCCGAGGTCGTCGGCCTGATCGCGGGCGGCCCCTCCGCCATGGTCACGGCCGTCGAGGGCGCGGAGGACAGCAAGGAGCTGGCCGCCGCCGACCTGGACGGGCTGAAGCTGACCGCCGACGACACGGTGGTCGGCATCTCCGCCTCCGGCCGCACGCCGTACGCGATCGGCGCGGTCGAGCACGCCCGCGCGCGGGGCGCCCTGACCATCGGGCTCTCCTGCAACGCCGGTTCCGCGCTGGGCGCCGCCGCCGAACACGGCCTGGAGGTCGTCACCGGACCCGAGCTGCTCACCGGCTCGACCCGGCTCAAGGCGGGCACCGCGCAGAAGCTCGTCCTCAACATGATCTCGACGATCACGATGATCCGGCTCGGCAAGACGTACGGGAACCTCATGGTCGACGTCCGCGCCTCCAACGAGAAGCTTCGGGCCCGCTCCCGGCACATCGTCTCCCTGGCCACCGGCGCGTCCGACGCCGAGATCGAGGCCGCCCTCGCGGCCACCGACGGCGAGGTCAAGAACGCGATCCTGGTCGTTCTCGGCCAGGTCGACGGCCCCACCGCCGCGGCCCGCCTCACCGAGGCGAACGGCCACCTCCGCGCCGCCCTCACGGCCGTCCGCACCACCTGACCCACCCCGGGGTCCCCCACCCCCCGCACAGCAAGGCACCGAGCACCATGGCCACTGAAGACAAGAACCGCGCCACCGCCGCCGCGATCCTGCCGCTCGTCGGCGGCGCGGCGAACGTCGCCTCCGTCGCCCACTGCATGACCCGGCTCCGGCTCGGGCTGCACGACCGGTCCCTCGTCGACGACGAGGCGCTGAAGGCCCTCCCCGCCGTGATGGGCGTCGTCGAGGACGACACGTACCAGATCGTGCTGGGTCCGGGCACGGTCGCCCGCGTCACCCCGGAGTTCGAGCAGCTGGTCGAGGAGGCCCGCGAGGCCGCCCCGGCCCCGGCCCCCGAACCCGGCGCGGCCCCCGCCACGGCGGAGGAGCTGGCAGCCCAGGGCGCGGCGATCAGGGCGGAGCGGAAGGCGAAGAACGCCACCCCGTTCAAGCTGTTCCTGCGGAAGATCGCCAACATCTTCGTCCCGCTGATCCCCGCGCTCATCGGCTGCGGCATCATCGCGGGCCTCAACGGCCTGCTGGTGAACCTGGAGTGGCTGCCCGCCGTGACGCCCGCCCTGGCGGCGATGGCGTCCGGCTTCATGGCGCTGATCGCGGTGTTCGTCGGTTACAACACGGCGAAGGAGTTCGGCGGCACGCCGATCCTGGGCGGTGCGGTGGCCGCGATCATCGTCTTCCCGGGCGTGACGAACATCGACGCCTTCGGCCAGACGCTCTCCCCCGGCCAGGGCGGCGTGCTCGGCGCGCTGGGCGCGGCGGTGCTGGCGGTGTACGTGGAGAAGTGGTGCCGGCGCTGGGTGCCGGAGGCACTGGACGTCCTGGTCACCCCGACGCTGACGGTGCTGATCTCCGGCCTGGTGACGATCTTCGGCCTGATGTACGTGGCGGGGGAGATCTCGTCCGCGATCGGGACGTTCGCGGACTGGCTGCTGTCCAACGGCGGCGCGGGCGCGGGCTTCGTCCTCGGCGGCCTGTTCCTCCCGCTGGTCATGCTGGGCCTGCACCAGGCGCTGATCCCGATCCACACGACGCTCATCGAGCAGCAGGGCTACACGGTGCTGCTGCCGATCCTGGCGATGGCGGGCGCCGGCCAGGTGGGCGCGGCGGTGGCGGTGTACGTCCGTCTCCCCCGCAACGAGTCGATCCGCCGCACGATCAAGTCCGCTCTCCCGGCGGGGCTGCTGGGCGTCGGCGAGCCCCTGATCTACGGCGTCTCGCTCCCGCTGGGCCGCCCGTTCATCACGGCGTGCGTCGGCGGGGCCTTCGGCGGCGGCTTCGTCGGCCTGTTCAACCAGCTCGGCGACACGGTCGGCTCGACGGCCATCGGCCCGTCCGGCTGGGCCCTGTTCCCGCTCCTGGACGGCAACCACGGCCTGGGCTCCACGATCGCGATCTACGGGGGCGGCCTGCTGGTGGGTTACGTCGCCGGCTTCCTGGCCACGTACTTCTTCGGCTTCGGCAAGGACCTGCTGGCCGAGTTCAACGTCTCCCGCGAACCGGCCCACTCCACGGTCGCCGCCACGGGCAACACCCACCCCGCCCCGGCCGGTTCCGGCCCGAACGACTCCGACAACCCGGACCCGGGCCCCGGCCCCGACCCGGCCAAGGCCCCGGCGGGGGTCTGACACGGGGCCCGTCACGCGCCTCAGCCCCGGCTCGGCCGGTTTCGGGTCCCGGCCGGCCGGTTCCTGGTCCCGGCCGGCCGGTTCCTGGTCCCGGCCGGCCGGTTCCTGGTCCCGGCCGGCCGGTTCCGGTGCCCGGTCGGCCGGTCCGCGGCGCTGTGGTCGGCCGGGCACCCACTCGCCCGGCCACAGCTCCGCGAGTGGTTTCACCCCGACGCAGTAGCGACGCCCCACCGGATCAGCGTTCACGGCGCAACGGCTCGGTGAACCGCAAGGGCCACTCGGTGAACCGTAAGGCGGCTCTGCCAGGCCCCACCCGTGCGGCCACGCGAGGGAGCGGTGCTGCGACACACCTGTTCGGCGGTGAATCCCTCGACTTGCGACATCGATCCGCTCCCATTAATCCATGCCGACAACCCTCCCCCTCCGCCCTGGCGTGCGACGTTCCGCCATCCGCGCCACGCTGGCCGTAACCGCGGCCGCGACCCTGACCGCCGCCGGTTTCACGATCACCAGCACCGGCGCCCGGGCCGCCGACGGCGACGTGGCCAACAGCGTTCTGGCCGACCTCACCATCTCCGACGTCCCCGCGGCCGGACTGGACGCCTTCACCGGTGTCTTCGGCACAGCGGGCTCCCCACCGAACGGAGGACTCGACAACGGAGACCTCTCCGACCCGTCGGGAGTCCTGAACTACCTGACCGTACGCGGCCAGGCAGTGGCCAGAACGAACGCCGAGGCGGCGAGGAACTGGGCCCAGGCGCAGGCGTCCGGGTTCACCCTGTCGCTGAACGAGCGGGACTTCCTCAGCGTGGGTTCCCTGGACGCCTACGCCGAGTGCATCCCCGCTCCCATCGGCCCGCTCGCTCTGGCCTACGCGCGCACCGACTCCAACACCATCGGCGTCCTGGGACGCCAGGTGCCCACCGGTACGACGCAGCTCGAGGTCACGGGAGCGGAGCTGGGCGCCGCCGACGTCAGCACCGCCACCCTCACCGTCCGGTACGACCAGATCGAAGACCCCTCGGGAGGCGCCTACCAGCCGCAGTCCACCGCCCGGGCCGCCCTGGACATCACCATCTCCGGCACCCTGCGCGACGAAGAGGGCGGAGAGCTGTACGACGGGCCCCTTGTCGACGTCGAGCTCGGTCACGTGGACGTCACCTGCGACGGCACCACCTCCCCGCCGGTCACGACACCGCCGGTCACGACACCGCCGGTCACGTCACCCCCGGTCACGACACCTCCGCCCACTCAACCGCCGGTCACCGACCCGCCCATCACCATCCCGCCCGTCACCGTGCCTCCCATCACCGTGCCGCCGGTGACCGACCCGCCCATCACGATCCCGCCGGTCACGGTCCCTCCCGTCACCGTTCCCCCGATCACGCTCCCGCCGACCACGCCTCCGGTCACCAAGCCCCCGACGTCCCGTCCCACTCCTACGCCGACAGCGCCCGGGCCCAGCCACGAGCCGGACTACGGCTACGGCGACCACGGCGGCTACTGAGCACCTTCCTCCGCCGGCCGGTGGCCGTGCGTGCCGCCCGGTGACCGCGACCCACCGGGCGGCACGCCGACGGGCTACGTGGTCAGGCTTCCTGGCCACGTCACTCGCCCGACCGAAGGCCACCGGTAACGAGGAGTCCGAGGAGACCCGTGCGGAGCGCGCGGCGACCCGGCTCACCATGGCCTTCGCCAAGGCCGTGTACGACCGTCGCAAGGAACGCGGCCTCTCCCGGAAGGAGGCCACCCTCGACGAGAATCAGGAAAAGGTTTGCAGCGGCCTGTCCGGTGAAGCCGCTACCACGGGAGCTGCCCTCCCGGCGCGGGTGCTCCCCGGTGAGTCAGCGCTCGTCGGGGTCGTCGGGGTCGTCTCTGTGCGTGCGCTCGGCGTCGCGTCGGATCTGTGCGTGGTGCGCGTCGCGGAGGGGGTCTCTGACGTGGAAGCTGTGGTTGCCGGGGTGGTCGTCGTAGAGGCCGCACCACTGCCGGTAGTTCTCCCTGACGTGGTGGATACGGACAGGACACAGAGGCAGCGCGGTGAACCGGTGGTGGACACGATGGCCGCCCGCGCTCCCGACCCACAGGAACCACAGGCTTGCGGGCGGTTCCGTCTCGGCGGTCCACAGACAGGTTGCGTGCTCGACCGCCTCGCCGTGTTCACCCAACTCGCATAACACGTATGGCTTGTCGTGAAGGAGATCGTCCGCGTCGTCGGGGCCGCCTTCCATGGATACGAGAGCTGCGAGTGCTTCGTCGGGAGGAAGGGCGGTGACGGCGGTGCATTGCAGCACGGTGGGTCGGGCCTCTTTCGTGGAGGTCGGGGCAACGCGAGGCCCCGCCGACGCGTACGTAGGGCAGTACGTCGGCGGGGAGCGGTGCTCGCGGGCGGACTGGGTCGGCCCTGGGGCATGTCCTTCGCTGCCGTGGCGTGTCCGGTCAGGAGGATCCGTCCACCGCGTCGGACCGCCTGGGCGGGATGGAGCACAACAGCTCCCGCATCCGCTCGAACTCAACGGCGAATGACTCAAGTTGAGCTGCCATCGCACGGGTCTCGTCCACCGTCAGGATGCCCAGCCTGATGCGGTACGCGTCCTTGACGTCGGTACAGGTGTGACAGACCTTGTCGGCCGAGATCTGCTCCAGGTTCACGCCGAACCGCAGCAGCGCATTGACGAGCCGGACACCGGCCTCCACCGCCACCTCCCGGTCAGGGTCGTCCAAGTAGTCGGGGCCGACCGAGTCGCATCCGACCAGGCCGTCCACGGGGTTGCGGTGAAGCATCACGCGATCCATCTCTCTCTGGGCAAAGCCCATCCGGGCCTCATCCCGGCCACGAACGGAAGAAGTTGTCAGAACATGCCGCCGGCCGCACGCAGGCGGCAGGGTCGGCCTCGATACGGACCAGCCCTGCGGGCTACATCCCGTACGAGCGGGCGCGGGCACAACCCCCGTGCGCGGGGGCTTGCAGGGGCCCGTAAGCGCTGACCGGTCACAGCACCTCGCCCCTGCTCCGGGCGTTCGCACGAGCGGTCCGGGCGCGGAGGCCCTCCGCAGCCGTCGCGGGCCGTACGCGCTCAGGCACCGCCTCCCACTCGACACCACCGCCCACGGGCCGCAACGACCAGTACGGACCAGCAACCCCACGGAACACACCCACGCGATCGGAACTGCCCGTATCCACTACGAGCGTGCCGACCCTTGGCCGCGAACTCACTTTCTGTCCCATGTCTCACCTTCGTGGGAACTTGCTTGATTGCACCGGTGCACCTCGTTCGTGCACGCTGAGCTAACCGTGCGGGCCATGGTGCCCGGTACCGTTGAGAGGACGCCGGATCATAAGATCCATAAGCCCTAGGGGTTGGGATGGTCGCAAATCCAGGAGCACGGCGTAACCAAGAACTGTGCACCCTGCTTGAGCAGGCCGGATACTCGGAAACCAAATTCGCCCACGCAGTGAATCGTGTGGGGTCTGAAGCTGGTCTGGCTCTTGCCTACAAGCAGCCCTCCGTGTCTCAGTGGAAGCAGGGGGCCCAACCGAAGGCGCAGGTGAGGGCCGTAATTCTGGCCGTTCTTGAACGCCGGCTGGGGCGTCCGGTGACCTATGCCGAAGCAGGGCTGCAACCACCGGCAGGCGACCGGAGCGGATCTCGGCGCGACACCGTGGAGTCCCTGATCAACCTGGGGAAGGAAGACATGAACCCCTCCCGTCGCAAACTCTTGACCACCGGTCTGTACTCCGCCGCCCTCACCGTTCCAGCCTTTTCCGCTCTCGCTTCCGCTGCGGAGGCTGATGAGCGCGACCGTTTCACCCGGCCGACCGGCCGAATTGGCCCCGGAGAAGTCGAGACCGTCCGCCGGATGACGGGCAAGATCGCAGATATCCTCGATGAACTGGGTGGTGGGCATGCCCGGCCGATGGCAGCCGCGTTCATGGTGAATACGGTCGCGGGCTACTTGCGTGCCGCCGCCTCGGAGAAGGTTCACCGCGACATGCTTTCGGCCGCGTCGGACCTCACGTATCTCACTGGCTGGATGGCGATGTACGAACGGGCCCACGGGCTCGGCCAGACCTACTACCTGCGGGCGCTGGACCTGGCCAAGGAGTCGGGTGATCAGCTCACCTACAGCCGCACTCTGCGCGGCATGAGCTTGCAGGCATCCCACCTGCGGTACGGGCAGAAGGCGCTGGACTACGCAGATTCAGCAGCCGAGGTCGCCCCGCAGGCGGGCCCGCGTCTCGTCGCGTTTCTGCGCGGTCAGCAGGCTCACGCTTCGGCCATGGTGGGTGATCGGCACGGAGCGATCGCACGGCTCAAGGAAGCGGAAACCGCTCTGGCCCAGGCGGATTCCCGGCGCGACGCCGTGGGCGGGTACGACCAGGCCGCGTTCCTCTTCCACGTGTCCCACGTGCACTACGAATCGCGCGAACTCGCCTCCTCCATCAAGGCACTTCGGTCCTCCATCCGGATCATGTCCCCCCTGGAACGGCAGGGAAGACTTCATGCGCACGCGGTGCTGGCGCAGCGACAGCACGAGTACGGGCACATGGAGGAGGCATGCGCATCGTGGGGTCGCTTCCTCGACGACTACGAGGGGCTGTCGACAGCGCGAGGTGACGAGCATTTCGACAAGCTGCGCACGCTGAGCACCCCACGGCCTTCAACTGCCGTACGCAGGCTCCAGGACCGCATCCAAGCGGTGGCCCGGCTCAAAGCTGCCTGACACCGATCCGGAAGCGAAGACGACCCCGTCGCACTCCATGCCGGAATGCGGCACACCCCGTCACACGACGCGCGGTCGGCGTTCGCTCGCTCCTCCGGGGGCCTGCCGCTTCCATGCGTACCGGGTGGTCGCCCCGTTTCGAGGATGCGATGGACGAACTACGGACGAACTCAGCCGGTTCCGTAGCGACAGGGGTGCGACGTGCGGACCGATGAACATGTTCACCCTGAGCCGGCCCCCGGTCCGGACCCGGGCCTCCCAGCTTGGAACGAGCACGCCCGCTCGGCAGTCCGACCCGAGCAGGCCATGCGGTCAGCGAGGACGGCGTCGCTGAGTTCCCCGGCATCGCTCGACCGCAGCATCCTGCAACCTGCCCGCCCCCTCAGCACACCTTCTGGAGACAGCGTGCCCCGCCTGCACGTCCCGCCATACGCCTGGTCTGCAACGACAACCGTCTTGCCCTCTCCGTCGATGACTGCAACACCCTCGAACCCCTCGGAAGCGCACGGTTCACTCACTGCGTGCGCACCGACTGGGACCACGCCTCTACGGGACGCGGAGCACTACCTCTTACGCCAAAGGGAGACCGACCAAACTGGCAGCGGGCAGAATGACACCGACTGAACCACGCACGCGACCGCTTCATAGCGGAAGAACCGATATGCCGGTTTCTCAAGAAGTAAGTAACGGCCACCCCGCCACCTAAACCCGCAGGTCACGAACTGTCGTCCCCGCGCACGCGGGGGTGTTCCCGGAGTCCTGAGTCAGCGCATCGCTGACGTGGTGTCGTCCCCGCGCAGGCGGGGGTGACCCTGACAAGGGCTCCTCGGATTACGGTTCTGAGAGGTGACCCGCCGCGGGGGCTGCCCCTGTTGGCACGGTGTCCCCCGGTGGGTCAGCGCTCGTCGGGGTCGTCGGGGTCGTCTCTGTGCGTGCGCTCGGCGTCGCGTCGGATCTGTGCGTGGTGCGCGTCGCGGAGGGGGTCTCTGACGTGGAAGCTGTGGTTGCCGGGGTGGTCGTCGTAGAGGCCGCACCACTGCCGGTAGTTCTCTCTGACGTGGTGGATACGGACAGGACACAGGGCAAGAGTGACAAGCCGGTGGTGGACACGATGGCTGCCCGAGCTGTCGGTCCACAGGAACCACAGGCTTGCGGGCGGTTCCGTCTCGGCGGTCCACAGGCGCGCTGCGTGCTCGACCGCCTCGCGGTGCTCGCCCAACTCGCATAACACGTATGGCTTGTCGTGAAGGAGATCGTCCGCGTCGTCGGGGCCGCCTTCCATGGATACGAGAGCTGCGAGTGCTTCGTCGGGAGGAAGGGCGGTGACGGCGGTGCATTGCAGCACGGTGGGTCGGGCCTCTTTCGTGGAGGTCGGCGCAGCGCGAGGCCCCGCCGACGCGTACGTGGGGCGGTACGTCGGCGAGGAGCGGCGCTCGCGGGCGGACTGGGTCCGCCTGGGGCATGTCCTTCGCTGCCGTGGCGTGTCCGGTCAGGAGGAACCGTCCACCGCGTCGTGCCGCCTGGGCGGGATGGAGCACAGCAGCTCCCGCATCCGCTCGAACTCAACGGCGAATGACTCAAGTTGAGCTGCCATCGCACGGGTCTCGTCCACCGTCAGGATGCCCAGCCTGATGCGGTACGCGTCCTTGACGTCGGTACAGGTGTGGCAAACCTTGTCGGCCGAAATCTGCTCCAGGTTCACGCCGAACCGCAACAGCGCGTTGACGAGCCGGACACCGGCCTCCACCGCCACCTCCCGGTCAGGATCGTCCAAGTAGTCAGGGCCGACCGAGTCGCACACGACCAGCCCGTCCACGGGGTTGCGGTGAAACATCACGCGATCCCTCTCTCTCTGGGTATGACGCCCACCCGGCAGCGCGGCACTTCCCGCGCCTGCCGGACGGAACCTTGATCGGCCGGATCTACTCCCGGCCACGAACGGAAGAGGTCGTCAGCCCGTGCAACCGACCGCACACGGGGAGGCGGGGTCGGCCTAGATGCGGATCACCTCGGCGAGCGGCCCGCCGCATCCGAGCCGGCACGGGCCGGTCACAGCACCTCGCCCCTGCTCCGGGCGTTCGCACGAGCGGTCCGGGCACGCAGACGCTCAGCAGCCGTCGCGGGCCGTACGCGCTCAGGCGCCACCTCCCACTCGACGCCGCCGCACACAGGCCGCAACGACCAGTACGGACCAGCGACCCCACGGAACACGCCCACGCGATCGGAACTGCCCGTGTCCACCATCAGCGCCCCGACCGGAGGCATCACCGACTCTGCGCCCACCCGCCCATCCCCTTACGTTCCGTTCACATCTGCTCGCACTAGGCAACGGCACAGGCGGGTGCGGCGGTACCGTTGGAAAGCGCACAGGGTTTAAGGGCGTTAAGCGATGGGCTTAATCGTGCAGGGGAGTTGAGCGATCGTGGGCACCAGCGGGCCGAACACAGCGTTAGGGCAACTCTTCCGCGAAACCGGCTGGACGTTGCGGCAGTGCGCGCAAGCGGTCAACAGGGTGGGAACCGAACGCGGCACCCCCAAGCAGTACCGCGCGCCCTCGGTGCATCAATGGATGAGCGGGAGCCTTCCGCGCGAGGACGCCCGTTCGCTGATCTTGGAAGCGTTCGCCCGACGGCTCGGGCGGCCCGTCACACACGCGGAAGCCGGCTTCCCGGCTCCTGAGGGAGTAACGGAGACGGAGGGCAGCACAGTTGACGGGATCATCGATCTTGGGAGGCTGGACATGGACCCTTCCCGTCGTGGCGTACTGAGCATCGCCCTGTTCTCCGTCGCACTGACCGTCCCCGAGTGGCCGGACGTGGTCGGGCGCATGGAATCTGCCCAAAGTGGCGCGCGGACCCGTATCGGCATGTCCGATGTGCACACGGTCTCCGCGATGACAGAACAGCTCTCTTCCATGGACGACCAGTTCGGCGGTCGCACGGCGCGCCCTCTGGCAGCCACCTTTCTCGTGAACACAGTCGCGCCATTCCTGCGTGTGCCAGGCCCCGAGGATGTACGGAAAGCCATGATGTCCGCGGCATCCGATCTCTGCTATCTCACCGGCTACATGGCGGTTGACGAGGGCTTGCACGGTCTCGCGCAGCGCTACTACCTCAAGGCGCTGGAGCTTGCGGGAGCGTCGGAAGACCACTTGACGTACTGCACCACGCTCCGAGGCATGAGTGTGCAGGCGGTCGATCTCGGCCAAGGCCCAGTGGCGAAGCGGCTCGCCGACTCTGCCGCCGCATCGGCGCCGCAGGCCGGTCCACGCATGCGCGCCTTCCTTGCGGGACAACAGGCGCACGCCGCAGCACAGATCGGGGACCGTAAATCCGCGCTCATGTATTTGCAGGAAGCGGAGGTGGCCATGGACAAGGCGGAATCAGGCGCAAAGGTATTCGGTTCGTACGACCCCGCATCGCTCAACTATCACACCAGCCAGGTGCGTTATGAGATGGGCGACCTGCGCGGCGCAGTTGAGGCCCTGCAAGAGTCGGACCGGCTTCGGTACAGCGTCTACCGCCGCACGCGCGTCAAGGAACGAGCGATCCTCGCCGAGCGGCAACTCTCCGTCGGACACCTGGAGGCCGCGTGCCGGACATGGGGACTCGCTCTGGACGACTATCCGTTGGTCAACAGCGGTCGCATCGACAAACGCATGACGGACATGTTCAACCTGATCCGGCCCCACGTCCGTAACCAGGCCGCCCGAGCCCTGGACGAGCGCGCCCGTTCGGTCATCCGACCCCAGCTGATTCCGGCGTAGCGGAAATTCCGCCGCTCCACGAGCCGGGAACGTACCAGGGCCTCTACGAATACGGGCAACATCTCCTTGGCCGCCCGCATCGGTGCGCAGGCGGTAGGCATCGCCGCGGAGACCGGCTCCGCGCGGATCTTCGAACAGCTCGACCGGCTCGACCAGGCGCTGGCCCCTGCGGTCAGCGAGGACGGCGTCGCTGAGTTCCGAGGAGCGCTCGACCGCATCATCCTGCAACCTGCCCGACCCCTCACCACACCTTCTGGAGACAGCGTGCCCCGCCTGTACGTCCCGAATGGCACGATGCCCCGGTCGGCCGGGACCTCACAGCAATCCTGGCGCCGGTGACCGAAAGGACCTGACCATGGGCAAGGATTTGCTGCCGGACGAGGAGATCACGGAACGTTTGGCCGAGTTGACGGGATGGGAGCGCGAAGGGGACACGATTACGCGCTCGTTCGGCATCCGATACCACGGCGGCGTCGCGCTGATCGTGAACGTCGCGGATACCGAGCGGCTCGTCGGGCACCACGCGGACATCGACCTGCGGTGGGATCACGTACGGTTCCGGATCACGACGCACGACGCCGGCCACCGCCTCACAGCGGCCGACTTCGACCTGGCTGCCCGGATCGACCGCATCGCGGCGGCGCACCAGGCACAGCCCCACAACTCCTGAACGGGGAAACACGAGCGGACCCCGTCTCGTAGCCGGAGGTAGGCATATCCGGTACACAATCTGCCCCACCGAGGCATGAGAAGAGAGAGTCGTGAGCGACGACCTTTCCGCAGTGGACCCCCTCCTGTACGCAGTGGCCACGCTCACGTAGGCGCGGCAAGCCTCCCGAAGCTCGGATCTTGAGCCACGAACTTCGGGACCCGAGATCCGAGCTTCGGGTGAGACCGGGTCACTCGTTCGGAGTACGGGAATGAGGGCTGCGGCCCGAAGCTCGGGTCCTGGGATCCGGGTGTCGGGATACGAGCCGCGAGACCCGAGCACCTTCTTTAACCGGCAGGAAAGACAGGGGGGTTGGAGAAAACCTCCCCACCCTCCCTACCCCGTCACGGCCAGCAAGTATGACTAATGGTGACGGCTTGCGGCACAGCGTGACGACTGTCTACGGTGCGAGAACCAAAACGACCCCGACACGGTGTTGCAACCACCGGGCCAGGGTCTAACCGCAAGATCGTTCACCTAGAAAGCCGATCCCGTGGCTACTCAGCACCTTAGCTCTGCCCCGTCCGCGCCAGCAGCCTCACACGCCTACCCGATGGCCAAACCGGGTTATGGCAAACGCTCCGCCCCGGACCAGAACCCGCGCACACGCGACGACTTCGCCTTACTCCCCACCCGCGAGCGGTACGTGGCCGGGTTCATCGACCACCTCCCCGAAGGTGCGGCGATGAGCGTGAAGCAACTGGCCAAGCACCTCCCTCTCTACGGTCAGCAAGCCATCTCAACCGCGCTCAACACCCTGTCCGTCGCGGGCCACCTGCGCCGCGTCCTGTGCAGGCTCGGCACCGGGTACGAAGTCCGCTGGATCTACCGCACGTTCTGGTCCCGTACCGCACGCGACAACGAATGGTGGACCACCTACCTCGCCACCGAGAACGCCGTCCAGGCCCTGACCCCGGCCGCTGCCGGACCGGAAGCACCTCGCTCCGACGCATCCCCGCAGCCGAATGACGCAACCGCGGTATGCGCCCCTGAACCCCCCGCCGTTCCTCAGCAGCGCACCCCGCCACCGGCCCCCGAGGCACCGCAGCCTCAGCCTGAGCCCCAGCCCACCGAACAATGGCCGTCTGCACAGGACATGGTGAGCTACTCCTCAATCGCCCCGGCGCCCGCATCACCCGTCCCTGGTGCCGTCCGTGCGGCGCTCCGCGCCACCGCTGAACCCGAGCGCTCCCCCGCCTACCTGGCGTTGGCCCACCTGGGCCGCACCGACCACCGTCTCGCCCTCTCCGCCCACGACTGCACCGCCCTCGAACCCCTCGCAACCGCATGGCTCACACGAGGCGTGAGCGTCGACTACCTGACCAGCGCCCTCACCGCAGGACTCCCCGCACAGATCGACTCACCAGCCGGCCTCCTCCGCCGCCGCCTCACCGACAAGATTCCGCCCCAACTCCCCACGACCGAGGCCACTCCGTTCAGCTCCGACGCCTCCGCGACCGACCGCCGCATCCTCATCGAATGCACCAACTGCGGCCGCCCCGGCCCACCGGAAGCACTCCCGGACGGACTCTGCCGCCCCTGCCACCAAGCCCACACCGGCAACGACACCACCACACCCAGCCCCGCCGAAATCGCCACCGTCAAAGCCCACATGGCCAACCTCCGCAGCCTCCTCAAACCCGTCTGACCCCGACCAGCAGGCCAACCCACCACATCACCCCTGAGGTGCAGAGCATCTGCACCACCACCCACACCCCGAACCACGCCTACGAGTCGCGTAACCCCGCCTCTTGCGCCGAAGCCGGATCGACCAGGCTGGCAGCAGGCAGAATGGCACCAGCCGAATCACACGCGTGACCGTTCCATGATGGAAGTCCAGATATGCCGGTTTCTCAAGAAGTAAGTAAAAACCGCCACTCCGCCACCTAAACCCGCAGGTCACGAACTGTCGTCCCCGCGCACGCGGGGGTGTTCCGCCGGACCACGCGGCGGGGGCGGAGCCGGACGAGTCGTCCCCGCGCATGCGGGGGCGGGCCGTTGGGGGCTGAGGTCACATCTCCACCGGCACCGGACGACTTCCCGCCCTGCTCGCCCCCGTCTCCTCCCCGCTCGGCATCAGCGGCATCACCACCGCACCGGACACCAAGGTGACCACACCAAGGTGGCCACAAGCCCGGCACCGCGCCCGGCGGACTACGTCTCAGGTGCCGGTCTGCCCCCGTCTCCGGCCCGATACGCCCCCGGAGATCGCCAACTAGCTTCGGCCTCATGCGAATCGGACTGCTCGGCACCGGAAATGTCGCCCGCGCCCTGGCCCACGGCTGGCGCGCCGCAGGGCACGACGTCCTCCTCGGATCGCGTCATCCACGGGAGCGTGGCGACCTCGGTCTGCCGGTCGCGGGGCTGGACGAGACCGCCGCGCACGCAGAAGTCCTCGTCAACGCCACCCCCGGCGGCGTCTCCGTGGACCTGCTCCGCTCCATCGGTGCGCCGGCCCTGGCCGGCACGCTGCTGATCGATGTCGGGGTCGGCCTGTCCGACGACTTCAGCGCCCTCACCCATCCCAACAGCAGCCTGGGCGAACTGATCCAGGAGGCGTTCCCGCTCACCCCCGTCGTCAAGACGCTCTGCACGATGGACTCGACCACCATGGTCGCGCCGGGCGACCTCACCGAGCCGGGCACCGTCTTCCTGTCCGGCGACGATCCCGAGGCCAAGGCCACCACCGGAAGGCTGCTCGCCGACCTCGGCTGGCCTGCCTCCTCCCAGCTCGACATCGGCGGCATCACGACCGCACGCGGCCAGGAGCACTTCGCGTTCCTGTTCATGGGGATCGCGGGCGGGGTGGGCTCCCACACCTTCAACATCAAGGTGGTCACCCGCCCGTAGCCGCGCCACGGCGCACGCGGGCCCCGAGAACTCCATGCCCACAGCCGTACGTCGAACCGGAACGGCCCGACGTACGGCTACGGAACGACCGCGCGGTACGGCCTACCGGGGCGACTCCCGGTACGGCCTACCGGCGCGACTTCCTCCGGCTTCCTCCCGTGAACGGCTGGGCTCTCAGGAAGCACCGGCCCGGGCAATCCTCTTCAGGCAGTACACGGTCCCCTCATGGATGGAGTGGATCGGGCCTACTCCGCCGCACACAAGAGAGGGATCGGAGGCTCCGCCCTCCAGCGGTATCGCCTTCACGATCTCCAGATATCCCGGATCGCACATGGCGGGGTCCTCAAGGAGGAATCCGCTGTCCATGCGACCGCTGTCCGGGAATCGGGGGGCGTAGACGCATTCGCCCACATGGATGTTGCGCTTGACGCACAGCTCGATCGTTCCGACGAAGAGGTCGCCTTCCTCCCGCAGGCCGGAGTTCTGCCGCTGCTCGGGGCACCACGTGCCTCCCTCGACCCTGTCGTACGCGATGTAGTGCGCTTCCGCCGAGGAGCAGTCGGCCTTCTCCACGACGAGCCTGTAGTCCCGCAGGCAGTCACCGATCTTGAAGTCGCGGACAGCGGCGTAGGACTGACCCTCGTCGCTGTTGTTCCAATAGACCTTGTAGCCGCCGAATCCCAGGGAAGCGAGCAGTACGGTCACGGCCGCGGACCAGGCGAGGATCCGGCCGCGGAAGCCGCGACGCCGTACGCCTCCTGCCTGCGGCGGGTCGGGCACGGGCACGGGCAGGACAGGAGGATCTGTCCGTGGCGGGGCCGGGACAGGAGGGGCGGACGTGCCTGTCCGCGGCGGGCCCGGCACCGGTGGAGGGGCGGTGCTCGTGACCGCCCGGTGGAAAGATTCGGCACTGTCCGCCACGGGAACGGCCGCGGGTATCGGCTCCGGGGCTCCGCGTCCGCTGTGGTCGCTGATCATGGCGGTCCACGCCGGCGGCAGACTTCCGGCCCCGAGCAGAGGGACGAGCGCCGCGGCCGACAACAGGTCCGCCGGGCTCGGCCTGGCTTCCGGCGCGAGGGCCAGGCAGGGCCGGATGAGCGTGTCGAGTTCGCCGGGGAGACCGGTCAGGTCGAGTTCCCCGCGCTGTACGTGGGCGAGCAGCCGCAGGGCATCGGCGTCCGCCGCGTACGGTGGCCGGCCGACAGCGAGGAAGAAGAGGGTGGCGCCGAGCGAGTACACGTCCGACGCGGCGGTCGACTGTTCGCCGCGGGCCTGCTCGGGGGAGCTGAACGCGATCGTGCCCAGAGTCAGCGTGGTCCGGGTCAGGTCCGTGGCGTGGGAGATGCCGAAGTCGAGAAGGCGCGGGCCGGTGAGCGGCAGCAGCGTGTTGCCGGGCTTCACATCCCGGTGGACGATCCCGGCACGGTGCAGGTCCGTCAACGCTTCGGCCATCCCCGCGGCGAGCCAGCGCACAGCATCGGAGGGAAGGGCTCCGGCGCGCTGAACGAGGTCGGCCAGAGACGGTGCCGGTACGTACTCCGTGGCCATCCACGGCACGACGGCTTCGGCGTCCCCGTCCACCACGGACACGGTGAAGACTCCGTTCACCCTGCGAGCCAGTGCCACCTCCCGTGCGAAGCGACGCCGGTCGAACTGCCCTGCCTCCTCCTCCGTGAGGAGCGTCTTCACCGCCACCAGCCGGCCGCTCACGGAACGGCCGAGATACACCCGGCCCATGCCGCCGGCACCGATACGGCCCAGCAGTTGGTAATGCCCCAGTTGAGAGGGGTCTCCAGGCTGTAGCGCCTGCACACGTGATGAGCTCATTTCCCCCGCCTGCTGCCTGCGGCACGGGGCCATGGTCCGGCCGGCCGCGCGCTCCCCGTGGTGATCGGATGTGCGACATGGCGCCCCTGGCGAACGGGCCCTCGCCCAGGGCCGCCCGCGGCCGCCAAAGACCTCGCGCGCTCGTCCACCCTTCCCCATGTGTCGATGCCGTTCGTGCCTCGCCGGACAACTTGTCTTCCGGGGGCGGGAATTCGGGGCCATGCTAACGGCGTTCGGCTGCCGGCCATCAGGCGGTCCCCGGCTCGGCGGGCTCCCGCGAAGGATCATCGCCGGGGTCCGGTCGGCCGTCTCCCGGCTCGACCTCGGCTCGCCACCCGCCCGGCACGCCCCGTTCACGCCATGTACGCATCAGGTCGGTCCACGCGCGCTGCCCGTGTCCGGCCGCTCCGGTCCCAGATCGGAATCCCGGCCCTCCGGTCATACTGGGCCAGACAGGGAACGGACACGGGCGGCCGACGAACAGCGGAGGAGGGCAGGGCATGGGCAGAGGTACGGGCGACGACGCCTGGTCCGGTGCGCTGCACCGGCTCTGGCAGGCCGCTTCGCGGGCCGAGGAGGTCGGCGCGCTGGCGGACGACGTCTACGCGCCGCTCCTCGCCACTCCGGGCGTCCACCTCGTCGTGGGCACCCGATGGGACGAGGACGCGACCCTGCGGTACATGCGGGCCCTCAGCGCCGGGAGCGACACCCCGGTGATCGTCGCGGCGGCCCGTTCGATGCCGGGGGCAGCCGCCCGCGAACCCGACGGGGAGCCGGTCGTGACCCGGACCGCCGTCGCCGGTCTCGACGACGGGGCGTGGCCGGAGGCGGAGTTCCTGCGGCAGTCGCCGGGGGCCGCCGTGGTGGCGTGCACGTTCCGGCTCGACCGGCGTGGCTGGGCGGCGCTCAGCCTCGCCGTTGACCCCTCGGCCGACACGGAAGGCGTGGCCCGCCGCCTGGCGCAGGCCGTCGACGTCATCGTCGCCTGCCACACCGGCATCCTCCAGCGCGGACGTGAGGCCCGGCGGGCCGCCTCCGACGCGCTGCTCGCCGAGGCGTCGCTCCAGATGGACTCGTCCCTCGACGTCGAGGACACCCTCAGACGGGTGGCCCGGATAGCGGTCCCGGCCGTCGCGGAGGGCTGCCTCGTCCACCTGCTGCGCCAGGACGGGCCCGAGTTCGTCGCCGCCACCCATGTGGCCGTGCGGCAGCAGCGCGCACTGGAGGCCGTGGGCCGCGACGACCCGTGGCTGGCGGCCCTGCTCGACCGCCGCGGCGACGCCGACCAGGCGGTCTTCCTGAGCGGCGCCGCCCTCGAAGGGTCCCCGTTCGCCACGTCCGCCCCCGCCGGGCCGGGACCGGCCGACCCCCACCCCACGGTGGTCAGCGTCAGCACCCTGCGCGCCCGCGACCGCGTCGTGGGCACCATCACCTTCATCTACCAGCGCGCCGAGGACCGGCTGCCCGGCACCGCCTTCCTCGACAGTCTCGCCTCCCGCGCCGCCCTCGCCATCGACAACGCCCTGCTGTACGAGATGCGCCGCCACGCCGTCCTCTCGCTCCAGGAGCACCTGCTCCCCTCGACGCTCCCGGCCGCGCCGGGGTGGGACCTGTCGGCGAGCTACGAGGTCGGCGACCCGATGCTCGACGTCGGCGGCGACTTCTACGACGCCGTGCCCCGCCCCGACGGCAGCATCGCCGTGCTCATCGGCGACGTCTGCGGGCGCGGCGCGGAGGCCGCCGCCCTCACCGGGCTGGCCCGGCACACCCTGCGCACCCTCCTGGAGGAGGGCACCGAACCGGGCACCGCGCTGAGCCGTCTCAACCGGGCGCTGCGCCAGGAGAGGGCGAGCCGCTTCCTCACCGCGGTCGTCGTGACGATGACGCCCCGCACCGACGGCACCGCTCTGCTCACCACGTGCAGCGCCGGACACCCCCGCCCCCTGGTGCTCCGCGCGGACGGCTCCATCGGCGAGATCGTCTCCGGCGGGCTGCTCCTCGGCGTCCTGGACGACGTGGCGTACGAGAGCCACGAGGACTCCCTGGGCCCCGGCGACGCCCTCGTGCTGTTCACCGACGGGCTGACGGAGGCGCGGGAGGCGGACGGCACGTTCTTCGAGAGCGTCCTGCCGCAGCGCCTCTCGGCCCTGCGCGGCGGCGACGCCGCCCGTATCGCGGAGACCCTGGCCCGGCAGGCCAGGACCTTCCGCGCCTCCGGGCAGGACGACATCGCCCTGCTCGTGGCCCGTTGGAACGGCACCTCGCCCTCCGGGGACCCGGCATCCTCCGAGGACCTGACCCCCCTGGAAGCCCAGCTCGAACAGGCGGCGACGCGATGACCGGTGACGGACTGATCCTGGTGGTCGAGGACTCGGAGGAGGACACCGAGGCCATCCAGCGCGCCCTGTCCCGCTCGCGCCCCCTGGTGGACCTGGAGTTCACCCCGCGCAGCGAGGCGGTGCTCCCGCGCCTCCTGGACCCGGACGCCCGGACCCCGGACCTGCTGCTCCTCGACCTGAACATGCCGGGCGTGGACGGCCTGACGCTGCTGTCGCAGCTGCGCGCCCACACCGCGTGCGCGTCGCTGACCGTGGTCGTCTTCACCTCTTCCACGGCCTCCGCCGAGGAGGACGCCTGCTACGCGGCGGGCGCGGACAGCTACATCTACAAGCCGGTCAACTTCGAGCTGTTCCGGACCGTCCTTCAGGGAGCGGTCGACTACTGGCTGCCCCGCGAGCCGGACGGCGCGATCACGGTCGGCCCTCCGGCCGCTCCCCCAGCGTGAACCAGACGGCCGTGCCGGGACCGCCGCCGCAGTCGGGGTCCGGTGCGGGGGCCGGGCTCTCCAGCCACAGGCGGCCCCCGTGCCGTTCCACGATCCGCTTGACCACGGCGAGGCCGACGCCCGAACCGCCGCCCCGCTCGTCACGGCGGTGCAGCCGCCGGAACAGCTGAAGGACGTCCGTCTGCTGCCCGGCCGGGATGCCGATGCCGTTGTCCCGGACGACGAGAGCCGTCACCGTGCCGCCGTCCGCGCCCGCGTCCGGGTCGCCGCCCCCCTCTCCGCGCGTACCGTCGTCGGCCGGCGCCGGGACCCGTACCGCCTCGATCCACACCCGGCGCTCCCCCGTGCCCTCGTCGGCCGCGTACTTGGCCGCGTTCACGAGCAGGTTCTCCAGCACCTCGCGCAGCCGCTCCCGGTCCGCCCGCAGCCGGGGCAGGGGCTCCGGGCGCACCAGCGTCACCCCGCGCTCGGCGAGCCGCCCCCCGGCCACCTCCAGCGCGTCGTCGAGCACCTCGTCCACCGACAGCGTCTCCCGCACCAGGCCCACCTGCCCCAGGCGGGAGAAGTGCAGCAGGGAGTCGAGCAGCCCGTCCATGCGCTCCGCGAGCCGCCGTACGGTGGTCAGGCGGCGCAGGGACGTCGCGTCCAGGACGGCTCCGGCGTCCTCGACGATGAACGCCGCGGCGTTCGAGATCCCCCGCAGCGGCTCCTTGAGGTCGTGGGCCGCCGCGTGCGCGAACGAGTCCAGGTCCTCGTTGGTCCGGGACAGTTCCGTGTTCCGCGCCTCCAGCGCCACCACCTGCCGGGACAGCAGTCCCGACACCTCCCGCCACAGCTCGGCGGCGACCACCCGCTGGGCCGGGCTCCACGGGATGCTCCGCCCCCGTACGGTCGCCCGGTAGACCGCCGCCGAACCGCGCGGGGTCAGCCGCTCGCCTCCCGGCCCCGTCCGCACCGGGCGGGCCGGGTCCGCCGCCCACTCCCGAGGCGCGGGCTGTTCGTGGCGCCACCAGGCCAGCAGGTCGCCGTCCCGGTTGAACGGCAGGAAGAGGAGTCCGGCGGGCACCCCCCGCTCCTCCGCCTCCTCCCGCTCCAGACCCAGCACCTCGGGGAGCCGGTCGGTGCTCCACACCTCCCCGACCGGCGCCTCCCGTGCCAGCCGGGCCAGCAGTCCGGGCAGCGCCTCGGGCACGGGGTCCCCCGCCGTCAGCGTCTCCGCGGCCCGCAGCAGTACCGCCCCGTCCGCGTCGAGCAGTTCGGCCATTCCGGACCCCGGCCGCATCAACGCGTCCGGGGCCAGGGAGGCCGACCGGGCCAGCAGCGTGGCGAGCGTCCGGCGGCTGCGGGCCAGCTCGTCCGCCTCCTCGCGCCCGGCGACGGCGGCCAGTTGCAGGGACAGCGCGATCCCGAAGAACTCGCACGCCGCCCGCACTTCGGGCGTCAGCCGCATCGGCTCGTCGCCGTGGCAGGCGATCAGCCCCCACAACTCCCCGTCGTGCAGCAGCGATACGGACATGGAGGAGGCCACCCCGATGTTGCGGAGGTACTCCAGGTGGTAGCCGGAGACGGTCCGCAGCACGGACGCCGAGAGGTCCAGCGGCTGCCCCGTCCTCTCCCGCAGCCCGGGGACGAGCCCCACCGTGCGGTCGTCCACGTCACCGATGACCCGGATCCAGTTGCGGGCATAGAGGCGGCGAGCCTGCGGCGGGATGTCGGCGGCCGGGAACCACAGCCCGAGCCATGGCTCGCGTCCCTCGTTGCGCGCCTCCGCGATCACCTGGCCGGGCCCGTCGCGGCCGTCGAAGCGGTACGCCACCACCCGGTCGTACCCGGTGAGCGCCTGGACCTCGCGGACCGCGGCCGTACAGCACGCGGTGACGTCGGACGCCCCCTGGAGCTTCTGCAGGGCCCGCCGCACCCTGGGGTAGAAGTTCTGGAACACGAACGGCCCGTCCACGGCACGGGGTTCGAACTCCAGCACCAGCAGGTCCCCGTTGCGGTGCACGGTCACGTCGTACGACCGGGGCCCGCCCTCGCCCCTCACCGTCAGGGCCAGCACGCCGGAAGAGGCGGGCCCGTCCTGCGCACCGCCGTCCGGGCCCGTCTCGGGCGACGCCGGGTCCACCGCGGCCTCCAGGACCGACGTGCTCTCCCGGACCAGGGCCCACTGCTCGTCGCCGATCAGCTCCGTGAGCGGACGGCCCAGCAGATCCCCGGCCGCCCGGCCCAGCACGTCCGCCGCGTTCCGGCTCACGGTGTCCACGACCGCGTCGTCCAGCCGCGCGGCGATCAGCACCCCGTACGACTGGACGCCGCCCAGCAGATGGATCGGCTCGCGCACGCACTGCGAGAGGTCGAATTCCTGGCTGACGCCGGCCTCGGCCGTCACCGCCCTCGGGGTCAGCCAACCCCGTACGTCATCGGACACCGTCTGTTCTCCGTCCTTCGGGGTCGGCCCTTCCTACCATTCCGGTTCCGGCCGGCGGCGACCGGTCCGGAGCGGAAATCATCCGAGTATTTCCCGCGCACGGAAAAACACGGGGCACCGACGTGCACCTTCCTTTCCCGCACCTTTACCGCTCCTCTTCCACCCCGCACCGAACCGCCCCGCACCTGGCCGTCCCGTGTCTCCCTCCACCCCGCTCCTGCCCGTCCGCCCCTGTGCACACCGCTGCTACCGGGGTGCCTCCCAGGTGTGGGCCGCACCTTCGCGGGCACACGAGGGTCAGCGGAAATATCACCGGTATATCGATGATCCGCCGCACAATGCGCTGAGCGACCTTCGCGAAAGGAGCCACAATGAGCGACTCCCTGTGGGGCTACCAGCCGTCGAGCGGTCATATCGCGGGCAGCGACCTGACCGGCTTCACGGTCGAGGCGACCGACGGCAGTATCGGAAAGGTCGACAAGCACTCCGACGAGGTGGGCTCGGCCTATCTGCTCGTGGACACCGGCGTCTGGATCTTCGGCAAGGACGTCCTGCTCCCTGCGGGCACGGTGAAGCACATCGACACCGAGGACCGGAAGGTCTACGTCGATCTCACCAAGGAGCAGGTCAAGGACTCCCCGGAGTTCGACCGGCACCAGCAGACCGAGGATCCGGCCTATCACGATCAACTGTCCGCCTACTACACGGCGTTCCGCGTCATGTGATCCGGCGCGCCCCCGAACGGCGGCGGGCCCGGCCCCGAGGAGGGGCCGGCTCCGCCGTCCCGCCCGTCCGGACCGGACCGCCACGCGGCCGACGCGGCGCCGCCGCCTCAACGCGGCAGCTGACTCTCCCTGTTGGCCTCCGCCACCCGCGCCCGGAGCACCGCCCCCGGCGGCGCCGGCCGCACCGCCTCCGACGGGCACTCCCACTCCGGCCCGCCGCCGGGCGGCCGCAGCCGCAGGCCCGGACCGGACCGGCCGACCACCCGGCCCACCCGGCCGTCCCGCGCGTCCACCGCGAACGCGCCCGCCTCGGGTGCACCCGGCGCGCATCCCTCACCCGTCATGACCGCTCTCCTTCTCCGCCAGCACCTCGCACAGCCGCAGCGCGGTGTCGATGTTGCAGCGGCCCAGATCGACCAGGGGCGCGGGTTCGTCGCCCGCGCACGAGGCCGGATCGACCCGCAGGGACGGCAGCTTCACCCCGAGCCCGGCGAACCTCTCCTTCAACCGCTCCACGGCGTCCTCCGCCGTGCGCACCCGTTCGACCGCCACCCTGCGCCGCTCCATCGCTTCCATGCCGCACCTTCCACTCTGCGTGATGGACATGCATACCCAGCGTGTCCAACGCGCAGGTCGCCCGGAAGAGGCGCAGTTCCGGTAAACCTCCTCACCGTCACCGACCGTCACCCTCTCCGGAGCGGCGCCGCTTCCCGTCCTCCCGCCGCACCGGCGCGCGGCGTGGGAGCGCTCTCAGTGCGGTCGGCGCCCGGCGCTAGGCTGTACGGGATCCGGCGACGACACCGAGCACACGCACCGCAGCGCACCCCGCACCCGCCCGCGTATCGCCGCCCCGTCGACGAGGAGCGACCGCCTTGCCCGAGCAGCCCCCCGGGTCCCGGCCCACCCTGGAAGCCGTCGCCGCGCGCGCCGGGGTGTCGCGGGCCACCGCCTCGCGGGTCGTCAACGGGGGCGACGGCGTCCGCAAGCCACTCGTGGACAAGGTGCTCCAGGCGGTCGAGGAACTGGGATACATCCCGAACCACGCGGCGCGGACCCTCGTCACCCGGCGCACCGGGGCGGTGGCTGTCGTCATCGCGGAGCCGGAGACCCGCTTCTTCTCGGACCCCTTCTTCTCCCAGCAGATCCGGGGCATCAGCAAGGAGCTGACCGCCCACGACACCCAGCTCGTCCTGCTGCTGGTGGAGGGGCCCGGCGACTTCGACCGGATAGCGCGCTACCTGGCGGGCGGGCACGTCGACGGCGCGCTCGCCTTCTCGCTGCACACCGACGACCCGGTGCCCGCGATCACCCGGCGGGCGGGGATTCCGGCGGTGTACGGGGGCCGGCCCAGCTGGACCGCCGATCCGGGCGACCAGGCCGTCCCGTACGTCGACGCGGACAACCGGGGCGGGGCGCGGCTGGCCGTGCGGCATCTGCGGGACCTGGGGCGCGAGCGCATCGCGCACATCGCCGGACCCGCCGACCAGACCTCCGCGCTGGACCGCCTGGACGGCTACCGGGACGTGCTGGTGGACGTGGACCCGACGCTCGTCGCGGACGGCGCGTTCACGGTGGAGAGCGGGGCGCGGGCGATGGCGGAGCTGCTGGAGCGGCGGCCCGACCTCGACGCGGTGTTCGCCGCCAACGACCTGATGGCGTCGGGCGCGCTGCGCGTGCTGCGCGAGCGGGGGATCGCGGTGCCGGACCAGGTGGCGCTGGTCGGCTTCGACGACATGGACTCGGTGGCCGCGGAGACCGATCCGCCGCTGACGACCGTGGGCCAGGAGATCGAGGGCCAGGGCCGGCTGATGGCCCGGCTGCTGCTGCGCGCCCTGGACCGGGACCGCACGGGCGACGGAGAGGTCCCGGAGTCGGTGATCACCCCGACCACGCTGGTGCGCCGCGCCTCGGCCTGAGCACGCGGGCCGTGCCCCGGCCGGGGCACGGGTGCGGCGGACACGGGTGCGGCGGGCCGCCGCTCCGAGGAGCCGGCGACCCGCCGCACCGATCGTGCCCGCACGCCGGGTGTACACCGCGTACGGAGTGCCGTACCGCGCCCGGCCCGCACGTACGGGCGCGTAACGGCGTACCCGTCCCGTGCCGGGCCTGCGCGTACGGGCGCGTACGGGGTACCGCCCCGCGCCCGGCCCGCACGTACGGGGGCGTACGGCTTACGGCACCGCGTCCGGCCTACACGTACGGGATCTTCAGGACCGCCGCGTCCGTGCCGGTCTGCACCTGGGACGTGCCGTTGCCGAGCGCGTTCCAGATCTCCAGCCGCACCGTGCCGTTGCTGAGGTCGCCGAGGCTTCCGGTGACGGCCTTCGTGCCGGACGCCTGGGTGTACTCCTCCCACCCGTCGACCGGGTCGGTCGCGAAGTAGCGGAAGGTCTCGGTCCGGTCGAACGTGCCGTCGCCGGTCAGGTCGTAGCTGACCCGGACCTGCGGGGCGAGGCCGACCTTCGTGCCCGCGTCCACCCGGAGGCGGAACGCGGTGGCCGCGCCCGCGGCGACCTTGCCGTTGACCTTCTTCACCTCGTAGACGTTCGGCCGGTACGGGGTGCCGTCCCGGTTGACGCCGTCCGCCGAGGCGATGGTGTCCACACCCGCCGGGTCGGTGGTGGCGGTGGTGAGGACGCCGCCGGACTTCAGCCGGAAGGTGTTGCCGGTGGAGGGCTCGCCGGGCTCCTCCGGATCGGGGTTCGAACCACCGGGGCCGGTGCTCGTGGCGGTCGAACGGGCCGGTACGGACAGGGTCTTGCCGTCCGAGAAGGTGACCGTGCGGGCCGTGGAGCCGTGGTTGTGGGCGGTGTAGGTGCGGGTGCCGTCCCTGGAGAAGACCGCCGAGGTCGGCAGGTCGCCGCTGACCCCCATGTCGGGTGCGCCGACGGAGGCGAGGGTGGTGATCCAGTGGTACGTGTGCGCCTTCGACTCGCCCTGCTCCGGGGTGTAGTTCCCGTTCACCCCGTCCCACTTGGCCTTGGCGGACGCCGGGTCGGAGAGCGACTCGAACTCCCAGAGCAGGTCGCGCCACTCCTGGGCGGGTCCGCCGTTCTCCCGTTCCATCTCGGCGATGTTCCGCTTGATGGCCGCCTTCTCACGAGCGAGATGGAGTGAACCCCCGGTCACGGGGAGGACGTTGATGCCGTGGATCTCCTCCGGGTTGGCCGTCCACCAGGTGGAGTACGCGCCGCCGCTGCCCCAGACCATGCCGACCGTGTCATGGCCGAAGGAGGCGGGGAAGACCTGCTGGCTCGCGTCGAACCAGTACTGGGTGATCGCCTCGGACTCGGTGGTCAGCAGGTAACTGCCGAGGTCCCGCAGCGCGTTGTCACCGGTGGCCGCGCCCCACAGGACGAGCCCGGCGCTGAGGTTGATGGACTCGGAGGAGGACTCCTGGTTGTTGCCGGCCGCGAAGCCCTGGTGGCCGGAGGCCCAGCTGTGGCCCGCGTACACGTCGAAGCCGCGCAGGAACGGGTAGGCGGAGTCGGTGCGGCTGGGATTGGCGGCGTCGCGGATCAGGTGCTTGACCATCGTGCCCCAGGCCGGGTCGGCGGCCCACGCCTGGTCGTACTGGGCGATGATCGCCGCCGCGTACACGTAGTAGCTGTAGTGGAAGTGGTGGTCGTTGAGTTCGGTGTCGCTGCCGTACGAGGCCGGGTAGCCGGTGAGGGTCTTCCAGTCCTTGTCGTAGCTGAACTCACTGGGCCCGCCCGCCGTGAACCACTCCTGGAGCCGGCCCTTCATCAGGCCGAGGAGCTTGTCGCGGGTGGCGGTCTGGCCGATCTGGTCGGCCACGGGCACCAGTTGGGCGAGGCGGCCGAGCGCCTTGCCGGTCCAGTAGGTGTCGGTGGCCCCTGAGAACGGGTCGGCGGCGTTCGCCACCTCGTTCAGGTAGCCGGTCAGCCGGGCCTTGTCGACACCGCTGGAGGCGGGCAAGGCGGGCACGACGCCGTTGTTCTTCTGGCTGGTGGTGAAGGACGCGGACTCGCGGACCTTCATCGTGCCGCGCGGCGATACGTACGTGTACGGGGTCAGCGCGTCCGTGGTGTGCAGCCACTGGTGGCGGTAGAGGGCCTGGAGCGTGGAGCGCTCGGTGCCCTCCCTGGCCTCGGTGGTCAGGCTGTAGGTCGCCTTCACCGTTCCGCCGGTGGACTGCCACGCCACCTGGGAGCCGGTGACGAAGCTGAAGGCGTACTTCCGGTAGGTCGGGAGGGCGTCCGGCGAAGGCAGCACCGCGAGCGAGAAGTAGTCCTTGGAGCCCAGCCCGGCGGTGATCGCGGTGCCGGAGACGTTCCAGTCGCTGCCGCTCGGGGCGAAGAGGGCGTAGTGGTGCCCGGCGACGGTGATGCCGAGGACGTTGCCCTGGTCGGAGAAGACGGTGGGCGTGGAGGCGGTGGTGACGCGGGCGTCGCCGCCGGAGCCCTTGGCGTACACGAAGGGCATGCCGTGGCCGATGGTGGCCCGGAAGGTGCGGGAGCCGTCGGCCCAGTAGGGCGTGACCGTCCAGTCGGACCAGGCGTCGGCCTTGGTGTCCGGGGAGTTCAGCCCGCTCAGCCCGACGGTCAGGTCGGCCTTGTGGGCGTACTCGTACTGGCGGCCGTCGCCGACGATCGCCGGCGTGGTCGGGTAGCCGACCTCCAGACCGGACGCCTTGGCCTGGTAGGTGAGCGGGTGGCCGTACAGGGGGGTGCTGTACGGGTTGTCGCCGTAGCGCTGGAAGGCGAGCGAGGACCACCAGTCGTTGGTCGGGACCGGCTTGTCGCGCGCGGCGGTGGTGAGTTTCGGGGTGACGGGCGCACCGGTGTCGGTGGTCGGGCCCGAGGTACCGGCGGGGCGGGAGTCGGTGTAGCTGCCGGCACCGGCGGGGAGGGTGGCGGCGGCAGCGGGAGAGGCGGCGGGGCCCAGCCCCACGGCGGCCACGGCGACGGCGAGGAGCGCGGCGGCCACGGGTCTGGGAGCGGTGCGGGAAACGGATCGGGAGAGGGAGGTTCGCACGAGCAGCACCTCGATCATGGGGGGAAGAGCGCGTTCGAGAGCGCTCTCATGTGCCGAGGAACGTAAAACTCCTGAAACGTCAGTGTCAAGAGAACGTGCACGCAGGGCAGTTGGGCGGGAGGGCGGCGCAATCCCAAGCTGTTATGTGTTCGAGTCTTGACGGGGCGAGGGCGGTGCGGGACGCTCCAGACGCAGGTTTTGAGAGCGCTCTCAAGGCGCTCGGTTCATCCCGAAGCCAAGGGAGGCTTCCATGCCCATCGCCCGAGCCGCCAAGAGAGCCACCGTCCGCCTCGGCGCGGTCGTCCTCGCCGGGGCCCTCCTCGCCGCCTGCGGAACCGGCGACTCGTCGGACACCTCCGACAGCGCGGGCGGAAAGGTCACGCTCAACGTCGACCTCTTCGGGTCCTTCGGCTTCAAGGAGGCCGGGCTGTACGAGGAGTACCAGAAGCTCAACCCGAACATCACGATCAAGCAGAGCGACACCCAGGACGAGGCGGACTACTGGAAGTCGCTCCAGACGCGGCTGGCGGGCGGCGGCGGCCTGGCGGACGTGCAGGGTGTGGAGGTCGGCCGCATCGCGTCGGTCACCCAGCAGCAGGCGGACAAGTTCCAGGACCTGA
Source organism: Streptomyces sp. V2I9 (assembly GCF_030817475.1). Taxonomy (NCBI): domain Bacteria; kingdom Bacillati; phylum Actinomycetota; class Actinomycetes; order Kitasatosporales; family Streptomycetaceae; genus Streptomyces; species Streptomyces sp. V2I9. Next base: position 3,767,822 of record NZ_JAUSZJ010000002.1, on the reverse strand, counting down.
AGGAGTTCGGGGCCGACAAGCTCAAGGGCGAGTTCGCCGAGGCGAAGTGGTCGGCGGCGACCACGAAGGACGGCAAGGTCCTCGGCCTCGGCACGGACGTCGGGCCCGAGGCGATGTGCTACCGCACCGACCTCTTCGAGCAGGCCGGGCTGCCCACGGACCGCGAGGAGCTCGCGAAGAAGTGGTCCACGTGGGACGGCTACCTGGAGCTGGGCAAGCAGTACAAGAAGAAGGCGCCCGCCAAGAGCGCCTGGCTGGACAGCGTCGGCTCGCTCTACGGGATCATGATCGGCCAGGAGAAGGAGCGCTACTACGACGCCTCCGGCGAGCTGATCTACGAGAAGAACCCGGCGGTCAAGGCGGCCTGGGACACCTCCGTCGAGGCGGCGGAGGCCGGCCTGAGCGCCAAGCTCGACCAGTGGTCCCCGCAGTGGAACCAGGCGTTCGCCGCCGGTTCGTTCGCGACGATCCCCTGCCCGGCCTGGATGCTCGGCTACGTCAAGGGCCAGGCCGGTGACGCGGGCAAGGGCAAGTGGGACATCGCCAAGCTGCCCGGCGGCGCGGGCAACTGGGGCGGCTCGTACCTCTCCATCCCGCGCGCGGCCAAGCACAAGGAGGAGGCGTACGCGCTCATCGCGTGGCTGACCGCCCCCGAGCAGCAGGCGAAGGTCTTCCAGAAGCAGGGCAACTTCCCGTCCTCGACGGGCGCCATCGAGAAGATCGCGGGCGCGAAGGACACGTACTTCTCGGACGCGCCGATCGGCCAGATCTTCGGTGAGGCGGCCAAGGCGTCCCCGGTGCAGGTGCTGGGTGTGCACGACCAGAACGTGATGCAGCAGATCACGAACGCGCTGAGCGAGGTCGAGCGCAAGGGCGTGTCGTCGGAGAAGGCGTGGGGGACGGCGAAGAAGGGCGTGGACAACGTGATCGGCTGACCTGCCGCCGCCACGGCCGCCCGGCCTTCTCCGCACCGGGTGGGGCCGGGACGCCACCGGTCCGGTCCGGGCCGTCCCGCTTGTCAGAGGTACGGGGGCGGCCCGGTCCCGCCCCCGTACACCCGACGAGCGGGACGGGCACCACCGAGCCCGCCGCCTCTCTCTCCCCCCCCCGCTCGTCCGCATCACCTCCTCGCCCCCGATCCCGAAGGGCCGAACCGTGTCCCTCACCGCCACCGCGAAGGCCGGGCCCCGCAGCCCCGCCGGACCCGGTCCCGGCCCCGACGACGGCCGGGCCGCCGCGCTCCGGCGCACCTGGCGCAAGGCGTCCCCGTACGCCTACATCGCCCCGTTCTTCACGCTCTTCCTGGCCTTCGGCCTCTTCCCGCTCCTCTACACCGCGTTCGTCTCCCTCTACCGGGTCGAACTCCAGACGAGCGGCGAGATGGAGTGGCGGGGCATCGCCAACTACACGGCGCTGTTCACCGACGAGTTCTTCTGGACCTCGCTGCGCAACACGTTCACCATCGGCGTGCTGTCCACGGTTCCGCAGCTGGCGATGGCGCTGGGCCTCGCGCACCTGCTCAACTACAAGCTGCGCGGGCGGACGTTCGTGCGGACCGCGATCCTGCTCCCGTACGCGACCTCCGTCGCCGCCGCCACGCTGGTCTTCGCGCAGCTCTTCGGCAAGGACTTCGGGCTGATCAACTACGCGCTGGGGCTGGTGGGTTTCGACCCGGTGGACTGGCAGACCGGCACCGTGGCCTCGCAGATCGCGGTGTCCTCGATCGTGATCTGGCGGTGGACCGGCTACAACGCGCTGATCTACCTGGCGGGCATGCAGTCCATCCCGCACGAGCTGTACGAGGCTGCGGAGATGGACGGGGCCTCGCGCTGGCGGCAGTTCGTGCACGTGACGCTGCCCGGCCTGCGCCCCACGATCGTCTTCACGGTGATCATCTCCACCATCGGGGCGACTCAACTCTTCGGTGAACCACTGCTGTTCGAGGGATCGATCTCGGGCGGGATCTCGCACCAGTACCAGACGCTCGGCCTGTACATGTACGAGCAGGGCTGGGGCTTCTTCCACCTGGGCCGGGCCGCGGCCATCGCCTGGGTGATGTTCGTCCTGATCGTGGTGCTCGTCGGGGCCAACGCCCTGCTCGTGCGCCGCCGCGCACGCAAGGAGGCCGGCCGATGACCGCGCTCGCCGCACCGCCGGCCGCCCCGGAGAAGGACGGTCCGCCGCAGACCCCACCGCCCGGCAGGCGCGTCCGCCGCGGAGGCGCGGGCCGCACGATGAAGGCCGGCTGGCTCTCCTACGTGATCCTCGGCGTCGCGCTGCTGATATCCGCGTTCCCGTTCTACTGGACGATCGTCGCGGCCAGCCGGTCCAACGCGGACATGGCGAAGGTGCCACCGAGCCTCCTGCCGGGCCCGAACCTGATCAAGAACTTCGAGCAGGTCCTCGACGAGGCGGACATCGGCAAGGCGCTGCTGAACTCGCTGATCGTGTCGGGTTCGATCACGATCGGCACGGTCCTGTGCTGCACGCTGGCCGGATTCGCCTTCGCCAAGCTGAGGTTCAAGGGCCGCAACGCGCTGCTGACGCTGACGATCGGGACGATGATGATCCCGCCGCAGCTCGGGGTGATCCCCCTCTTCATGCTGATCGCCGAACTCCAGTGGGTGAACCAGCTCCAGGCGGTGATCCTGCCGGGCCTGGTGTCGGCGTTCGGGGTGTTCTTCATGCGCCAGTACCTCGTGCAGTCGCTGCCGGACGAGCTGATCGAGGCGGCCCGGGTGGACGGGGCGTCCACGGCCCGCATCTTCTGGTCGATCGTGATCCCGATCGCGCGGCCGGGGATGGCGGTGCTCGGGATGCTCACGTTCATGACCGCGTGGAACGACTTCTTCTGGCCGATCATCGCGCTGTCCTCGCAGGAGCCGACCGTGCAGGTGGCGCTGCGGCAACTCGGCGGCGGGTACGTCAACGACCAGTCGGTGATCATGGCCGGCACGCTGCTCGGCACGTTGCCGGTCCTGCTGGTGTTCGGACTGCTGGGCCGGCAGATCGTCGGCGGGATCATGCAGGGCGCGGTGAAGGGCTGACGGGAGCGCCTTCACCCGGGGGCCGGCCGAAGCGTCACCCCCGCCCGCCCGTCACTGATGCCCCCCGTTCCCGGTCCCGTCCCGTTCCCGTTCCCGTTCCCGTTCTGGTCCTTCGCCCTCCTCCCCTCCTCTCTTCTCCTTTCCGCTCCTCTCCTTCCGCCGTCGGCGTCCGCCCGAACGCCCCTCACTCTCTCCTCGTCATCCCTCCTCCCCTCACTCTGGAGTGTCCGTCTCATGACCGCTGTCGATTCCCGCCCGGCGACCGCCGAGGACGCCCTTCCCGAGACCGGTACGGTGCTCCGCTTCCCGACCGGGTTCCGGTGGGGCACGGCCACCGCCGCGTACCAGATCGAGGGCGGGGCCGCCGAGGACGGCCGTACGCCGTCGATCTGGGACACGTTCAGCCGGACGCCCGGCAAGGTGCGCAACGGCGACACCGGCGACATCGCCGCCGACCATCTGCACCGGATGCCCGAGGACGTCCGCCTGATGAAGGAACTGGGCGTCACCGACTACCGGTTCTCCGTCTCCTGGCCGCGGGTGCAGCCGACCGGCCGGGGCCCGGCGGTCGAACGCGGCCTGGACTTCTACCGCCGGCTGGTGGACGAGCTGCTGGCGGCAGGCATCAGACCGGTCGTGACGCTCTACCACTGGGACCTGCCGCAGGAGCTGGAGGACGCGGGCGGCTGGCCGGAGCGGGACACGGCGCACCGGTTCGCGGAGTACGCGGGCCTGGTGGCGGGGGCGCTGGGCGACCGGGTGCCGACGTGGACGACGCTGAACGAACCGTGGTGCGCGGCGTTCCTCGGGTACGGGAACGGGGTCCACGCCCCCGGCCGCACCGACGACCTGGCGGCCCTGCGCGCCGCCCACCACCTGAACCTGGCGCACGGGGCGGGGGCGCGGGTGCTGCGTGACCGGCTGCCGGAGACGGCGGAGATCTCGCTGACCCTGAACCTGCACGCCCTGCGCCCGCTGAACGACACCGACGCGGACCGGGACGCGGTGCGCCGGATCGACGCGGTGGCGAACCGGATCTTCCTGGACCCGGTCTTCCACGGCAGGCTGCCGCAGGACCTGGTGGCGGACACGGCGGCGGTGACGGACTGGTCGTTCGTGCAGGACGGCGACCTGGAGGTGACATCGACGCCGATCGACTCGCTGGGCATCAACTACTACTCGCCGAGCGTGGTGTCGGCGGGTTCGTCGGGGTCGCCGTCGCCGTGGGCGGGCGCGGAGCGGCACGTGGCGTTCACCCCGGCGGAGGGTCCGCGCACGGCGATGGACTGGCCGGTGGACGCGAACGGCCTGTACGAACTGCTGACCCGGCTGCGCGACGAGTTCCCGGCGCTGCCGGTGCTGGTGACGGAGAACGGGGCGGCGTACGACGACTACGCGGACCCGGAAGGTGACGTGCACGACCCGGAGCGGGTGGCGTACCTGGACGCGCACCTGACGGCGGTGCACCGGGCGATCGCGGACGGGGTGGACGTACGCGGGTACTTCCTGTGGTCGCTGCTGGACAACTTCGAGTGGGCGTACGGGTACAGCAAGCGGTTCGGCATCGTGCACGTCGACTTCGCGTCCCAGCGGCGCACGGCGAAGGACAGCGCGCGCTGGTACGCCGACGTGATCGCGCGCGGCGGCCTGGAGGGCTGACGGCGCGCAGGCCGGAGGTCCGGAGGTCCGGAGGTCCGGAGGTCCGGAGGACAGACCACCGGGGTGCCACCTGGCGGGCCGACGGCCTGGAACCGGGGGTTTCGTGGAGGGTCCGGGATACGTGTCCCGGACCCTCCCGCGTGCCCCGGACCCTCCCGCGTGCCCCGGACCCTCCCGCGTGTCCCGGACCCTCCCGCGTGTCCCGGACCCTCCCGCGTGTCCCGGAATCTCTCGCATGTCCCGGCCCCGCCCGACTGCCCAGGCCCCTCTTGCCCGCACCGGCCCCGCCCGTGGTGGGGCCCTTCCCCGTGGCCGGGTGGACGGGGCGAGTGATGTGCGTTTCGTACCGGAATCGTCCGGGCGGCTTTCGGCCGGATGAATCCCCGGTGGTGTCCGGCGAGTCGGCGGTCGGCGGACCCGGTCGAGGAAGGGCCGCCCGTATGGCCGGAAGAGACCGCGAGCAGACCGACGGCGGAGCCCGCTCCGGGGAGGACCACGAGGCCGACCGGGGAAACAGAGCTGATCAGCAGCGAGGCGCCCCGGAGCCGGTCCGCGTCGGCACCTGGGGCGAAGGTCGCCCGGCCCACGCCGACCGGACGGCCGGACCGGCACCAGCAGGCGCGTACCACACAACTGCGGCCGACCCGCTGCAACTTGGCGCGAATGCATGGCCTCCGACAGCGGTGACGTACCTCACCCCTTGACCTCCTCACCCCCGCCCGTATGGTCTAGACCAAGCAGTGAGAGGCAGTCGGCGGCGGCACCCGAGCCGCCCCTGCCTCGCCCATGTCCCCCGGCCGGCCGCGCCCACCCCCAGCGAAAGGCCCGCATCCCGTGCGCTGAAGCGGCACAGCCGACGCTTCGCCGTACCGCCCCACCAGGCGGGCCCCGCGGACCTGCGCGGACCTGCCCATGCACGCTTCTTCCCACCCCCACGGACACAGCGGGAGATCGCACATGAGGAGCTACACAGCAGAGCCGAGCCTGCCCCCGCCCGGCGGAACCCCCCACGCCCCGCCCCACGCCCCGCTGCACCAGGACGGGGCCGGTCCCGCCGATGAACGGACGCGGGCCACAGCGGCGGCCACCGGCGCACGAGCGCTCCAGTGGCTGGCCGACCACGTCAACACCCACGCGTACGCGCTGCTGAGGGTGACCGTGGGCATCGTCTTCGTCGGCTTCGGCGTCCTGAAGCTGTTCCCCTCGGCGAGCCCGGCGGAACACCTGGCCGTGGACGCGGCGACGAAGATGACGCTGGGCCTGGTACCGGAGACGGTGCTGCTGCTCTCGCTCGCGGCGCTGGAGACGGCCATCGGCATCGGCCTGATCATCGGCCGCCGCCTGCTCCGGCCCGCCCTGATCGCGTTCTTCCTCCACATGGGCGGCGTGTTCTCGACGCTGCTCCTCCTGCCCGACGCCATGTGGCAGCCCCACTCCCCCGCACCGACGATGGAGGGGCAGTACGTCGTCAAGAACGTGGTCCTGGTCGCGGTGTGCCTGGTGGTGGCCGCGCACGAGTGGAACAGCGGGACCGGTCACGACGCCGGCCGGGAGGGGGCGGGCTGAGGCCCCTTGAGGCGACCCAAAGGCACCCCGGGCGCCACAACCGTCTCGTCCGCCCCCTTAGCCTGGGTAAAGGATCGGCCTACGGGGGCGTCCTGACGGATGGAAGAGAACCTCACACATGACCAGGGAACCGGCCGCCGGAAGCGGCGGCGAACCACTGCCCTACGCGCCTCTGCCACCCGGCGCGCGCGGCCCGCTGGACCCGCCGCCGCTCGGAGCCCCTCCTCCGGGCTTCGGGCCCCGGCTCGTCATCGCGGAAGGCATCCTCACCAAGGCGGCGGGAGCGGCCGACCGGATCTTCGACGGCTTCCACCAGCCGGCCCGATCGGTGGACGAGCCGACCGGGAAGGCCGCACGTGAGCTGGCGGGCTGGGAGAGCGCGGCGGCTCTGCGGACCTCGTTGAAGAACTGGCAGAACCAGTCGAAGGCCGCCGAGACGTGGCTGACCCGCATCGCGGAGAGCCTGCGCGCCTCCTCGCACACGTACACCTCGACCAACCAGGGCGTCGATCAGCAGTTCAGCGTTCTGAGGACCTACGGCTGATGCCCGCCTTCTACCGCGAACTGCTCGACACCGACCTCTCGGTCCTGGACAGCCTCGCCGACGCGTGGCGGGACGCCCACACCCGTACGGAGAAGTTGCCGAAGCGGATGATGGACGAGGTCCTCAAGCCGCTGCGGGACAAGGGGTACTGGGAAGGTGCGGCGGCTCCGCACGCCTGGTCGCTGATCGACGACATCGCCCGTCAGCTGGCCGCCGCGAACAAGGTGGCCGAAGCGCTGGCAGGCGTCATCGACGACGCGGTGGCCGACCTCAAGGTCATCCGCCGCGATCTGAAGGATGCGGTGCGGCGGGCCCAGGACCAGGGGCTGGCGGTGGACGCCTCGGGCAGGGTCTCCGGGTACATCACGTCCGAGCAGCAGATCCCCATGGGGCAGCGCGTCCACAGCGCCCGCTACGCCGAACTGGCGCAGGAGGAGATCAACGAGATCGTCCGCCGGGGCATCACCGCGGACCAGGGCCTCTCCATGGCGCTCATGGCGGACGTCGGCCTCGGCGCGTGGTTCAACACCAGCCCCCGGCACAGCTCGATCGACACGACCGACCGGATCAGTGTCGACGAGTACAACGCGTACCACCGCGCGCTGTCGGGGAAGGACCCCTATCCCGAGACCAAGGACGACAGCCCCTACGGACTGGGCCTGGACTACGTCACCGGCATCGGCCCCCGCCACAAGGACTTCACCAACGGTGACCGGATGGCCAACCTGATGCAGTCCATGGAGAGCATGAAGGACATCCGGAAGCAGACGGTCGAGCAGTGGGAGGCGACCGGCGAGAAGGAGGGGCAGGCGGCCTTCTCCATCTCCGCGTCCGGCAAGGTCGAGGCGGGGAAGAAACTGCTCACCGAGGACCTGCCGGCCATCGTCACCAACGACCCCGACCACCTGGGCGAGGCGTTCATGGGCTCGTACAACGTGGACTACGTCGTGCGGGGCACGGATCCTGACGGTTCGCTGGTGGTCGAATACACACTGAACAACACGACCAGCTCGGAATCGGCGCTGCACTACATCGGCTACTACGACTGGCTGAAGTACGCGGAGATCGCCGATGGCCCGATGACGAGCGCGGTCAGCCAGACGGTCACCTGGACCGAACGTATCCCCGGGAGGACATCGTGAACCGCGCCCGGCGGCCGGCCGGCCGCCACCTCCCCGCGGCAGCCGCCCTGGCGGCGCTCTCCCTGTCCCTCACTGCCGGCTGCTCCGAGGCCGCCCGCTGCGGGCCGCCCGCTCTGGACGAGGTCAGCCAGATGGACCTGTACGGCACGTATGCCGGCCCCCACGGGTCCCAGCTCACGCTGACGAACATCGGTGGCACCACCGTCACGTTCACGGCCCGCGACTGGCCCGCCGGGAATGGCGTCGGCATTCTCGCTCAGGACGCTCCCTCCATCGACGGAGAGGGGACGTGGTCGGTGGTGAGCGCCCCCGGCGAGGCCGGGCGCGTCCGCCTGAGCTTCGAGGACCGCGAGGCGGGACAACCGGGGCCGCCCTTGCAGCAGTTGGAGGTCGGCAAGAGCGAGGCGGATACACCACCGATGCTGTTCGCCAAGCTCGGCGACCCGGATGTGTGCCGGGTGTACGAACTGGAACGAGAGAGACAGTGAGGTAGGACCGGCACCGCCGCACTGCTCCCTCGCACCGCTCGACGTACGGACAGCGTCCGACTCGCGTCGCCCACCGGATATCACCGGTCAGCCATCGGCCACGGCGCACAGGGGATCACGCATCGATCGCCGGTCGTCCGTCAGCGTCCGGCCCTGCCCGGCGCAGCTGTCAGCCACGTTCGCTAAGGTCAGCGGCCATGACTGAGAACACCGCCGGGACATGGCCGGAACCTCCCCTCGCCGGCACCGAGGCACGAGCCATCATCGGCGCCCTGGAACGCCAGCGGGCCACCCTGGCCTGGAAGTGCTCCGGCCTGGACGCCTCCGGCCTCCGCACCACCCTCGGTACGTCCACGCTCACCCTGGGCGGCCTCCTCAAGCACCTGGCACACGTGGAGGACAGCCACTTCGCCCGGCTGTGGCTCAACGCCCCGGTCGGCGCGCCCTGGAACACCGTCGACTGGGAGACCACGCCCGACTGGGACTACCGCTCGGCGGCCGACGACACTCCGGAGCAACTCCGCGCGCTCTGGCAGCAATCCGTCACCCGCTCCCGAACCATCGTCGAGGAAGCCCTCGGCAAGGGCGGCCTGGACCAACTGGGCGCCTACACCACCCGAACCGGCGAACGCCCCAACCTGCGCCGCATCCTCCTGGACCTCTTGGAGGAATACGCCCGCCACACCGGCCACGCCGACCTCATCCGCGAATCGATCGACGGGCTGACGGGCGAGGACCCGCCGAGGTGAAGCAGGGGAAGAGGCGTCCGCTTCGCCGAGCGGACGCCATGACTTGCGGTTGTGCGCCCGCCTGAAGCCGTGGCGCCCGATGGGTGTTTCACCCGCGCAGGCGGAAGCGGCCAGAAATTCGGCCAACACCTCTGCCGGGACCGCTGCCGTGGACGCCCACATGGCCCTTTCCTTCCGGTCGGCCTGTGCCCCCGCAGCGGATGAACGCTGTCTCGCGCATCAATGTCGAGGGTCATTCCACAGCAGCCCCACCACAGAGCAGACGGCGGACAGAATTACGGCTACCACCGAACTCCGAACACGCCAGCTTCACAATGAAGGTGCCACTGCACGTTCCTCAAGAAGTAAGCAAAAACGGTCCCTCGGCCACCTGAACCGGCAGGTCACGAACAAGAGTTCCCCGCATGCGCGGAGGTGGCCCATAATCGTCTCGATTCGCCGCGCGAAAGCAGATAGGGTCCCCGCGTGCGCGGGAGTGGCCCCTTGACCACGCCGGGGCCTGCGGATGTCGACCAGTTCCAAGCCATGACCGAAAGTAGCCGTTGATCAATTCCGTCCATCAACTTTACGATCTCACCGTTTGGCATGTGACAGGATCATGGCGCTCCTGTCGGGGCGGGCATGCCTTCCGGGGGAGGGGGACATTCCTCTTTCGCGTGCCCGGATTCGACCCGCGAACGAATGGAATGTACTCGTGAGATCTCTCCACGCGCGTGTCATGACGCTGCGGGCCTCGGCCCGTCGGGCAGCCATAGTGCTGCTCAGCGCCGTCACGATCGTCGGCATATTCTCCGCACCGGCTCAGGCGGGGAGCTGGGACAGCAGCCTGAGCAGCGTCGGCCCGAACTATGAGTCCCGCCGGTGGTACCAGCCGAGTTCCTCCACCGGCACCACGATCAAGTTCACAGGGTGCACGGCGGGAGGGTACACAGTTGTAAACGTCACCCTCTACAAGGTCGTCAACAACTTCCCTGACACGGACTACACCAAGGCTGCATTCACGAAGTGCTTCCAGAGCTCCACGTCGACCTCCACGGGAAACTGGAACGACCACGGGGCCGGAGACTACTACTTCGTCGTCAATGACGGCGGAGGATCATACGTTTCGGTCAAGTACCTGGCCGTTTCCTACTAATCTCACCGTCCCCGGCCTCGCGTCCACCGCGAGGCCGGGGACGAGTCCCGTCGATGAGGTTGACCCATGCCGTTGCACTACCAGTCCTGCACGTTCCGCTACAGCCGCAGGACACGCCCTGTCATCGACAGACTCGACTTGAGTTTCTCGCCGGGCAACACCGTCCTTCTGGGCCCCAACGGAGCGGGGAAGAGCACGCTCCTTGCGCTAGGAGCGAGCGCGCACCTTCCGCTGGAAGGCAAGGTCCGCTTCGGCGAGTTGCAGTCCACCAACACCAGGACTCTGCAGTCCTACCGGCGCAAGATTTCCTGGTTGCCCCAGCGCGCCAGCTTCCTTCCGAGGATGACCTGTCGGGAGCACGTTGCCTACGTCGGCTGGCTCAAGGGGATGCGGGAACGTGACGCCTGGCGTGCCGCTCCCGCAGCGATCGAGCGTGTCGGGCTGACGACAAAGATCAAGGACAAGGTTTCAACCCTCTCGGGAGGGCAACAGCAACGGCTGGCCATTGCCCAGGCGTTGGTGCACGACGCGGAACTCTTGCTTCTCGACGAACCCACGGTAGGCCTGGATCCTGCCCAGCGCCGCCGGTTCCACGACCTGCTCGTCGAGCTGAGAGGTAGTGTGCACGTCATCGTTTCCACACATGACATTGCCGACCTGGATCAGGCCTTCGACGAGGTCGTGGTCCTCGAGAACGGTGCCCCGAGATTTCAGGGCGGCGTAGCCGAATTCGCCAACTATGCCGATCCGGAGAGCGTACCGGGACGACGCCTGGAGAGCGCCTATTCAGCGCTGCTGGGATCGGTGGAACAGTGATCTCTCTCGGGAACCTTCGTGCATCATCCGCGCCCTGGCTGGTCCTCCCGGCGCTCCTCTATCTGAAAAGCTTCGTCACGGAGGGAAATTTCTGGGGAGTTCACGGCTACGGCCTGGTATCGGGCGAGTTCGCCTCGTGGGGCATCACAGCGATCGCTCCGGCAGTAGCCGGGTCCGCCGCCTGGGAAGCCGGCCGCCACCGGCACGTGGAAGACCTGCGGAGGGTCGGCTCCCGAGGTCCGGTACGCCAGTGGTTGTGGGCGTCCCGACCGGTCTTCGCACTGCACCTCGTCCTTGTCGTTGGCGCCCTGATCATGGCCAGGATCGCTGTCGGGGTCTGGCCGAGCGCTTCCGGTCTGCTCGCCGTTGGGCACCTGTTGGTCCTCCCCTGCGCCTGGATAGTCATCGGCTGGGTGGTGGGGCTGCTGTGCCCACGCGCTGTGGCCGCGTTGATCGCTGCGGTCGGCAGCTGGGTGTGGCTGGCGATACCGCAGTCCATGGGTGCCCCGGCATGGCGGCACCTGAACGGCTTCGTCATCGAGAACTCGACCCTCACCGACACTCTGGACCCGCTCGTCTATCTCATTCCCTGGTTGGTCACTGCAGGACTCACTGTGGCCGTCGTGCTCATCGTGGGCGTACGCCGCAGGCCTTGGCTGGTCGTGGCGAGCGTGGCCGTTCTGGCGGCGACGATCATCGCGGGCAGGAACCTGGTATCGGACTGGGGGCACAGCCCGCTCGCGCATGCGCGTGTCGGCCACACCGTATGCGTCGGCAGGTCGCCGACGCTCTGCCTGCCCGAGGAGTACAAGGAGAAGGCCTCCCATCTGCGCCACAGCTCCCTGCCTGCGCTGGAAGACCTGCGAGCCTCTGGCGTGCCCTCGCCCCGAACGCTGCGGCTGGCCTCCGATGACCTCGACCCCGAACCCGGTGTTTGGCCTCTGTACTGGTCGCCGGAGAACAGCACCGAGCAACTCCGCGTCGACCTCGCTCGATCGGCCGTCGCCGGCGTCGCCGCACTGCACGGCATACGTGACTGCCGCCAGCCGTACCTGGCCGACACCTGGGCGCTACTGGTCGTAGGCATAGACGAAGAAGACGTGCGTGCGAGTGTCCCTGAGCAGGACTGGACGCAGGTCCAGCGCATCCGGCAGCTTCCGGACGAGCAGCAGGCCCAGTGGTTCACCAAGGCCGCCCAAGACCAGACCCACTGTGTGGGAGGGACGACGTGAAGCTCTACTTTTCCGTCGTACGACGCTGGTGGACCGTGTCCCTGGCCCTCCTGCTGCTGGCAGTGATCTGCTGGATACTTGGCGGGACGGAAATCCCCGTACCGGCATTTCTTGGCGGCATGGTCAGTACGCGCGTCCAGTACTTCACACCGCTCATCGTCATCGGGACCGTCCTCTACTGCCTTGAGCGCCGTCTGGACGCTCCCGAGAGGACAGCGGTCGTGCGTGTTGACCGCTGGGACCTCGTGGCCATCACAGCCGCTGTGACGGTGTCTCATCTGCTGGGCTTCATCTTGGGCATGGACATCCCACGCAACCTGATGCTGCTCATCGCTGTGGCTCTGGTCGTACGTCGGGTCAGTAACGAGGCAGCAGCCGGTGGAATCTGCCTGCTCCTCCTGTTGATCAGCGCCAGTCTCGGCCGCGCGTTCCACCCTTCCGGGAAGCCGGCAGCTGAGTGGTGGGCTCTCACGCTCTATCCATCCGGGAGCATGCCCGCGTGGATCGCGGCTCTTGTTCTGTTCGGATTGGGGCTACTGGCATCCAGTCGGCACCGAACAACAGCGCGTAGCTGACTCGCGGCGGCACTCAAAACATCGAGTAGCTCCTTCCGGGGCGGCGCCAGCAGACCGAACTGGCCCGCCGTCATCGACCGCCCCGCCTTCGGCGGAACATCACCGAGACCTGCACGGAGTGTTACCGGCTCGCAGGCACCAGAGCGGCCCGAGAGCAGGACGCCACTGGCCGGCTCCAGCATTGGCACGCTGATGCGTGCGCTGCTCAGCACCACCATCGTGAGGTGGGGGTCACTGAGCTGTGCGATGGATGCGGTCACCCTCCAACGTTCCAACTCGTCCTCAGCCCACACCAATCAGTTCGCCGCCATCGGGCCTGCTCAGGGGGAAGCCGCCGTCCGCTCGACAGCCGACGGCGAGCGCAGGCGCGGCAGGCAACGGTCAGCGGACGGTGCATCGCCTCGCTCACCCCGCCCATCTCCCCGTCAGGAACGTCAGCGCGACCAGCGTGGTCACCGGGGCCGCCACGCACAGGTACACCGTTCTGAACCACGGCCGGCTCAGGCTCAGCGCCGCCAGGCCGATCCACAGCGGCCACCACAGCAGTGTCGCGCGCGGGATGGACGTGTACCAGTACGACGTGCCGAGCGCCCACAGGCTGAGGGCCACGTACACCGCCTCGGGCCAGCGGCGCCGGTACAGGAGTACGGCCGCCAGTGCGAGGCCGACCAGCATCGCCGCCAACTCCGCCTGGAACATGAGGGCGTAGCCCGTCGTCTGCGTCCGGCCGAACGCCCCGGCCCATGTGTTCCCCCACGCCTCCCAGGGCGTGTGGAACGTTCGGTACCAGCCGCGTTCCTGCGCGTGCTTCCACGCCATCCAGTCACCGGTGTGCGTGTGGAGGTACCAGCTGTACGCGGCCGGGGGCAGCGCCGGAAGCAGGGTCCAGCCCGCCGCCCGCCGGCTCCTCCGCCTCTCCCGCTCCCGTGCCGCCGTCAGGAGGAACAGCAGCCCGATGGCCGCCGCGAGGAACAGGCCGCTGATCCGTACCGTCGTCCCCAGCGCGGTCAGCACGGCGGCGAGCGCCCAGCGGTGCTTCATCGCCGCCAGCCAGGCGGGCAGCGCACACGCGAGGAACAGCGCCTCCGTGTAGCCCGCCGCCAGGAACACCGCGCAGGGGGAAAGGAGGAAGAAGAGGGCTGTGCGGGAGCCCGCCGCGCCCTCCGGCAGGTACGCCCGCGCGATACGGGCCAGGGCCACGACCGCCACGGCCCCCGCGACGAACGAGATCAGCAGACCGGCCGCCGTCCAGTCCGGGACGGCCGTGTGCACGGCCCGGAGGACGAGGGGGTAACCGGGGAAGAACGCCTCCCGGTTGTCCCAGCCGCTGGTCCACGGGCCCGCGCCCGCCGGGAAGTAGCCGTCGCGCGCTATGTGGAGGTAGTGGTTCGCGTCCCACTGCTGGAAGGGCGCCAGGACCGGGGCCGCCTCCCGTGCGCCGGACTGGGCGGGGAACAGCCAGCGGGCGAGGTGGGCCGTGAGCCACAGGGATAGGCGCGTCAGGAGGTAAAGCCCCAGCACGGTGCGGTCGGCGGGGGTCAGCCGCGCCGCCACCCGGCGCAGCCACCCCACCCGAGGACCGGGTCCGGGGCCGGGCCCGGGGCCGGGGCCGCCGCCCGCAGCAACTCCCCCACCCTCGGGCGGCGCGAGGAGTCCCCAGCCCTCGGGCGGCACGGCAGGCTGCCGGCCTTCGGTGCGCATGGAGTACCGGGGCTCGGGGGCCGCCGCCGGGTGGGAGTCGGGTAGCCGTGGGCCGGGGGAGAGCGTGGTCAACTCGGGCACCTTTCGGGCGCGCCTCACGGAGACGCCGAGGCGTAGGCGTACGGGACCGCCCGGGGAAGCCGCCGGGGCACGGGGAGAGGAAGCGGGAGAGATGGGAAGGAGAGGGGAAGGGGAAGGAGAGCGCTGCCTGTCCCCATCTGAGTCAAGATCGGGATCAGGACCGGATCGACGCCGACGCCGACGCCGACGCCGCCGGAGTCAGTTCATCGACTCGGCCCCATCCGACATCGCCGAAGCCGTCGCCGAAGCCGTGGCCGTCGGCGGGGTCTGCGGCGACGCTGTCCTGCTGATGCCGGCACTCGTCCGCGTGGGCCGTCCGTCCGGGCGACCCGACGGATCCTCCGCCCCCGTACTCCCCGCACTCCCCGTACTCCTCGGTCCGCCGGGGAACGTCCTGGTCGGTGACGGTGACGTCGGAGGATGGGTCGGTGAGCGGTCGGAGGGTACGGGGGACGGGTAGCTGGGCGTCGGGCTCGTGGCGGGGGCGACCGGTTCCGGCCGTACCGGCAGCAGGCCCACCGCCGCCGCGCCGCCCCCGCCGACGACCAGGCAGACGCCCACCGCGACCACGGCCATCCGGCGGCGCTGGGCGCGCATGCCGCGCCGGGTGATCCCCGCCGCGTCGTCCGCGCCAACGCGGATCTGTCCGAACTCGCCGGCCTCCCGGAACAGGGACCGCAACGGATCCCGCCGTTCAGACATCACGTGCCTCCTCGATGCGGGGGTCCTGCAACCGGTGGGCGAGCGCCGCCCTGCCGCGGACCAGATGCGTCTTGATCGTGCTGGTGGAAAGCCCGGTCTCCCCGGCGATCTGCTCGACCGTGAGGTCGCACAGGTAGTGCAGGGTCAGGGTCCGCCGCTGCTGCGCGGGCAGTTCCCGGAGCGCGGCGACCAGCGCCACATGGTCCGGGCCCGGCGGCGCGACATGCTCCGGGAACTGCGCGCTCCCCCGGCCCCACGCGTCCGCCGAACGCCGCCGGAAACGCCAGCGGCTCACCGCGAGACGCCAGGCGACCGTACGGATCCACGCCTCGGGCTGCCCCTCGCGCTCCAGCCGCCCGCGCCGGACCCACGCCTTGACGAAGGCTTCCTGCACGACGTCCTGCGCCTCCTGGAGGTCACCGGTCATCACGTACAGCTGGCCTGTGAGACGCGCGACCGCCCGGGCGTAGAACTCTTCGAACTCCTCGACGGTCAAAAGTCGCTCCCGGATCTTTCGCTTCACCGGGTATACGCCCGGCGAGCGGGATCCGGTCGACACGACCCCCGAGGACATCCGAGTGACAGTCGTCACAGCACCGGAAGGTCCATCGCGGGCGCCCCGGACCGGAGGGGGCACCCGTACGGTGACGCCCGTACGGCCTACGCCTCCGCGCCCTCCGCCGCGTCGAGGACTCTCCGCACCGCCGCCAGCACCGACTCGTCGCTGAGGACGGCGCGCCACTGGCCGTGGCTGACCGGGCGCTCATCGGTGTCGAGCAGGTACCGCACCCGTGGGGCCGCGTCCGCCGCGCAGGCCGGGTCGGCCGTGGCGACCTCGGCGAGAAGGTCCAGGGGTTCGACGATCGTGGGCGGGTAGCCGCCGGGCGGGCAGATCCGCACCAGCTCGACCAGAACCGGGGCGATCCGCCGCCCGTCCCGAGTCAGCTCCCACAGGGCCCGGAGGACCTTCAGCGCCTCGGAGCGGCAGTCGCCCTCGACACGCGCCCGCGCGGTGGCGTACAGCCGCTCCGCCACCTGGTCAGCCACGGGCGGATGCGTGGCGGCGACCTCGGCGAGCAGGAGCAGGGGCCCGACGCCTCCCGGAGTCGCGTACGCCTGCCGCGCGCTGGTCGCGGTCAACTCCAGCAGCGCGGGCACGACTTCGTCCGCATCGCCGGTCACCCGCCACAGGGCCCGAGCCGTCTCCACGGCTCCCTTCGGCGTGGAGGACGGGTGGCGGGGCTTCTCGCGGAGAGCTTCCCGGAACAGTCCGCGCAGCCAGTCCA
This sequence comes from Streptomyces sp. V2I9, assembly GCF_030817475.1. Classification (NCBI taxonomy): domain Bacteria; kingdom Bacillati; phylum Actinomycetota; class Actinomycetes; order Kitasatosporales; family Streptomycetaceae; genus Streptomyces; species Streptomyces sp. V2I9. The sequence goes on along the minus strand of NZ_JAUSZJ010000002.1, from coordinate 3,751,099 downwards.
CCGCACCGGACGCGAGCGGCCCCAGCGCCGCACAGGCGCGAACGCGGTCCCGGTCGGTGGCCGTGGCGCCCAGCCCGCCGAACGGGCCACGGCTCTCCCCGGCGGTGTCCAGCACGTCCAGCACGGCCAACAAGGGTTCGCCGTCGCCGGTCAGGGCGAAGTGGACGAACGGGTCGACCCGCGTGGTGTCCGGCCAGAACCGCGGCGGGCCCAGTCGTTCCCGCAGCCGGTCACGGTGGGCCGCCGCGACGGGGCCCGCGTCCAGCAGGCTCAGGGCCTGCACCGCCACGGTCCACGGCTCGCCCTCGCCCTGTCCCTGGCCCTCGCCCTGTCCCTCGCCGTCACCCTGGCCCTGCCCCTCGCCCTGTCCCTGGCCCTCGCCGTCGCCCTGTCCCTCGCCGTCGCCCTGCCGCTCGCCCTCGTTCTCGTTCTCGTTCTCGTTCTCGTCCAACAGCTCGACCAGCCGCTCGACCACGGGGGCTCCCTCAAGGTGCCACCGCCGCACGATCGCGTAGTACGCGCCCTGTTCGGAGGACGGGGCGGACCTGGCCCGCGCCAGCAGAGGGCCGAGGAGCACCCCGGCGTGAGCACCGAACAGACGCAGAGCTTCCGGGTAGTTGAGGTCGCTCTCCTCCCAGGCGCAGGTGGAGGTGGTGGGGGGCCACACCGCGAACCCCATGGACCGGCCGGACAGCAGCCCGGCGACCAGCGGTGCCAGGCACCGCTCGTCCCCCATCCGGCTCAGCGCCCACACCGCGTACCGCCGCGCGGGCTCGTACGGTTCGTCCTCCTCGGCGAGGTGCGCCGCCACCCGGTCGGCCCAAGGGCGGGCCGCGGCACCGCACATGGCGAGGAGTCGCAGAGCGAAGGCACGGTTCGCCGGGTCGGCCGTGTCGATGAGCTGGGCCACGTCCGGCAGGAGTTCCGGTACGGCCGAACGCCACCCGGACATCAGGGCCGCCGCGATCCGCAGACCGCCCTCGTGGTGGGCGGCGGTCTCCTGGCGCAGCAGTCCCCGCGCGAGAACGAGCCGCCCCGGCAGGTCGCCGTCGAGTTGCGCGTCCGCGGCGGTGACCCGCTCGACGTACGAAGAGCGGGAGCCCCGGTGGCGGGGGGCGTCGGAGAGTGACGGTCCGAGCAGCACATCGGCGGTGGTCCGGGCGTACGCCGGGTCCGGGTGGCCGGGCAGGACACGGCGCAGCGCGACGACCGCGGACAGCCGGACATCGTGCCCGTACTGTTCGTACCAGGCGAGCCACACGTCGATGTCGCCGTCGATGTCGGGCTCCTCGCGCTTCCCGGTGTCGCCCATCCTCTGCCGCAGCCAGGAGATGGCCTCCTCGCGCCGGTCGACCGCGTGGCCGGCGAGTTCGCCCACCGCGAGCACGAGTTGCTCGGCCACCGACCGGTTCGGTTCGCAGGCGAAACGGTCCCGGATGCCGTCGATGACGTCGTCCGCCCGGTCGGTGGCCCGTGCGAGAACCGACACCACCCCGATCCGTACATCTTCGTCGTCGGCGGCGAGCTGCGGCAGCAGCGCGTCGACAGCCCGGCCCCAGGCCGCGGGCCAGGTGGCGGGAGCGGTGGGCCGCCACCCGCCGAGCTTCGGATCGGGCCGGGCGGTACGGGCGGTGTTCCCCGCGCGGGCGAGCACGGCGAGCGTGGCCAGGATCTGCGAACGCACCTTCACGACCGGGTCCTGTACCGCCTGGACGAGGAACGGAAGCACCTCGGGGGCCGCGGGCCGCACCGAACTGCCGTCGCCGCAGCACGCGAAGTGGAGGTCGGCGCAGGCGTCTGCGGCCGTCCGCCGGTCGGGCGACCAGAGCCGTACCAGGAGGTCCGGCCCGTACGGCCCGAAGCCGTGGGGATCGGCCGGATCGACCACCAGCGACCAGTCGACCTCCGCGGCGAACCGGGCGGTCAGCTCCACGCCCGGACCGCGCGTGACAGCCGGGGAATCCGTGTCCTCCGCGCCCGCACCGCGCGTGACAGCCGGGGAATCCGTGTCCTCCGCGCCCTCGTCCCTCTCCGCCCTCGCCACGCCCCATGCCCTCCCTCAGCTGCGCTCACTCCGCCGGGCCGCCGCCCGGCGGCCCCTCACCGCGCGTCCGCCGCCAGCTGGGTCGTCGCCAGTTCGCGGTACAGCTCGTCCTCGACGATCAGCTCGTCATGCGTGCCCGCGCGGCGGACCCGGCCCTCCTCCAGGACCACGATGCGGTCCGCGTGCCGGACCGTGGACAGGCGGTGCGCGATGACCAACACCGTCGTCTGTTGCGCCAGTTCGAGGATGACGTCCCGGAGGGCCTGTTCGTTGACCGCGTCCAGCTGCGAGGTCACCTCGTCGAGCAGCAGCAGGCGGGGGCGGCGCAGCAGCGCCCGAGCGATGGCGATGCGCTGGCGCTCACCGCCGGAGAGAGTGACGCCCCGGTGGCCGACCGCCGTGTCCAGTCCCTCGGGCAGCCGCTCGACCAGGGTGTCCAGCCGCGTGCGGGCGACCGCCGACACCAGCGCCCCTTCGTCGGCGTCCGGGGCGGCGAAGAGCAGGTTCTCCCGCAGCGTCCCGGCGAGGACCGGCGCGTCCTGTTCCACGTACGCCAGTGCGCCCCGCAGTTCGGCCAGCGGCCAGTCCCGGATGTCCCGGCCGTCCACGGTGATCGTGCCGCCGTCGTGGTCGTAGAACCGTTCCAGCAGGCTGAACACCGTGGACTTGCCCGCACCCGACGGGCCCACCAGCGCCACCATCCCGCCCGCCGGCACATCGAACGTGACGCCCCGGTGGGCGGGGGCGCGCTCGTCCCCGTAGCCGAAGGCCACGTCCTGGAACGCGACGCCGAGCGGTGTCGCGGGGGCCTGGTCCCGTACGAGCGCGGGGGCGGTCTGCTGCCGTACGGGCGCGGGGGGCGTGGCCGGTTCGCCGGGCAGCGACTCCACCTCGTCGATCCTGCGCACCGCCGCAAGCCCGCTCTGCAGGCCCGTCCAGCCCTCGACCAGGCCGCCGATCGGGCCCATCAGGTAGAAGAGGTACAGCAGGAACGCGATCAGCGACGATATCTCCAGCGAACCGGAGGCGACCCGTGCGCCGCCCACGCCGAGCACCGCCAGGAACGCCAGCTGGATCGACATCATCATCGTGACGTCGGAGACCGAGGACCACCGCGCCACCGCGACGCCCCGGTCGTGCGCGTGCCGGGCCGCCGCTGCCACGGCCGCCGTCTCCCGCTCCTCCGCCCCGCTCGCCTTGACCGTACGGAACGCCTGGAGCACCCGGTCCAGCGCCGCGCCCATCGCGCCCACGGCCTCCTGCGCCCGGAGCTGGGCCCGCTGGATGCGCGGCATCAGCAGGGACGTCACGGCCCCGATGCCGACGATCACGACGAGGGTCACGCCGAGCAGCGTCAGGTCCATGTACGCCATGAAGGCGATCGTGCCGAGCAGCATCAGCACGCTGTTGAACGATTCGACCAGACCGCTGGAGAGGACCGTGCGCAGCAGGGTCGTGTCACTGGTGACGCGCGACTGGAGGTCGCCCGGAGTCAGCCGGTCCACCGCCGGGACCGTCAACCGCATGATGCGGCCCACGAGTTGGTCGCGTGCCCGCAGGACGACGCCTTCTCCCGTACGGGCCATGAGATAGCGCCCGTACGCGGAGAGGCAGGCCCCGGCCAGCACGAGCGCGGTCAACGCGACGAGCGGGCCCACGGGCGAGCGGTCGGCGGCGAACGCGTCCACCGCGTACTTCGCCGTCAACGGCATCGCCAGCCCCGCCCCGGACCCGGCGAGCGAGAGCAGGCCGGCGCGGACGAGAACGCCCCGGTGCGGACGGACGCGGGAGAGGAGCAGGCGGAGAGGGGAGGGTGCGGGCGAGGAGGCGGGGGCGGGGCTGCCGGGGGCCCCGGACTCGTCCGCAGGCCCGTCCCCAGCGTCGTCGTCGGCCCTGACCTGCGGTTCGGGCCCGCGCGGCTCCCCGTCGTCAGCGGGCTCGTTCCGCCCCGCGCCGGTCGTCGTCCCCGCGGCCGTGCTCACCCGGACCCCCTCCGTCTGCCGTCACCACCATCAAGGGACGCAGATCGGCCGGTTCCGCCTGCTCCCCGACCGTACGACCCCCCGCCTGCACCCAAGCATGCGGGGCGAACGGCGGTGCCGCCCGCACCCCCGCGCACCAGTCGGGCCAGACGCCCGACATCCGGCAGGCCAGGGCGATGGCGACCGAACGCGGCAGACAGCCGTAACGGCCCGCGCAGCGGCGGCTGGTGGACACCACCGCCTCGAACACCTCCAGCGTCTCCGCGTACGTGGCGGGACGCGCGCCCCGCGCACACGCGGCCAGCACCCGGCGCAGCCGTCCCGGCTTGAGGCGGGCCAGGACGAACGCGGCGGCGATGGCCGTACGCAGCCGTATCCCGCCCGCCCCCGCGCCCCGGCGCGGCATCGTCATCTCGGTGGTCATGCGTGCAGGATCTTCGCCTCGACGAGCTGACGGGTCAGCTCCGCGACATCCGACTCCGCCTCGGCGCGCTCGACGTCGAAGGCCGCGACGATCCGCTCGACGGCGGTCTCGGGCCCGTGCCCGGCGGCCAGCGTGTCGACGACGATGACGCTGGTGTCGTTCAACTGCCAGTAGCTGCCGTCGTTCTCGTCGAGGAGCACGCCGCCGTACTCGGTGGTGGTGACGGCGATGCCTTTTCTGAGCTTCACAGGGATGCCTCGCTGGTACGGGTACGGGTAGGGGCAGGGGTTCGATGGGACAGGGACGCCGGCCAGGCGTTCTCGGCCGTGCGGAGCCAGGTCTCCCCGGCCACGGTGGAGCCGATGGAGTGCTCGACCAGGACCGGCGAGAAGGGTTCGGCGGCGAGCCGGAGCAGGTGGCGGGCATCGACCAGGCCGCGTTCGGCGAGCCGGGAGCCGGTCCACAACGCGGCGAGTTCCGGGCCGTGTTCGCGCAGGCCCTGGTGTTCGTCGGAGGACATGTGGTCCTTCGTGGTCCGGGCCAGCAGCGCGTCCGGGACCACGCCGCGCATGGCCTCGACGAGCAGCGGCTTGTAGCGCCAGGGGCTGATCCGGTCCGGAAGGCGTACGGCGAGGGTCGCCTCCAGGACGCGGTCGTCGTAGAAGGGGGCGGCGACCGGCAGGCCGATCGTCGTGCCGATGTCCTCCATCGCCTGGAAGTGCCGGGCCCCCATGCGTACCGCGTCGATGTCGACGTGCCGCCCGCGCCACGGGTCGATCGGCTCGGCGTGCTCGGCGGCGGCCCGGAACTCCTCGGTGATCAGGGCGTTGGCGTGCTCGGTGAACCAGGGGCGCAGGGACTGCCGTACGCCCCAGGAGAGCAGCGGGGTCCTGGCCACCGGCTGGGGTTCGACGGTGACGGCTCCGGCGAGCCAGCGGCGGAAGCCGGACCGGTCCAGCAGCGCCTTCACCGTGGGCAGGAGCGGCCAGCCGAACTGGTGGCGCAGACCGCTGAGGTGGTTCCAGGCGGTGAACGGGTTCCCGTGGAAGAGGTCCTGGTAGGCGTGGGGCAGGCCGAGGAAGAGTTCGTCGCCGCCGTAGCCGGTGAGGTGGTAGCGGGATCCGGTGGCGTGGGCACGGCCGAGGAGGAGGTCCGCACGGGCCCGGCCGGGGGCGACCGGGAGTGGTTCGTCGTTCAACTCGGCGGCGCAGGACGCCAGATCGGCGTAGAAGTAGGGGGCGTCGCCGGCGGGGATGACACGGTGGTCCAGGGTGGCCGCGCGGCGGTCGGCGGTGGAGGCCGCGTGTCCGGCCGGGGCCGGAGCCGTGCCGCGATCGTCCTGCCCGGCCAGCTCCACCGCCCGCCGTGCCCAGGTCTCGTCCTCGCTGTAGCGGTCGCGGGCGGCGACGGTGAGCAGCGAGAGCCGCTGCGGACCGGTCGCACGGGCGGCGAAGGTGAGGGAGGTGGAGTCCAGGCCCCCGGACAGTTCGCAGCTGATCCGGTCCAGGCCGCCGACATGGGCTCGTACGGAGGCGGCGATGGCCTCACCGAGGGCCCGTGCGCCCTCGGCCAGCGGGAGTTCGGGGGCCGGCGGCTCCCACCAGCGGTGCTCCGTGGGGCCGGGGAGGGCGGCCGTGCCCGGTGCTGCGACCGGCAGGGTCAGGCCGTACCCGGCGCCGGTCTCGTGCACCCCGCGCCACACGACACGGCGGCTGAGGGGGTGCGGCAGGAAGTCGAGCATGCGCAGGGCGAGCGCTCCGTCGTCCAGAGGCGCGTCGATCAGCCGGGCGAGGGCGGCCGGGCGGTCGGAGGCGATGGTTCCGGCCTCCGGGTGCCGGGCGTGGTAGATCCGGCGCAGCCCGGAGGCGGTGCCCCTGATCCAGGTCTGCCCGCAGAGCTGGGCGATCACGTGGTGCAGGCCGGGCAGCCGGGCCAGGCGGCGCTCCAGGCCGGTACGGTCGCGGGCGCCCTCCAGCAGGCCGGAGAGTACGGCCTCGGGAACGCGGTCGGGCCCGATGAGCACGAGGGCGTCGTCGCCCCGGCGGAGGTGGCTCACCTTGCGGAACGCCGGACGGGCGACGATCCAGGGCCGGCCTGACGGGTGGGCGACGGTCAGAACGTCGCCCCCCGTCGCGGCCGGCCCGGCCGACTCCTGCGCGGGAAGCCGCCCGGCCACCGCCGCGCCCGCCGCGCTGTCCGGCAGAACGACGAAGTAGTCACGCAGATGGCCGGGCATGTTCACCTTCCGGAAGTTCTCATACGTCGCACAGGAATCCGAGGTCCGGTTTAGACGAAACGGCGGACCCAGTACTCCTTGTACGAGCCGTAGAAGTAACCGGCGGTCTTCTTCGAGAAGTCGCCCTGCTTGAACAGCGACGGCTTCACGTAAGCCTTCTTCTGCTGCTTCATGAGACCTTCCCTTCTGTGTGAATGGAAACCGTAATGACCACTTTGCGCCTGCATAACTGACGTTATTCATGCGACTGGTGTTCACCACGTGAACACCAGAGCCATCATGTCCCGCCGCAGAACCGGTACGCATGATTCCGACTTACCGCCTGAAGTTGGCTGGATAGCGTGAGCGGAGAAGAGTGGAGGCCGACGCTCCGGCCCGGCGCGCGACATCGGGTGGCCGCCATGTGCAGTCGCACACCGGAGGCGCGTGACACCGAAGTGGACTGGACCAATCGCGGACCTGAAGGGCCTGATCGGGCGGTGAGCTGCCAGGAGAGGGAACCGCCGGTCACAGATCCGCCGAACCGCCCCCCGCCCCTCCGACCGCCTTCAAGGCCGCACTACCTCAGGCGCGGGGGGCGCGCCACCGGCATCGGCGAAACCGCCCGGACCCGTGCTGCCGCACCGGGAAGGTCGCCGCAAGACCCCATTCGGCCATGCCGAACGCCCTCCGCCACCGTCCGACTACGGAATGATCGGCCACACAGCCCCGCACGGGGCTTCCCATCGCGCGGCGAAGGACTTCCCGCCCCGCGGCGAAGGGCTCCTCGACCCGAGGCGAGGGGCTTCCCGGCCTGCATCCGCGGCCTTCCGCCCCCGCAGGCGGAAGTGTCCCGCCCCGGCGAGGGGGCGTGCCGGCCCGCCTCCGAGGAGCTCTCCGACCCGCCTCCGGGCTCCTCCCCTCCTTACCGCCCGCACCGCGCCCCACACCCCTCCCCGGCCACCTCCACCAACGCCTCAGGGGCGGCACCTCCGTGATGGAGGTACCGCCCCTGAGGGACGTACGGGGAACTTCGTGATCGGCAGGCCGATCAGAAGTCCATGTCACCGCCCGGCATGCCGCCCGGAGCGGCCGCGCCGGCCTTCTCGGGCTTGTCGGCGATGACGGCCTCGGTGGTGAGGAACAGCGCGGCGATGGACGCGGCGTTCTGCAGAGCGGAACGCGTGACCTTCGCCGGGTCGAGGATGCCCTCGGCGATCATGTCGACGTACTCACCGGTCGCGGCGTTGAGGCCGTGACCGATCGGAAGGTTGCGGACCTTCTCCACGACGACGCCACCCTCGAGACCACCGTTGACGGCGATCTGCTTGAGCGGGGCCTCCAGCGCGAGCTTCACGGCGTTGGCGCCGGTCGCCTCGTCGCCCGTGAGGTCGAGCTTCTCGAAGACGGCCGAGGCCTGGAGCAGAGCCACGCCACCACCGGCGACGATGCCCTCCTCGACGGCGGCCTTGGCGTTGCGCACCGCGTCCTCGATGCGGTGCTTGCGCTCCTTGAGCTCCACCTCGGTGGCGGCGCCGGCCTTGATGACGGCCACGCCGCCGGCCAGCTTCGCCAGACGCTCCTGGAGCTTCTCGCGGTCGTAGTCCGAGTCGGAGTTCTCGATCTCGGCACGGATCTGGTTGACGCGACCCTGAACCTGGTCGCTGTCACCGGCGCCGTCGACGATCGTCGTCTCGTCCTTGGTGATGACCACCTTGCGGGCACGGCCGAGCAGGTCCAGGCCGGCGTTCTCCAGCTTGAGACCGACCTCCTCGGAGATCACGGTGCCACCGGTGAGGATGGCGATGTCCGCGAGCATGGCCTTGCGGCGGTCACCGAAGCCCGGAGCCTTGACGGCGACGGACTTGAAGGTGCCCTTGATCTTGTTGACGACCAGGGTGGAGAGCGCCTCGCCCTCGACGTCCTCGGCGATGATCAGCAGCGGCTTGCCCGACTGCATGACCTTCTCCAGCAGCGGGATCAGGTCCTTGACGCTGCCGATCTTCGAGTTGACGATCAGGATGTACGGGTCGTCGAGCGACGCCTCCATACGCTCCATGTCGGTGGCGAAGTACGCCGAGATGTAGCCCTTGTCGAAGCGCATACCCTCGGTGAGCTCCAGCTCCAGACCGAAGGTCTGGGACTCCTCGACGGTGATGACGCCTTCCTTGCCGACCTTGTCCATCGCCTCGGCGATCTTGGCGCCGATCTCGGTGTCGGCGGCGGAGATGGAGGCGGTGGAGGCGATCTGCTCCTTGGTCTCCACGTCCTTGGCCTGCTCCAGCAGAGCGGCGGAGACGGCCTCGACGGCCTTCTCGATACCGCGCTTGAGGGCCATCGGGTTGGCGCCCGCGGCGACGTTGCGCAGACCCTCGCGGACGAGAGCCTGGGCGAGAACGGTGGCGGTGGTCGTACCGTCGCCGGCGACGTCGTCCGTCTTCTTGGCGACCTCCTTGACCAGCTCCGCACCGATCTTCTCGTACGGGTCCTCGAGCTCGATCTCCTTGGCGATGGAAACACCATCGTTGGTGATCGTGGGCGCGCCCCACTTCTTCTCGAGGACGACGTTACGGCCCTTGGGGCCGAGGGTGACCTTGACGGCGTCGGCGAGCTGGTTCATCCCGCGCTCGAGACCGCGCCGTGCCTCCTCGTCGAACGCGATGATCTTGGCCATGTGAAGTGGTCCTCCCGGACAGGGGTGGATTGCTCCGGACCGAGAGGCGCCCGCGACGGACGGCCTGCTGCGTGGTGGTTCCTTGCCCCACCGCACCTGCGGACCTCACCGGCCCGGTCCAAGTTCTGTCACTCTCACCTGGAGAGTGCTAACGCCAATGATTAGCACTCGACCCCCGAGAGTGCAAGCGCCTCGGGCGAGTGCCCGCCATGTGGTCCGGGGCCGCCGGCGGTGCCGCGCGGGGCCCGCCGCAGGTACGTGCCCCGAGGGCGGCGGCGGTCCCGGAACGCGCGTAGGGCCCGATCCCTGCTGGAGAACTCCAGGGGGGTCGGGCCCTACGTGCGTGAGTGGTGTCGTCGGACAGACGCGCCGGCCTCAGCCGACAGCGAGCTTGACCATGTCGGCCTGGGGCCCCTTCTGGCCCTGCGAGATCTCGAATTCAACTCGCTGACCCTCTTCGAGGGTGCGGTACCCGTCCATCTGGATCGCGCTGTAGTGGACGAAAACATCCGCACCACCGTCGACCGCGATGAAGCCGTACCCCTTCTCCGCGTTGAACCACTTGACGGTGCCCTGAGCCATGCCTAACTCCCCTATTACTGGCCCTTGCACGGGACCGCACTTCGCGGGCCCGGGTCACGACTCACCCTCCGACAGGAGAGGGTGCGCGGCGCCGCAGCGCGTCGACCGCGGCCGAATGTATCCGTCCAACTGCCCTCTGCAACAGGTCAATCGGACGAGAAATCTGGGGGCGGCTGAACACGCGAATAGGAGCGTTTCCTGAGATGTACGGGCAAGTCGGGCCAGTCAAAGGCCACTTATGCCGCAAGAGGTTCACGTACATTGGCTGCTTCTTATCGGGGCCGGGCGCATTCTCATATGCGGGCGGCACGAGCAGCGGACGGGGCTTCCCCAACTGTACCGCGCTCAACCATGCAGAATTGCCCCCTCCGCTTCTGGAGCGGAGGGGGCAACGGTGGTCCCGCGAAGGCGCGATGGCCACACCGGTCTCGACGGCCCCATAGGGCTCACACCGGCCGGGGAGCACGTCGACCCGAACCGACCCGGCTCGAACCGACCCGGCGTGAACCGGCCCGACCCGGCCCGAACCGACCCGGCGTGAACCGGCCCGAACCGCTCCGGACCGGCTCAGCAGCCGCCGGCGACCGCGGGAATGATCGAGACGCCCGCGCCGTCCGGGGTGGCGGCGTCGAGGCCGCCCTCGAAACGCACGTCGTCGTCGTTGACGTACACGTTGACGAAGCGGCGCAGCTTGCCCTGGTCGTCCAGGACGCGGGCCGCGATGCCCGGGTGGTCCTTCTCCAGGGACTCGATGACCTCGGAGAGCTTCGCGCCCTCCGCCGTGACCTCGGCCTGGCCGCCCGTGTAGGTGCGGAGGATGGTGGGGATGCGGACCTTGACGCTCATGGCGGACGCCTTTCTTGCTGCTGTGGTCGGAGTGGTCAGGCGGAGGCGAGGCCCGCGGCGCGGAACGCGTCCAGGCTCGGCTTGATGGTCGCCGTGGCCTGCGAGGTGGGGGCGACCGCGTCAAGCGTCTTGAGTCCGTCGCCGGTGTTCAGGACGACGGTGGTGAGCGCCGGGTCGATCACGCCGGCCTCGACCAGCTTCTTCGTCACGCCGACGGTCACCCCGCCCGCCGTCTCGCCGAAGATGCCCTCGGTGCGGGCCAGCAGCTTGATCGCGTCGACGACCTGCTCGTCGGTGACGTCCTCCACCGCGCCGCCGGTGCGCCGGGCGATGTCCAGCACGTACGGGCCGTCCGCCGGGTTGCCGATGGCCAGCGACTTGGCGATGGTGTTCGGCTTCTGGGGACGTACCACGTCGTGGCCGGCCTTGAAGGCGGCGGAGACCGGGGAGCAGCCCTCGGCCTGGGCGCCGAAGATCTTGTACGGCTTGTCCTCGACGAGGCCCAGCTCGATCAGCTCCTGGAACCCCTTGTCGATCTTGGTGAGCTGGGAGCCGGACGCGATCGGGATGACGATCTGGTCGGGCAGCTTCCAGCCGAGCTGCTCGCAGATCTCGTACGCCAGCGTCTTGGAACCCTCGCCGTAGTACGGACGGAGGTTGACGTTGACGAAGCCCCAGCCCTCGCCGAGCGGGTCGCCGATGAGCTCGGAGCAGAAGCGGTTGACGTCGTCGTAGGTGCCCTCGATACCGACCAGCTCACCGCCGTACACCGCGGCCATGACGACCTTGCCCTGCTCCAGGTCGTGCGGGATGAACACGCAGGAGCGCAGTCCGGCGCGGGCGGCGGCGGCGCCGACGGCCCCGGCCAGGTTGCCCGTGGAGGAGCAGGAGAGGGTGGTGAACCCGAAGGCGCGGGCGGCCTCGACGGCGATGGCGACGACCCGGTCCTTGAAGGAGTGCGTCGGGTTGCCGGAGTCGTCCTTGACGTACAGGCCGCCGGTGACGCCCAGCTCGCGGGCGAGGTTGTCGGCCTTGACGAGCTTGGTGAAGCCGGGGTTGATGTTGGGCTTCTCCGCCACGTCGGCGGGGACGGGCAGCAGCGGGGCGTACCGCCAGATGTTGTCCGGGCCGGCCTCGATGCGCTTGCGCAGCTCCTCGGGGGAGCCGGTGGGCAGGTCGTACGCCACTTCCAGCGGTCCGAAACAGGAGGCGCAGGCGAACAGGGGGCCGAGTTCGAACCGCTCGCCGCACTCGCGGCAGGAAAGCGCCGCGGCGGGACCGAGGTCGACGGCCGGGGCGGAAGGAACGGTGGTACCTGCAACGGTCTGAACAGCCATGATGGCGGAGGTCCCTTTCTCCTCATCTTCCTCGCGGCGCATTTCGCCGCAAGACGGAATTGGCACCTTCCCCACCGTGACCTCGCGGTCGGCAGGAGGGTTGCCGGGACTTCAACGGGCCGTTCCCTCAGTCCCTCTGGATGAGCTCTATGGCGCTGGATCTTCGATCCAGGCGTTTATGCGCGCTCCGACCCCGACATGCGACGGCGATACGCGTTGTTCAAGACTGTAACCGAAGCACCGGACCGTCGAGATAGCCGTCCGAACCGCGAGATGGATCACACACAGGGAGTGCCGACCGTGCTCGAAGAGGTGGAACGCTGGCTGACCAGGCGTTCCTGGTCGTCCGGCGACCGCCCGCTGAACCGGCTCGCCGACGCCCGGACCGCCGACCCGCGCCGTACGACCGTGAGCGTGGTGCTGCCCGCGCTCAACGAGGAGGCCACGGTCGGCGCGATCGTGGCGACGATCCGCCGGGAGCTGATGGAGAAGGTCCGGCTCGTCGACGAACTCGTGGTGATCGACTCCGGCTCCACCGACGCCACCGCGGCCGTGGCACGGGCGGCAGGCGCACGGGTGGTCCACCGGGACGCGATCCTGCCCCGGATCCCGGCGCTGCCCGGCAAGGGCGAGGTACTGTGGCGCTCACTCCTGGTGACCAGCGGCGAGATCGTCTGCTTCGTGGACGCGGATCTCAGGGACTTCTCGGCGGACTTCGTCTCGGGGACGGTGGGGCCGCTGCTCACCGATCCGGCCATCCAGTTCGTCAAGGCCATGTACGACCGCCCGCTCGGTGACGCGGCAGGTCAGGGCGGCCGCGTCACCGAACTGGTGGCACGCCCGCTGCTCAATCTGCACTGGCCGCGGCTGGCCGGGTTCGTCCAGCCGCTGGGCGGTGAATACGCGGTGCGGCGCTCCCTGCTGGAGCGGCTGCCGTTCCCGGTCGGTTACGGAGTGGAGCTGGGGCTGCTGGTGGACGCGCTGCACACGGTGGGCCTGGACGCGCTGGCCCAGGTGGACGTCGGCGTACGCCTCCATCGCCACCAGGACGGGCAGGCGCTGGGCCGCATGGCGGCGGCGATCTACCGTACGGCGCAGCTCAGGCTCTCGCGCGGCCATCTGGTGCGGCCGTCGCTGACCCAGTTCGAGCGCGGCGAGGGCGGCTTCGTCCCCCGTACGCACCCGGTGGACACCGAGGAGCGGCCGCCGATGCGGGAGATCGCGGAGTACGCGGAGCGGTGGGCGGCGTGAGGCGGTGGGTGGCGTGAGGCGGTGGGCGGCGTGAGGGGTGAGCGCCCGGAACGCCGGGGCCGGGTGAGGCTGTGGGCGGCCGGAGCGGCCGGGCCGTCTGAGGCGGTGCCGGGTGGAGCCGCCGGGCGTTTGGGGGCCGGGCTCACGGGCTAGGTTCCGGTACATGGTCTCCGAGCACACGCCTTCCACCGGTTCCACCCGTTCCACCGCTTCCCAGGTCCTCGTCGCGTCCAACCGCGGCCCCGTCTCGTACACGCTCGGTGAGGACGGGACGCTCGACGCCAAACGCGGCGGGGGCGGTCTCGTCTCCGGGCTGAGCGCCGTCGACGACAAGCTGTGGGTCTGCGCGGCCCTCGGCGACGGCGACCGCGAGGCGGTCCGCCGCGGGGTCGGGGAGCCGGGCGTCCGGATGCTGGACATCGACGCGGAGGTGCACGCCGACGCCTACAACGGCATTGCGAACTCGGTGCTGTGGTTCGTCCACCACATGCTCTACCAGACGCCCGTCGAGCCGGTCTTCGACGCGGAGTTCCGCAGGCAGTGGGCCGCGTACGAGACGTACAACCGGGCCTTCGCCCGCGCGCTGGCCGAGGAGGCGGAGCCGGGAGCCTCGGTCCTCGTCCAGGACTACCACCTGGCCCTGGTTCCCGGCATGCTGCGGGAGCTGCGCCCGGACCTGAGGATCGGCCACTTCTCGCACACCCCCTGGGCGCCCGTGGACTACTTCCGGCTGCTGCCCGACGACATCGCGGAGCAGTTGCTGCGCGGCATCCTCGGCGCGGACCGGGCCGCGTTCCTGACCCGCCGCTGGGCGGACGCGTTCATCGGCTGCTGTACGGAGATCCTCGGCGGCACGGGCCGGACCCGGATCGGGGTGCACGGCCTCGGGGCCGACGCGGAGTTCCTGCGCCGCCGTGCGCACGAGCCGGACGTGGACGAGCGGATGGCGGCGCTGCGGGAGCAGGTGGGCGAGGGCCGGAAGACCGTGGTCCGGGTGGACCGCACCGAGCTGTCCAAGAACATCGTGCGCGGCCTGCACGCCTACCGGGCCCTGCTGGACGCCCACCCGGAGTGGCGCGAACGCGTCGTGCACATCGCCTTCGCCTACCCCTCCCGCCAGGACCTCGCCCTCTACCGGGATTACACGGCGGCGGTGCAGTCGCTGGCCACGGAGATCAACGGGGCGTACGGGACGGAGAGTTGGACGCCGGTCGTCCTCCACGTCAAGGACGACTTCGCCCGCTCGCTGGCCGCGTACCGGATGGCGGACGTGGCCCTGGTCAACCCGATCCGCGACGGCATGAACCTGGTCGCCAAGGAGGTCCCGGTCGTCTCGGACCAGGGCTGCGCGCTGGTGCTCTCGCGCGAGGCGGGGGCGTACGAGGAGCTGGGCGAGGACGCGATCGTGGTCAACCCGTACGACGTGACGGGCACGGCGGAGGCCCTGCACGAGGCGCTGACGATGCCCGCCGGCGAACGCTCCGCCCGCACGGAGCGCCTGGCCGGGGCGGCGACGGCACTGCCGCCCCAGCAGTGGTTCCTGGACCAGCTGGAGGCACTGCGGCAGGGGTGAGGGGCCGCGGGACCGCTCGGCGGACCACTCGGCCCGTCGAGCGGCCCGCCGGTCACAGCCGCTCGGCGAGCGCCGCCAGGAAGGCGACCACCGCGGCCGGGCCCGGCAACGACAGGTCGGCGCGGTCGGACAGTTCGGGCACCTCGGCGCTGCCGCTGCACACCAGGAGGCCGGGGATGCCGTCCGCACCCTCGGACCGCAGCTTCTCCACGGCGGCGAAGGCGGCCAGGTCCCCGAGGTCGTCGCCCGCGTAGATCACGGACTCGGCGTCCAGCTCCGCGACGAACCGGGCGAGCGCGACGCCCTTGTCCATGCCGGGCGGGCGCAATTCCAGGACCAGGCGGCCCGGTTCGACGATGAGGCCGTGCCGCGCGGCCAGCTCGCCGAGGGGTCCGCGCAACATGTCGAAGGCCGCCTGCGGGTCCTCGGCACGTCGGGTGTGGACCGCGACGGCCTGCCCCTTCTCCTCGATCCAGGCGCCCTTCCCGACGCCGGAATCGTCGAGCAGGCCGGGGAGTTCGGCGCGTACCGCCGTGACGCCCGGATGCGGAGCGGGGGCGTTGACGGTACCGGTCACAGCGTCCCAGCGTTCGGCGCCGTAGTGCCCGAGCACGACGAGGTGCTCCAGGCCGGGGACGCCCGCGAAGCCGCCGTAGCGCACCGCGAGTGCCGCCGGGCGGCCGGTGATCACGGCGACGGCCGCGACCTTCGGTGCGAGCGCGGCGAGCGCCTCGACGGTGCCGGGGTGGGCGCGCGCCTGTTCGGGGTCCGGGACGATGTCGGCGAGCGTGCCGTCGAAGTCGAGGGCGACGACCGCACGGTCGGGCCGGGCGAGCACGGCTTCGAGCCCCTCGCGGCCGGCCGGGGTGGTCGGGGTCGGCAGGTTTTCCGGGTGACTGCCCATGGGACGAGCCTAATCCCTGAGCACGGCATCCCTGAGCACGGTATCCCTGACCACGGTATCCCTGACCACGGTGGACGCGTCCGTACGCCGACCGCCCCGCAGGGACGCCTACGCACGGGCGGGCGGGAGTTCGGGCCGGTCACCCGATCCACGGGGTCCACGGCGGCCGCCGGCACGGCGACGATCCGCGGCGGCACCCTGCGGCCGTCGCCCGGGTGTGCCGTGGCCGCGTCACCGGCGCGGACGGCCGGCCCCTCCCTCCTTGCCGTGCGGGGCCCACCACCCTGTCGTGTGGAGCCCGCCATGCAGGCACCCGCTCCTCCCCTGCTTGACAGCCACCCCCCACAACTCCATGATTCCATTAATTGACTCATGGAATCGAGGTGAGGCGCGTGGCAGACACGAGCGCCCCGAACGCGGCGTCCGGCAGCTGGGCACTCGAAGCCCGCGGCCTGGGCAAGCGCTACCGGCGCGGCTGGGCGCTGCGCGACTGCTCCTTCCGCATCCCGGCCGGCCGCATCTGCGGTCTGGTCGGCCCGAACGGAGCCGGCAAGAGCACCCTGCTCGGGCTGGCGACCCGGCAGGTACAGCCGACCACCGGCGGTCTGCGGATCTTCGGCGTACCGGTCGACGACCCCGCCGTCCTGCCCAAGGTCGCGTTCCTCGGCCAGGACAAGCCGCTGTTCAAGCGGTTCACCGTGGCCGAGACCCTGCGCATGGGCGCCGAGCTGAACCCGGACTGGGACGCCGCCGCCGCGCACCGCATCGTCCGCTCCGGCAACATTCCGCAGCA
Organism: Streptomyces sp. V2I9; assembly: GCF_030817475.1. Classification (NCBI taxonomy): domain Bacteria; kingdom Bacillati; phylum Actinomycetota; class Actinomycetes; order Kitasatosporales; family Streptomycetaceae; genus Streptomyces; species Streptomyces sp. V2I9. Next base: position 3,734,474 of record NZ_JAUSZJ010000002.1, on the reverse strand, counting down.
CGCGAGGGTCGGCACGCTCTCCGGCGGCCAGCGCACCCGCCTCGCCTTCGCCCTCGCCTTCGGCAAGCGGCCGGAACTGCTGCTCCTGGACGAGCCGATGGCGGACCTCGACCCTCTGGCCCGCGACGAGATGAGCACCCTCCTCATGGCGGAGGCCGTCGAGCGCGGCACCACGGTGGTGATGTCCTCGCATCTGCTGACCGAGCTGGAGGACATGTGCGACTACCTGCTGGTCGTCGCGGAGGGCCGCATCCGCATGGCCGGTGACGCCGACGCGCTGGTCCCGGCCCACACGCTGGTCACCGGGATGAGCCGCGACGGTTCGCTCCCGCCCGAGCTCGGCCACCACACGGTCGTCGAAACCCGCCTCCAGGGACGGCAGTTCCAGGCGATGATCCGGCCGCAGGGACCACTCCCGGCCGACTGGCAGAGCGTCGAGCCCTCACTGGAGGAAGTCCTCCTCGCCCACCTCCGCTCCCCGGACGCGCCGTCGCTCTACACGCCGGGCGCGCGCGTCGACGCCGAAGGGATTCAGGCCGCATGAGCGCCACCCTCACCGAGAAGCCCGCCGAACCCGCTCCCGGCCGCCGCCTGTTGCGCGGAATGCCGTGGCTCGTCGTACGCCAGCATCGCGTCGCCCTGGCCTGCGTCCTCGGCCTCACGCTGCTGACCGCGCTGTGGATCGTGTACGAGCGCAACGAGTTGGTCCACCTGCTCGACGCGAAGGGCTGGCCGGAGAACGACGCCGGACAGCCGATGGAGAACAACCGCGGCTACAACTACATCACCACCGTCCTCGGCGGCCTCCCGGTCATCCTCGCCGTCTTCATCGGCGCCCCGCTGATCGCGGGCGACCAGGAGAACGGCACCGCACAGCTCGTCACCACCCAGTCGGCGACCCGCCGCCAGTGGCTGCTCGCCAAGCTGGGCCTGGCCTACACCCTCGCGCTGGTCTCCGGCGTGGTGCTCTCGGCGCTGTTCACCTGGTGGTGGAAGCCGTACCGCTCGGTCTTCCTCAGCGAGTGGATCGACGGCGTGATCTTCGACAACACCGGGCCCGTGCTGCCGGCGTTCCTTCTCTTCCTCACCGCTGCGGGCATCACCATCGGTGTCCTGATCCGCCGGGTCCTCCCGGCCATGGTGGTCACGTTCCTGTTCACGGCGGTCACCACCATGTTCGTCTGGGACGAGATCCGCATCCGCCTCGGCGACACGCAGATCTTCAGCTACCCGATGGGCAGCGAACTCCCCGCCCGTTATGCCGAGTCGTACGAGGTGGACCGCTGGGTCGGCAGTGCCGACGGAACCCTGTACGGCTGGGGCACCTGCGCCGAGGCGACCGAGAAGGCGCAGAGCGCGTGCATCAAGGAGCACGGCATCGTCAACGACGTGATCGAATACCTCGACTTCAGTCAGATGGCGCCGATGCAGTGGACCGCGGCCGGCCTCCTGCTCGTCGGAACGGCGCTGCTCACGGCGTTCACCCTCTGGTGGACCTCGCGCCGCCCGCTGTAGGGACAGCCCCCCTCTTCTCCGTAAAGTGTCGGCAATCGAGCGGAAGGTGAAGTCCGTGGTCGTGTTCCGCATCGACCGGCGCAGTGGGGTGTCGACCTACCTCCAGATCGTCCGGCAGGTCGAACAGGCGCTGCGCATGGGCGCGTTGGAGGTGGGCGACCGGCTGCCGACGGCGGCCCAGGTCGCCGCGACCACCAAGGTCAACCCGAACACGACGCTCAAGGCATACCGCGAGCTGGAACGTATGGGACTCGCCGAAGTGCGCCAGGGTGCCGGAACGTTCATCACCCGCACCCTCGCCCAGCCCCAGTCCGGTCCCGACTCCCCGCTGCGGTCCGCGCTGACCGACTGGATGGGCCAGGCCCGCGCCGAGGGACTCACGGGGCGGGACGTCACGGCCCTGTTCCACGCGGCGTTCGCCGGCGCGTATCCGGGCGAGTCACCGGACTGACCGGTGCCGCCCGGTACCGGTCAGGCGCGGTGGTAGCGGTAGCCGCTGCCGTGGGCGGGACCGACGTCGTGCAGGATGCCGGACCCGGCGACGGTGAAGAACGAGGGTTCGGCGTCCCGGCACATACCGGTGGAACGGGCCGTGTCCACCATCGCTGCGCCGACGTTGATCCGCGTCCCGCCGGCCGCCACCGAGCTGAGCTTCGCCGTGTACTCGCAGTGCCCCGAGCCCTGGACGTCGGAGATGAGGGTCACCGCCGACTGGCCGGGCGACACCCGCCGGATGACCACGGTGTGCGGCTGGAGGGCGTCGTACTGGGACGCGATCGACCAGGTGCCGACGAACTGCTGCGGGACCCGGCCGTCCGGGGCGGGTTCGGGGTCCGGCGCGGGCGGCTTCGCATCGTCCCCGGAGCCGCTCGACGCCGACGACTCGGCACCGCCCTGCCCGCCGCCGTCTCCGGTGCCTGCGTCTCCGGTGTCCGCGGACCCGCCGCCTCCGGGCACGGAGCCGCCGCCCTCACCGTCTGCCCCGCCCTCCTCCTTCTCTCCCTTGTCCCCCTTCTCCTCGCCCTTGTCCTTCGGGGCGTCCTTCCCGTCGTCCTTCGCCCCGTCCTTGTCGTCACCCTTCCCGGAGGGCGAGGCCGCGGGGCCGGAGGAGGCGTCACCCGCTCCTGGCGGCGTCGCGGCCCCCTCGCTCCGGGCGTCCTCGGAACCGCCGGGGGCGCGGTTGAGGAACGCCGTGGTCCCCCCGGCTGCCAGCACGGCGACGACGACGGCCGCGACGATCCAGACCCGGCGGCGACGCGACCCTCCCGCGCGCGGCGCGGCAGGCGGCTCGGCGGCGGCCGGGGCGGGCTTCGCGGCCGACTCGCCGGCCTTCACCGGGGCCGGACGCAGATCGACCGTGCCGAGGTCACGGGGAGCGGCGGCCGGGGCGACGGCGGAGACGGCGGATCCAGTGGGATCAGCGGGTTCAGGTGCGGAAGCAGCGGGCGCGCGGGCGGCCCCCTCGCCCTCGGACACGGCCGCGCCCTCGCGTCCGGGGACAGCTACGGGTACGGGATCGGCCGCGCCCCGGCCCTCCGGCGAGCCCACCCCGACCGCGCCCTTGGAACCCCCCGGAACCGCTGAACTCCCCGACTCTCCGCCCTGCTCCGGCACCTCCGCGTCGAGCAACAGGGCCGACTGACGCGCCAACCGGGCCAGCAGCACCGGCGGCAGCCAGGCACCGTGCGAGGCGGTCGCGGACTTCGAGGCGGCCAGCTCCTCCAACAGCGCGTCCACACCGGAACGTTCGGCGGCACTCTTGGTCAGGCAGCGTTCGATCAGCGCGCGCAGGGGGGCGTCCGCCACGGCGGTCAGGTCCGGCGAGGACTGAACGATCTGGAACATGACGGAATGCTGGTTGCTCGCACGGGCTCCGAACGGCAGCTGCCCGGTGGCGGCGTACATCAGCACACAGCCGAGGGAGAAGACGTCCGCCGCAGGCCCGGTCTCCTCGCCGAGGACCTGCTCGGGCGCCATGAAGCCGGGCGAGCCGATGACCATGCCGGTACTGGTCAGCAGGGATTCGACGGACACCTGGAACGCGCGGGCGATACCGAAGTCGATGACACGGGGACCGTCCACGGTGAGCAGAACGTTGGAAGGCTTGAGATCCCGGTGGACGATCCCCGCGGCGTGGATGCCCCGCAAGGCCCGCAACAGCCCCTCGGCCAGCGCGTGCACGGACGCGGCGGGCAGCGGGCCGTGCTCCCGGACGGCCTGCTCCAGAGAGGGACCGGGTACATAGCCGGTGGCCACCCAGGGCTGCTCCGCGTCCGCGTCGGCGTCGAGCACGGGGGCGGTCCAGCGCCCGCCGACCCGCCGGGCACTCTCGATCTCCCGGCGGAAGCGGGCCCGGAACTCACCGTTCGCTATGTGCTCCTCGTGGACCACCTTCACGGCCACGGTACGTCCGCCCGCCGACCGGGCCAGATACACACGGCCCATCCCGCCCGCACCCAGCCGGCCGAGCAGCGGGTAGGGCCCGATCCGCACGGGATCACCGGCCGCGAGCGGGCGTATGCCCTCCATCGCCGTGTACCGCCGGCTGTCCGCGCCCGTACGCCCGCCGTCGCCCGTTCCCGACCCCGGACCCGACCCCGTTGCCGCGCCTTCGCCCGTACCGCCACTCATGCTGAACAGATCCCCCGATGGCCGTGACCCCTGCGGTCGTTCACGCCGACCGGAGCCGCGCGCCCGCCCAGGATAGGAGCACCGCGTACCGGAGGGTCATGGGGCTCCCGGTCCGAGGGCGATCACGGAGAACACGGCCCCACGGGGCCCGTTCCGACCGATCGGCCGGCAGCGCCCGCCGCCCGGCCGGCCCGGAACCGGCACTGCACCGGGGCAGCCGAAGACCGGCGAATATAATCGGCCCCATGTCGAAGCCTGACGCACTGCTTGTCGACGTTGCCGCCCTGGTGGAGTCGGGGCACAGCAACCAGATGCCTCTGAGCGTGGTCGCCGGAGGCGCCGTCATCACCGGCCGGCTGGCCCCCGAAGCCGTGTGGAGGCAGCGGGTCTCGGAGGTCCTGGCGGACTCGGCCCACCTGACCGACTTCTCCACCGTGTTCACCGCCGCGAACACCGGGGAAGGACCGCCCACCCATCTGCACTTCCACGTGGCGCAGATCCTCCAGGGCACGATGGGGATCCCGGAGACGGGCGGGATGTACCGGGTGGCGATCGAGGACGTCAGCGCCTGGAGCATGGGCGACTTCAGCTACTCCGACCACTGACCCCCGCCACCACCCCCGGACGCCTCGCTCCGGGAAGTTCCCGCAGAACGCGGTGAGGGTCCGGCCGGGACACCCCGGTCGGGCCCTCACCCCAGCCCTGCCGACGGGGCGCGCCGTCACGCACGCGTGCCCGCCGGCTCGACCGGCCTGACGCGCAGCGCGAACGACGCGGGCAGCACGGAGGCCACCGTGGCGAGCAGGGCACTCGCGCCGATCACCGCGGCGACCGTGCCCCGGGGCACGACGACGCCGGACCCCGCGCCGAGCAGGCCGAGGGCGCTCCACACGCCGAGCAGGTTCACCCCGGCGATCACCGCCCCGAGCACCGCGCCGACCGCCACCACCACCAGGGCCTCCACCGCGACGAGCCGCAGCACCTGCCCCTTCGTGGCACCCGCCAGACGCAGGGACGCCAGCTCGCGGACCCGGTCCGAGGTCGCCATCATCAGCGTGTTGGCGAGCGCGATTCCCGTGTAGAGCAGCGCGATGCCGAGGATCATCCACATCCCGAGCCGGGTGTTCCCGCTGGAGCGCTGGTGGTGGACCTCGACCCACCGGTCGCCCGTCAGGAGCTGGACGCCGGTCGCCTTCGCGGCGGCTCCCAGCGCGGCGGCCGCGGTGTCCGCGCCGTCCCGCGGCAGCACGAGGTCGACCCGGTCGACGGGGGCGCCGGCGGCGTTGCGCCCGGTGAGGTAGACGCCGTTGCCGCCGGTGCCGGTGGAGAGCACCGCCGCGATACGCAGGTCGGCCTTGCGGCCGTCGCCCAGCCAGACGGACACCCGGTCGCCCACCTTCGTGGTCAGCCACTCCTCGTTGACGACGATCCGTACGACCTGGAGCCCACAACGCCGGTGCGGGGCGCCGGCTTCACGGCCCTGACCCCGTACGCCCGGGAACACGGCCACCCCGCGACCGGGGCCTACGCCATCTGACCGACCCGACCCGACGCGACACGGTGCGGCAGCGCCGAAGATGAAGCCCAAGGCAGTGTCCGGCCGGCAGGGGGCAGTCCATCCCGGAAACGCTTCGATCGAACCATTTCCAAAGCCGCCCTTGCCTAACTTGCCTGACGTCAAAGCACCCGGTCTGACCTGCGCATAGGGTCCTTTGACCCTAGATAACGATCGTCGGGCAGCGGCCGTCGTCGGCCTTGCAGACGGGGTGCCGGTCGATGCCGTTCCGGAGCTGTTCCTGCTGGTGTTCCAGGTCGGCCCAGGCGGACAGGGTGGGTGTCGGACCGTCTTCCCAGCGGCGCTCCTCCCCTGGTGCGGTGCGGTCCGGGGCTTGGTGGGGTGAGGCGGGGGTGCCGGCTGCGGAGTCGGGGGCCGGCATCGCGGCGGCGGCCTTGACGGCGGCCGGAGATCACCGCGCCGACCGTGCGGGCGATGACCTCCCGCGGCAGCGGCACCGGCCACCCCGCCGCGAAGAGCCCGGACGCCATGAGGCCCTGGTCCCGGAGCGTGTCTCCAACCCCGTTGCTAGAGTGAACCGTTGGTTTCGATCAGGGGCGGGGGACCCATGACGTTCGACGACGAGTGGGCGGCACTCAAGTCCGACGCGCGAGACAGGCAGTCGGCGCAGATGAGCCTCAACACGGCTGGGGCCCGGCCCGGTGTTCCGGCGTCCGGTGCTGATCGCGACCTGGTGGTGCACCGGGACGAGCTGGGCGCGGTCGGTAACGAGGCCTTCCGGGTCCACGGCGAGCTGCGGAAGCGTGCTGACGTGGCGGGTGCCGGTGCCGACAAGGCCGGCGCGGGGACTGCCCGGGCCGCGGCGGAGTTGCAGGGCCACAACTTCAGCGCGGGTGGCGAGTTGTACACCACGCTCGAAGTCTGGACTTCGCAGGTGAAGACAGTTCTGCAGATGTTCGCGCACATCTCCAACCACCTGGACTACTCGAAGAAGTCGCACGCCAACGACGAGGTGGAGATCGCCGCGACGCTCAGACGGCGGGACGGCTCCGCCGTGCCGGTGTCGGAGTTGCAGAAGTACGTGAAGTGATCAGGGGGAGCAGGACAGCATGGGGGCGTTCTCGTACACGGATCTAATCGAAGCCGACCTGGGCAAGCTGAGCTCGGCTGCCGATGACTGGACCTCGACGGCAGCCGGTCTGAAAAGGTTGAGAACCGAGGTCTGCAGCGGTCTCCTCCAGTTGTCCGATGGAGCCGACTGGGCTGGGCTGAATGCGACCGTCACCAAGGAGTTCGTCCGCAAGTCGGTCAAGGAGGTAGCGGATCTCCAGCTGGAGGCGCAGAGCATCGCGTCAGTCCTCCGCGACGGTCATGCCGAGCTGAAGCACGTGCAGAAGCGTGCTCGCGAGCTTTCCGCGGAAGCACGTAAGGGTGATCCTGACCGGTCGGCGGGCCCTGATCCGGGGCTGTTGGTGTCGGACGGTCCCAACGGGACCGTGAAGGTCATGGAGGCCTTCTGCGGTGTGGAGGGCACGTCCCAGCGGACCAAGGACCTGATGCAGTGGTACGCCGATACCCTCACGGGTCTGGTGGCGCACGCGGCGGAGATCGACGCCGCCGTGACCCGGGCGCTGAAGCGAAGCCACGGCGGTGATCCGCACAATGCGGGGCATGCGACGTACACCTCGCTCGACGAGGACCAGCTCCCCCGCGCCACCAAGCTCGCCTCCCTCGGGGATGATGCGAACACGGCGCAGCGGGCCGAGCTGCGGCGGCTGTGGACGTCGTTGAGCCCCCAGGCTCGTGCGGAGTTGTGGACCGGGCACAAGGGCGACCTTCTCGCGGCGGGGCTGCTCGCTCCGACGATCAAGAAGGCGGCTCCCGACCGGGGCTCCGGCCCTCACGGTGTCGAAGATCCGGGAGCCGAGGAGCGCAGGACCCGGGAGAAGATGAACCTGGTCGCCGAGGCCGCCGACTGGAAGGGCGACAACGACGCCGCGCGGCACATGGCGCATTACCTCGGGAACAGCGGGACGGACATGGATCTGCCCGTCGATAAGATGATGTCGGACGTGCCCAGCTTCAACGCGCACATCGAGGACGGCATCAGGGAGAATCAGGCGGCTTGGCGCGACGAGGCTCTCGCGGAGTTCCGGCGTAATGGCGGACAACCCGTTTCGATGCCGGTGGAGACCGGAAACCGGGACTTCAGTTTCACGCCGGATGTCGACAACAACTGGTTCTACGCAGTCGGGTCCACGCGGTCGAACGTGACCGGGGTGGTCACCGTCGTACCGGACGAGAACGGGCAGCCCAAGGTCGGTCTCGACTACCAGGCCAACGCCTGGGACCGCTACAACTGGGACGAGAGCAAAGGCGTGACCGTTCCTCTCCCGTGGGGCAGCGACATGAGCATTCCGGACGGTCAGATGGCCCGCCTCCACACCACGGGCATCGCCCAGGAGTTCGACATGGCGGGCAGCAGCTCCGTCAAACACTACGATCTGGGCGGCCCCGCCCCGAACGAGGGTTCTCTGCCGCAGCCGGACCAGCCGGGCCGCGAGGGCGACCGGACGGATCCGGGTCGTGAGCAGCAGGAAGCGCGATAGAGGATCACTGATGGACACCTTCCCCCGAACCGCTGCCAGCGCGCAGCCTGTGCGGCGCCGTCGTGTGCCGGTCGTAGTCGTCGTCGTTGCGGTGCTGCTCGCCTGCGTCGCCACCGCGATCGGTGTGGTGTCCTGGGTCGCCGACGACGTGTCGTCGGACCTGACGGACCAGGAAATGACGTGTTGCTGGGAAGAAGGAGCCACGCCCGCCTGGATGAGCGACCAGCTCGGTATCCGTATTCCGGAGGGGGCCTCGGACCGGCGGTCGGGCTACAAGAGCGGCCAGCGTTACGACACCGGTCTGCTGGCCTTCGTCCTGCCGAGCGAGGACGCGGAGCGGTATACGGGCCGACTCATCCGGAGCGGCACCGAGATGATCGGGAACTTGCACCCCGAGAAGAAGGGCTACCGGCCCGCCGCCGCCTTCGGTCACCTCGGACTACCCGAACCCGAGACGGTTACCCAGGGCCTGCGAAAGGCCAGCCTGTGCCCGGACGACCTGACGTCCCCGGAGGGCAAATACCTCCAGCGCTGCGTCGACATCTTCGCCCACGAGTTCACACCCGGCACCACCCGTATCTACGTCCGGTCGACCATCGAACCGTCCATCACACCTCCCCCCGCGAGCAAGGCTCCGTAGCCGGCAGCGAGGGCATCGCAGAAGCGGCGGAACCCCTGCTTCGTACCACTGTCACCGCCAGGAGAACGGGCACGGCCAGGGCGACAACATGAGCGCTGCGGGCCGAGTTGAAGCGGGTGCGGCTGGTGCCGGCGATCCGGGCGCACTCGGGGTGGCGCGGAGCGCCGGCCGCCTGGCCGGGCGGTTCCGCCGTGGGGAGCGGAGCGGACCCGGCGGGGAGGGTGACGGGGTCGAGAGCCCGGAGCGCGCGGCCCGGGGAGCGGAGCGGACCGGCGGCCCCGGCATCCTCGAGCGTGAGAGCGCGGAGCGCTCGGTCCGGGGAGCGCAGCGGATCACCCCTGCACGCGGCACCCCGTCGACCCCCGCCCCCACCCCACCCGTGATGAAACGGGCCGTCAGGCCCGCTGCGCCCCCGGGCCGTCAGGCTCTCGCCCCGTCGTGCCTCGCTGCGCCCCGCTCAGCCACGATCCCGCTGCGCCTGACAAACCCCCTTAACCGCACCACTGGGAGAGCGGACGCTCGGTGCGCAAATCGGAGTGCCGACGGGCCAGATTCGCAGGATGAGATCACTGCCGCCGCTTGCGTCGGCGGGCCGACGCAGACGTGCTGCCTTCGTGCTGGGACTCGTGCCAGCGCAGCCGCTCCCGCCGAAGACGCCGCCGCAGTCTTTCTCGCCGGATTCGCTTGCCGCACGCGCTGCCTGCGACCAGGAGCAGCAGCAACGCCAGCAGGGCGGCCATGACCGCCTGAGCCGTGCAGGCTCGAGGCAGATCAGTCCAGGACAAGCCGTAGGCGATCGCTGCCGTACATGCCGAGCCCGTGCTCAGCACCAGCACCTGCCGGCCCGTCGGATCAGACACCGACTGCCCTTTGGCGGCCCACTGCTTGAGGCCTTCCACGAACCAGAAGCCGACCAACCCCAGCGCTCCGAGCGCTGACAGCAGCACGGCCAAGCCCAGGTCCACAAGGAATGCCATGTTCGCCATGCTCTGGCAGACGACCAGCAGTCCGTCAGAGTACGGCTACTCAGATACGCGGCTTGCACGGCTGGCTGCGTAGGTCGTCTCCAAGAACGGTTGTCTGCGGCTTCCAGGAACGCTTCCCCATCACCGGCGTCCACAATGTCGGCGAGAACATGGAGTGCCGCCCGCCACGGGAGCGCACGAGTTGCAGGGCTTATGAGACGGGCACGGCCGGACGGCCAGGACTTGGGCGTTGGGTCGCCCTCGATCAGCGATGGTTGGGGGTCAGCAGCGTGGCGGCTGCGGCGATGAAGGCGACGGATGCTTCCTTGGCCGCATGCCGCCGGGCGTCCAGCTCGGTCCGGTCGATGACCTTGCGAAGCGCGTATGTGGCATCTGCAGCCTGCTGGGCGGGGCCGGCCAGCGCGGGCACCAGGACCTGAAGGCGGATGTGGGGCGCGGTGATAGCCGCCCGGGTGTCGTGGGACCTCGGCTGGGCCTCCAGCTGGTGCTCGGTGCCTGCCTCGGTCAGGGCCAGACGTTCCCGATGGAACATCGCCGAGCGGTGCGCGTCCAAGGCGGCCGCGAAGTCGGTGACGGCGCCGAGCTGGTCCTGGCGGTGGCTTTCGGTGCGCTCCTCAGCGCGTGCAGTGCGTGCCGAACGGTGCTGGAGGAGTCCGGCGGTCAGGGCACCAGCGAGGGTACCGAGTACGGCAACGATCGAAGGCCATATGGACATCAGGCAGTGGGTCCTCTCGGGCCGTCGGTTTCCGTGGTGAGGGTCAGCGGACAGCAAGGCGCACGGCGGCGCTGAAGGTGCCGGAGAAGACGAGGACGCCGATCTCGTGCCGCGCTTCTCGCAGTAGTGCGAGCCATACGTCCCGGGGCACGCTGGCTCGGTTCTGGTAGGTGCCGACCAGCTCGGTGCCTAACCCGTCCTTCGGCCGACCGGGACGCTTGGACGGCTCGGGCCAGAGAAAGGTCTCTTCGACGCGCAGGTGTCGCGCGACGCGGAAGCGGTGCCGTGCATGGGGAATCCGTCCGCCCAGCCATCGGCTGACCGTCTTGGGATCCACCTCGCAGATCTCGGCGAGTGCATCGGGCGAGACGCCGCGTTGGCCGAGCACGGTGCGCAGTCGGTTGTTCACAGCAGCCATCGAATCGGCACGGCGCGTGATCGCGCAAGGACGTTTCGGGACGCAGTCCGCTGTAGTGGAACCTCGCGGACTGCCTACTCTGGCGGCATGGAGCTCTTCGTCCTGTGGGACATCGACCACACCCTCATCGAGAACGCGGGGGTCAGCAAGGAGATCTACGCCGCTGCCTTTCGTGCCCTCTCAGGTCGGGAGCCCACGGAGCCCGCGCGCACTGAGGGGCGTACGGACCGACTGATCATGCGCGACATGTTCGTCCGCGAAGGGCTACCCGTGCCCGACTGGCCCTTCGTCGAGACGGCGCTCGCCCAGGCAGGGGAGGCGCGCCTGGAGGAGCTGCGCAGGCGTGGGACCGCCCTGCCCGGTGTGCACGACGCCCTGAAAGCCGCCTCGGCTCAGACCGGTTGGATCTCCTCCGTACTCACCGGCAACATCGCCGCCAACGCCCGTGTGAAGCTTGCCGCGTTCGGCCTCGACTCCCTGCTTGATCTACCGGTCGGCGCCTACGGAGCGGACGCCGAACTCCGCCCCCACCTGGTCGCTGTCGCCCGCGAGCGCGCACAGCGGCTTCATGGTGTTGCGGCTGACATCCCCACCGTCCTCGTGGGGGACACCCCTCGTGACGTGGAGGCGGCTCGGACCACAGGCTCCGGCATCCTCGCCGTCGCCTCCGGCATCCACCCCCAGGAGGAACTGACCGGCGCCGGAGCCGTCGAAGTCCTGCCCGACCTGTCGGACACGAAGCGTGTCCTCGGCATCCTGGAGTCCTTCGCAGGTCACTGAAAACGTCCCAGGACGTCCTTGGGACCGTCCCCGAACGCGGTGTCGAGGTCCCCGAGCAGAAGGCCACTATCAGGCTCCCACCAGGCAACCAGCCGAAGGAGCCGACGTGATCGAGGAAGTCACCGGGATCAAGAAGATCCGCATGCTGTACCTGCAGCTGCTCTACCGCTGCAACTTCACGTGCCTGCACTGCTTCCACGGCAAGCGGCTTCAATACGCCGACGCCTTCACCGTCGACGAAGCTGCCGATCTCCTCACCCTGATGCGGGACGAGTACGGCACCGAGGCCGTGACCCTGCTCGGCGGAGAGCCCTTCGTCCACCGGGACCTCGCGCAGGTCGTCCGCCATGCCAAGGAGGAATTGGGCCTGCGGGTCGAGATCTGCACCAACGGGTACCGGATCGAGCGCCGTCTGACCGAGATCGCTCCTCCCTGGACCTGCTCAGGGTTTCTCTGGAGGGCGTCGGGTCGACCAACGACGGCATCCGAAAGCAGGGCAGCTACCAGAGCGCCCTGAGCACGCTCGGTCTGGCTCGGGATCTCGGCGTTCCGACCGGCGCGACCATGACCGTCACCTCGCGGAACATCGCCGAAGTCCTGCCCCTCGGACACGCCTTGGCGGAACTCGGGGTCCGGCAGCTCAAACTCCACCACCTGCGGCCGGTCGGCAACGCCGCCGACCATCCCGAGCTGCTGGTCACCTCCCCTTCCGCCTACGGCCGGCTCCGGGCCGAGCTGGCGTAAGCCGATCTGCCTTTGGAGGTGATCGTCGACGAGGACCTCTCCGAGGACGGTGCTCCGCAGGTGTGCGCCCCCTCCGATGGTCCTCGCGAAATCGACCGCATCGAGGTCGACCCGCGCGGTGCGCTGACCATGTCCTGCAAGGCCGTGGGCAAGGACGCGCACGCCTTCTGGTACGAGAAGGCGGCAGGACACATCGTCCACCAGCCCTCGTCCGTCGACGAGCTCACCCTCGCGGTACCGGACGTGGTGTACGGCCGTGCCTGATCACCCGCGCTTCGAGAGCCTGGAGGGATTACGCGGCACCGGCAAATCCACCCTGGCGCCCATGCTCGCCGCCGCCCGACAGGCCGTCCTCGTCGCTACCGTCCCGCTGCCCTACCAGCCGCTCAGACAGGCGCTGGACGAACGGACGAATGTAGAGGCACGGATGTGCTTCTACCTCTCGGGCCTGTTCACCGCGGCCGAGGAGATCCAGCACCACCTCGACGCCGGCGTCCCTGTCGTCGTCGAGAGCTACTTCGCCCGGTGCCTCACCAACCACCGGGCCCTGGGGGCACAACTCGGTATCACCCTGCCGAGCTGGCTGCCGACACCCGCTACCTACCACCTCGTCTGCGACGACGACGAGAGACAACGTCGACTCGCTGGGCGGAACAAGCCGGTGTCGCGGTGGGACTCACTGATCGAGACCGTTGCGGACCGAGTGACGGACGCCTACGCCTCGTTCCCGATGCATCGCGTCGACACCACCGGACGCAGCCCCGACGAGGTCCTCCGAGTGATCATGGATACCGAGACGCAAGGAGCGCACCCCCATGCAGACTCAGAGCCTGTGGGAGCACACCCTCACGTTCTTTCCGCAGTTCCTCGCCACGCTGCGGGAACGTGTCGCCCCTGACGCCACCGTCGCGGTGGTCGGCGCGAGCGACGGCAAGTTCGTCCTGCCCCTCGCCGCCGCCGGCTACCGCGTCGTCGCCGTCGAACGTGACGCGGTCGCCCTCCACGGGGGCGGCGTCCACCTCCCGGGTGACAGCCAGGCCCACGCGTTGGGCCTGATCGATCGACTGAAGCTCGAAGAACTCCACGAACGCGTCGAGGTCGTTGAGGACGACTTCCTGGACGGCGAGCCCCTGGGCCTGCAGTGCGACGCGGTCTGGACGAGCTGCTCGTGGCACTACAGTGCCAACCACCACCGCCCGCTCGGCGAGTTCGTCGACCGCATGCAGCGCCTGGTCCGCCCGGGCGGCGTGTTCGGCGCGGAGTTCATGATGCCCGTCGAAAGACGCCACCACATGATCGAGCACTACACCTCCCCGGAACGCCTTCACCCCCACTTCATCGGCGACTGGGAGGTCCTGCTCACCCTGCGTACCACCGAGTTCACCGAGCGGCCCCACGTCGGCCAACTGCACGACCACACCCACCGCATGGGCCTGCTGCTCGCGGCCCGGACGTCCACCCTCACCGACCACTTCTGAGAGAAGGCCCCATGAAGCACGAGTACGAGGCGAAGTTCCTGGCCGTGGACGTCGCCGCCCTCCAGAACAAGCTGAGCGCCCTCGGTGCCGTCCAGGCGTTCCCCCGCACGCTCCTCACCCGCAAGATCTTCGAGAACGACTCTCTCGACGGCGGGGCCTGGATTCGGCTGCGGGACGAGGGCACCCGCTCGACGCTCACGCTCAAGCAGGTCACCGACGCCACGACGATCGACGGCACCAAGGAGATCGAGACCGAGGTCACCGACCTGCACGCCATGGCCGACATCCTGCGCCGGGTCGGCCTCACCGAGGTCCGGTACCAGGAGAACTTCCGCGAGGAATGGCGTCTGGGCGAGGTCGCCTTCGACTTCGACACCTGGCCCGATCTCCCCACCTTCCTGGAGAACGAAGGACCCGACGAGGCATCGGTGCGCCAAGCCGCCGCCCTGCTGGACCTCGACTACTCCGAGGCCCGGTTCGGCAGCGTCGACGAGATCTACACGAGCGAGTCCAGCCGCGACATCCTCGCCGAGCCCACGCTCCTGTTCTCCGAAACCGAGAAGCAGAAGGACTCTTCTCCTGCGACTCAGGACCGTTGATCACGGAGGGAGGACGAGGGATGCTGGCGGAAGTCGCCCTACAGCACAGGGTGATCCCCGCGATCGCCGAGTTCGCCCGAGGAGGACTGCCCTCACCGGCGGCCACCGACGACGGCAACGAGTGGGTCGACGGACTCTGCTGGCTCTACTGCTGACAGCGGTGGACGCACGTGCTGTGGATCGGCCCCGCCAGAGTCGCCGGGGCCCAAGCCCCGATGTACGCGTGCGGCGCCTGCATCAGCGAGCTGCAGGAACGGGTCTGGCAATCCTTCTTCAACGAGAGCCGCCCGGCCGGCTCCACCCGGCCGAGCGAATCCGCCGAGGTGGGGCAGTCGACCTCCGGCAGGAGAACGGGCAAGCATCGGGGCGAGAGCAGGCTCTTCCGCCGTAGTTGAGCCCCCGCCCCGGTCACGCTGGCGCCCGCTGTCCCCCGCAGCGAGAGCCCGTGGCCGGGGCGGGTCCTTGGCGTGCGCGCCTTCGGCGGAAGCCCCGAGACGAACGGTCTGACAACGCAGCGACCGTTTCACATCCACCGATACGGTCTTCCCACCCATCCTGGGCCTCTTGGAGGAGCAGTCGTGACGCAGCAGACCACGGACGAGCGGCCGGGCATCGCCGCCGCCATCGTCGTTCACGAGGGCCGTGTGCTCATGGTCCGCCGCCGGGGGAGCGAGGGGCAGCTCTCCTGGCAGTTCCCCGCCGGGGAGGTCGAGCCCGGCGAGGAACGTGAGGCCGCCGCCGTACGGGAGACCCGGGAAGAGACAGGGCTGACCGTGGAGGCGGTCAAGCTGCTCGGCGAGCGCGTTCACCCCAAGACGGGCCGCCTCATGTCCTACACCGCCTGCCAGATCCTGGGCGGCACAGCTCACGTCGCCGATACCGAGGAGCTGGCCGGGCTTGCCTGGGTATCCCATGGCGACATCCCGGAGTACGTCCCGTACGGGCTGTTCGAGCCGGTACAGAAATACCTGGACGTGGCCCTGAACTCCTGAGGGCTGATACAAGCCTGCGGAACTTCGAGGCTAGCTGAGATCGAACAGCGCTCGCTCCAACTCGCGCCACCCCGGCTTCGGTGCCGCAACGGGCCGTACGACAGCAAGAAGTCGTCCGTCGAGACACACGTCGAACCGTCCTTCCGACCGTGCCACTCTCTCGGATCGCCACCTGCCGGGGCGGCCTCTCCTCAAGCACTCCCATCATGACCTCGTACTCCGCGGGCCCCAAGGCATCAGCTCGTGCCCATCGGCCCTTTACTGAAATTCCTGCGAGAGTGGCCTCCTGCTCAGGTTCGGGGGCGGTTCGGTAGAGCCTGCTCATCACTTCCTCTGCGGTTTCCTGCGGAGGCTGCCTGAGTTCACGGGCCAAGAATGCAAGTGTTTCGAGTCCCGTGATCTCCTCGCTTACGACATCCTTGACCACCGCTCCCGCCGGGGGCTGCTGCTTCGTTGGAGCCGCTGGGGACTGCTGCTTCGTCGGGGGAACGTCGGTTCCGGAGGCTGCGTGCGATTCTGAATCGCCCCAGCAGAAAGGTTGCTCCTGGCTGCCCCCGTCTTCCGTGCCTGCCCAGTCGGTCAGGACTGCGTCTACCGATTCGCTGGCTTCGGGGATGAAGATGTCCACAGCCACGCCCGCCGGACTGACGTAGACCCAGCTCATGAACCTCCAGCGGAAGGCCGAGGCCGAAAAGGCCACCCGCCGCAAGCCCACAAAGTAGGTCCCGAGCAGCACCGCTCACGCACCGCTCACGCAGGCAACGTCACAGCACCCGGCCGTGTGACCCGCCATGCCCCGAGCAACAGAAAACCCCAGGTCACGGTTGATGTGACCTGGGGTTCTTCTGAGCCGCCTTCGGGATTCGAACCCGAGACCTACGCATTACGAGTTGTCCGATCTTGTTCCACGGGCGTCCGTCAGCATCCGCCAGAATGACGAACCGCCTGGCCAGGTAGACGCCCAGCCCTAAGCAGACGAGGACGGACTCCTGCGGACGTGGCACACATCGAGACCGAGACTGAGACCGCTTCGTCCCGAAGCAGCTTCGAAGCGGATGTTGCCTTGGGAGGGCGTACCGCCCACCTCCGCCCATGCCCACAGACGGCCCACACTCGTGATGCCGCCCGAGCCTCACTCCGTCCGCGCGCGGACGCGAAATTTCGCCAAGCCAGCTTCTGCAATCATGACTGATCATCGGCCAAGAAATTCAGCGGTCTGCACGCCTTATTCCCACAAGTCGCCACGCCTCGCATAAAGATTGAGCGAAAACCCCCGGAGGCGCATCAGCATGCCTCTTTGCGGTGCAGGGCTACCCCCACCAGCTCCTGAAGGCAGCGGTCAAGAAAGCGCCGACGATGACACCCACGAGAGAAAATGTTACCGTCGTAAATCGCTGCAATTCCTGACTGTGGCGCCCTTCCAGCACCGTCAGGATCTTCTCCGAGCTTTCGATCTCTTCGATATAATCCTCGCCCATCGTCTTCTCTAGATGGCCTTTTAGGTAAGTCTCGTCATCGCCTGGATAAAGCCTCTCAAGGTCATCCACGTTGTCACGCTTGTGGTGAATAATTTCGAGCCGCGCGGACACTGCATCCAACTGCACGGATTGCAAACTGTGACGCATCGTCAGATTCCGAGAAATGTAGGCACGAAATCCGCGAAGCTTGAATGTTTTCACCAAATCTTGCGACTTCCTCGACAGATTCTCTGCCGCACCAAGTCGCACATTCCTCAGCATCGTAAATCGATAGAAATAGGAAAACTGCTCCTGAATTGAGGAGTATAGCGCCCACAGGGAATCTAGAGAGTCAGAGAAATAAGTAACCTGATCGTAGGAAAGGGTCTTTTCGACCTCCACCCTAAAACCTTCACCCGCAGGCCGACCCTCGTCTCCCACCCTGAGGAAGAAATCAGCATGAAATGGACTAGGCCCCAGAGTGAGCAAGTCGGCCGGGGAATTGCGTTTCTTGAGTTCATCGCGAAGGAATTCCCGAACTACCACTAGCGCCATGGATGGATTAGCGACATCCCCTGGGGCATCGACACATTCGATGAAGGTAACGGGATGCACGTAGTCGAACAGAGTCGTCACCCGGAAAGTCTCTACCTCATCCGACTCCAGGAGTTTCATGGCCTGCAATCGCATTGGAATCTTAACTTCGAAAGCAATTACGCCAGATTCAGGTATATGCACCTCCTTTTTCTCGGGATCATCATACCCATCTCCGGTCCAACAGAAGTTGAGATCAGAAACGTCAAGTATCCTGAAATTTTGCACCGACGGTATCGCATCAAAGGCATCCTTCGTCTGCTTGGTCCAGCTAGCAGGGTCATCGGCGTCGATAACGCTGGGAACCATGCAACCCACTCCGAAGAAACGTGCACTCATCTCTACCACCCTTCACTCATTCCGGCAGGATTAGCCTAGCGTCGGAAGGGTGTGCGCGTCAGGCGTTGAGGGATAACGCTTGGGTCGGGGGAGCCACTTTGGGGCGAGTGATCATGGTCCCTTAGGATTCCGGCGAGTCGGGCAGTGTGGACCTGACCGTTAAAGCGCGACCTTAGGCCAGGATCTTAGAGGCTCGCCCAAAGCGGCTGCCTTAAAGCAGTGGAGTCGACCGCCCCAGCCACAGAGGATGTTTCCTGACCCCATGCACGCAGCGGGCACCCGGGCCCGGTCTCCTGAGCGGTCATGACGGGATGTCGGGCGGTCGTGGGAGGCTTGGCTGGGAGCGAGAGAGTGAGCCGAGGGGAGCCCAAGTGACAGAGGCCAGTCCGCGCGGAACTTACCTGGTCATCGCGGAGGCGCTGCGGCAGGAGATTGAGGGCGGCCGCCACAGGAGCGGTTTGCCGTCCGAGGCGGACCTCATGCGTGAGCACGGGGTAGCGCGGAACACGATCCGTCGAGCACTCAAGACGCTGGAAGCTGAAGGCGTGCTGGAATCTGCGCCGGGCATCGGCTGGCGCGTGTTCCAGGGCGGTGACCG
This sequence comes from Streptomyces sp. V2I9, assembly GCF_030817475.1. Classification (NCBI taxonomy): domain Bacteria; kingdom Bacillati; phylum Actinomycetota; class Actinomycetes; order Kitasatosporales; family Streptomycetaceae; genus Streptomyces; species Streptomyces sp. V2I9. The sequence goes on along the minus strand of NZ_JAUSZJ010000002.1, from coordinate 3,715,863 downwards.
CCGCTCGCTCGTTGAACGGATGGTGGCGGTGATCGAAGAAGACTCGCTGGCCGTCGGGGACGCGTATCCGTCGGAGGCGAGGCTCTGCGAGCGATTCGGCGTATCGCGTACGGCTGTCCGCCGAGGGCTCGCACACATGGAAGGGACGGGCCTGCTCGCCACCGTTCACGGCAAGGGGCGCACAGTGCGCGCTCTCCCGAGTCCTACCGTAGGGCCGTAACCTTGGCCACCATGGGACTGACTGAGTGGGCGTACTCGCTCTCTGAATCGCTGCTGTCCGAGCCGCTGCCTCGAAGGTGGGCGCATTCCCTTGGTGTCGCGAAGCGGGCCCGCTCTCTGGCTCCGATGCTTGGCGACGACGCGGAGCTTCTCGAAGCAGCCGCCGTGCTGCATGACATCGGGTACTCGCCGGAGATCGCCCTCACCGGATTCCATCCGCTCGACGGGGCCCGCTTCCTCCGTGGTCAGGAAGGGGCAGACGAAAGGGTCGTCCGTCTCGTGGCGCACCACTCCTGTGCCCTGCTGGAGGCGGAGGAGCGAGGGCTCCGGCACGAGCTGGAGAGCGAGTTCGAGCTTGAGCGTCCCGACCTTGTGGACGCCTTGCTCTTCTGCGACATGACGACGACCCCGGACGGCACGCACACCGCGCCGGCCGACCGCCTCAACGAAATCTTGCAGCGGTATGGGCCGGATACGATCGTCGGCCGCTTCATCCAACGCGCGGCGCCGGAGATCCACGCAGCTGCGCGACGTGTGGAGGCGCGCCTCGCCCAGGCGCAGACCGCAGATCAGCCGATGTAAGGCTCTTGGCGCGCGTCGTCCAGGCCGTGTGTGATGCGCAGCCGCATAGACAGATGGATGTCCAGGTCATCGAGGTCCGCCGGGTCGACCCAGCGGACCTCTTTGGACTCGCTGCTTGTACGCAGGGTGCCGCCCGTGGGGTGCGCTCGGAAGCAGATAGAGAACTGCTGACGGACCTCTCCGTCGTCGTACGCGAGGACGTGCTGAGGGTCGGTGTAAAGGCCAGAGACGCTGTCAATCTCGACCGTGATTCCCGTCTCCTCAAGCACCTCCCGAACGACGGTGTCGCCGATGCGTTCGCCGATGTCATGCCCCCCTCCGGGGAGTGCCCACAGGTTGTTGTCGGTCTTGTGGATGAGCAGAAGTCGCCCCGTGCCGTCGCGGACGACCGCCGTGACGGAGGGGACCACCGAGTTCGCCTTGGGCGCGTCGGGATCCCGGAAGTAGTCGATACGGCTCATGCGTGCAGACCTCCGCAGTCGGCGGGAGAGGAGATGGGCCTGGCCGCTTCCCAGACTCGTTCGATGCTTTCAGCGTATGCGTCGAACAGCTCACCCCCGGGCACACGCTGAAGGTGCAGGACAGGAGCCATGTACGCGCCGACCCCGTACAGGTGGCCGTTGGCGAGCATCTCGTTGTCGGCCCGGTAGAGCGAGTTGTAGAGCGTGGTGCTGTGGAGCCGGAACTCCACTCCGGGAAGTCCGAAGAGCGAGCTGTAGTTGATGAGGGCGTTCCGAACCTTGCTGGCCATGGCTGGCCCGATCCCCTCATCCTCGCCGCGCACCGCCACTGCGGGGCTGTCCGGGTCTCCGAGCATGAAGCGGATACGGGTGCCGGCAGCTGACTTCTCCTTCACGACTCGGTGGAACGACGCGTCCTCCGTGAGCCAGAAACCCGAGTACACGAGCACGTCGAACGACTCCTTGGCCTGCGCGTAGAGCTGGGGCCAAATACGGTTGGGGACGACGGACCGGTGCGGATACAGCTTGATCAGCTCAGCGTTTCCGGCCTCGGTGATCTCTGATGACGTGCGTTCTTCGGGCCAGAGGTAAGAGACCTCGCACTGAAGGAGCGAGGCCGTGGCGTACTGGAAGCGCCGGTAGGGCTTGCGGTTCGGTTCGTTGATCCAGCGCTCTACCGTTTTCGCCGACACCCCGAGTCGCTGGGCTACTTGATCGAGCGTCAGGCCACTCTCAAGGATCGCGCCGCGAAGTTTCTCGTTGGCCATGCCGAACTCTCCCCCGAGTGGGACGACTTGGTACGACTTCACCGTACCGAAGTCGTGCGCAGGTCGTACATGTGCGGAGTCGATCGTCTTCGCTGCTGAAGCCAATCTGTAGGTACATCGCAGCGAGCGGCTCGCAGGAACCCAAAAAGTCGAAGGGCTTGACGGAGCGAACCTCCCTCTGCATGATGAGGAACACGTATTACATGTCTCTCTCGTTCGGGTCGGTCACACACGCCCCGGCGGATGCGCAACAACTGAACAGTGTGATCCACCGCAGTACGGCGGCCGTGACCGTTCCGGCCGAGGCGAGTGGAGACCAGTCGGCCGAGAAGGGGCCCCCGTCACACCGGGGCCCAACACCCCAGATGGGGGGACACGCCACCGACTCGAAAGAACCGCATCGGCACACCTTGAAGCTGCCGCCTCAGACGTCCGGGACTTCGGATCTCCCCGGACCGAGCAGCGCCGAGCGAATTCGAGAACCGAGCATCCACCCACCTCCTGAATCACTGCGGAGGAACCCGTGAACAAGCGAATGCGCAGGGCGTCACCGGCGCTGGACCGGCGCAGGTGACCACGCCCTACCGCGTCGGCGGCCGAGCAGCACGGGCCGCCTGTATGAACCGTGCTTCCCCGCGGCTATCGCGGGGCCGGTTGCCTCCCCTGCCCGTCAGGCCCGCCCCTCGCGGCGGTGCCGTACGGGCGGGGCTGAGGGGAGCCGGACCTTCCGCCCTCCTCTTTCCCTGGGAGTCATCGTGAGTGAAGTTGAGATCGTCTCGTTCGGTTACCTGCACGGTGAGCCGCCGGCCGCGCACCTGACCATCGACCTGCGCCACCACTTCCGTGACCCGCACGTCCGGCCGGAGCTGCGGTACATGACCGCCGATGACGCGCCGGTCCGCGCCGCTGTGCTCGCCACGCCCGGCATCACCGCGCTGGTCGACGCGACCGCCACGGCGGTCGACGCGTTCGCGTCCGGCCCCACGGCGGGCATCGTGACGGTGGCCGACGGGTGCGCCGGTGGACGACACCGCGCCCCGACGTTCGCCCGCGCCCTGGCCGAGCGGCTGACGGCCGCCGGGCACCGTGTGACCGTTCAGCACCGCGACATCGCCAAGGCTGTCGTCCAGCGGTGACGGTCGCTGCCTGCGTGTTCTGCGAAATCGTCGCCGGACTCGCACCGGCGGACGTCGTCCGTGAGTGGGGCGACGTGATCGCGATCCGCCCGCTCGCCCCGGTCGCCCCGGGGCACGTCCTGGTCATCCCGCACACCCACGCCGCCGACGTCGGAGAACGCCCGCTCGTCTCCGCCCGGACGATGGCCTGCGCGGCGGAACTGGCCGCCGAACTGCCCGCCGCGAACGTCATCACCAGCAAGGGCAGTGCCGCGACACAGACGGTCGCTCACCTGCACCTGCACGTTGTCCCCCGCACCGCCGGGGACGATCTGCCGCTGCCGTGGACACCCCAGCAGCAGGCCGCCGGTGACCCGGCTGCCTCCCTCTGATCAACCCCATCTGAACGGCGTGCGGCCCCGGTGCTCGAACACCGGGGCCGCTGTTCTGGGCCGTTCCACCGCTAAGGAGAACCACGACCCATGAAGAACATTGTGGCCGGTCGCATCGCGGCCAGCACCACCGAGTTCATCGAACTGGCCCTCGGTACCCCGCTGGACCTCTGGCTGGGCGTGGAGGGCGAGAGCGAGATGGAGCGCGCGGCCCGGATGGACGCGGCCCGCGACATCCTCGCCGACAACCCCAACCTTCCGGACCGCGTGAGTCAGGTCGCCGCGCAGGCGATCGAGGCCCACGCCCCGGAGCTGTTCAACGTCACCCTGTTCCCCGCCCGCCGTCCGGCCGGCCGACGGCAGTACCGGGGCGGTGTGGCGGCATGAGCGCTACACAGTCTGTGCCGAAGCCGGAACTGCTGCTGGACCACCGGGGCGCGGTCAAGGCCTCGTTCGACATGCCGCTGGACTACGAGCCTGCCCGTCTGGGCGTTGCGTTCCACGAGGCAGGGCATGCGGTGCTGGCCATGGCCTACGGCATTCACGTGGTCTCCAGCGAGGTCATGTCCTGGAAGGTGGGGGATGACGGGTGGGGCCTGACCGGGGCCACCACGCTGAACGTGGAGCAGGTCGGGGAGTGGCAGTACGCGGCGATGCTCGCGGCCGGTGAGGTCGCGCAGGTGCAGTACCTCATGGTCGCCGGGCTGTGGACTCCGGAGCGGGCCCTTGCCTGCACCGCCGACCACGACCGCGAACAGGCCGTCGACGTCCTCGCGTACCACGGCTACTGCCTGGGCCGCAGCCACGTTCCGGCTGACGGCCGGTCGTGGGGGCAGGTTCGCGGGATGGCCCGCCGCCGGATCTCCTACCTCTGGCGGGAGATCCGCACGGTCGCGCACGCCATGAACGAGAGCACCACGGTCACCGGCGAGGAAATCTCCACCCTCACCGGCCTGACCAACCCGCCCCTGATTGGCGGTGCGGCATGAGCACCACGACACAGGAAACGGTGCGGCCGGCGGTTCCGCCGCTGACCCGCCCGGAGATGGGCCTCGCCGGATTCGGCGCTCTCGCCGCCGCCGGTGTCGGCGCACTCGGGCTGATCTCCTCCTTCGACGCCGTGTCCGACGCGGCGGCCGGGTGGGGATTCAGTGAGGCGTGGATGGTGCCGATCGGGATGGACGTCGCGATCCCGGTGTTCTCGGTGGCCAACCTCCTCCTCATCCGTATGGACATGCCGTTGGCGTGGGTGCGCTTCGTCCCCTGGGTTCTGACGCTGGTGACGTGCGGGCTGAACGTGTCCGCTGGGCATGGGCTGTGGGCGAAGGTGGCGCACGGGACGATGCCGCTGCTGTGGGTGGTGTTCTCCGAGATCGGCGCGCACATCTACGCCTCCCGCATCGGCGCGGTCACCGGCCGCCGCATGGACAAGATCCGGGCCTCCCGGTGGCTGCTCGCCTTCCCCTCCACGTTCGCCCTGTGGCGCAGGATGACGCTGTGGGAGGTCACTTCCTACGCCGACGCACTCACCCGGGAACGTGAACGCCTCCTCGCTCGTGCGGAGTTGCGCGAGCGGTATGGGCGGCAGTGGCGTCGGCGGACTCCTCGCCGGGAACGGGTCCTGCTCAAGCTCGGGGAACTCAACCCGGCAGCCGAGCAGGAACCGGTTGTCCCGTCGAAGCCCGACACGGCACCGGCCCCGGAAGCCTCCGACGCCTCGGAGACCGAGCCGCAGCCCAAGGACAAGCGGTCTCCGCGCCGTCCGGGCAAGGCGAAGCGGTCCCCGGAGGAGATCCTCGCCGAGGCGCGGAAGGTCACCACGGAGTGGCCGGACACGGCGCTGACCGCTGACGGCATCCGTACGGCGGTCCGCGTCTCGCAGGCCACCGCCCGCACCCTGCGCGACACCCTCAAGGCCGAACGCGCCACCGCCCCGCTCCACAGCGTCAACACCGAGCAGTACCACGACGCTGACAGCGCCGGTGACGAGCAGCCTGGGGCGGTGGCGGCATGAGCACCCTCTTAACAGCCCTCGCCACCGCCGGTCCGCTCGCGGCCGGGTGGTCGGTCCACACGGTGTGGCTGCGCCGCTCCCTGCGTACGGCTCGCCGTGACCCGCTCACCGGGCTCCGCACCCGCGACGGCTTCACCCGCCGCGCCAGTGCCCTGTTGAAGGACCCGCGGGCGGTGGTGGTCCTCGCGGACGTCGACCACTTCAAGCAGATCAACGACACCCACGGCCACGCCGCGGGGGACGCGCTGTTGAAGGCGACCGCTGACCGGCTCGCGCACTACGTGGGTCGGGACGGGGTCGCCGGACGGCTCGGTGGGGATGAGTTCGCCGCCGTCGTCATCGACACCCACGGCACCATCGCGGACCTCCTCGCCGTGCTCCACGGCGTGCTCGCCCGACCGGCCGACGGTATGAACCCGGCGGTGCGCACCACGGTGTCGCTCGGCTGGGTCCGTGCCGCCGACCACCCGGGAGAAGACCTCTCCGGGCTGCTGCGGCGGGCGGATGAGGCGATGTACACGGCGAAGCAGGCTCGGGCCGGGGTCCGCCGAGCCGGACTCGGCAGGCTCCTGGCCACCTTGTCCGGGCGTCGTGCCGGCCGTCGCGGTACGGGGGTGGCCGCGTGAGGCGTCCGAAGTTGCTGGACCTGTTCTGCTGCGCCGGCGGCGCGGGCGTCGGGTACGACCGGGCCGGGTTCGACGTCGAGGGTGTCGACATCGTCGCCCGGCCCAACTACCCCTTCCCGATGCACCGGGGCGACGCCCTGGAGCGGCTCGCGTCACTGATCGCGTCGGGGGACATCGAGCAGTACGCGTTCGTGCACGCCTCACCGCCGTGCCAGGACAAGTGCTCGCTCACCGTGGGTACCAATCGGTCCCAGGGGTGGGGAGGTCGGCACGTCGACCTCGTTGCCCCGACCCGGCACCTGTTGGAGCAGTCGGGACGGCCGTATCTGATCGAGCAGCCCAACGGGCGGGCGGAGATCCGTAAGGATCTGACCCTGTGCGGGGAGATGTTCGGTCTCGGAGTCATCCGCCACCGCAACTTCGAACTGGGCGGCTGGACCGTGGAGCGACCGGCCCACCGGGCGCATCGCGGGCGGGTTCGTGGGTGGCGACACGGCGTCTACTACGACGGCCCGTACGTCGCCGCCTACGGCAACGGCGGCGGCAAGCCCACCGTGCCCGAACTCCAACAGGCCCTGGGCATCACCTGGACCGACCTCCGCGACGAACTCACCGAAGCCATCCCACCCGCCTACAGCCGGTGGATCGGTGAACAATTCCTCACCGCCGGCCGGGTGCTGAAGGCGGTGGCCTGATGTCCCCCGCGTTCGGCAAGTGCTACGACCCGACCGGGACGACCTACGGGGTGCCGACCTTCCCGTGGAAGTACGCCCCCGACGGCTACGCCACCCGCCGCCAACTCCGCGATCGCGGACTGCGCCCTGGTGGTCAACCGGTCGCCGCGCAAGTGATGCGCCGCGCCGCCCGCCGCAAGGGCGGGGTATCGGTCGCCTACCTCTACCGACTCGACCTCGCCAAGCCCGTCCGCCCCATGACCCCCGGGGCGGGCTGCGGCTCTGGCCGCCGCGATGACCGCGCGCCGCACCTGCCCGCAGTGCCGGGTCGACGTCGGGTACTGCATCCCGACCTCGCTCGGCATGTGCCCGGGCTGCGCCTACCCCGATCAGCAGCCCGGCACATAAATCGAGCGCTTGAACGAGGGGCAGGAATCCTGCCCCTCGTCGCGGCTCTGGGGACTGAACATCAACGACATGGGCCCGGCCACTCACCTCTCACAGCGTCGGCCGGGCCCGTGCCCACTCCCTTGTCTAGGAAGGACATTCAGTGAATCACGACGACGAAAGCGAAATCCCCGACCGCCCCGAAGCCGACCGGAACATCCCCGCCGCACCCGACTCGGTCGGGGACGTGGTCGACCTCGACAAGGCCCGATCCGCCCGCACCGAGTCGGCCGACCCGACCACCGACCGGTCGGCCGACTCCCGGCCCGACGAGTCGGGTGTCGAGTCGGGCGACCCGACCGAGCCCGTGATGGTCGACGGACCGACCGAGGTCGGCCCCGGGTTCATGGGCCGACTCATGAGGGCGAAGCGGCGGGCGATCGTCCCGGCCTGGCTGCGGTCGGGCAAGGAGTTCCGGACCGCCACGAAGTGGGCGACCGGGCACTACGGCCACCTGGCCGGGTACCACGCCCTGCGCTCCCCGTACTACGCCACCCGATTCGCCTTCCAGGCTCCGGCCGGTGCGGCGAAGTTCGTGGGCGGGACGATGCGGTGGGTGGCCGACCGGGAGGGCGAGCCTGTCCGGCTCGCGTCCGTCCGGCGCGAAGATGCCGCCGAGTATCTGAAGCTGTCCCGGCAGCGTGATGGCCGGGTGCGGCTGCGCACCGTCGTGGCGACGCTGGCTCTGTTCGTCGGGATCGGGGCAGCGCTCGCCATCTACGTCCTCGCCCCCGGCTGGCTCCAACTCCTCACCGTAGGCGCGCTGTTGATGGCCCTCGGGTCGGCCGGCACGCAGGCCGACGCCCCGGTCATCACCCGGGCCGTGGAGATGGTGAAGGCTCCCAAGCTCACCTCCGACATCGTCCTGCGGGCATTGGGTGCGCTCGGGATCACCGCGATCAATCAGGTGCAGAGCAAGGGGCGGGACGGGTTCACGTTCACCGCTCCGATCACCCGGGACGGGCCCGGATGGCGTGCGGAGGGCGACCTCCCGTACGGCGTCACGGTCACCGACGTGATCGAACGCCGGGACAAGCTCGCCTCCGGCCTCCGACGCCCGCTCGGCTGCGTCTGGCCCGAAGCCGTCCCCGACGAGCACACCGGCCGACTCGTGCTCTGGGTCGGGGACCAGGACATGTCGACCGCCGCGAAGCCCGCGTGGCCGCTGATCAAGGGCGGCTCCGTCGACCTGTTCAAGCCCGTCTCCTTCGGCACTGACCAGCGAGGACGCTGGGTCGACATCACCCTGATGTACATCGCCGGAGTGATCGGCGCGATCCCGCGCATGGGCAAGACGTTCCTGCTGCGTCTGCTTCTGCTCATCGCCGCCCTGGATGCCCGTGCCGAGGTCCACACCTACGACCTCAAGGGCACCGGCGACCTCGACCCCGTGGGCGAGCGGGTCTCGCACCGGCACCGGGCCGGGGACGATGACGAGGACATCGAGTACGCCCTTGAGGACCTGCGGGCCCTGCGTACCGAGCTGCGCCGCCGGGCGAAGATGATCCGGTCTCTGCCGCGGGATATCTGCCCGGAGTCCAAGGTGACCTCTGAGCTGGCGAACAAGAAGGAACTCGGGCTCCATCCGATCGTGGTCGGGGTGGATGAGTGCCAGGTCTGGTTCGAGCACCCCAAGCACGGTGGGGAGTTCGAAGAGATCTGCACCGACCTGGTCAAGCGCGGCCCGGCGACCGGGATCGTGCTCCTGCTCGCCACGCAGCGCCCGGACGCGAAGGCCCTGCCCACCGGGATCAGCGCGAACGCGTCGGCCCGGTGGTGCCTGAAGGTCATGGGCCAGCTCGAAAACGACATGGTCCTCGGTACGTCCAGCTACAAGCGGGGCATCCGAGCCACGATGTTCAGCTGGAAGGACAAGGGGATCCACTACTTCGTCGGTGAAGGTGCCGACGCGCGGATCGTCTCGTCCGTCTACGTCGACGCCCCCACCGCCGAGGTGATCGGGCTGCGGGCCCGCCGCCTGCGCGAAGCAGCCGGAACCCTCACCGGCCACGCCGCCGGGGAAACGTTCGAGGACCGGGAGACGAGCGGGTTCGACCTGCTCGCCGACATCCTCGCCATCGTGCCGGCCGAAGAGCCCAAGCTGTGGTCCGAGACCGTCGTCGCCCGCCTCGCCGACCTCCGCCCGGACGTGTACGGGGGCTGGGAGCCGGAGCAGCTCGCCACCGCGCTCAAGCCGCACGGCGTCCCCACCGGTCAGGTGTGGGGCAAGACCGAGGCCGGGAAGGGCGCGAACCGGCGCGGTATCGAACGCTCCCGCATCCTCACCGCGATTGCGGAGCGTGACGGAAAGCGGGACGCGAGCTGACCACGGATCGCCGCTAGACCTAGCAGCCACCCTCGCTAGGTCTAGCGGCACCGCTAGCGGCCCATATGCCGCGTGATCAGCACGCTAGTACCTAGCACCCCACCTGCGAAAACCCCGGAAGCCGGCCTGGGAGGCCTCTGATGACCCCTGCCCTGCTCGCTAGCACCCTCCTCATGTTCATCACGCTCAGTTACGCATCCCTGTGTGCGGCCTCGCCGTTCGGGAACTGCCGCAAGTGCCGCGGCTGGGGCTTCGCAACGAAGACCGACCGCAAGGGCCGCCCCAAGCGCGGCAAGGACTGCCGCCGCTGCAAGGCCACCGGCAAGCGCATCCGGATAGGCCGCCACCTCTACAACGTCGCCGCCCGCCTCCACCGCAACGGCACCCGCTGACCACCCCACCCGCTGCACCGCCGACCACCACCGGAAAGGGGCCCATCGTGGCCGTCACCGTCTCCCTGGTCCTGCTCTTCGGACTCGTCCTGTTCTTCCTCCTCCGCTCCAACTCCCTCGGCTGGGGATCCGCGTTCATCGCCGTCATGTTCGGGTACTTCCTCGCCTCCACCGGAGCCTCCACCCCGATCAACGAACTCACCACCGCCGTCATCAACTCCATCCCGGACCTGTGAGGCGTGCAATGAACGAACCTCTCATCCACCGCCACTGGGCCGCCCTTGCTGCCCCGAAGGTGGCCCCGGCCATCGGCACGTCGACAGTGCTGATCCTGGGGCGGATCTGGAACGCCAACGGGGCCGAACACAGCACGGGCAACGCCGTGTTGATGGTCGCCCTCGCGGCCGGGGCCGCAACCGCCGGCGCGTTCGCCGCCGCCGGACACAGCGGCGGTGACGGGGTCCTCGCCGGGACCGCGTTCGCCACCTCCGGCGCCCTCGCCCTCGCCGGAGTCTCCGGATACGCCGACGGCTGGTCCCTGCCCATCCTGCTCTGGGCGGTGGCCACCGCCGTCGCGTACGGGATCGCCGCCCGCTACTGGCGCACCGACCGCCGAACCACCCTCGCCCACCACCGGCAGACCGAGGTCCGGCGCGAGGACCACGCCCACGTGGAGCGCGTCGAAGCCCTGCGCGCCGGAGCCGAGATCGAGGTGGCCCGGGCCGGGGCCGCGTATGCCGAGCAGCTCGCCACCGCGCTCATCACCCGCGCCACCCTGCCCGGCTACGACCCGCAGGCCATCACCCGGGCCGGGCTCCCCGAGCTTCCCGCCGTCGACATCACCAAGGAGCACTGAGCCGTGTTCGAGATCCGCGTCATCTGCGAGGCCGCCGACCGCGAGGCCGTCGTCAGCGGCCTGCGGTCCCAGTTCACCATCGGCCGCGTCCGCAGCAACTTCTCCCTCACCTCCGGGGGCGAGCGCCTCTACATCACCGCCGACCTCCGCGACGCCAACCCCTGGCCCACCCCCGAGCAGGCCTACACACACGCCCCGAGCATCATCCGGGAGATCGGCTGGACCACACGGGCAGCAGCGGAAAGGCCGTTGTACACGGATCTGGGGCGTGAGTTCTGGCTCCGCAAGGCGGCCCTCCTGGACCGCATCGCCCTCGCCGACGAACGCGAGGACGCCCCCGGCGACGCGGCCCAGGCCGCCACTGAGGCCGCCCGCCGCCTCATGGACCTCGACAGCGCTGCCGGGCTCGGGCCCTCCGGCCACGCCGACGGACCGTACGCCCCGGATCACCCGGAGAGCGCCCGCGACCCCCGCGGTTACGTCCGCCAGGAGTTCGCGATCTGGCACAAGAACAACCAGTAGCTACGCCAAGGGCGGCCCCCGTCTCGGCAAAAGATCAGGGCCGCCCTTGTCTCCCAGCCCTCAACAGAACTGGAGACACCCAGCATGACGCACCCCACCACCATCCCGCGAGACCAGGACCGAGGTGCCCACCTCACCACCGCCCTGGCACTCGCCGCGACCGGTGTGCCGGTCCTGCCGCTGCGGGCGGGGAAGATCCCGTTCGGGAACTGCCTGTCCTGCCGCGACAACGCCTGCGGCGGCCGGCCGAACATGAAGACTCCCGGCCCCTGCCAGTGCCCCCGCCCCTGCCACGGATGGGCCGCCGCCACCGTCAACCCCGCGACCATCGATTCGCCCGATTGGGCGACTGCGTGGCGGCAGGCCGAAGCAGTAGCGTTCTGCCCCGGCGAAGCCGGGGTCACCGTCGTCGACCTCGACCACGCCGACGCCATCGCCTGGGCCCGCCGCACGCTCCCCTCCACCCGCACCGTGGCGACGACCCGGGGCGAGCACTGGATCTACCGGGGCGCGATGCAGTCCGCGAACGCGGTCCGCGACGGCGTCGACATCAAGTCGGCCATGTCCTACGCCCGTTGGCTCGGCCAGGGCAACGGCACCATGACCGCCCTGCCCGACGCGGTGCAGGCTCTGGTCGTCAGGAAGCCGTCGCCCATCCGGCCCGTCACCGTGCCCGTACCGGCCGGGGGCGGGGAGTGCCGTCACCGCAGCCCCGCCTATCTGGAGCGCGGCATCGCGATGGCGGAACAGCAGATCACCGGGGCGACGAGCGGCGTGCACGCCACGGTGTACCGCACGTTCCTCGCTGTGCTGTCCAAGCACGGCCGGTGCGGCTGCCTCACCGAGACCCACATGGCCCGGCTGTTCGCCGCCGCGCAGACCAAGGGCGAGAGCCCCCGCCACTGCACCGACGCATGGGCCAACGCCCGCACGGCATTGGGGATGTGAGTCATGTCCGAGGATGAGAAGACCCCGGCACGTGAAGTCATCACCGAATACGCGCAGTCCCACTTCCGGTACTTCCGCACCGCCGACGGCACCGTCTACGCCCAGCGCAACAACCACCCCGTCGCCCGGCCGATCCGCTCACAGGGCACCACCGGCAGCCACCGGCAGGAACTCATGGTCGGCATGTTCCGCGACGAGGTCGGCGTCTTCAACGGCACCTCGCTCAAGGAAGCCCTCGGCCTCATCGAGGCGCTCGCGCTGACCGAGGACACCCAAGCCGTCCACATCCGCGTCGCCCCCGGCTTCGACGGAGCCACCTGGCTCGACCTCGGCCGCGCCGACGGGCAGTCCGTCCGCATCCACCCCACCGGGTGGGAGATCACGGTTCCCGACCCGCGGGAGGTGTGCTGGCGGCGCACCCAGCTCACCGGGGAACTCCCCCTGCCGGCCAAAGACACCAACGGCAAGGGCATCGACCTCCTGATGCGGCTGTGCAACTTCGCCAACGCCGAAACCGAATGCCTCGCCATCGCCTGGCTCCTCGGCTGCCTCGGCCCCAACGTCCCCGTCCCCGCCCCCTTCCTCACCGGCCCCCAGGGCGCGGGAAAGTCGACGGGCGGGCGGATGCTCGTGCGGATCATCGAGGGCATGAGCGGCGACCTTCGGCGGGCTCCGAAGGATGAGGAGAACTTGATCGCTGCTGTGGCCGCCGGGTGGGTCACCGCTCTCGACAACCTCTCCCACATGACGCCGGACCTGTCCGACGCCATGTGCTGCATCGTCACCGGAGCCGAGAGCGTCAAGCGCGCCCTGTTCACCGACGGAGACGTCCACCGCGCCCGCTACCGCCGCCCCATGCTCCTCACCGGGATCGACGTCGGCGTCATCCGCCCGGACCTCGCCGAACGGCTCCTTCCCCTGCGTCTGGAGCGGCCCCGGGTGAGACGGACCGAAGCGGAACTCTGGACGGAGTACGAAGAGGTCCTGCCCGTCGTCCTCGGCTCCCTCCTCGACCTCGCGGTCAAAGTCCGCGCGGCCAAAGCCGAGACACCCACCGATCTACGGATGGCGGACTTCGCCCACCTCTGCGCGCAGCTCGACGTCGCCACGGGTCTCGGGGCGCTGCCCGCGTACCGGGCGAGCCTGGACGACCTGAACGACGACGTGATCGAGGGCGACCTCCTCGCGCAGACCGTCCTCCAGCACGCCGACACCATCGACCCCGGCGGCGAGCAGCGCATGACGTCCACCGAATGGCTGCACGCCCTCAGCCGCCTCTACAGCGGTGACGAACTGCGCCCTCTGCCCAAAGGGTGGCCGACGACCGGCAAGGTCCTCTCCGACCGGCTCAAGCGCCTCCAACCCACCCTGGCCGCGCGCGGCGTCCTCATCGACACCGGCCGCACCAGCGAGGGCCGCTACCTCGAAATGGCCCGCAAGACCGCCCCCGCCGCACACGAGCAGCGGCCAGCGTTCTGACCCGCCGCCACGCTCGCTCGACAAGCAAGAGGAGCACCCGGCGTGACGTGCTCCTCTTGCTGTTCGGCGGCAACGCCGCACCAAGGTCGTGCCGCCCCGCGGCTCCTTCTTCACGCTCTGAGCCGCGCACTACAACAGACACCCCCCTCTTTTGTCCTAAGAGGGAAGACGCTGCGTCATCTGCGTCATACAGCTCAGAAAGCAGCCCCTGACCTGCAACTTCGAGCATGACGCAGACGGCCGCGCCTGCGTCATCCTGCGTCATCTGCGTCACCTCCGTGACGCAGCCCATGACGCGCCGATGACGCACACCCACACCGCTGCGTCACACGAAACAGCAGCTCAGAAGGCCGAATGACGCTGATGACGCAATGACGCAGAAATCCGCACCTAGGACAGGTACGGGCCTCGCAGCTCTCCCCGTACCTATCCCCCAGTCCAGGCCGCCGCCGAGGAGGCATGTTCCGTTGAACCCCGCCACGCGAGTCGTCGAGCCCCTTCTCTACACCCCCGAGGAAGCCGCCGAAGCACTCCGGCTCGGCCGCTCCACCGTCTACGAGCTGATGGCCGACGGAGCCCTGGAGTACGTGAAGCAGGGCCGCTGCCGCCGCATCAAGGTCGCCGTGCTGAAGGCGTTCGTCGCCGGGATGCCGTCGGAGACCACCTCTCACTGACCACGACCCGAAGCGCGGGCCGGAGGACGTCCTCCGGCCCGCGCTTCGTCGCGCAAGGAGCACGATGAGCCCCCGTAAGGCCAACCTCGAATCGTCCATCTATCTCGGCAGCGACGGCTGGTGGCACGGCCGCGTCACGATGGGCACCAAGAACGACGGCAGTCCTGACCGGCGCCACCGGCGCGCGAAGTCCGAACCCGAAGTCAAGCGCAAGGTAAGGGCGTTGGAGAAGCTCCGCGACGAGGGGCGGGCACCCGTCGCCGGACGGAAGCCCACCGTCGAACAGTGGATGACTACCTACCTGACCACCATCGCGAGCCTGAAGCTCAAGCCCCGCTCTCTGGACGACTACTGGTCCAAAACCCGCAACGACATTGTCCCCGGGCTCGGTCAGCACCGGATCGACAAGCTCCAGCCGGGGCACCTGGAACGCTGCTACGCCGACATGCTCCGCGCCGGCCGCGCCCCGTCCCACGTCCTGAAGGTGCACCGCATCCTCTCCCGTGCCCTGAAGATCGCTCACCGTCGCCGGATGATCGTGGAGAACGTCGCCACCCTCGTCGACCCGCCTACCGTCGACGAGACCGAAGCGAACCCGTTCACCGTCGAAGAGGCGAAAGCCTTCCTCCTCGCCGCGGCAAAGCGGCCCACCTTCATGCGCTGGCTCGTCGGCGTCGGCATGGGCTTCCGCCAAGGCGAAGCACTGGGACTCCGCTGGCCGTACGTCGACCTCGAAGCCGAGCTGTTCCACCCGCAGTGGCAGCTCCAGCGCCTGACTTGGCGGCATGGCTGCGCCAACCCGCACCTCTGCGGTGCACGCCTCCACCGCTTCGATCCCTGCCCGCCTGACTGCACCAAGCACAAGGGCTACAAGCGCGGCTGCCCGAAGCCGTGCCCGCCCGGTTGCACTCGCCACGCCAGCACCTGCCCCATACGGAAAGGCGGCGGCCTCACCTACACCCGGCCCAAGACGAAGAAGAGCCGGAACGCCGTCCCTATCCCCGCGCCATTCATCCCCCACCTCCGCGCGCACAAGGCGCAGCAGGACGCCTTGCGAGAGGAGGCCGGAGAGGCGTGGCAGGAGTTCGACGCGGTGTTCACGCGCCCTGACGGCCGGCCGATCGACCCCCGGGACGACTGGGAGGAGTTCAAGGAGCTTCTCGAAGAGGCCGGCATCAGCGACCGGCGACTTTACGACGGCAGCCGCCACACCACCGGGACGATCCTCAACGAGCTTGGGGTGGACATGCCCACCATCATGGAGATCCTCCGGCACACCCAGATCAGCCAGACCCGCCGCTACGTGAAAGGCCGTTCCGCCCTCTCCAAGGACGCCATGCACCGGATGGGGAACGCCTTCGCACCGGGGCCCTCCACGGGCCCGTCTGAGACCAGAAGTGAGACTGCAGGCAGTCGAGCGGAGCGCTCACGGCGTCGCCGCCGCATCCGCTGAACCAAAGAAGCCCAGCTCAGAGAAGGTCTGAGCTGGGCTTCGGATGGAGCCGCCTTCGGGATTCGAACCCGAGACCTACGCATTACGAGTGCGTTGCTCTGGCCAACTGAGCTAAGGCGGCGCGCCCTGTCGCACTATGGTGCGATCAGCAGCGGAGCCAAGTCTACACAGTTTCCGGGGGTGCTCCGAACATCGCACCCCCGGAGGTGTTTGTGCTGGTCAGAAGCGGTCAGGTGGGCCGGGCGGGGCCGCAGGGGTCAGGTGCACTTCTTGCCGTCCCGGGGCGGGGTGCCCTCCAGGAGGTACGTGTTGACCGCCGTGTCGACGCAGTCGCTGCCTCGGCCGTACGCGGTGTGGCCGTCGCCCTCGTAGGTGAGCAGGGTGCCGGAGGAGAGCTGGCCGGCGAGGGACTCGGACCACGTGTACGGGGTGGCCGGGTCGCGGGTGGTGCCGACGACGAGGATCGGGGCGGTGCCCCGCGCCTTGGTGGGATGCGGGGTGCCGGTGGCCTCGGTGGGCCAGTACGCGCAGTTCAGGGAGGCCCAGGCGAAGCCGCGCCCGAAGACCGGGGACGCCTTCTCGAAGTCCGGGACCGCCTTCTCCACCGCGTCGGGGCCGTCGAAGGCGGGCGGCAGGTCGAGGCAGTTCACGGCGGCGTTGGCGAACATCAGGTTCGCGTACTTCCCGTCCGGCTCGCGCTCGTAGTAGCTGTCGGCCAGGGACAGCAGGCCGGAGCCGTCACTGCGCTGCGCGCCCGCCAGCGCCTCGCGGAGCTGCGGCCAGGCCGCCTCGTCGTACATGGCGGCGATCACCCCGGTGGTGGCCAGCGCCTCGCCCAGCTCGCGGTCGTCGCCGGTCGGGACCGGGTTCGCGTCCAGGTCCGTGAAGAGCCGCTTCAGGGCGGCGGCAGCGTCCTCGGTGGACGTGGTGCCGAGCGGGCAGTCCGGCTGCTTCACGCAGTCGGCGGCGAACGACTGGAAGGCTCCCTCGAAGCCCGCCGTCTGGTCGCGGTTCATGTCGATGGCCTTGAGGGACGGGTCCATCGCCCCGTCCAGGACGAGTCGCCCGGCCCGCTTCGGGTAGAGATCCGCGTACGTGGCGCCGAGGAAGGTGCCGTACGACGCTCCGACGTAGTTCAGCTTCTCGTCACCGAGGAGAGCCCGCAGGACGTCCATGTCGCGGGCCGTGTCGACGGTGGAGACGTACGGGAGGATCTTCCCGCTCCGCTTCTCGCACCCCGCTGCGAACTTCTTGAACGCGGCCGTCAGCTTCCGGACCTCCGCCTCGTCGTCCGGGGTCTGGTCGACCTGGGTGTAGGCGTCCATCTCCTTGCCCGTGAGGCATTCGACGGGCTCGCTGCGGGCCACGCCGCGCGGGTCGATGGCCACCATGTCGTAACGGGCCCGCACCGGGGCCGGGTAGCCGAGGGCCGCGTACCCCTGGAGATAGCCGATCGCGGAGCCGCCGGGGCCGCCCGGGTTCACCAGGAGCGAGCCGATCCGCTTGCCGGGGCCGGTGGCCTTCTTACGGGAGACCGCGAGGTCGATGTCGCCGTCGTCCGGCTTGTCGTAGTCCTTCGGCGCCTTCATCGTCGTGCACTCGAACCCCTCCACGCCGCAGTCGCGCCAGCTCAGCTTCTGCGTGTAATACGACGACAGCCCTTCGGGGGCCGCGGTGCCGGCGGCCGATGCGTTCGGCGACGAGCCACCGCCGCTGCAGCCGGAGACGAGAAGGCCGGCCGTGCCGATCCCGAGGGCGAAGGTGCGGAGCAGGCGCCTGGTTTCCATGCCGGGAGCGTATCCGGCAGGTGACGAGTCGTCCGATTCCCTGCTCATTCGGGTGAACAGGGCACCCGCCGGGAGCTACAGGGCCCTACCGGGCAGCCGCGCGGCCCCATCCGGACCGTACCCCGAACGACAGCACACGGCCGCGTGCCCGGCGGCCCCTTCCCCGACTCTGTGCCTCGCCCCCCGCCGCCGGCCCACGCCCCCGCCCCGGCGCGCGCCGATTCAGCCCGCCCGCAGCGCCATCGTCATCGCCTCCACCGCCAGCAGCGGCGCCACATTGCGGTCCATCGCCTCCCGGCAGGCGATCACCGACTCGATCCTGCGGAGGGTCTGCGCGGGCGTGGAGGACTCCGCGACCCGGTCGAGGGAGTCCTGTACGTCGGTGTTGGCGATCGCCAGCTTCGAGCCGAGCTGGAGCGCCAGCACATCGCGGTAGAACCCGGTCAGCTCGGTCAGCGCCAGGTCCAGGCTGTCGCGCTGCGTACGCGTCTTGCGGCGCTTCTGCTTGTCCTCCAGCTCCTTCATCGCCCCCGCCGTACCCCGCGGCATCCGGCCGCCCGCCACGCCGCCGAGCGCCGCCTTGAGGTCCTCGGTCTCCTTGACGTCGACCTCCTCCGCCAGCTGCTTGGCATCCTCGGTGGACGTGTCGATCAGCTCCTGGGCCGCCTTGAGGCAGCCCCCGACATCGGCCACGCGCAGCGGGACCTTCAGCACGGCGGCCCGTCGGGCCCGCGCCCGCTCGTCCGTGGCGAGGCGTCGGGCCCGCCCGATGTGGCCCTGCGTGGCGCGCGCCGCCGCGTGCGCCCGCTCCGGGTCGATGCCGTCGCGGCGGATCAGGACGTCGGCCACGGCCTCCACCGGCGGGGTGCTCAGGGTCAGGTGCCGGCAGCGGGAACGGATCGTGGGCAGGACGTCTTCGAGCGAGGGGGCGCACAGCATCCAGACCGTGCGCGGCGCGGGCTCCTCGACGGCCTTCAGCAGGACGTTGCCCGCACCCTCGGTGAGGCGGTCGGCGTCCTCCAGGACGATGATCTGCCACCGCCCGACCGCCGGGGAGAGCTGGGCGCGGCGGACCAGGTCGCGGGTCTCCTTCACGCCGATGGAGAGCAGGTCCGTACGGATCACCTCGACGTCGGCGTGCGTACCGATCAGGCTGGTGTGGCAGCCGTCGCAGAAGCCGCAGCCGGGCGCGCCGCCCAGCGCCCGGTCCGGGCTCGTGCACTGGAGCGCGGCGGCGAAGGCGCGCGCCGCCGTGGACCGGCCGGAACCGGGCGGCCCGGTGAACAGCCACGCGTGGGTCATCTTCGAGCCCTGGTCCAGCGGCTCGCCTTCGGACACGGCGGTGACCAGCGCATCGGCGTCCTTGGCGGCAGCGGCGAGCTGTTCCTGCACTCGGTCCTGTCCGACCAGGTCGTCCCATACGGTCATGGGTCACCGCCCTTCCGGTGGTGTCGTGCGAAAGCCTGCGGCGGTGGGCGCCGGCCGTGCCGCTCCCCCTCCGACGCCCCTGCGGATTCCATTGTGGACGACGCCACTGACAACTCCGGCCCGCCCGCCCCGGAGGGACGGACGGGCCGGCCGGTCACCGCGGGAGCGGGTCAGCCGCGCGGGCGGCGTCCCCGGCCCTCGTGGCCGTCGTCGTCATGACCGCCGAGGAGCTCGTCCGCCAGGGTCGGCAGATCGTCGAGCGGGGTCTCCTCCGCCCAGTCCGGGCGGGGACGCTTGCGACGGGACTGCTGCCGGTCGGGGGCCGGGGCGTTCGGGTCCTCGATCTGCGGCAGCTCGCGGGTGCGCTCGCTCTCGCTCTCCGCGGGCGAGGCCGCAGGGCCCTCGTCACGGAAGTAGCCCTGAGGCACCCGGTCGGAGGGGCGGTCGTCGCGTACCGGCGGCAGCACGGCCGTCTCATCCGCGTCACGCGCCTCCCGCGCCGGCGGCCACGGGTCCGTCCGTCCCGGATCCGGGACGCGCGGCAGCATCGCCGTCTCGTCGTCCCCGAGCCCGGCACCCGAACGGGAACCCGAGCCCGACCCGGCGGCACCCGAACCCGAACCGGAACCGGAACCGGAACCGGAACCGGAACCCGAGCCCGCGGAACCGGAACGGCCCCCCGTACCCGTACCGGATCCCGTACCCGTACCGGGTCCCCCGGCGCCGTCCTCCTCCGGGCGGGCCGTCGGGACCGGCTGCGTGATCTCGTTCGGGTTCACGATCGGCGTGGGGACCGTCAGCTCGTTCTCCGGAACCGACGCCCCCTCCGAGTGCGAGGACGAACGCGAGGGCGTCTCCCTACGGGACGCCCGCTCCGCCTCGGCCCGTGCCGCCTCCGTACGGGCCGCCGCCTCCTCCTCGGCGCGGCGGCGGGCCTCCTCGGCGCGCAGCAGGACCTCTTCGGCCTTCCGCTGCTTCGCCAGCCGCTCGGCCTCGGCCTCCTTGCGGAGCCGCGCCTCCTCCTCGGCCCGCTGCCGCAGCCGCTCCTGCTCGGCCTCGCGGGCCGCCTCCTCGGCCTCCAGCCGGCGCCGGTCCTCCTCGGCGCGGCGGCGGGCCTCCTCGGCGCGCTGCCGGGCCTCCTCCGCCTGGCGTTCGGCCTCGCGGCGGCGGGCCTCCTCCAGCTCGCGCTGCTTGCGCTCCTCCTCCTCGGCGCGCAGCCGGGCGAGCTGCTCCTGGCGCTCCTTCTCCAGGCGCTCCTCCTCGGCCTTGCGGGCGGCCTCTTCCTCGGCCTTGCGCCGCGCCTCCTCCTCGGCCTTGCGGCGGGCCTCCTCGATGGCCTCGATCTCGGCCTCGGAGAGCGGAAGGAGCTGGTCGAGCCGGTGGCGTACGACCGTGGTGATCGACTCCGGCTCCTGGCCGGCGTCCACCACCAGATAACGGGTCGGGTCGGCGGCGGCCAGGGTCAGGAACCCGGAGCGCACCCGCTCGTGGAACTCCGCAGGCTCCGACTCCAGCCGGTCCGGCGCCTCCGTGAACCGCTCCCGCGCGGTCGCCGGGTCGACGTCCAGCAGCACCGTCAGATGCGGTACGAGGCCGCTCGTCGCCCACCGCGAGATCCGGGCGATCTCGGTCGGGGCCAGGTCCCGGCCCGCGCCCTGGTAGGCGACGGACGAGTCGATGTAGCGGTCGGAGATGACGATCGCGCCGCGTTCCAGCGCCGGGCGGACGACGGAGTCGACGTGCTCGGCGCGGTCGGCGGCGTACAGCAGGGCCTCGGCGCGGTTGGAGAGACCGGCGGAGGACACGTCGAGCAGGATCGACCGCAGCCGCTTGCCGATCGGGGTGGCTCCGGGCTCGCGGGTCACGACGACCTCGTGGCCCTTGGACCGGATCCAGTCGGCGAGCGCCTCGACCTGGGTGGACTTGCCCGCTCCGTCGCCGCCCTCCAGGGCGAGGAAGAAGCCGGTGGCGGCGGGCGCGACCGCCGGGTCGCCGCCGCGCAGCGCCTCACGCAGGTCCCGGCGCAGCGGCACGCCCGCCCGGTCGTCCGTCTTGGCGAGGACGAGCGCGGCGACGGGCAGCAGCAGCGCGCCGAGCAGTATCAGGGTGAAGGCAGCCCCGCCGTGGGCGAAGACGAAGTCCCCGGCGACCAGGCGGTGGCGTCCTATCGCGGCGGCCAGCAGGGGGCCGGCGACCGCACCGAGGGCGACGAACACCCGGACGACCGCCTGGAGGTGCTCGGTGGTCCGGGCCTGCCGGAACGCCTCGGTCTCCTGGTCGATCAGGGTGTGCCCGGTGTTCGCGGCGACCCCGGCGGAGTACCCCGCGAGGAGGGCGATGGCCAGTCCGGTCGCGGTGTCCGGAACCAGGCCGAGCGCGAGGAGCGCGAGCCCGGTGGCGGTGACGGCCAGCGCCAGCAGGCGGCGGCGCGACAGGGCCGGCAGCACCTGGCGGGCGGTACGGATGCCGAGGGCGGTGCCGCCGGTCAGTCCGAGGATCAGCAGCGCGAACGTGGCGGGCCCGCCGCCCAGGTCGTAGGCGTGCAGGACGGAGACGGCGGCGGCCGCCGCGACGGCACCGGCGACGGCGGCGCAGACCGCGACCAGCAGCGGGACCGCGCCGGTGCGGCCCTTGTCGGGGCCGTTGCCGGTGGCGGGCCGGCGCAGACCCTCCAGCGGGGAACGCGGCCGGGGCGTCCGGTCGGCCGGGAACTCGATGAAGTACAGGACGGAGATGGAGGCGGAGAAGAGGCCCGCCGCGACGTAGGACCCCAGGGCCGCCTGGTGGAAGGAGAACCACTCCAGGCCGGAGCCGAGGAGGTTGCCGATCAGTGTGGCGACCAGCAGGACGGCCGCGGCGGCGGGCACGGAGAGGAAGTTCGTCCGCAGTGAGAGGCGGCGCAGGGCGTCGAGGTGGTCGGGCAGGGGGCGTACGGCCGCGCCTTCCGGGGGCGGGCCCGGCAGCAGCGCCGGGGCGGCGCTCTCCTTGGCCACGGCCCACAGGCGCTCACCGGCGCCCGTCACGAAGACGGTGATGAGGACCATCATGAGCGCCTTGTCGGGCGTCCAGTCGATCCACAGCGGGGCGACGACCAGCAGCGCCAGGCGCAGCCCGTCCACCCCGATCATCAGCCATCGTCGGTCCAGCTTTCCGCCGGGCCCCGTGAGGGACGTCAACGGCCCCAGGAGTACGGCTCCGAAGAACAGGGTGGAAAGGATCCGGGCACCGAAGACGGCGGCGACGGCGAAGGCCGCCCCGCGGTATCCGGTGCCGAATGAGCCCTCAAGGACCGCCGCTTGCAGCGACAGCAGCACCAGCACGAGAAGGGCGAGTGCATCGCCGATACCGCCGACGAGCTGGGCGCTCCACAACCGCTTCAGCGGAGGGATGCGCAACAGGGCCCGTACGGCGCGCTCGCGTGAGTCTGCGGCAAGTGTGTCGGAGGTGGGGCTCACGACCGTTGGCTGCTCGGCTCGCGTCATCCGCCCAGCCTATCGGGAGCGGCGCGGTGACTGTCGGCCCGTCCGAACATATGGACGTGGGCAGCTTCCGGCCATGCCCTCGCCACCCCCCTTGACACACCCGCCCGGCACCCCGTTGAGCCCCCCCCTGAGCCCCCTGACGCACCGCCGCCCGGCACCGGGATCACGGGGATCGAGGTGCCGGGCGGGGCGCGATACGGGCGGCGCGGGTGTTGCGGAGATACGGAGGTCAGTCGTCGGTCGGCGTGGAGGAGGCCGAGGCCGTCTTCTTCGCCGCCGCCGTCGTCTTCTTGGCGGCCGTCTTGGTGGCGGTCGCCTTCTTGGCCGTCGTCGTCTTCTTCGCCGCGGTCTTCTTGGCGGCCGTCGTCTTCTTCGCGGCCGTCTTCTTGGCCGTCGCCTTCTTCGCGGGGGCCTTCTTGGCCGTCTTCTTGGCCGGTCCCTTGGCACGCTTCTCGGCGAGCAGCTCGTAACCGCGCTCCGGCGTGATCTCCTCGACGCTGTCGCCGGTCCGCAGGGTCGCGTTGGTCTCGCCGTCGGTGACGTACGGGCCGAAGCGGCCGTCCTTCACCACGACCGGCGCGCCGCTGACGGGGTCGGTGCCCAGCTCCTTCAGCGGCGGCTTGGCCGCGGCCCGGCCGCGCTGCTTGGGCTGGGCGTAGATCGCCAGCGCCTCTTCGAGGGTGATGTCGAAGAGCTGCTCCTCGGAGGTCAGCGACCGGGAGTCGGTGCCCTTCTTGAGGTACGGGCCGTAGCGGCCGTTCTGCGCGGTGATCTCGACGCCCTCGGCGTCCGTGCCGACGACGCGCGGCAGCGACATCAGCTTGAGCGCGTCGGCGAGGGTGACCGTGTCCAGGGACATGGACTTGAAGAGGGAGGCGGTCCGCGGCTTCACCGCGTTCTTGCCGGTCTTCGGCGTCCCCTCGGGCAGCACCTCGGTGACGTACGGGCCGTAGCGCCCGTCCTTGGCGATGATCTGGTTGCCGCTGACCGGGTCGGCGCCCAGCTCGAAGTCGCCGCTGGGCTTCGCCAGCAGCTCCTCGGCCAGCTCGACGGTCAGCTCGTCGGGGGCCAGGTCCTCGGGCACGTCGGCCCGCTGATGGCCCTCGGCGTCCTTCTCGCCCCGCTCGATGTACGGGCCGTAGCGGCCGACGCGGAGCTTGATGTCGTTGCCGACGGGGAAGGAGGAGATCTCCCGCGCGTCGATCGCACCGAGGTCGGTGACCAGTTCCTTCAGGCCGCCGAGGTGGTCGCCGTCGCCGTTGCCCGCGTCGGAGGCGGAACCGGCGCCGGCCGCGTCGTCACCGGAAGCGCTCGCTCCGAAGTAGAAGCGCTTGAGCCACGGCACGGACCTGGCCTCGCCCCGCGCGATGCGGTCGAGATCGTCCTCCATGCGGGCGGTGAAGTCGTAGTCGACGAGCCGGCCGAAGTGCTTCTCCAGGAGGTTGACCACGGCGAACGACAGGAAGGACGGGACGAGCGCCGTGCCCTTCTTGAAGACGTACCCGCGGTCCAGGATGGTCCCGATGATCGAGGCGTACGTGGAGGGGCGGCCGATCTCGCGCTCCTCCAGCTCCTTGACCAGCGAGGCCTCGGTGTAGCGGGCCGGGGGCTTGGTGGCGTGGCCGTCGACCGTGATCTCCTCGGCGGAGAGCGCGTCGCCCTCGGCCACCTGCGGCAGCCGGCGCTCGCGGTCGTCCAGCTCGGCGTTCGGGTCGTCGGCGCCCTCGACGTACGCCTTCATGAAGCCGTGGAAGGTGATCGTCTTGCCGGACGCGGAGAACTCGGCGTCGCGCCCGTCGCTCGCCCGGCCGCCGATCTTGACGGTGACGGAGTTGCCGACCGCGTCCTTCATCTGGGAGGCGACGGTCCGCTTCCAGATGAGCTCGTAGAGCCGGAACTGGTCGCCGGTGAGCCCGGTCTCGGCGGGGGTGCGGAAGCGGTCGCCGGAGGGGCGGATCGCCTCGTGCGCCTCCTGCGCGTTCTTGACCTTCCCGGCGTACGTGCGCGGCTTGTCGGGGAGGTAGCCCGCCCCGTACAGCTGCGTGACCTGGGCACGGGCCGCGGAGACCGCGGTGTCGGAGAGGGTCGTGGAGTCCGTACGCATATAGGTGATGAAGCCGTTCTCGTACAGCTTCTGCGCCACCTGCATGGTCGCCTTGGCCCCGAAGCCCAGCTTGCGGCTCGCCTCCTGCTGGAGGGTGGTCGTCCGGAAGGGGGCGTACGGCGAGCGACGGTACGGCTTCGACTCGACGGACCGGACCGCGAAGGTGGAGTCGGCGAGCGCGGCGGCGAGCGCACGGGCGTTCGTCTCGTCCAGGTGGAGGGTCTGGGCGGAACCGGCCTTGAGCTGCCCGTCTGCCCCGAAGTCGCGGCCCTGGGCGATCCGGCGGCCGTCGACCGCGCTGAGGCGGGCGGTCAGGGTCGAGGGGTCGGAGGCGTCACCGGTGCGGCCGGTGGCGAACTTTCCGGTCAGGTCCCAGTACTCGGCGGAGCGGAACGCGATGCGCTCGCGCTCCCGCTCGACGACGAGCCGGGTGGCGACGGACTGGACGCGGCCCGCCGAGAGCTTCGGCATGACCTTCTTCCACAGGACCGGCGAGACCTCGTAGCCGTAGAGACGGTCGAGGATGCGGCGGGTCTCCTGGGCGTCGACCATGCGCTGGTTGAGCTCGCGCGGGTTGGCGACGGCAGCCCGGATCGCGTCCTTGGTGATCTCGTGGAAGACCATCCGGTGGACCGGGACCTTGGGCTTGAGCACTTCCTGGAGGTGCCACGCGATGGCTTCGCCCTCGCGGTCCTCATCGGTGGCGAGGAAGAGTTCGTCGGACTCGGCCAGCAGCTGCTTGAGCTTCCTGACCTGGGCCTTCTTGTCGGCGTTGACGACGTAGATGGGCTGGAAGTCGTGTTCGACGTCCACCCCGAGGCGGCGTACCTCGCCGGTGTACTCGTCCGGGACCTCGGCCGCGCCGTTCGGGAGGTCGCGGATGTGCCCGACGCTCGCCTCGACGACGTATCCGGGGCCGAGATAGCCCTTGATCGTCTTCGCCTTGGCAGGCGACTCGACGATGACGAGTCGGCGGCCGCCCTGTGCGGTCTCGCTGGTCGGGGACAACTTCGCTCTTCTCTCCGGTCGACACTCGATGGGCATCCGGGCGGCGTCATGACGCCGCCGAGGTGCTGTCGCTGCGGAGTGTGACGGTACAACCCGCCCCCGTGTCAAACGGCAAAAGCCCGCAACGGCCACTCGAACGGTAACCCGACTTCCGCCATTCCTGCCGCCCGGACCGCCCGGACCGTGGCGCTCCGGGCCCTGGCCGGGGCCTCGGAGCCGGTCGGGCTCTCCATCGGCCGCTCGGCGGGCCGCCCGCCGAGCGGCCGGTCGTCCGGGGGTTCACGCCACCGGGCAGGGGGTCAGACGAGCGTGAGGACCCACACGCCGAGGCCGAGGAAAACTACGCCGAAGAGCGTGGTGAGTGCGGTGGAGGCGACGGGGCTCACACCGTGTGCCACCGGCGCGCGGTGCAGGGCTCGCGCCCCTGTCCAGACCAGGAGGGCGGCGCCGAACAGCGACAGGGTCGTACCGGCGAAGACTGCTGAGACGCTCTCCATGTCGTACCCCTGACCCGTCGTGTGGCCTGCCGTGCGGCCCGGCGCGTAAACCCTTGTGGCGAACCGCCGGGGCGGGCCCGGCCGGTCCGGCACGGGAAGGAGGCTGCCACCCCACGGCGTCGCCCACACGAACCCGGAGTGAACAGCACTCCCCCGCCACCCGGCGGAACCCCATCGGCCGCATCCGCCGGGACGGGACGGGGGATGAGCGCGCCCTCTGACCGGAGTACGCGCCCCCTCGGCCGAACGGCCTGCGGGAACCGGTCGAGCGGAATACGCGGAGACGGGTGCGCCGTGAACGGCACCGGACGGGAAGGCGCTGGCCGCGCGGACGATCGCGCCTCGGGCGGGGGCCGAGGCGCACCGGTACCGGAATCCGTCGCGCTGCCGCGCCGACCCGGTCGGCCCGACCCCGGAGACCACCCGGACCCGGCCCCCTACCCGCCGGTACGAGCCCCGGCGCGCCCGGAGCGTACGCCCGGCGCACACCCGCCAGGAGCGGGGCAGCCCGCGGTACGGGACACGACACATTCGCGGGCCGGGACCGGGGCCTCGGCCGAGGCCCGGGCTGAGGTCACGGGGGCTGGACCGAGACCCAAACGCGGGCGGAGGTCGGGGGCTTCGAGGCTCCGGGGCAGGAGTTCCAGGGCGGGGGTTCCAGGGCCGGGTTCCAGGGCCCCGGAGCGCGCCGGGGCCCTGGAAGGCAGCGCGCCGGAGTCCCCGGGCGGCAGCGGCCTACTCGCCCCGCGTCACCACGCCCGGCGCCGGCTCCAGGAAGCCCTCTTCCACCAGCAGCCGGATCGCCTGCGGGGTGCGGTCGCGCAGGAGCACCGGATCCTCGGCCATCAGCTGCGCGATGGCGTCGAGGATGCGCCCGGCGGGAAGCGAGCCGTCGCACACCCCCGCGAACCCGGCGGCCACCGCGTCGACCTTGGTCGCCCGCATCATGCCGCGGTGCTGGCGGAGCACCACGTGCTCGGGGTCCTCCGCGCCCGGCAGCCCGACCTGCTCCTGCACGACCTCGGTGGCGAGGACGAAGTGCCCGGCGAGCAGCGCCGCGTCGTCCTGGTCGCGGAGGAAGTCCTGGCGGGCGAAGTGCTCCTGGACGGCCTGTCCGAGCGGCTGCCGCACCGCGTGCGGCCACTCCTCGACGACGATCGAGGGGGCGCCGGCCGCCGCCGCGGCGGATTTGCGCAGGGTGATCCAGCCGAATCCGACGGCCGTGGTGCCCCGCGCCTCGAACTCGTCGAGCCACGCCTCGTACCGCTCGCCGTACTCGGCGGGGTCGCTGCGGTGGTCACCGCTGTCCCGCAGCCACAGCTCGGCGTACTGCGTGACGTCCTGGACCTCGCGCTGGACGATCCAGGCGTCGCAGCCGTACGGCACCCAGGAGCGCAGCCGGTCCTGCCACTCCTCGCCCTCCACGTGCTGCCAGTTGGCGAGGAACTGGGCGTATCCCCCGTCGTTCAGATGGTCGCCCGCCTGCTGCACCAGCGTCCGGCACAGGTCGTCGCCGCCCATGCCGCCGTCCCGGTAGGTGAGGCGGGCGCCGGGCGAGATGACGAAGGGGGGATTGGAAACGATCAGGTCGAACGTCTCGGAGCCCACCGGCTCGAAGAGGGACCCCTCCCGCAGATCGGCGGGGGCGGCGCCGGACAGGGCGAGGGTGAGCCGGGTGAACTCCAGCGCGCGGGGGTTCAGGTCGGTGGCGGTGACCCGCGTGGCGTGCTGCGCGGCGTGCAGCGCCTGGATGCCGGAGCCCGTGCCCAGGTCGAGCGCCGAGGCGACGGGCGTACGCACGGTGATCCCGGCGAGGGTGGTGGAGGCCCCGCCGACACCGAGGACGACGCCCTCCTCGCGGGAGCCGCTCCCGCCCGCGCCGCCGACCGCGCAGCCGAGGTCGGACACGATGAACCAGTCCTCGCCGTCCGGCCCCCCGTACGGCCGTACATCGACGCGGGCGCGGACCTCCCCGTCCGCACCGCCCTCGCGGGTCACCCAGCCGTCCTCGACGCACGCGTCCAGGGGCAGGACCGCACGGGCCCGCTCCTCGGCGACGGGGTGTTGCAGGAGGAACAGCCGCACCAGCGTGTCGAGCGGGCTGTCGCCGCGGGTGGCCCGCGACGCGGGGACGGTCTCGCTGCGGGCCAGCGCGGCGTAGGCGGGCGCGCCGAGCCGGTCGAGGAGCCCGTCGGCGGTGAAGTCCGCGGCGAGCAGGGCCTCACGGAGGTCGGAGGCGTGGTCGGATGCGGGAAGGCTGCTCTTACTCACCCACCCATTGTGTCCGCTCCCACCGACAACGGCAGCGGCCCGGACCCCCACCGGGTGTCCGGGCCGTGAGAACGCCGCTCAGTCCTTCTTCTCGGAGGATCCCTTGTCGGAGGAGTTCTTCTCCACCGCGTCCTTGTCCGAGGAGTCCTCGGTCCTGGCGTCCTTGCCGTCGGAAGCCGAGCCTTCCGCGGGCGCGTCGCCGCCGGTCGCACCGGAACCGGAAGGTCCGGTCGAGGCAGGCTGCTTCTGGCAGCCCTTCTGCTTCGACATCGCGGAACCGACCTTGCCGGACTCCAGCTTCTTCATCGCCTGATTGCCGCCGGCGCTGATCCTCTCCAACTCGTTGGCGATGGTCTTCAGCCCGTCGGAGAACTTGTGCTGGTCCTTGATGTCGACCGCGTCGACCTTGGTCTTGAGGGCGGCGTACTCCTTGGAGGAGGCGTTGAGCTCCTTCATCGCCGCCTTCTGCGTGCTCTCGCCGTCGTCGACCGGCGGCGGGCCGACCTCGCCCACCGCCGTGCCCAGCGCCTTGTATGCGTCGGACATCTGCTGGAAGGCGACCGAGTCGGTCTTCTGGACCTCGGCGGGCGGGTCGTTGTCCTGGGTCTTCTGCCCGATGGAGGCGTTGGCCTTGTCGATCTTCTGGAGTTGCGGCTGGGCCTGGGCACAGAACTTCTTGGCCCAGTCGTTGACCTTGTCGTCGCTGTCGTCGCCGCCGCAACCCGACAGCGTCAGCACGAGTACCGCACCGCCGGACAGCGCGGCTGCAAGCTTCTTGTTCACCGGTTTGGTCCCTTCCAAGGCTCTCGGCCCGGAACTTACACGCCGAGGGTCCGACAGCCGGGCGCCGGTCAACCGATGTGCACCCTTTTGAAGCCATTTGAACCAAGCGAAATGAGGGGGATGCCACTCATACAGAAATCCGCACACCCGCCCGGTCACTCCATCGAACGGAGGAAGAAGACGGCCACCGAGGGACAGCTGGGGAGCGGAGCAGGGTGACGGCCCGAGAACGACGCGTGGACGGCGCGTCAGCACGCGCCGCCCATCACTGCCTTGACCGGCCGTCACGCCGGAACGGGCCCATCTCCTCCTCTGTACGGACGCGTGCCGATACGGATGTACGTACGCCTCAGAGGGCTGCCGCGGGAGGCGACGCGGAAGCCGGCGGACCGTCGCCCGACGCGTCGTCGTCACCCACGGCGATGCCCCGCCGTTTGGAGACGTAGACCGCGCCGACGATGACCCCGATGGCGACGACGGCCACCAGCGCCCGCACCCAGGGGTTCGCGTCCGCGCCGTAACTGAACTGCACGATCGCCGGGGCGATGAGGAGGGCGACCAGGTTCATCACCTTGAGGAGCGGGTTGATCGCCGGGCCCGCCGTGTCCTTGAACGGGTCGCCGACCGTGTCGCCGATGACGGTCGCGGCATGGGCCTCGCTCCCCTTGCCGCCGTGGTGGCCGTCCTCCACGAGCTTCTTGGCGTTGTCCCAGGCGCCGCCGGCGTTGGCGAGGAACACCGCCATCAGCGTGCCGGTGCCGATCGCACCGGCGAGGTACGAGCCGAGCGCGCCGACGCCGAGGGTGAAGCCGACCGCGATCGGCGCCAGCACCGCGAGGAGGCCGGGCGTGGCCAGTTCGCGCAGGGCGTCCCGCGTGCAGATGTCCACGACACGTCCGTACTCCGGCTTCTCCGAGTAGTCCATGATGCCGGAGTGTTCGCGGAACTGCCGTCGGACCTCGTGGACCACGGACCCGGCGGACCGGGACACCGCGTTGATGGCCAGCCCGGAGAAGAGGAAGACGACCGCCGCGCCCAGGATCAGGCCGACGAGGTTGTTGGGCTGCGAGATGTCCAGGCTCAGTCCCAGCTCGCCGGCTCCGGCCCCCACCTCCGCGACGGCCGTGGCGATGGCGTCGCGGTAGGAGCCGAACAGCGCCGCCGCGGCCAGGACGGCGGTGGCGATGGCGATGCCCTTGGTGATGGCCTTGGTCGTGTTGCCGACCGCGTCCAGGTCGGTGAGGACCTGGGCACCGGCCCCGGTGACGTCCCCGGACATCTCCGCGATGCCCTGGGCGTTGTCGGAGACCGGCCCGAAGGTGTCCATGGCCACGATGACGCCCACCGTGGTCAGCAGCCCCGTACCGGCGAGGGCGACCGCGAAGAGTGCCAGCATGATCGACGTACCGCCCAGCAGGAACGCCCCGTAGACGCCGAGGCCGATCAGCAGCGCGGTGTAGACCGCCGACTCCAGACCGATGGAGATGCCCGCGAGCACCACGGTGGCCGGACCGGTGAGCGAGGACTTCCCGATGTCCCGGACGGGACGGCGATCGGTCTCCGTGAAGTAGCCGGTGAGCTGCTGGATGAGCGCGGCCAGCACGATGCCGATGGCCACCGCCACCAGGGCGAAGACCCGTGGATCGCCGCCGTGCCCGGTGATCGCCCCGTCGGTGACACCGTCCAACTCGGCGTACGAGGAGGGCAGATAGCTGAAGGCGGCCACGGCCACCAGGGCGAGCGAGACCACCGCGGAGATGAAGAATCCACGGTTGATCGCCGTCATCCCGCCCCGGTCGGAGCGGCGCGGGACGACCGCGAAGATGCCGATCATCGCGGTGACGACGCCGATCGCCGGGACCATCAGCGGGAAGGCGAGGCCGGAATCGCCGAACGCGGCCGTGCCGAGGATGAGCGCCGCGACGAGCGTCACGGCGTACGACTCGAAGAGGTCGGCGGCCATGCCCGCGCAGTCACCGACGTTGTCGCCCACGTTGTCGGCGATGGTGGCGGCGTTGCGCGGGTCGTCCTCCGGGATGCCCTGCTCCACCTTGCCCACCAGGTCGGCGCCCACGTCCGCCGCCTTGGTGAAGATCCCACCGCCGACCCTCATGAACATGGCGACGAGCGCCGCGCCCAGTCCGAATCCCTCCAGCACCTTGGGCGCGTCGGCGGCGTAGACGAGCACCACACAGGATGCCCCGAGCAGACCGAGCCCCACCGTGAACATTCCGACCACGCCACCGGTACGGAAAGCGATCTTCATCGCTTTGTGCGATACCGCGGTGAGATCCTTTTCCGCTTCACCGTCCACCGGGGTCGCCTCACGCGCCGCTGCCGCCACACGCACATTGCTCCGCACCGCGAGCCGCATTCCGATGTATCCGGTCGCCGCCGAGAAAAGCGCCCCCACCAGGAAGAAGAGGGAACGCCCCACGCGCTGCGACCAGGTATCGGCCGGCAGCAGGAACAACAGGAAGAACACGACGACGGAGAAGACGCCGACGGTACGCAGTTGTCGGGTCAGATAGGCGTTCGCACCCTCCTGGACCGCCGCGGCGATCTCCTTCATGCGCTCGGTGCCCTCACCGGCCGCCAGCACCTGGCGTACGAGCACCTGGGCGACAACCAGCGCGGCGACGGCGACCACCGCCACCGCGATGACGATCAGCCGGTTGCCGTCGGTGAGTACCGCGGCGAGAGAAGCCGGTCGGTCGGGAAAAGCGGATTCTCGCGCCAATGCTGCCGTGGGGGTGATGAGGAACTCCGCCATACGTCCTCCTTGACGCTCAGCGCACAAGTCGTGGACGGATTGTAGGGAGCGGAACCCGATCAAAACAGTGGGCGGGAAGAGAATTGATTGCACTCCCCCCGATGCCGAAAGATCAACGGAAGGATTCGTCTCGAATGCAGTAACGCCGCAGCCGTATTACGTGTGTCGGCTCAGGAGAAGAGCTCCTGCTCAACCGAACCGACGCCCCGGAAGCCTCACCGGCACGCCCGCCCCGCCGAAAGCCGGGGCGACGGGGGTTCCCCGGGTGACGGAGGGGAGAAGACCGCACGGGCAGAGACCACTGGGCCGCGCGGGCACGCCGCTGGACGGACGGTCTATGGGTGAAAGAGCGCGGACACACGGGCCGGGCCACCGGGCACCGTCCCTGGGACCGCGCCACCTCGCTCGGCCTAGCTCAGGGACAGGGCTGCGGGCGGGGCTCGCGGGCACGGCAACCCAAGGCACCGAACCGACTACGGGGCTACGGCAATGATCCCTGGCCGCGGCCGGCGGTGAGCAGGACAGCGCAGGTTCCACGTGGCAGCGCAGGTTCCACGTGCCAGCGCAGGTTCCACGTATCCATGGGCTCGTCAGCCCCCTTGCCCCGTCCTCAGGCCTGTAGCGCGGCGTCGGCCGTGGGCCAGCTCATGCGGATCACTCCGCCGCCTGCGCCGGAGCGGACTTCCATGTCGTCGACGAGGCCGCTGATGACCGCGAGGCCCATCTCGTCCTCGCCCTCGCCGTCCGCATCGGGTTCGGGCCGGACCGGCCCCGCACCGGAAGCGCCGGAACCGTTGCGCGCCCCGGAGCCGGCAGGCCTGCCGCCGGGGCCGGGAACGCTGTCCCCGACCTCGATGGAGAACACCTTCTCCTCCTCCGTCAACGCCACACTGACCGGCTCGGTGATGCCGTGGCTGCGGTGCAACCCGACCGCGCGGCTGCACGCCTCGCCGACGGCGAGTCTGACCTCGTCGAGCACCGCCTCGTCCACGCCGGCCCTGCGCGCCACGGCGGCCGCCACCAGGCGGGCCGTCCTGACATGTTCAGGCTGGGCGCTGAAACGGAGTTCAACGGTGGCCATGCCATCCCCCTCGAAACGTTCTCGGGCGTACGACTCAGGGGCCCCGGGCGTGTCGCCCGGCACCCCTGCTCTCCTCCTCCGGAAACCGACAAAGCCGACAGCCGACCCGAAGGTCGACCGCCTGCCCGTCACGGCCCACGCACTGCCGCTGCCGGCCCGTTCACTGCCTGCCGACCGGCCCGCGGGCCGGCCCGCTCCGACCTCAGTCGGTGGCGGCGACAGCCTCGTCGACCGTGGTGTGAATCGGGAACACCTTGGTCAGGCCCGTGATCCGGAAGATCTTGAGAATGCGCTCCTGGTTGCAGACCAGGCGCAGCGAGCCCTCATGGGCCCGGACACGCTTCAGGCCGCCCACGAGCACGCCGAGGCCGGTGGAGTCGAGGAAATCGACGCCTTCCATGTCGACAACCAGGTGGTAGCTGCCGTCATTCACCAACTCGACCAACTGCTCGCGCAGCTTGGGCGCGGTATACACATCAATCTCGCCACCGACCTCGACGACCGTACGGTCGCCACCAGGGCCGGACACATTGCGAGTCGACAGGGACAGGTCCACGGATCCTCCAGCACCTTGCTATCGAGCGGTCGCCCCTCGCTCTCCCCGACGGAGGCCAGGGGACGGATCGCCAGCCGCGATGGCATTCAATCACTTACCAGCAGCCATGCACGACGCCTTGGGACCATTGTCCGTCACGCCAGTGACACACTCGGTGCCGATGGCCAAGAATCATCGTCCCGGACGACCACCCGAGAGCGGGGACTCGCGCCCCTCTCCCGCCATGATCCTCGACCGGCTCGCCACAGGGGCGGGCCGGGCCGCGCGCATCACTCATACGGAGCACCTGCCCCCGAGATCGGGAACCCATGCCATCTGGCCGGATCGCATCCGACCAGAGGTGATCTCCGCGATCGAAAAGGCCGGGATCGCCCATCCTTGGGCGCATCAGGCGGCCGCGGCCGAGCATGCGCTGGACGGCGAGTCGGTCGTGATCGCCACCGGTACGGCCTCGGGGAAGTCACTCGCGTACCTCGCTCCGGTCCTCAGCACCCTGCTGGACGGCTCCGAGGCCCCGAACGGTCGTGGGGCCACCGCCCTCTACCTCGCCCCCACCAAAGCCCTGGCAGCCGACCAGCGCCGATCGGTGAAGGCGCTCGCCGCCCCGCTCGGCAACGCCGTCAGGCCCGCGGTCTACGACGGCGACACCCCGGTGGAGGAACGCGAGTGGGTGCGCCAGTACGCGAACTACGTCCTGACCAACCCCGACATGCTGCACCGCGGCATCCTGCCCTCCCATTCCCGCTGGGCCTCGTTCCTGCGCGCCCTGCGGTACGTCGTCATCGACGAGTGCCACACCTACCGCGGCGTCTTCGGCTCCCACGTCGCCCAGGTCCTGCGCCGCCTGCGTCGCCTGTGCGCCCGCTACGGGGCCGACCCGGTCTTCCTGCTGGCCTCGGCCACCGCGGCGGAGCCCGCGGTGGCCGCCGGGCGCCTGACGGGCCTGCCGGTCGTCGAGGTGTCCGACGACGCCTCCCCGCGCGGCGAGCTGGTCTTCGCCCTGTGGGAGCCCCCGCTGACCGATCTGCACGGTGAGAAGGGCGCCCCCGTCCGACGTACCGCGACGGCCGAGACCGCCGACCTCCTCACCGACCTGACCCTCCAGGGCGTCCGCTCGGTCGCCTTCGTCCGCTCCCGGCGCGGCGCGGAACTCATCTCGATGATCGCCAAGGAACGCCTCGCGGAGATCGACCGCTCACTGCCGCAACGGGTCGCCGCCTATCGCGGGGGCTACCTCCCCGAGGAGCGCCGGGCCCTGGAACGGGCACTGCACTCCGGCGAGTTGCTCGGTCTGGCGGCCACCACCGCCCTGGAACTCGGCATCGACGTCTCCGGCCTGGACTCGGTCGTCATCTGCGGCTATCCGGGCACGCGCGCCTCCCTCTGGCAGCAGGCGGGCCGCGCAGGCCGCTCGGGACAGGGCGCCCTGGCGGTCCTCGTCGCGCGGGACGACCCGCTGGACACGTACCTGGTACACCACCCCGAGGCGCTGTTCCGGCAGCCCGTCGAGTCGACCGTGCTGGACCCGGACAACCCCTACGTCCTGGCCCCGCACCTCTGCGCCGCCGCCGCCGAGCTGCCCCTCACCGAGCCCGACATCGCGCTCTTCGGGCCGGCGGTACCCGAGCTGCTGCCGCAGCTGGAGGCCACGAAGCTGCTGCGCAAGCGCCCGTCGGGCTGGCACTGGACCCGCCGCGAACGTGCCGCCGATCTCGCCGACATCCGGGGCGGGGGCGGCCGACCGGTCCAGATCGTCGAGGAGGGCACCGGCCGCCTGCTGGGCACCGTCGACGCGGCCGCCGCCCACACGGCCGTCCACGAGGGGGCCGTCCACCTCCACCAGGGCCGCACCCACCTGGTCCGCAAACTGGACCTGGAGGACTCCGTGGCCCTGGTCGAGCAGGCCGACCCGCCCTACTCGACGGTCGCCCGCGACACCACGTCCATCACCGTCCTGGAGACCGACACCGAGGTCCCCTGGGGTCAGGGGCGGCTCTGCTACGGCTCCGTCGAGGTCACCAACCAGGTCGTCTCCTTCCTTCGCCGGAAACTGATCACCGGGGAGGTCCTGGGCGAGACGAAGCTCGACCTGCCGCCCCGCACCCTGCGCACCCGTGCCGTGTGGTGGACCGTCACCGAGGACCAGCTCGACGCGGCCCGCATCAATCCGGAGATCCTCGGCGGCGCGCTCCACGCAGCCGAGCACGCGTCGATCGGCCTGCTCCCCCTCTTCGCCACCTGTGATCGCTGGGACATCGGCGGCGTCTCCGTACCGCTGCACCCGGACACCCTGCTGCCGACGGTCTTCGTGTACGACGGCCATCCCGGCGGAGCCGGATTCGCCGAGCGGGCCTTCCATACCGCCCGTACGTGGCTGACGGCGACCCGCGAAGCCATCGCGTCCTGCGAGTGCGAGGCGGGGTGCCCCTCCTGCATCCAGTCCCCCAAGTGCGGCAACGGCAACGAGCCCCTGCACAAGCGCGGAGCCGTACGCCTGCTCACCGAACTCCTCCGGTCCGCGCCCTCCGGCCCTGAACCGGCCGGAGCGACCGCCCCGGAGGGCGGTCCGCCCAGCAGCCCGACGTAGGCGAACCCCCGTCAGAAGCGGGCGGGGTACACCCTGCTGTCCTCCTCCCCCGTTCACCCACCATGGACCGGCGTGCCCACGCCATCCCCCTTCTCGACGGCTTGCGCATCCCCGGCCGGGGTACTCGCGTCCTCGGCCAGCGGTTCCCCGACCTCCTTCGAGGCCCGAGGGAGGGCCGGCGGACCGGCCCGCGCTCTGACGGCGGGTGCATACGGACCGAACCCCGAACGGGCGGTCACATCGGCGATCTCCCCGTTCACCGCACAGCGGACGAGCTCGGCGCCCTGTGCCAGGGCCACCCTCCTGGCCACCTCGCAGGCGACCACCGCACCCTCCAGCGCCCGGTCCGCGGCCGCGAGCGCCGCCAGATCCGCTGCTCCGCCCGCCCGGTGACGGGCAGCCACGGCTTGCCCCAGCGCGAGCACGACGGCGAACACGGTGCACAGCGCGGTGGCGGTGACAGCGACCCACACCGTCGCCACGCCCCGGTCCGCCCCCGAGGCCGCCCCCCGACCCGTGTCCCGGCCCGCGCTCAGGGCCTCCACCCGGCCCGTGTCCCGGCCCACCGCCGACGTCGTCGGTCGGGCCGCCAGTCGGCCCACGCCCTGAACCGCGTCCCGGTTCCGGCACCACCCCCTCGGCATCCTCCGTGGGCCCCCGCCCGGCCGTCGGCGCGGACACCGTCTCCCATGCCCTCTCACCTTCATGTGGCGACGCTCCCTACCGTGTCCTCGGCCAGGACGGCCGCCTCTGCGCTCAACATCAGGGTCAGCGCCCCCGGACCCGGAGCCGGTGCCTCCACCCGGACCCGCCACAGGTCACCGGCCCGCGCCACCTCGACGCGGGCCCCGCGGGGTGCGGCCTCACGGGCCGCCTCCAGTACCGCCGCCTCCGGCTCCGAGCGGGCCGCTGCGCGCGCCCCCGCCCGCGCCGCATCCACACAGCGGATCTGGTCGGACGCCGCCACCAGTGCCCAGAGCAGCGCCAGCGCGAAGGTGACCAGCACCGGGATCACCACGGCCGCCTCTGCCGTCACAGCGCCCCGGTCCCCGCCGCCGCCTCCACTCCCGGCCCGACCCGGCCGCCCGCTCCGGGGAACACGTCGAGAAGCGGCCCGACGGAATCGACCGACGGCCGGGGAGAGGAGCCGGCGCGGTCGGCTGTACCGGGTCGCCGTGAAGGGTCCCGAGCGGATCTCAGAACTTCGCATCGAGCGCGTCCTCGACCAGTGACTGCAGTGCCGACAGCACCGGCCCGCTGTTCACCACCTTGTAGAGCACCGCGGCGAAAGCGCACGCCGCGATGGTTCCCACCGCGTATTCGGACGTGGTCATCCCGTGATCCGACCGGCCGAGCCGCCCCGCCCAGCGCGCGGACCACCTCGCCGAGCGGCCCGGTGCCCCCGCGGACGGTCGCCCTCGGCGCAGTGCGTTGACGGCCAGGTCCCAGAACTTCGTTTTCATTTCATCCCCCGATGAGCATCGATGACGAGCAGGCGTCCGAACGGAACGCCCGTGAGCGACACGGAACCCCCGTGAATGACAGCGAAAGTGAAGGGCCGACAGGTCGCCGCCGACCGCGAACCACGTTCCGTCTCACCGGCCCGGACCGCCGCCCGAGAGCAGGCCGCCGGCCAGACCGATGATCACCGGTGCCACCCCGACCGCCAGGAAGGCGGGGAGGAAGCAGAGGCCGACCGGTGCGGTGATCAACACGCCGGCGCGTTGTGCCCGCGCGACCGCCGCAGCAGCTCGCTCGGCGCGCATCGACTCGGCGAGCCTGGCGACCGGCTCCGCGGCCGGGGCCCCCGTCGAACCCGCCCGGTACAGACAGCGGGCCAGCGGACCGGCGCCCGGTATCTCGGCGAACCGGCCCCATGCCTCGGCCGGTTCGCCGCCGAGACGGATCTCGGCGGCCGTTCGGGCGAGCCCGTCACCGACCGGGCCTCCGATGGATTCACCCACCTCCTCGGCAGCCTCCCCCGGGCCGGCTCCGACCGCGATACAGGCGGCCAGCAGATCCGCCGCCAAGGGGAGCTGCCCGGCGATCACGGCCCGGTCCGGGACGGTGCCATCGGGACCGTCCCGGAGCCGGGCCCGCTGCCACCTCCACGCCCCGTACGCGGCGGCCGAACCGGCGGCGCAGCCCAGCACGCCGCCGACCAGGATCCATCCGGTCAACCAGGCCCCTGCCGGAGCCACCCACCCCCGAGCCACCCCGGAAGGCCCAACGCAGCCGCCGCCCGACCGGAACCGTACGGCCAGTCGGCTCACGCTCCACCTGCCGGGGTGCGCCGACGCCGCCTCCCCCAGCAGCAGGGCTCCCCGACCGCGCACCGCGCGCAACCGGTACCTGCCGGTGGCCATGGCCGCCAGCTGTGCGGCCAGGCCCAGCATCGCCATCGCCATCCCCAGGCTGTGGAGAACTTCTCCGCCCACCGCGCTCACGTCTCCTCCCCTCCGCGCACGATGCGGCACGCCCAATACAGTCCGACCGCCTCCAGCGACGCGCCCACCGCCAGGCAGGCCAGACCTGCCGGGGTGTGGAGCAGGACACGCAAGGGTTCGGCTCCGAGGGCCGCTCCGAGCCCCAGCCCCGCCACCGGGAGCAGCGCCAGGACCACGACGGTCGACCACGCTCCCGACAGCTGCGCGCGCAACTCCTCCTGTCTGCGCCGCTCGTCCCGCAACGTCGCCTCCAGCCGCTCCAACCCGACCGCCAGCCCGGCTCCACCGTCGACGGCCACCCGCCAGCACGCGGCCATCCCGGAGAGCCCTCCCAGACCCGGACCTTCCGCGGCCTGCCGCAGTGCCGCCGGTACGTCGCCACCGAACCGCGCCGCCGCCAGCACCGCGTCCTCCGCCTCCCCCAGCCGACCGCCGGAAGCGGTGGCCGCAGCGCACACGCTGTTCCCCGCCGAGCCCTCGCTCAGCGCGGCCAGCAGCGCCTGCCCCGGCTCACGGCCGGCGCGCAACTCCCCGACCACAGCCCCGCACAGCGCCGCCACCGCGGCCGCGCCCCTCTCCGCCGCCCGCACTCCGGTCCGCCCGTGCAGCCAGCGGCGTACCAGCGGGACCGCCACGGCTCCAGCGACCAGCGGCAGCACTGAACTCCCCGCGACGGCGAGCAGTACGGCGGCCGGAACGCACCACCACTCCCGACGGCTCCGGACCGCCTCCATCACCTGTCCCCGCGCCGTGAGCAGCCGGGCCCCTGGCCGCCACGGACGTGACCGGGGTGGAGCGTCCACGAACAGCACCCGTGCCCGCCGTGCCCCGGAATCCCGCACCCTCGCAAGCCACATCGCCGAACCCGCGCAGAGCGCCACCGTGTGGATCGCGTAGGCGGACATCGCCGCCGTCACAGCGCACCCCCGATCAGAGACCGCAACCGTTCCCAGCCCCGCTCCGGCACGAAGCCGCCGGTTCCCCAGCTCAGGGCCGGAACCGTGAAGACCAACCCGGCCGCGTCCCGCTCCAGGACGTGTACCTCGGCAACCCGCCGCTGCCCCGCGCGGTCCCGGACGAGATGCACGACCACCGAGAGAGCGGCCGCCAACTGGCTGTGCAGGGCGACCCGATCGAGACCGGCCGCGGTACCCAGCGCTTCCAGCCGGGCAGGGACGTGCTCGGCGGCGTTCGCGTGGACGGTGCCGCATCCCCCTTCGTGTCCGGTGTTCAACGCAGCCAGCAATTGCGTGACCTCAGCGCCCCGCACCTCTCCGACCACCAGCCGGTCGGGCCGCATGCGCAGCGCCTGCCGCACCAAATCCCGCAACGTCACCCGGCCCGCGCCCTCCTGGTTGGCCGGGCGGGACTCCAGGCGGACCACGTGCGGGTGGTCCGGCCGCAGTTCGGCGGAGTCCTCGGCGAGCACGATCCGTTCGTGCGCCCCGACCGCGCCGAGCAGGCTGGCGAGGAGCGTCGTCTTTCCTGCCCCTGTGCCGCCGCTGATCACGTAGGAGATCCGCGCTTCCACGAGTGCTCGCAGGATCCGGTCACCGCCCGGCGGCACCGTGCCCGCGTCCACCAACTCCGTGAGCGAGAAAGCTTTCGGCCGTACCACGCGCAGGGAGAGGCAGGCCGAGCCGACGGACACCGGTGGCAGCACGGCGTGCATCCGCGTGCCGTCGGGCAGTCGTGCGTCCACCCAGGGCCGCGCGTCGTCCAGCCGCCTGCCCGCCACTGCGGCAAGACGCTGGGCCAGCCTCCGGACCGCCGCCGCGTCCGCGAAGGCGACACCCGTCAGCTGGAGCCCGCCGCCCCGGTCCACCCACACCCGGTCCGGTGCCGACACCAGCACATCCGTCACCTCCGGGTCCGAGAGCAACGGCTCCAGCACTCCCGTGCCGACGAGTTCGCCGCGCAGCTCCGCCGCGGCGCCGAGCACCTCGGCATCCCCCAGCAGCCGCCCCTGGGCCCGTAGGGCGGCGGCCACGCCGGCTGGAGTCGGAGCGGTACCGCTGCGGGCCAGCCGCTGGCGTACGGCGTCGAGCAGTTCGTCCGTCATGCCCTGCCTCCCCCGGGCGGGGCGGACGGGGAGCGGGTGTCGGCGGCTGCCTCCGCCTGCGTCCAGAAGGCCGAACAGAACCGGGCCAGCGGGCTCCGGGCGCTGCCGCCGGGCGGGGTGCCGTCGTCCTGGGAGGCCAGAAGGTCCGGCTCGTGGGGAAGTTCGCCGACGAGCGGGAGGCCGACGGCCCGGGCCACCCACTGTCCGTCCAGTCCTGCCGCATACGGCCCCCGCGGGACCACCCGCAGGTCGTCCAGCACCATGCCGACCGTGGCCGCGACGCGTTTGGCCGCCACGACCGCGCGCAGTTCGCCCGGCACGACGAGCAGGCCGAGATCGAGTTGGGCCAGAGCCTCCGCCACTCCCTCGTCGACCCGGCGCGGGAGATCCACGACCACCACTCCGCCGAGGCGACGCGCGGCGGCGAGCACCGCCCGCATCGCCTGCGGTGGGATCACGACCTCGTCGTCACGCCCCCAGCTCAGCACCCGCAGCCCGTGAAGCGCGGGCAGCGAGTCCTCCAGGGCCCCACCGCCGAGACGCCCCTTCGATTGGGCGAAATCCGGCCACCGTCTGCCCTCTGCCCGCTCACCGCCGAGCAGGACGTCGATGCCGCCTCCCAGCGGATCGGCGTCGATCAGCATCGTCCGCCGACCCGC
The DNA here is from genome assembly GCF_030817475.1 of Streptomyces sp. V2I9. Lineage (NCBI taxonomy): Bacteria > Bacillati > Actinomycetota > Actinomycetes > Kitasatosporales > Streptomycetaceae > Streptomyces > Streptomyces sp. V2I9. The sequence continues at coordinate 3,674,391 of NZ_JAUSZJ010000002.1, read as the reverse complement.
CCTCGCCGCGTTCACGGCCAGAGCGCAGGCCAGCGTGGACGCGCCGGAGCCGCCCCGGCCGCCCATCACGCCGACGGTGAGCGCCGGCTGCCCCACACCTTCGGCGGCGTTGGCGATCTGCTCGACGAGCCAGCCCTCGGAATCAGGCAGCCGCAGCACATATTCGGCCCCGATCTCCACCGCCCGGCGCCACACGTCCGGATCGTCCTGGTCCCGCCCGACCAGCATCACCCCCTTCCTGCGGTCCGCGCCGCGGCACCGCGCGGCGGCGTCGTCCCCGACCAGCACCATCGGAGCCCGCTCCCAGCCGCCCCGACGGCCCGGCGGCCCGTGATGGACCTCCGGCTCGGCTCCGGCCGCCGCGCACAGCCGCAGCAGGTCGTCGAGCAGCTCCACGTCCTCCGTCACGATCAGCGGGCCTCCGCACCGCCGCCCGGCGAGCGTCGCTCCGTCTCCTGCAAGGGATCCAGCCACGATCTCCGCCCCCTTCTCACTGCCCCTTCAGTGCGGTTCGCGGTGTTCTCGGAGCGTTTCCGAGATGCGCGTTCCAGCAACCGCGGACTTCGCGGGTGGAATCAACGTGGGGCACGGCGGAAAAAGATGTGGATCTTGATGGAAAACTGTGGACAACCTCGGGCTTGTGAATAACTCCGTAACCCGAACCAGCGACTTCCGCAGAGCATCGCTTCAGCTACACACTGTTACGAGACGAGTCGCACGGCATCCGGCTCGCACGAACAGGCCGATGACGGCCGGAAGGGAGATCGAGGTGGTTTCCGCCCCAAAAATGCGTCCGGACATGCGACGACCCCCGCCGGGGGGGAGAGCGGGGGTCGTCCCCACGGCCGACTCGGGGGGGGGGAGGAGTCGGGCCGGGTTAGCACGGTCGCGAACGATCCGTGACTTCCATGGTGTACCCGAGGCCCTTCTCAGGCAAACCCACGCGCCGGAGTTTACGCCGAATGGTGGGCCCCTATGCTCAGCGTTGTGGAAAACTGCTTCTCGCCGCGCACAGCAGCCTTCTTTGACCTGGACAAGACGGTCATTGCGAAGTCTTCGACGCTGACCTTCAGCAAGTCCTTCTACCAAGGCGGGCTGATCAACCGCCGCGCCGTACTGCGCACCGCGTACACCCAGTTCGTGTTCATGGCCGGGGGCGCCGATCACGAGCAGATGGAGAAGATGCGTGCCTACCTCTCCGCCCTCTGCAAGGGATGGAACGTCCAGCAGGTCAGGGAGATCGTCGCCGAAACCCTGCACGACCTGATCGACCCGATCATCTACGACGAGGCCGCCACCCTCATCGAGGAACACCACACGGCAGGACGCGATGTGGTCATCGTGTCCACCTCGGGCGCCGAGGTCGTCGAACCCATCGGCGAACTGCTCGGGGCGGATCGTGTCGTCGCCACCCGCATGGTCGTCGGCGACGACGGCTGCTTCACGGGCGAGATCGAGTACTACGCCTACGGTCCGACCAAGGCCGAGGCCGTGAAGGCCCTCGCGGAATCGGAGGGGTACGACCTCGCACGTTGCTACGCCTACAGCGACTCGGTGACCGACGTGCCGATGCTGGAGTCGGTCGGCCACCCGCACGCGGTCAACCCCGACCGCGCGCTACGCCGCGAAGCGATCCTTCGCGAGTGGCCGATTCTCGTCTTTGACCGTCCGGTCCGCCTCAAGCAGCGCCTGCCCGCATTCTCCATGCCTCCCCGGCCGGCCCTCGTGGCGGCGGCAGCGGTCGGCGCGGCAGCGGTCACCGCCGGACTGGTCTGGTACGCCAGCCGTCGGCGTGCCACCGTCGCCGCCCTGCCGGGATAGGGATCGACGGAGCGGAGCCGGACGGAGGGCGCCGGAGCGGGAGCGACGAGGCGGAGGGGGCTTGGTCGCCCCACCCCGTCCGGTCAGTCCGATTCGCCCTTGATGGATCGGAAAAGTAAAGAAGTCCGTCCAGGGGTTTCCCTCCTCCGGGTCCTGGAGTACAAAGGAGCTGACGGCCCGCGAGACCAAGGACATCCGTGAGGATGACCTGCAACGCATGACGGCCCCACGGACCGCGCACGAAAGCTGAGCACCCACGCGACGTCGACCCGTCGATTACGGGCCAGCCGCACCAGGTGACGGGCAAAGCACCCGACCTGATGGGCGAATTCACGAGGACGCTTGGTAACTCGGCAGACGTGCCAGCGGCGGTACCGCACAGCGGTACCGCCGCAACTCTCACCGCAGCCCCAGCACCGGCCCCCGCGTCCGGCCGTCGGCACTCGCCACCCTCGACACTTCGGCCGCACGCTCGGCAGTCGGGCCGAACAGCCGCCCCGCGGGCAACCTCGGCGCCCGGCAGCTCAAGCAGCGCCGCGCTGGAGCGCCTCGCAGACCGCGGTCGACTCGCGCACACCCAGCTCCACCGAACGCCCGCAGTGGGCGATCCAGGCGGCCATACCCTCCGGGGTTCCGGCCGTGTACCCCTCGAACGCCGCCACGTAGGCGGCCCGGCCCTGTTCCGCGTGCCCCACCTCGGCCGGGCAGATCGACTTGGGGTCCAGCCCACTGCCGATCAACACGATCCGCTCGGCCGTCCGGGCCACCAGACCGTTGTGCGAGCCGAACGGGCGCAGCGCCAGCAGTTCACCGTGCACCACGGCCGCCGTGACCAGAGCGGGGGCGCTACCGCCCGCGATGATCAGCCGCGAGAGCCCTTCGAGTCGCCCGGCGACCTCTTCGGCCCTGGGTAGCGGTGCCTCGATGAGCGGCTCGTCGACCGGTTCCCCTGCCAGTCGAGGGCGCCCCACCGCGTCGTCGGGGGTCGCCCCGCCGGCCGCCACCAGATGCAGCCGAGCCAGCACCCGGAGCGGCGACTGACGCCAGATGGAAAGGAGCTGACCCGCCTCCGCGGTGAGCCGCAGAGCGGCACCGACCACGCGCGCCTCGTCCTCGCCGCTGAAGTCGGTGCGTCGGCGGACCTCCTCGAGGTTCCAGTCGGCACCGGACAGCGCGGCCGACCCGCGCGAACCCCGCAGTGCGGCCTCGGCCGTGACCTCGTTGCTGCGGCGCCGCATGACGCGATGGCCGTAGACCCGGTCGACGGACTTGCGCACGGAGTCCACGGCATCGGGAACGCCGGACAGGGAACCGAGCGCGGCAAGCGGGTCTGAGGCAGTCGTACTCATAAGTAGCGAGGCTACGCGCCCCTCTTGCCCGGACCACCCCCAAGTGGCCTTCTTCACGAACCTTGACAGCACAACGCAACGAACCCACTACCCTAGGTGAACATGAAGATCGCTTTCGTCGGGAAGGGCGGCAGCGGAAAGACCACGCTGTCCTCGCTCTTCATCCGCCACCTCGCCGCCAACGAAGCCCACGTGATCGCCGTGGACGCCGATATCAACCAGCACCTGGGGGCCGCGCTCGGCCTGGACGAGGCCGAGGCCGCCGCGCTTCCGGCCATGGGGGCGCACCTCCCCCTCATCAAGGAGTACCTGCGGGGGACCAATCCCCGCATCACCTCCGCCGAGACGATGATCAAGACGACGCCACCCGGTGAAGGCTCCCGGCTGCTGCAGGTCCGCGAGGACAATCCGATCTTCGATGCCTGCGCGCGCACGGTACGGCTCGACGACGGGGACGTCCGGCTGATGGCGACGGGCCCCTTCACGGAGTCCGACCTCGGGGTGGCCTGCTACCACTCCAAGGTCGGCGCCGTGGAGCTGTGCCTCAACCACCTGGTCGACGGCCCCGACGAGTATGTGGTGGTCGACATGACGGCGGGCTCGGACTCGTTCGCCTCGGGCATGTTCACGCGCTTCGACATGACGTTCCTCGTCGCGGAGCCGACCCGTAAGGGGGTGTCGGTCTACCGCCAGTACAAGGAGTACGCCCGTGACTTCGGTGTCGCCCTGAAGGTCGTCGGGAACAAGGTGCAGGGGCCGGACGACCTGGAGTTCCTGCGCGCGGAGGTCGGCGACGACCTGCTGATCGGGGTCGGCCACTCCGACTGGGTACGGTCGATGGAGAAGGGGCGGCCGTCCCGGTTCGAACTGCTGGAGGCCGACAACCGGATGGCCCTGCAGACGTTGCAGGACACCGCCGAGGACTCGTACGAGCTGCGCGACTGGGAGCGCTACACCCGCCAGATGGTGCACTTCCACCTGAAGAACGCCGAGAGCTGGGGCAACGAGAAGACCGGTGCCGATCTGGCCGCCCAGGTCGATCCCGCCTTCGTCCTCGACGAGCGGTACGCCGGAGCGGGCGCGGCCGCACCCGCCTGACGCACCGCGATCACGCGAGGACCACCATCACGCGCGGCCCGTGTCCGCCGTGCCCGCCTCCCTTTCCGGCGGCCGGCGGACACGGCGACGCGGTCAGCCGTCGCTTCGGTCGGCCGCTTCCGCAGCCCCCTCCGCGTGCTCCGTGGCCTTGCCGTCGGCCTTCCCCTCCGCCTCGCCCCCTGCGCTCCCCGCGTCCTTCCCCTCCGTGCTCTTCCCCGTGCTCTTCCCCGTGCTCTTCCCCGTGCTCTTCTCCGTGCTCTTCTCCGCGTTCTCCGCGCCCCTCTCCTCCTTCTCCAGGGCGTCGCCTGCGGCCTCGCTCCCCGCCTGCTGGGGTGCGGACCGCTTGCCGAGGAAGGACTGCCAGCCGGTCTTGGGCGCCTCGCCCACGCCCAGCCGGGTCAGCTTGGCCAGCACCTTCGGGTCCTGGGCGTCCAGCCAGTCGGCGAGCTGCCGGAAGGACACACAGCGCACGCCCTCCTTCGGGCACACCTTCGCGATGGTCTCCTCGATGGCGCGCATGTAGGTGCCGCCGTTCCAGGACTCGAAGTGGTTGCCGATGATCAGCGGTGCCCGGTTGCCGTTGTACGAGCGGTCGAATGCCTGGAGCAGGCCGTCCCGCATCTGATTGCCCCAGAACTCGTGCTGGGAAGGGTCTCCCTGAGTGGCCGTGCCGGACTGGTTGACCATGAAGTTGTAGTCCATCGAGAGGGTCTCGAAGGCGCGGCCGGGCATCGGGACGAGCTGGAGCGGAATGTCCCAGACCCCGCCCTTCTTCTTCGGCCAGACCTGGTTGCCGACGCCGCTGGAGTCGTAGCGGAAGCCCATGGTCCGGGCCGCTGCGACCATGTTCTTCTGGCCTTCGAGGCAGGGGGTGCGGGCGCCGACCAGTTCCTTGTCGTAGTCGAAGGGGAGCGGGTCCTCGCCCTTCAGCGCCGGGGCGTTGGTCTTCCAGCTCTTGACGAAAGCTTTCGCCTGGCTGATCTCGCTCTTCCACTCCTCGACCGACCAGGTCCCGACGCCGCCGTCCTTGCCGCAGAAGTGCCCGTTGAAGTGGGTGCCGATCTCGTTGCCCTCCCTCCAGGCGGCACCGACCTCGGCGAGGGTGTCGCGGATGCCCTTGGTGTCGTTGAAGCCGATGTCGGAACGGCCCGGTGCGTGCTGGGGCGGGTTGTAGAGGTCCTTCTTCTCCTCCGGCAGCAGGTACACGCCGCTGAGGAAGTACGTCATCTTGGCGTTGTACTTCTTGCCCACGCCACGGAAGTGCGAGAAGAGCTTCTGACTGTCCTCGCCGGCTCCGTCCCAGGAGAACACCACGAACTGGGGAGGCTTCTCGCCGGGGGCCAGACGCTGGACGGCCGGCATGTTCGGCTGGACGCCCGTGTGGGCGGTGGACCCGTCCCCGATGAGCTTGACCGCGCCCTTCGGGGCGGCCGGCGGATTCTCCTTGGCGCCGTGGGCGCCCTTCTCCGCTCCAGCCTCTCCGGCACCGGAACCTCCGGAACAGCCCGCGAGAACGGCGACCAAGGCCGTGGACATGACGCCCAGAACGATCCTCTTCGTGGCGGCCATCATCCGCCCACCCTCTTCCTTGCAGGTCATTTGCGTTGAAGTGCCGACACGGCGCGGCCAAATTCGCACGCGGTCCCGCACAGCAAGGGCGACATACCGAATGAAAAGCTGCTTATTCACCAATACGAGTTATCGACTGGTCCGTACGCCCCCTGTGCCGAACCGAGCACCCCGCCGCGATCCGCCCCTCCGTGAACTGCGACGCCGCAAACCGCACCGCCCTGAACCGGCCGACCCCCGGACTCGTGCAACAGGACGACGTGACCCGGAAGAGACGACATGATCCAGATGACGTGATCCAGACGACGAGACCAGGCGACGCCACCGGGCGACCCCGGCGGACGAAGGAAGCGGACGCCCCCGCTCCACCCCCTTCCGCCCGAGCACCGCACCGGGGTGACAGCCCCGCGCACCCGCGCCGCTCGACGGCCCTCCGAACACGGAGCAGGATCATGGCTCCATACACGAGGACACAGGTCTAAACCAATTCCCGGCAGACACTTGTCACCCGGCCTCGCGCCTGATGAGCTATGCCTCGGGACACAACGGACACCCTGGGACTGGGAGAAGTCGTGAGCAACGAGAGCCTGGCCAACCTGCTTCGGGAAGAGCGGAAGTTCGCTCCGCCTGCCGAGCTGGCCGCCAACGCCAACGTCACCGCAGAGGCGTACGAGCAGGCCGAGGCGGACCGGCTGGGCTTCTGGGCCGAGCAGGCGCGCCGCCTGACCTGGGTCACCGAACCGACCGAGACCCTCGACTGGAGCAACCCGCCCTTCGCGAAGTGGTTCGCGGACGGCGAGTTGAACGTCGCGTACAACTGCGTGGACCGCCATGTCGAGGCCGGCAACGGTGACCGGGTCGCCATCCACTTCGAGGGCGAGCCGGGCGACAGCCGGGCCATCACCTACGCGGAGCTGAAGGACGAGGTCTCCCGCGCCGCCAACGCGCTGACCGAGCTGGGCGTCGGCAAGGGCGACCGGGTCGCCGTCTACCTGCCGATGATCCCCGAGGCCGCCATCGCGATGCTGGCCTGCGCCCGCATCGGCGCCGCGCACTCCGTGGTCTTCGGCGGCTTCTCGGCCGACGCCATCGCCGCCCGCATCAAGGACGCGGACGCCAAGGTCGTCATCACGGCCGACGGCGGCTACCGCCGCGGCAAGCCGACCGCGCTCAAGCCCGCGGTCGACGACGCCGTCTCGCGCTTCGACACCGTCGAGCACGTCCTCGTCGTCCGCCGTACCGGTCAGGACACCGCCTGGACCGAGGGCCGCGACGTCTGGTGGCACGAGATCACCGGCCGCCAGTCCGCCGAGCACACCCCCGAGGCGTTCGAGGCCGAGCAGCCGCTCTTCATCCTCTACACCTCCGGCACCACGGGTAAGCCGAAGGGCATCCTGCACACCTCCGGCGGCTACCTCACCCAGGCCGCGTACACGCACCACGCGGTCTTCGACCTCAAGCCCGAGTCCGACGTCTACTGGTGCACCGCCGACATCGGCTGGGTGACCGGGCACTCGTACATCGTGTACGGGCCGCTGGCCAACGGCGCGACCCAGGTCATGTACGAGGGCACCCCGGACACCCCGCACCAGGGCCGGTTCTGGGAGATCGTGCAGAAGTACGGCGTCACGATCCTCTACACCGCGCCCACCGCGATCCGTACGTTCATGAAGTGGGGCGACGACATCCCCGCGAAGTTCGACCTGAGCAGCCTCCGGGTCCTCGGTTCGGTCGGTGAACCGATCAACCCCGAGGCGTGGATGTGGTACCGGAAGAACATCGGCGCCGACACGTGCCCCATCGTGGACACCTGGTGGCAGACCGAGACCGGCGCGATGATGATCTCGCCGCTGCCCGGCGTGACCGGGACGAAGCCGGGAAGCGCCCAGCGCGCGCTGCCGGGCATCGCCGCCACCGTCGTGGACGACGAGGCCAACGAGGTGCCGAACGGCGGGGGCGGCTACCTCGTCCTCACCGAGCCGTGGCCGTCCATGCTCCGCACCATCTGGGGCGACGACCAGCGCTTCATCGACACCTACTGGTCGCGCTTCGAGGGCAAGTACTTCGCGGGCGACGGCGCCAAGAAGGACGAGGACGGCGACATCTGGCTGCTCGGCCGGGTCGACGACGTCATGCTCGTCTCCGGGCACAACATCTCGACCACCGAGGTCGAGTCGGCGCTCGTCTCCCACCCGTCGGTCGCCGAGGCCGCCGTGGTCGGCGCGGCCGACGAGACGACCGGCCAGGCCATCGTCGCGTTCGTGATCCTGCGCGGCACGGCGACCGCATCCGACGAGCTGGTCGCGGACCTGCGCAACCACGTCGGCGCGACGCTCGGCCCGATCGCCAAGCCCAAGCGGGTGCTGCCGGTCGCCGAACTGCCGAAGACCCGGTCCGGCAAGATCATGCGCCGCCTCCTCCGCGACGTCGCGGAGAACCGCGAGCTGGGTGACGTCACGACGCTGACGGACTCCTCGGTGATGGACCTGATCACCACCCAGCTCCCGTCCTCCCCCTCCGAGGACTGACAGCTCCGTCCGAGCGGACACGCCTCGGATGTACGGCTCCGACGGGCACCCGGCAACGCGCCGGGTGCCCATCGTGCGTCCAGCCGGAAAAGCACCCAGCTCGCTGCGTACGGGCCGCTCCGCACGCCCCCGGTAGAGTGGGCGCTTCATCGACAACTTCAGAGAACATCTCCACAGGGGCGCCGGGAAGTCTGGTCGGCACGCCGATCAGTGCTACCCGCCCACCGTCCCGACCTGGAGGTCTCTCTCGTGGCACCGCCCACCCCGCCCACGGCCGCACCCACCCCGTCCGGCCCCCCGCCACCGCCCCGCCGCCCGCTGCTGGGCAGGCTCTCGCTCCCCGAGCGGAACTACGTGGCGGAGGCGCTCCGCACCGAGACGGTCGGCGGGATACTGCTGCTGGTGGCGGCGGTCGCGGCACTCGTCTGGGCGAACGCCTTCGGCGGCTCGTACGGAGAGGTCAGCCACTTCCACCTCGGCCCCGCCGCCCTCGGCCTGGACCTCTCCGTGGCGCACTGGGCGGCGGACGGACTGCTCGCCGTCTTCTTCTTCGTCGCCGGTGTCGAGCTGAAGCGCGAGCTGGTCGCGGGCGAACTCCGCGACCCGAAGGCCGCGGCCCTCCCCGTGGTGGCCGCTCTGTGCGGCATGGCCGCGCCCGCCCTCGTCTACGCCGTCACCGCGGCGGCCGGCGGCGGTTCACAGGCCGGCTGGGCGGTCCCCACGGCCACCGACATCGCCTTCGCGCTCGCCGTCCTCGCCGTGGTCGGCACCTCCCTGCCCTCCGCGCTGCGGGCCTTCCTGCTCACCCTGGCCGTCGTGGACGACCTCTTCGCGATCCTGATCATCGCGGTGTTCTTCACCTCGGACCTGAACTTCCTCGCTCTCGGCGGCGCCGTCCTCGGCCTGGGCCTCTTCTACGCCCTCCTGCGCTTCGAGGTCCGGGGCTGGTACGTCTACGTTCCGCTCGCCCTGGTCATCTGGGGGCTGATGTACAACAGCGGCATCCACGCCACCATCGCCGGTGTCGCGATGGGCCTGATGCTGCGCTGCACCCGGCGCGAGGGGGAGGAGCACTCCCCCGGCGAGCACATCGAGCACCTGGTCCGCCCGCTGTCGGCCGGGGTCGCCGTTCCCCTGTTCGCCCTGTTCTCGGCCGGGGTCGCGCTGAACGGTGACGCGCTGGCGGGCGTCTTCACCCGACCCGAGACGCTCGGCGTCGTCCTCGGCCTCGTCGTCGGCAAGACCGTCGGCATCTTCGGCGGTACCTACCTGGCCGCCCGCTTCACCAAGGCCGAGCTGAACGAGGACCTGGCCTGGGCCGACGTCTTCGCGGTGGCCTCGCTCGCCGGCATCGGGTTCACCGTCTCGCTGCTCATCGGCGAGCTCGCCTTCGAGGGCGACCCGGAGATGGTCAACGAGATCAAGGCCGCCGTCCTGCTCGGCTCCCTCATCGCGGCCACGCTCGCCGGTGTGCTGCTGAGAATCCGGGTACGCAAGTACCGCGCACTGTACGAGGCCGAGGAGCTGGACGAGGACGCATCCGGGATACCGGACGTGTACGAGCAGGATGACCCGGAATATCACCTGCGCATGGCCGCCATCCACGAACGCAAGGCGGCCGAACACCGCCGTATCGCCGAAGAGCGGGCGGGGGCAGCGCGCAACAAGCCGAACAGTCCGGCATGATCTGACATCGGATGTGTCGAAGACGGAGAGGGAGTCAGGGATGAGCGACCCCGGCAACTACGCGGGCAACACCGACCGCAGCATCGGGCAGCTGGTCGCCGCGGCGACGGCCGAGATGTCCGCGCTGGTGCACGACGAGATCGCCCTGGCCAAGGCGGAGGTCCGCCAGGATGTCAAGCGCGGCGCGATCGGCAGCGGGGCGTTCATCGCCGCGGGCGTGCTGCTGCTCTTCACGATGCCGATGCTGAGCTTCGCGGCCGCGTACGGAATCCACAACCTGGGGCTGGGGCTGGCCTGGTCCTTTCTGATCGTGGCCGGCGCCTTCATCCTCCTGGCCGCCCTGATCGCCTTCATCGGGCTGCGCAAGTTCAAGAAGATCAAGCCGCCGGAGAAGTCCATCGCCTCCGCCAAGCAGACCGCCGCCGTCCTCCAGAACGCCAAGCCGCATCCCCGGCCGTCCACCGAGGCCGCCGCGATCATCAAGCGCTCCGGGAGTTCGCCGGCGCTGAAGGGCACCGGGGGCGGCGCCGGTCAGGACACGGCCTCCGCTGTGGCACGCTCGTCCACATGACGGTTCCCGATTCCAGCGCTTTCGGCCCGACGGGTCCCGTGGACCCGGAGGGTCCGGCCGCTTCGGCCGCTTCGGCCGACAGGCCCGCCACCACCGAGCAGGCGGCCCCGGCCGTGCGGACCGCCTCGGCCGCCCGGACGGCCCCGGCGGCTCCGGACGGCCCGGACGCGGCCCCGGCGGGCCGGGTCGTCACGGCCGGGGGACCCGTGCGGCTCGACGGCCCCTGGACCCACCGCGACGTGGCCGCCAACGGCGCGCGCTTCCACATCGCGGAGGCGGGCGAGGGCCCGCTGGTGCTCCTGCTGCACGGCTTCCCGCAGTTCTGGTGGACCTGGCGCCACCAGCTGACCGCACTCGCCGACGCGGGGTTCCGGGCGGTAGCGATGGACCTGCGCGGCGTGGGCGGCAGCGACCGTACGCCACGCGGTTACGATCCCGCCAACCTGGCGCTCGACGTCACCGGGGTGATCCGCTCCCTCGGTGAGCCCGACGCGGCTCTCGTCGGCCACGATCTCGGCGGCTACCTCGCCTGGACGGCCGCCGTGATGCGGCCCAAGCTGGTCCGCCGACTCGCCGTCTCCTCCATGCCGCACCCGCGTCGCTGGCGCTCCTCGATGCTCTCCGACTTCTCCCAGTCACGGGCAGGTTCGTACATCTGGGGCTTCCAGCGCCCCTGGCTGCCGGAGCGTCAACTCCTGGCGGACGACGCCGCCCTGGTCGGAAGCCTCATCCAGGACTGGGCGGGTCCCCGTACCCCGGACTTCCCCGACGAGGAGACCCTGGACGTCTACCGGCGGGCCATGAGCATCCCCTCCACCGCCCACTGCTCGATCGAGCCGTACCGCTGGATGGTGCGGTCGATGGCGCGTCCCGACGGAATCCAGTTCAACCGGCGGATGAAGCGCCCGATCCGGGTGCCCACGCTGCACCTGCACGGGTCGCTCGATCCGGCGGTCCGCACCCGCAGTTCGGCGGGGTCCGGACAGTTCGTGGAGGCGCCCTACCGTTGGCGACTTTTCGACGGTGTCGGGCACTTCCCGCATGAGGAGGATCCGATCGGCTTCTCCACCGAACTCATCAACTGGCTCAAGGACCCCGAGCCCGACCGGTAGCCGTACGCCCGGCACGGGCACGGATGTCCGACGGCCCGCCACTTGCCTGCCGCATAGGCCAATTGGCTGACTCGCGCACGATTACCGACCTTGGGTCACGGGCAGACGTCGGGGTATGGGCTGGACGCACGACTTCACCGACGAAGCACGCAACCGCCGCTCCACCGCCTCGGCCGGTGCGAGCACACACGAGGGGGGCGGCCCTCGCGGCCGGGTGCACCACGTGGACGTTCACCATTCCCGTCTCGGGATCTCGCGCATTCTCCGCCGCCGGGCCCGCTGGGTCTCGGCACGACTCCGCCACCCCCGCAACTGACCCGCGTCGCCGGCCTCCTCGACACATCGGAGGGCGGCGGCGGACGCGTCGAGATCCGCCGGGCTCCGGCTAGAGGGCGCAGCCCTGGCTGTCGACCTGCTGGTCGGCCGTACGGCCGATCTCGATGTCCTCGCGGATCTCGTCGACCGTCAACGCGTAGCCGGTGTCCGGGTCGTCGAGCGACTTGGCGAACACCACTCCGTACACCTTCCCGTCCGGAGTGAGCAGCGGGCCGCCGGAGTTGCCCTGACGCACCGTCGCGTAGAGCGAGTACACATCGCGGCGCACGGTGCCCCGGTGGTAGATGTCCGGGCCGTCCGCGTCGATGCGGGCGCGGACACGGGCCGAGCGCACGTCGTACGCGCCGTTCTCGGGGAACCCGGCGACGATCGCGCTGTCGCCGGTCTCCGCGTCGTCGTCCGTGCCGGTGAACCGCAGCGGCGTGGCCCGCAGATCGGGGACGTCCAGGACGGCGATGTCGCGCTGCCAGTCGTAGAGGACGACCTTCGCGTCGTACAGCCGGCCTTCGCCGCCGATCTGGACGGTGGGCTCCTCCACACCGCCGACCACGTGGGCGTTGGTCATCACCCGGCGCTCGGAGAAGACGAAGCCGGTCCCTTCGAGGACCTTGCCGCAGCTCGGGGCCGTCCCCACGACCTTGACGATCGACTTCTTGGCTCGGGCGGCGACCGGGCTGCCCACCAGGGCCGGGTCCGGGGCCTTGACCTCGGTGATCGGCTCGTCGGCGAACGGGCTGAAAACCTGCGGGAAGCCGTTCTGCGCGAGGACGGAGGAGAAGTCCTGGAACCAGGTGGGCGCCTGCTTCGGCATCACCCGGTCGACCCCGAGCAGCACCGAGGAGGTACGGACCTCCTTGCCGAGGGTGGGCAGCGAGGTGCCCGCCAGCAACAGCCCGATCATCCAGGCCACCAGCAGCATCGCCACCACGTTGACCAGGGCGCCGCCGGTGGCGTCCAGGGCGCGCGCGGGCGACCAGGTGATGTACCGGCGGAGTTTGTTGCCCAGGTGGGTGGTGAACGCCTGGCCGATCGAGGCGCAGACGATCACGACGACAACCGCACCGATGGCGACCGCTGTGGAGACCTCGGCGTCCTCGGTCACCCGGTCCCAGATGACCGGCAGCAGATAGACGGCGACGAGGCCGCCCCCGAGGAAGCCGATCACCGACAGGATGCCGACGACGAAGCCCTGGCGGTAGCCGATGACCGCGAACCACACGGCAGCCAGCAGCAGCAGGATGTCCAGCACGTTCACCGTCTATAGCCTCGCAGTTTCGTCACCTGGCCCGTCGGGGGTGACGGGGTCCGGGCCGGGCCCGGAACAGCGCAGCAGGACAGCCAGCGTGTCATGCGCGCCAGTCGAGCGGCACCTGTCTGTCCCGGTCCCAGGGGCGTTCCCAGCCCGCGTAGTGCACGATGCGGTCGATCACTCCGGCCGTGAAGCCCCAGACGAGAGCCGATTCGACCAGGAACGCCGGGCCGCTGTGCCCGCTCGGATGGACGGCCGTGGCCCGGTTGGCCGGGTCCGTGAGATCCGCCACGGGGACCGTGAAGACCCGCGCCGTCTCGGCCGGATCGACGACCCCGACCGGGCTGGGCGCACGCCACCAGCCGAGCACGGGCGTCACGACGAAGCCGCTGACCGGGATGTAGAGCCGGGGCAGCACGCCGAAGACCTGGACGCCGCGCGGGTCGAGCCCGGTCTCCTCCTCGGCCTCGCGCAGCGCCGCCCGGAGGGGCCCGGTGGTGGCCTGGTCGCCGTCCTCGGGGTCCAGCGCACCGCCGGGGAAGGACGGCTGCCCGGCATGGGAACGCAAGGTCCCCGCACGCTCCATGAGCAGCAGCTCCGGTCCGCGCTCCCCCTCGCCGAACAGGACCAGGACCGCCGACTGCCGGCCGGCCCCGCTCTCGGGCGGCAGGAAGCGGCTGAGCTGCTGCGGCCGGATCGTGAGCGCGGCTCTGGCGACGGGGTCGAGCCATGAGGGCAGGCCGTCGGTGCTGACGGTCACAGGCACGTCGGGGACGCGCCCGTCGCCGGCGGCGCGGACGGCCCCCTCTCCGCGGCCGGCTCCGGGGCCGGAGCCTGCCTGCGTCGTGCTGCGTGCGTGCGTGTGCGTCATGGGCACCCCCGTCGATTCACAACGCGTGTCATCGGCCATTTCGTTCCGGGCCGTTCCGTCCTGAGGGGTGAAAGTCCGCCGGGCGCACGCTTCATGCCGCCCTCACCCTGCCCCCAGCGGGGGCGCGGGCCTGCCCGGATAGTCGGCGGGCGGGCTGAGCCGCTGGCCCGGATAGCCGCCCATCTCGTACTTCAGGAGCTTCCTGGCCTTCTCCGGATCGGTCTCGCCCTCCCCGTACGAGGGGCAGAGCGGCGCGATGGGACAGGCCCCGCAGGCGGGCTTGCGCGCGTGGCAGACCCGGCGGCCGTGGAAGATGACGCGGTGGGAGAGCATCGTCCACTCGCTCTTCGGGAAGATGCCGGCCACCACCGCCTCGACCTTCACCGGGTCCTCCTCGTCCGTCCACTTCCAGCGCCGCACCAGGCGGCCGAAGTGTGTGTCGACCGTTATGCCGGGGACGCCGAAGGCATTGCCGAGGACGACATTGGCGGTCTTGCGGCCGACGCCGGGCAACTCGACGAGGTCTTCGAGACGTCCGGGGACCTCGCCGCCGAACTCGTCCCGGAGAGCGGCCGAGAGACCCAGCAGCGACTTGGTCTTGGCCCGGAAGAACCCGGTCGGCCGGATGATCTCCTCCATCTCCTCCGGCACGGCCGCCGCCATGTCCTCAGGGGTCGGATAGGCGGCGAAGAGCGCGGGGGTCGTCTGGTTGACCCTCAGGTCGGTGGTCTGGGCGGAGAGGACCGTGGCCACGAGAAGCTCGAAGGGGTTGCGGAAGTCCAGCTCGGGATGGGCGTACGGGTAGACCTCGGCGAGCTCGCGGTTGATCCGGCGCGCCCGTCGGACCATGGCGAGATGCGACTCGGTCTTCGGAGCCTTGGCCGGAGCCCCCTTGGCCGGGGCCTTCGCCCTGGCCGAGGGTGCCTTGCGCGGAGTGGCCGCTTTCGTCCCGGCGGCCTTGCGCGAGGAGGCCGTCTTCGTCCCGGCGGCCTTGCGCGGGGTGGCCGCCGTACGTGCCGCTGCCGACTTGGCGGGCTCGGCGGGCTTGCCGGGGTTCGACGATGACACTTCAGACCTCCTGGCCGACTTCCGGAGCGTTTTCCCCGGCTCTCCGGTTGAAACGTTCGCCCCTCCGAGGGAGCCGTTCGCGGCATTCTTCGGGCATGACCGGGCCTGTTCGCCCATAGCGGAACCGCTGCCCTTCAGCACCCGGTCGGCCGCCTCGGCCCGCGCACTCCCCGGCGTTATGGACACCCGGCCAGCCTAGAGCCCGGCACCGACAACCACCGCTGTCCCGGGGTTTCCACCCCCGATCGGACCCCTGCCGTAGGTTTCGTACCGCCCGTGCGTCAAACTGGTTTGTGATTGATCGCACTGTTTTACCGTCCGGCATGATGGGGACCACGGTTTCCGGACCAGGCCGACAAGGAGAGAACTCGTGGACGACGTTCTGCGGCGCGCCCCGCTTTTCGCGGCGCTCGATGACGAGCAGGCCGCGGAGCTCCGCGCCTCGATGAGTGAGGTGACCCTCGCCCGCGGAGACGCGCTGTTCCACGAGGGCGACCAGGGTGACCGCCTGTACGTGGTCACCGAGGGCAAGGTCAAGCTCCACCGCACCTCACCCGACGGGCGCGAGAACATGCTGGCCGTGCTCGGACCCGGCGAGCTGATCGGAGAGCTGTCGCTCTTCGACCCCGGCCCCCGTACGGCGACCGCCTCCGCGCTGACCGAGGTCAAGCTCCTCGGCCTCGGCCACGGTGACCTGCAGCCCTGGCTGAACGCCCGGCCCGAGGTGGCCACCGCCCTGCTGCGCGCGGTCGCCCGGCGGCTGCGCAAGACCAACGACCAGATGTCCGACCTGGTCTTCTCCGACGTGCCGGGCCGGGTCGCCCGCGCCCTCCTGGACCTGTCGCGCCGCTTCGGCGTCCAGTCCGAGGAAGGCATCCACGTCGTGCACGACCTCACCCAGGAGGAGCTGGCCCAGCTGGTCGGCGCCTCCCGCGAGACGGTCAACAAGGCGCTGGCGGACTTCGCGGGCCGCGGCTGGCTGCGTCTGGAGGCCCGCGCGGTCATCCTGCTGGACGTGGAGCGGCTGGCGAAGCGCTCGCGCTGACACCCCCGCGCCCGTACGCGGTGTGCGCGCCGACGCCGCCCCGGAGGCGCTGCGACGGATGTGAGCCGACGCGAGGGCCCGGCCGACCGGAGATGCGTCCCGGTCGGCGGGGCCCTTCCCGTTCATGCCCGGGGGGCGTCCGGCCCTGATCCGCCGGGCGCTCCCTGGATGAGCCCGTGGCCGGCGAGGTACTCCAGCTGCGCCCGCACCGACAGCTCCGCGGCCGGCCACAGGGAGCGGTCCACGTCGGCGTAGACCGCGGCCACCACCTCGGACGGCGTACGGTGCCCGGCCTCCACCGCCGTCTCCACCTGGGCCAGCCGGTGCGCGCGGTGGGCCAGGTAGAACTCCACCGCCCCCTGCGCGTCCTCCAGCACCGGACCGTGGCCCGGCAGCACCGTGTGGACGCCGTCGTCGACCGTCAGCGACCGCAGCCGCCTCAGCGAGTCCAGGTAGTCGCCGAGCCGCCCGTCCGGGTGCGCGACCATCGTCGTACCGCGGCCGAGGATCGTGTCGCCCGTCAGCACCGCCCGGTCGGCGGGCAGATGGAACGAGAGCGAGTCCGCGGTGTGCCCCGGCGTCGGCACCACCCGCAGCTCCAGGCCGCCCGTGGTGATCACGTCACCACCCGCGAGGCCCTCGTCGCCCAGCCGCAGCGCCGCGTCCAGGGCCCGCACCTTCGTCCCCGTCAGCTCCGCGAACCGGCCGGCGCCCTCCGCGTGGTCGGGGTGCCCGTGGGTGAGCAGCGTCAGGCCCACGCGCCGCCCGGTCCGCTCCACCGCGTCGATCACGGCCCGCAGGTGTACGTCGTCGAGCGGCCCGGGATCGATGACGACCGCGAGAGCGGAGTCGGGCTCGGCCACGATCCAGGTGTTCGTCCCGTCGAGCGTCATCGCGGACGGGTTGGGCGCGAGGACGTTGACCGTGCGGGCGGTCGCGGGACCGGAGAGAACGGTTCCGCGCGGCTGTCCGGGCAGGGCGGCTGCGTCGGTCATGCTCCGCCACCCCCCGGTCCCGCCGCGGGTACGTGCTTGGTGAACTCGTCGTGTCCCGGCCAGCTCAGCACCAGCTCGTCGCCCTCCAGACGGGCCTGCGCGAGGACCGGGGTCATGTCCTGGTCCTCCGCCGCCCCGAGCGCCTCCGCGGCCGTCCGGTACGGCGTGAGGGCCCGCAGCGTGGTCACCGTGGGCGGCATCATCAGCAGCTCACCCGCGTCGTAGCGGCGGGCCGCCTCGGCGGGGGCGATCCACTCCGTGCGGTCGGCCTCGGTGGAGACGTCGCGGGTCCGCTGCCCCTCGGGGAGCGCGGCGACGAAGAACCAGGTGTCGTAACGGCGGGGTTCGAATTCCGGGGTGATCCAGCGCGCCCAGGCGCCCAGCAGGTCCGAGCGCAGCACCAGACCGCGCCGGTCCAGGAACTCCGCGAAGGACAGGTCCCTGGCGACGAGCGCCTCCCGGTCGGCCTCCCAGTCGTCCCCGGTCGTGTCGCCGACCACGGTCGATGCGGTCGGACCGGCGAGCAGGACGCCCGCCTCCTCGAACGTCTCGCGCACCGCCGCGCAGACGACGGCCTGCGCCTCGGTGACCGTGGCCACGCCGAGCCGGGCGGCCCATTGCTCCAACGGGGGCCCGGCCCACCCGATCAGCCGGTCGTCGTCGCGCGGATCGACTCCGCCACCCGGATAGGCGTACGCGCCGCCGGCGAACGCCATGGAGGTGCGCCGGCGCAGCATGTGCACGACGGGGCCCGTCGCCCCGTCCTTCGCACCGCCCTCCACCCCGCCCTTCCCGACCGGATCGCGCAGCAACATCACGGTGGCGGCCCGCCGGGGGGTGGCGGCCGTCAGCTCACCGGCGGCGAGGGCCCTGATCCGGTCGGGCCATTCCGGGGGGTACCACTGACCTTGGGACATGGCCGGAGGCTATCCGGAACCGCGCCGATGTTCGAGAGGCTCCGGGAACGTCACGGCGTCCCGACATGCCCCGTACACACGCGCCCTCCCGTACACCCCTCCCGCTCGGCCCCCACGGATACCGCACCGCGGGAGGGGACCCGCACACGCCCGATCCCGCCCGGTCGAGGACCGGACGGGATCGGGAAGGGCGGAAAGGGCAGGAAGGCGGAGGGCCGAAGGCGGGCGAGCGGAGGCTCAGGCCTCGGTGAGCTCCACCTGGACCTCGACCTCGACCGGCGCGTCCAGCGGCAGCACGGCGACGCCGACGGCACTGCGGGCGTGGACGCCCTTGTCTCCCAGGACCTCGCCCAACAACTCGCTCGCGCCGTTGATCACGGCGGGCTGGCCGGTGAAGTCGGAGGCCGAGGCGACGAAGCCCACGACCTTCACGACGCGCTTGATCCGGTCCAGGTCGCCGGCGACCGACTTCACGGCGGCGAGGGCGTTGAGCGCGCAGGTCCTCGCGAGCTCCTTCGCCTCGTCCGGCGTGACCTCGGCGCCGACCTTGCCGGTCACGGCGAGCTTGCCGTCCACCATGGGCAGCTGGCCCGAGGTGTACACGTACACCCCGCTCTGCACGGCCGGCTGGTACGAGGCCAGCGGCGGCACGACGGCGGGCAGGGTGAGGCCGAGTTCGGCGAGGCGCGCTTCGACGGCGCCCGCCACTACGCCTTCTCCCGCTTCAGGTAGGCCACGAGCTGCTCGGGGTTGTTCGGGCCGGGAACGACCTGGACCAGCTCCCAGCCGTCCTCGCCCCAGGTGTCCAGAATCTGCTTGGTCGCGTGCACGAGAAGGGGCACGGTCGCGTATTCCCACTTGGTCATGGGCCCGACTGTAACGCCTGGCACGTACGGTCCCGTGCGTAGGCCGGGGCCTGACTGGTTAGGCTCGAATACGTGAGCAGGTTCCAGGTCGTCAGCGGCAAGGGCGGTACCGGTAAGACCACGGTGGCCGCCGCCCTCGCGCTCGCCCTCGCGACCGAGGGCAGGCGCACCCTCCTCGTCGAGGTCGAGGGCAGGCAGGGCATCGCCCAGCTTTTCGGGTCCGACGCGCTCCCCTACGAGGAGCGGAAGATCGCCGTCGCGCCGGGCGGCGGCGAGGTGTACGCGCTGGCGATCGACGCCGAGCTCGCGCTCCTCGACTACCTCCAGATGTTCTACAAGCTCGGCGGCGCGGGCCGGGCCCTGAAGAAGCTCGGCGCGATCGACTTCGCCACCACCATCGCGCCCGGCGTCCGGGACGTCCTGCTGACCGGCAAGGCGTGCGAAGCCGTACGCCGCAAGGACAAGCAGGGCCGGTTCGTCTACGACCACGTGATCATGGACGCCCCGCCGACCGGCCGGATCACCCGCTTCCTGAACGTCAACGACGAGGTCGCCGGGCTGGCGAAGATCGGCCCGATACACAACCAGGCGCAGGCGGTGATGCGGGTCCTGAAGTCCCCGCAGACCGCGGTCCACCTGGTCACGCTCCTGGAGGAGATGCCGGTCCAGGAGACCGCGGACGGCATCGCCGAACTGCGCGCCGCCGAACTGCCGGTGGGCAGCGTCTTCGTGAACATGGTCCGCCCGCATCTGCTGGACGAGGACGCCCTGCGCACCGCCGCGGGCGGCCGCCGCAAGGAGATCGCCAAGACGCTGACCCGGGCCGGGGTGACCGGTTCCGCGGCCCTCGTACGTCCGCTGGTCGCGCAGGCGGCCGAGCACGCGGAGCGGGTCGGCCTGGAGCGGGAGCAGCGCGCGGTGCTGGCCGGTCTCGGCCTGCCGACGGCGGAGCTGCCGCTGATGGGCGACGGGGTGGACCTCGCCGCGCTGCACGACCTGGCCACGGAGCTCCGCAAGCAGGGCGCGGGGGAAGAGGGGGACGCATGAGCGCGGACGCATCCGGTACGAGGAGGAGCACGGGGACGGGCAGGGGGGCGGGGACGGCCGGATCGGACGTGGCCGGTGTGGCCCCGGACGCCGGCGCGTCCCTCGACGTCGACGGGCTGCTGGACGACCCGGACATCCGGATCGTCGTGTGCTGCGGTTCCGGCGGGGTCGGCAAGACGACGACGGCCGCCGCCCTCGGTGTACGGGCCGCCGAGCGCGGCCGTAAGGCCGTCGTCCTCACCATCGACCCGGCCCGGCGGCTCGCCCAGTCCATGGGCATCGACCAGCTGGACAACGTCCCCCGGCAGGTCGACGGCATCACGGGCGACGGCGAACTGCACGCCATGATGCTCGACATGAAGCGGACCTTCGACGAGACCGTCGAGGCCCACGCGGACGCCGAACGGGCGAAGGCCATCCTGGAGAACCCCTTCTACCAGTCCCTGTCGGCCGGATTCGCCGGTACGCAGGAGTACATGGCGATGGAGAAGCTCGGGCAGCTGCGGGCACGCGACGCGTGGGACCTCATCATCGTCGACACCCCTCCCTCGCGCTCCGCGCTGGACTTCCTGGACGCGCCGAAGCGGCTGGGATCCTTCCTGGACGGGAAGTTCATCCGGCTGCTGATGGCGCCCGCGAAGGTGGGCGGCCGGGCCGGGATGAAATTCCTCAATGTCGGCATGTCGATGATGAGCGGCACGCTGGGCAAGCTGCTCGGCGGCCAGTTCCTGCGGGACGTCCAGACGTTCGTCGCCGCGATGGACACCATGTTCGGCGGCTTCCGCAGCCGTGCGGACGCCACGTACAAGCTGCTCCAGGCCCCCGGCACGGCCTTCCTCGTGGTGGCGACGCCGGAGCGGGACGCGCTGCGCGAGGCCGCCTACTTCGTGGAACGGCTGGCCGCCGAGGACATGCCGCTGGCCGGTCTGGTCCTCAACCGCGTGCACGGCAGCGAGGCCGCGCGGCTCTCGGCCGAGCAGGCGCTGACCGCCGCGGAAAATCTTGACGACGCCCGCATTGTGGATCAGGAGGCCGGGAAAGCTGGCCTTGGTGACCGGGAAGCTCCCGCCCCTGCCGTCACCACCCCCGGACCGACCGAGCCGCCCCTCTCCCCCGAGGCCGAGCCGGCGTCCGGACCCGAGCACCAGGACACGACGGACACCACCACGGACGCACGCGACGAGACCGGCGGGATCGGCACATCCACCGACGCATCCATCGACACGTCCGGAGACACCGACGACGCGGATGAGGACGACGCGGACGAGATCGACGTCATCGGCATCGAGGAACTGACGGCGGGTCTGCTGCGCCTGCATGCCGAACGCATGCAGGTCGTCGCCCGCGAGGGCGTCACCCGCGACCGCTTCACCGCGCTCCACCCCGAGGTGGCGGTGACGGCCGTGGCGGCGCTGCCCGGCGATGTACACGACCTGGACGGCCTCCGGGCCATCGGCGACCGCCTCGCGGAGGGTTCCGCCCCGGCTCCGGCCTGAGCGGCGGAGCGGTCACCGGCGTACCCGGATACGGACAGGGCCCTGGCGTCCCGTCGGTGCACAGCCCGCGTACGGACCGGGCTCAGCGGCGGCACCCGCGGCTACCCGTACAGGTACCGGCGCATGCCCGCAATCCTCGTACGCGTCGGCGCACCGCACCTGCCCCGCCGCACCTACCCCACCGCGGCGTACGTCTCCTGCAGCTCCTCGTCCTCCAGCCCGATGACTCCGGGCAGGATGCCGGTGGACCGCTCGTACTCGCTGCGTGCGGTCTCCAGCAGGCGGCGCCACGACGTGACGGTGGGCCGACGGCGCAGCAGCGCGCGGCGCTCCCGTTCCGTCATGCCGCCCCACACGCCGAATTCGACGCGGTTGTCCAGCGCGTCGGCCAGGCACTCGGTCCGCACCGGACATCCGGTGCACACCGCCTTGGCTCTGTTCTGCGCTGCCCCTTGTACGAACAGTTCATCCGGATCGGTAGTGCGGCAGGCTGCCTGCGCACTCCAGTCGGTTACCCAGCCCATGCCGGCGCCGTCCTCTCCCGAATCGAGGCTCCCCCACGGCGGTAGCGGCATATTCACCGCTGCCAGTTGAGGACGTTACGGAAGGTAGGGACAGCACAACACCCCCTTCGGGCCCAATCTTGAATGGTCCGAACGGACTATGCGTATGCGGCAGATCACCCAGAGGAGTGAGCGGAGGACATGCTCGACCAACCCTGCTAAAAGCGGACAGTGCACGCAAGTCGCAAGGGACTTCTTCTGGCATACGGGGCGATTTCGGGAGCGCCTCGATGCCGATGCGAAGACCGATGTGGTTACTCAGAGGTCAGATGAAGAATGACCAGAAGATGCACATGGGGTGGCAGGGGACTTGATACGTAACCGGACTGCTGTGACAGTTGAGAGCAGCTTAGGCCAACGCCTGCCCGTCTGTCCGGCGAATGGGAACGTAGCCGCCGCACGCCCGCGCGCGCCCGTGCCGCCAGGCGCGGCGAGGTCCCGCGAGGTCCGGGGGCGCTCGCCGGACCGCAGGGAAACCGCACGACGCGGTTCGGTCGGTACCACCCCGCGAGGAGCCCCTCGGCTTCGGCGAAAGACGGCAGCCGGCGGACGGCCGACCGGCCCATCCGGATGTCACGGTCTGGTACGCGAACGCTCCGAGAGGCCCCCGCTCCTACGACACGTTCATCACAACTGGTTAGGCTGCCCCCATGCCAAAAACGCGCTCGGGCGGGGGTCTCACCACGACCCAGCAGGCCGCAAAGTTCCTCGGTGTCGCCGCGCTCTCCGGAGCTGTCCTGGCAGGCATCGCGCTGCCCGCAGCCGGAGCGCTGGGGCTCGCCGCGAAGGGGACGGTCGAAGGCTTCGACGAGATCCCCTCCAACCTCAAGACCCCGCCGCTCAGCCAGCGGACCACGATCCAGGACCGCGACGGCGGCACCATCGCCACGGTCTACTCCCGTGACCGCACGGTCGTCCCGCTCAAGGACATCTCGCCGTACATGCAGGACGCGATCATCGCGATCGAGGACTCCCGCTTCTACGAGCACGGCGCGGTCGACCTCAAGGGCATCCTGCGCGCCATGAACCGCAACGTACAGGCGGGCGGGACCGCGCAGGGCGCGTCGACCCTCACCCAGCAGTACGTGAAGAACGTCTTCGTCGAGGAGGCGGGCGACGACCCGGAGAAGGTCGCGGAGGCCACGCAGCAGACGCTCGGCCGCAAGGTCCGCGAGCTGAAGTACGCGATCCAGGTCGAGGAGGAACTCGGCAAGAAGAAGATCCTGGAGAACTATCTCAACATCACGTTCTTCGGGCAGCAGGCGTACGGCGTCGAGGCCGCGTCCCAGCGTTACTTCTCCAAGAGCGCCAAGGACCTCAAGCTGGAGGAGGCCGCACTGCTCGCCGGCCTCGTCCAGTCGCCGAGCCGCTACGACCCGGTCAACGACACGGAGGAGGCGACCAAGCGCCGCAACACCGTGCTGGCACGGATGGCCGCGGTCGACACCATCTCGCGGGCCGAGGCCGACAAGGCCATGGAGACGCCCATCAAGCTGAGGGTGTCCCGGCCGAAGAACGGCTGCATCACCGCCGTCAGCGGCTCCGGCTTCTTCTGCGACTACGTCCGCAAGACGATCCTCACCGACACCGCCTTCGGCAAGACCGAGGAGGACCGGGCCAAGCTCTGGAACCTCGGCGGCCTGACCATCCGGACCACACTGGACCCGCGCGCGCAGAAGGCCGCCAACGAGGCCGCCACCGCGAAGGTCAACAAGGCCGACAAGTTCGCGGCATCCGTGGTGCAGGTCCAGCCGGGCAGCGGCAAGATCCTCTCGATGGGCCAGTCCCGCCCGTACGGACTGGACCAGAAGCAGAACGAGACCGTGCTGAACCTCGCCGTGAGCAACAAGATGGGCGGCAGCACCTACGGCTTCCAGGTCGGCTCGACGTTCAAGCCGTTCACCGCGGCGGCGGCGCTGGAGAAGGGCATCAGCCCGGCGACGTCGTTCTCCTCGGACTGGAAGATGACGCTCCAGGAGCGCGACTTCCGCAACTGCTCCGGCGCTCCGGCCGGGCACGCGCCCTGGGAGCTCCAGAACGAGCTGGAGTCCGAGAAGGGCACCTGGGACATGACGAGCGCGCTCGGCAAGTCCATCAACACCTACTTCGCGATGCTGGAGCAGAAGGCCGGCCTCTGCGAGACCGTCGAGATGGCCAAGAAGGTCGGCTACGAGCGCGGCGACGGCAAGAAGATCGGGGAGTACCCCTCGATCACCCTCGGCGGCGAGGTCAGCACCCCGCTCTCCATGGCCGGCGCGTACGCCGCGTTCGCCAACCGGGGCACGTACTGCACGCCGATCGCCATCGAGTCCATCAAGGACCCGCAGGGCAAGAACGTCCCCGTGCCGAAGACGTCCTGCTCGCGGGCGATGAGCGAGCGGACCGCGGACACCATCAACCAGATGCTCAAGGGCGTCGTGGAGGACGGCACCGGGACGCAGGCCGGACTCAGCGACCGGGACAACGCGGGCAAGACCGGTACGACGAACGACCGCAAGGACGCCTGGTTCGTCGGCTACACGCCGAACCTCTCCACCGCGGTGTGGGTCGGCGACGACATCGGCGAGAAGAGCTCGATGTTCGGCGTCACCATCGGCGGCCAGTACTACGACAAGGTCTGCGGCGGCTGCCTGCCCGGCCCGATCTGGCGCATCGCGATGACCGGGGCGCTGAACGCCTCCGAGACTCCGGGCTTCAACCCGGTCCCCGTGCCTCGCGGCAAGGAGAAGGAGGACAAGGAGGAGGGTGACCAGGACCAGGGCCGTGACCGCGGCCGCGGTCGGGGCGACGACGGCCGCGATGACCGCAAGCCCGGCGACGACGGCAACCGGTTCCCCGGCATCGAACTCCCGGACGGCGTGATCGGCGGACCGGGCAGGGGCGGCGGCACCGAGGGCCCCTGACCCGTACGGGCAGTGAAGAGGAAAAGGGTGGGTGCCCCGGTCGTGACGGGGCGCCCACCCTTTTCGCTACCTGGCGGCCGGCCCTTTCCCCTTGCTCGGAACCCGCCCTCTTCCCTGCCCGGCGGCCGGCCTTCGACGGCCCGTGTGCTCGACCGGGATCTCGTGCGGCCGCTCGGCCGGCGGGGGCAGCCGGTCCTCACGTGCTCAGCCGACCGGACAGCCGGCCCTCACCTGCTCATCCGGCGAGGCAGCCGCCCCTCGCCTGCTCAGCCGGCGAGGCGCTGCTTCACCGCGGCGGCGACCCGGCCGCCCTCGGCGAGACCGGCCACCTTCGGGTTGACGATCTTCATGACGGCGCCCATCGCGCGCGGCCCCTCGGCTCCGGCGGCCTTCGCCTCCTCGACGGCGGACGCCACGATCGCGTTCAGCTCGTCGTCGGTGAGCTGCTGGGGCAGGTAGCCGTCGAGGATCAGGCCCTCCGCCTTCTCCCGCTCGGCCTGCTCGGTCCGGCCGCCCTGGGCGAACGCCTCGGCCGCCTCACGGCGCTTCTTCGCCTCCTTGGCGATCACCTTCTGCACCTCGTCGTCGGAGAGCTCGCGCGCCGACGTACCGCTGACCTCTTCCTTCGTGATCGCGGTGAGGGTGAGCCGAAGGGTGGACGAGGTCAGCTCGTCGCGCGCCTTCATGGCGGTGTGGAGGTCTTCCTTGAGCTTGGACTTGAGCGTGGTCATGCCGCGATTGTGACAGGTGCGGGCCTCGGGGTGCCCACCGGTTTTCCCGGCCGCGCGGTCCGGTCTGCGACGATGGGGCCATGCGCGCACGCTACGGAGTACCCCTGAAAGTCACGGCAGTCGGCGCGGCGGTCGGCGCCGCCGGACTCGCCTACGCCGCCGGGTTCGAGGCCCGCTCGTTCCGCCTGCGACGGGTCACCGTTCCGGTACTCCCGCACGGGGCACGCCCGTTGCGCGTGCTCCAGGTCTCCGACATCCACATGGTGAGCGGTCAGCGCAAGAAGCGCGCCTGGTTGCAGTCGCTCGCCGGGCTGCGCCCCGACTTCGTCGTGAACACCGGCGACAACCTCTCGGACCCGGACGCCGTGCCGGAGCTGCTCGACGCGCTCGGTCCGCTGATGGAGTTCCCAGGGGTGTACGTCTTCGGCTCCAACGACTACTACGGCCCGAAACTGCGCAACCCGGCCCGCTACCTCCTGGAGAAGATGCAGGGCAAGCACGGCCTGAACGGCAACGCACCCGCGGTCGGCGTCGTCCACAACCCGTGGGAGCCGATGCGCGACGCCTTCGACGAGGCGGGCTGGCTGAACCTGTCGAACACGCGGGGCCGGCTCAAGCTCGACGGCATGGAGCTGGCGTTCACCGGCCTGGACGACCCGCACATCAAGCGGGACCGGTACGCCGAGGTCCAGGGCGGCCCGGAGACCGACGCCGACCTCTCCATCGGCGTGGTCCACGCCCCGTACCTGCGCTCCCTGGACGCCTTCACGGCCGACGGCTATCCCCTGATCCTGGCGGGTCACACGCACGGCGGCCAGCTGTGCATCCCGTTCTACGGAGCACTGGTCACCAACTGCGACCTGGACACGGACCGGGTGAAGGGCCTGTCGAGCCACACGGTGGGCGACCGCCGCGCCTACCTCCACGTCTCCGCGGGCTGCGGAACCAACCGCTACACCCCGGTCCGCTTCGCCTGCCCCCCGGAAGCCACCCTGCTGACGCTGACGCCGAAGGCTTGAGCCCCCCTCCCTCCCCGCGGCCCGAGGCCCCACGACGCCGCCCCGTCCTCCGGGCCCGGAGGACGGGGCGGGAGCCGGGAGAAACCGGATTTCGCCTCCGGCCGCAGGTGGGCTAGAGTTATCGATGTCGCCGGGAGTCCGGTGGACATCGGGGTGTAGCGCAGCTTGGCAGCGCGCTTCGTTCGGGACGAAGAGGTCGTGGGTTCAAATCCCGCCACCCCGACAGCTGGTCAGAGACCACATACGGATTTTCGTATGTGGTCTCTGTCGTGCTCAGGGGCCAAAGAGATTTGATCACGGCTCCGGCGTGACTGCCCTACTCCGCTCCGAGAAGGTCTCCTCCATAGCCTCCGCCCCCTGCGTGATCACCGGTCGGAGCTGCTTCCTGCACACGGCCTCGGTGGTCGCCTGACTGCTGTGGCCGGCCAGCAGGGCGATGCGCTCCAGCGGGATGTCGTGATGTGGGAGAGCAGGGACGCGAGGCTGTGTCGAAAGCTCCCGTGGTGTCCCTTCGGGATCGAGCCCCGCCTTAGCCTCGCCTGCAGTTTCATCTGCCAGCGCAGGTTGAAGGCACTGCTGCTGTCCTAGTGCCGCATCAGGCAACGTTCGCCCTGTCGTGTTGCGCGGGCTGACTCGCTCCGGTGCCAACGGGTGGTAACGGCGTGGGGGGTCTCGGATAGGCTCAAGCATGCGATCTCGAACAGGCGGCATGTGGTGGGGCACCACGATCGAAGCGCCGGATCCCAGCGGTTTGGCGAAGTTCTATGCCGAACTCCTCGATTGGCACATCGGGCACGAAGAGCCGGGAACAGCCATCGTGGCCGCCTCACCGCAAGGACCGTTCTTCGTGTTCCAGCAGGCGGAGGGCTATCGGTCTCCGGTGTGGCCACCGGCCGACGGTGACCAGCGCCCGATGATGCACTTCGACTTCCAGGTCGGCGACCTGGACTCGGCGGTCGCCGAGGCGGTGGCCCTGGGCGCCACCATCGCGGAGTTCCAGCCGCGGGAAAACGTCCGGGTGCTCTTCGACCCGGCCGGCCATCCTTTCTGCCTGTGCCGCGACGACGAATAGATCAGGCGACGTTCGCCCTGTCGACGACGGCGCGTAGGCGCCCGTCGTCGGCATGGCGGTTTCGCCAGATGATGTAGCGGCGGATCATGCTGCCTTGTTCTTTGTGGGTGGCGTGGTCGGTGCCGTCGAGGGTGAAGTAGCGCAGAGCGGTGAACTGAGCCTCGATGCGGTTGAGCCAGGAGCTGTTGGTAGGGGTGTAGGCGATCTCGACGTTGTTCGCGGCAGCCCAGGTGCCGACCCGCTGGCATTTCTTCGTGGTCAGGTGCGGGGAGTAGTTGTCGCAGACGATCGCGATGCGGGTCTCGGGCGGGTAGAGGGTGCGCAGGTAGCGGCAGAACTCCAGGAACTGCGTCCGCCTCTTGATGGGCTTGACGTGGCCGTAGAGCTTGTCCTTGGCCAGGTCGAGTGCGGCGAACAGGTGCCGTACTCCGCCGTAGCGGTTGTAGGTGGCCCGGCGCCTGCGGCGGGGTTCGCGAGCTGGGTCTTTGTGCCTGCCGCTGCGTTCAGCCCACTGCCGGCCGGGGTGGGGCATCAGGTTGAGCGGCCCGAACTCGTCCATACAGAAGACGACTTCGGGCTCGTCGTCCTCGGGTATGACCTCGCCGTCGGCGATCGCGTAGAGGTGTTCGACGCGGGCCTTCTTGGCGGCGTAGTCCGGGTCGCGGGAGGTCTTCCAAGTCTTCAGGCGTTGAAAGGTGACGCCTTCCTCGCGGAGCAGGATGCGCAGGCCCTCGTGGCTGATGTCGTCGATCACCCCCTCGGCGACCAGGAAGTCCGCCGGCTTGGACAGACTCCAGGTGGAAAACGGCAGGTCGTGCTCGGTGGGCTTCGATTTGGCGATCTTCTTGATCTCGCGGCGCTCGGGCAGTGTGAACGTCTTCGGCCGACCGCCTTTGTATTTCGGGTAGAGCGAGTCGAAGCCGTCGGCGTTGAAGTTGTGGATCACATCGCGGACCCGGTCGCCGCTGGTGAACGACACCTCGGCGATCTTCGCCACGGCCATGCCCTGCGCGGACAGCAGGACCATCTGGGCCCGCCGCCAGGTCACCACCGACCCAGTGCCCCTGCGGATGATCCGCAGTAGCCGCCTGCCCTCGTCATCGTCGATCTCCCGGACCTGTGCTCGTTCCGCCACGAGAACAGCATGGCGTGTCCGCGCCGCCCGGACTGACACCCGCACGGCGCGTCACAGCAGGGCGAACGTTGCCTGACGCGGCACTAGCTCTCGGTGTCCGGGGCACCACGAAAATCGCGGTCCTCGATGACCGCGAAGGCTTGCTCAGCGCTGGCGTCCACACATCGATCCGAGCATGGGACGACCTGATGGCGTTGATCAGCTCCTCCACCACGTCAAACTTCCACTGGTGGACGTTCAGCCTCAGATCCTGCATCGGCACCTCGCTGTACGGCATGCCCAGTTGCCACCAGAACCGCATGAGGTAACGACACTCCTGGAACGCGGTCATCCGCCAGGCGATCATGAATGACCGCCCGGACTCGCCGTCTCTGTTCGTCGTCACGAAAGCCGTTGCCGAGGTCGGTCAGGGGCACGCCCGGACGCCAGCAACCACGTGCACCACCCATCACAGGGTCCGTGAAGACGCCGAACGAGTCATTCCGCCAGGAGTTCTTACACGCGGTTCCAAGGCGGGAACGCACTCAGTACGGCCGCACGCTCTCGGATAAGTGCTATCTGCGCCCCCCCCCCGGCGAATTTCGAGGTTTGCTTGGAGCGTTGAGCAGCGTGTCGGCGGTAGCGAAGGGTTGGCGCGTCGACCAGGACTCCCTCCACGACCGCCGAGGCCGCCATGAGGACCCCTGTGTCCTCCATGCCCTGGAGGGCGGACCACCCACCGAGTGCCAGGAGCAGGGAGCGTCTCCACATCACCCCCGCAGGGTGGACGGGAACCCGGTACTCGGTGGGGCTCGTTTTCCAGGTGGGCAGCAGCGCACCCCGAGGCAGAACGCCGGCCGGGATTGGCAAGGGATGGTCGACCAGGAGGCCGTCGGCCATCAGATCGCGGGCGTGGCCCACGGCGTATCCGGCGCCCGGATGGTCGATCAGGGCGGTGGTGAGGACCGCCAGGGCGTCGGGTTCGAGTTCGTCGTCCGCGTCGACGTTCTGGACGAAGGGGGCGGCGGTGCGGCCCAGAGCGACGTTGCGGGTGACCGCCGGCCCTTCGGAGGTGCCGTGAGAGGCGACGACCACCCTCGGGTCGTCCATGGCGGCGCAGGCCGTCAGAACCGCCCGTACCTCGTCCGGCGGCCCGTCGATCTGGACCACCCACCGCCACTGCGCATGGCTCTGGTCGAGCAGTGACCGCCATGCCGCCGGAAGGAAGGCCGCATGTGAGGCGTGCACGGCTGTCACCACGTCTACCTGCATGATCCGATCATATGGACCCCTAGCCCTGTCGTGCCGTGGTATGCACGTTCGGGGCACTGTCGAGCAGCAGGGGGAGCGGATGGACGCCGGGGTCGTACACGGCGCGGCTGAACCAGGTGACCGTCTCGGACTCGCGGGAGCTGGACCGGGTGTGCGAGGAGGTGGCGTTCGCCCTGCACCGGGACGGGACGGAGCCACCCTTCGACGTGGCATCCTCCGACTTCGCCGCCGATCCGTATCTGATCTGTGCCGACCGCTACTGGCGGCTGCGATTCCTGGAACGGCCGAGCATCCGGACCGCCGCCGCCTGCTCCCTCTGGATCGGCGGGCACGTGTCCCGCGAAGCACGGGTCGAAGTGCTGGAGAAGTGGGCCCTCGGATACGCCTTCATCACCAAGGACAGCGTCGAATCCGCCGTCGAGCTCTCCCAGGGCATCGAGGAGATCGTCTCCCGCGACACCCCGGCCGGGGACGTCGCCTACTTCGCCACCCTGTACCACGCGGGCAAACTGCGCTCGGATTTCCTCTTCGAGGAACTCCACCAGTTCCTCGACGCCTCCCTGCTCGCGCTCGCCGCCGGCACCCACCGACAGTCCGCCCTCTTCACGGCACTACGCTCCTTCGCGGCGTTCGGAAGTCCGGCCGTCACCACCGAACACGCCGTCGGTCTCCTCGACCAGGCATGGCGCTCCGCCGACCGCACCCGGCACGTCGTCGACATCGGCCTCAACGGCATCCAGTTCGCGACCCCCTTCGACGGACACGGCGAGCTGCTGCGCGACCGTGCGACCGAGGCCGTACGGGATCACCCCGGCGACCACATGTTCCACTTCCGGCTCGCCACCGGACAGCACATGGCCCGCGAGCACGACGCAGCTCTGAAGAGCATCGACACCGCTCTCCGCCTGCTGCCCGCCGTCGGCACCCGGGGCAGCCACAAACTGCTCCAGGAGCAGTACCTCACCAAGCGGGAAGTGATCGTGGAGGGTCGGCAGCGTGCCGTGCTCGATGCCGAGTACCGACAGCGGCTGGTCGAGCAGGAGACGCGCCACCAGGAGCGGTGGGCACGCTCGGAGGAGGAGATGCGACGACGCGACGAGCATCTGGGCCGGGCCCTCAGGGAGAGCGAGGAGTCGGCGCGGGCCAACCACGTGCGCTCGGTCGAACTCGTCGCCCTCTTCGCGTCCGTCATCGCCTTCGCCGTCGGATCACTTCAGGTGACGCTGACCGGCGACTTCTCCCTGCGTGACCGACTCCTGCTCATCGGCGCGTGGGGCATCGTCCACGCGCTGTTCGCCCTACTCGTGATTGGTGGCACGTGGCTGATCACCCGGCCGCGCCGGACATGACGGA
The DNA here is from genome assembly GCF_030817475.1 of Streptomyces sp. V2I9. Classification (NCBI taxonomy): domain Bacteria; kingdom Bacillati; phylum Actinomycetota; class Actinomycetes; order Kitasatosporales; family Streptomycetaceae; genus Streptomyces; species Streptomyces sp. V2I9. The sequence goes on along the minus strand of NZ_JAUSZJ010000002.1, from coordinate 3,642,740 downwards.
CTCACTGGTCTCATACGGGAAGGACGTTGAGGGCAGCCGGTGGTGATCGGTACCGTCGAGGCACAAGGGACGACCGGGGGAGATTTCGACATGGCACGCTCCGTACGTGCGTGGGGGCCGGGTACGCGGACGACGGCGCGGGCGGTGCTTGCAGGGCTGATCGGTGCGGTGGTCGGCATCGCCGCGTACTCCATCGCCCAGACCGGCGGACAGACGCTCTCGATCGTGGTGGGCGGGCTGGCCGGCATCGCGCTCGTCCTGGGGGCCGAGTTCTACCGCCAGTCGGCGCAGTTGACGGAGGTCAAGCTCACCCTGCCCGTCGGCGAGATGACCTTCGCGCCCACCCCGGACGCGCGGCAGGCGGCCCAGCGGCTGTTCTTCCAGGCCGCCACCCGCGTGGCCACCCGTCCGCTGAGCGACGAGGGCGGGAACCTCCGCGCGGCTCTCGCCTCGCTCAAAGGCCTCGTCGACCTGTACCGGGAGCCCGTCGAATCGGGTACCGCGCCGCCGCCGCCAGCCACGGGCGACTCGGTCTACGCTCTCGCGCTGAGCATCGTCAACCACAACCTGGCCCCGTTCCTCGAGATCTGGCACCCGAAGCTGGACACCTGGGCGGCCGCGCAGGGGGAATACGCGGACGAGAGCACGTGGCCCGAGAACGCCGCGTTCCGCGCCGACCTCAAGGAACTGCAGGAACGCCTGCGGCCGTACGTCATCGGGCTGGGAGACCTTGCGGGCATCCGCGACCCGGAGCAGTACCTGCGCCGGCCCGACTGGCGCCCCGGGGCGGGACGCGCGCCCCTCCCCCACCAGCAGGAGACCGGGCCCGACATCCGTTGATCGGCTCGGCCGAACCCGCGAGGTTCTCCTTCCGGTGATGACGCATGATGAGACCGTGAAGATCGACCGACACGTTCCGGCGCCGCGGACGTCCCGCAGAACAGCGCAGACAGCACCCCCCCCCCCCGGCTATTTTCCGGGCTGAGCGGGTATGCCGGCGCGCAGGCATGAGTCCCTGCGGGAGGGACTGATCATGGTCCCTCCGGCAGCGTCCGACGGTGCTCCCGTGCTCGTCGCCGAGTGGGACGTGTTCCTGAGCTACAGCCGCACCGATGCCGACAAGGCCCGGTCCCTCGCCCGCATGCTGCGGGACCAGGGGCTGCGGGTGTTCCTCGACGACATGGGCGTCGACGACTTCGCGTCGATCACCGCTTCGATCTCCGAGGCCCTCGCCCGTTCGAAGGTGCTTCTCGCCCTCTACTCCGCCGAGTATCCGCGTCGTCGTGCCTGCCAGTGGGAGCTCACGTACGCGTATCTCGCCGGTCAGCGGGAGGGTGATCCCCGAAGCCGTGTCCTCGTGATCAACCCCGAGCTCTCCGCCGAGCACGTCCATCCCGTCGAGCTCCGCGACGCCAAGCACTGGATCTGGCCCGCAGCCCCGGACGCGCTCCGGCCGCTCGCGGAGCAGGTCGCGGCGCACGTGGCGGGGATCGACTCGCCCCTCGGCGCGGCGGGCCACCTGGCTGGCGGGCGCGAGGCTCCGTCCGTTCCGTGGCTTCCGGCACCGGTCAGGACGGGCTCGGCGCGCTTCACCGACCGGCTCGCGGAGCAGTGGCGCATCCATACGGCGCTCGTCCGCCACCGCGCCCCGCTCGTCGCCCAGCCGGGCTCGGGCTCCGGCCGGACGGCGCAGCTCCGCGGCATGCCCGGCATCGGCAAGTCTGTACTGGCCCAGGAGTACGCCCTCCGGTTCGGCTCCGCGTATCCCGGCGGTGTGTTCTGGTTCGACCTCCACCCGGCCCAGGGTTCATTCCCGACGACGGCGATGGACGTCTACGCGGAGCAGGTGGACGTCGTGTGCCACGCGCTCGACGTGGACCGTACGGGTGACGCCTCCCTCGTACGGCTCCTCAGCCGACTCGCGATCCACCTGGGCGAACGCGGGGCGCCGTGCCTGTGGGTCGTGGACGGCGTGCCCGACGGACTGAGCCAGGAGGAGCTGCAACTGCTGCGCGGTCCCCACCTGCTCGCCTCCACCCTGCTGACCACGCGCTCGTCCCGGTACGGGTCGTTCGCCGAGGCCGTCGACGTACCGCCGCTCTCCGACGCGGACGGGTACCGGCTCGTCACCTCGCACCGCACTCCCGGGAGCGAGGTCGAGAAGGCGACGGCCCTCGCCCTCGTCCACGACGTGGGCGGACACCCCCATGCCCTCGACCTCCTCTCCGACCTGGCCGACACCGCCGACTTCACCGGCCTCCGGAACCGGCTGCATGCCGCCGGCACCGACATCCTGGTCTCTCCCGGTCCACCGCCTACCGGAAGCCGGCCGTCGGGGCTTTCCCGGGCCCCGCTGGCAGCCACGCTCCTGACCCAGCCCTTGTGCGGGAACGGGCCGGTCGACGACGTCCTGCGCCTCTTCGCCCTCGCCTCCCCGGCGCCCCTTTCCCAGACGGTCCTGGAGAACGCCGTCGCCTCGGTCGACCCCTACGACCCGTGGGAGGCCGGCCCTGCTGTCTCCGACGCCGTCGCCACGCTCCTTGGCTCAGGCGCGCTCCTCCCCGACCCCGCGGCCCCCCGGTCATGGACCGTGCACGCCCTCCTCGCGCGGGCGGTCCGCAGACACGACGAGGACACCGCACGCCAGGAGGACCTACGGCAGGTGCTGCTGCACACCCTCGCGGCGCCGCTCACCAGGATGTCCCACGACAGCGTGCCGCCCCGGCCGGTGCCCGTCCCCTTCCCTCCGCTCGACCTGCCCCGCTCGGGACCGAGCCCCGTGGAACGGGCCGCCGCGTTCGACCTCCAGGTGGAACTGGTCACCCGGGTCGGCGTCCAGCCTCTCGGACCCGAGGAGGGCTCGCTGCGCGAAGCCCTCACCTCACTGCACTCCCTGTTCGCCACGACCCGGGAGGTGCTGCACCGGGTCGCGGCCGAGTCCCCGCCCCCGCTCGTCCTCCCCCGGATCGCCTTCGTCCTGGCCAACCAACACCTCCGCCCTTTCCTCGCGACGTGGCACTCGGCCCTCCGCCTGCACGAGGAGACCTGTCCGCCCGGACGCAGCTCCATCGACCACGAACGGCTCTGGCCCAGGGCCGCCGGCATGCGCACGCAGCTCGCCGAGCTGAAGGATCCGCTGTCCTCGACCGCCGAGGAGTTGGCCGCTCTCTGCGGGATCGACCTGCTGCACCTGGCAGGGCCGGGGGATACCTGATACGCCCCGCCCCTCGCCCTTCGTCGCGACCCACCTCAGTCGCGTTCGCCTCGTACGACCTGGGCGATGGCTTCCGCGATCTCCTCGACGGAGTAGTCGCAGGTGCTCATCGCGACCGTGCCGGCGAGCGAAGGGCTGTACCGCCGGACGCCATCGGCGTCCAGGTCGTGCCAGATCGGCAGCAGCGATTGTTCACCGGCCACGCTGCGAGTGACGAGCCCGTCGAGCTCGTGGTTGGTCCATCCCTTCACGAAGAAGGAGTCCGAGAGGATGACGACGCCGTACCGGCTGGCTCTGATGCCTTCGTCGATCATCCGACGCAGGCTGTGCCCGAGCCGCATCCGGGCCTCGTCCAGCCAGACGCTCACCCCCAGTTCGACGAGTGCGTCCCGGAGCGGGCGAGCGACGTCTTCCTTGTCCTCCGAAGCGTGGGAGACGAAGACGTCCCACGTCTGTCCGCCGAGGGCATCACCCGACGGTTCCTGCGGCTCGTGGAGAGCGACCGAGCGCGCCGGGTTCGTCCCCGCTTCTCGGACCGGGGGAAGGAATCCTCGCGGCGGCGGCTGAACGCCCACGGACGCGGCGATACGTCCGGAGTGGCCTCCCAGGTCGATCGCGACGACCCAGTGACCGTCACGAGGGATGGCCACTCGGCAAGGCGATCGGGTGACACGTCCGCCGTAGTACCGATGCCTTCTTCCCGTCTTGTACTTGCTGTACTCGCTGCGCGTCATCACCAGGACATTCGCCTGATTACGCAGGGTGACAATTACAGTGGACCCCTTCTTGAGGTTCCCGAGGTCTTTGAAGAAATGCTGCACGGACGCTCCTCCCCGAGACGACTGCGTCGCATTCAGGTTAAGAAGCACCACCGACAGTCGAGCTGGGCCGCCCGTCCTTGCCTGGTCAGGCAAGCGGATCGATCCGGCCGGCACACGCGACTTGGAGCGTTCGGAGCGCTCCGACCGCTTCCTGGAATTCGTCTCCATCCTTGTCCGGAACTGCCACTGCGGCCATGACCAGTCCCTCGACCTCACGTACGGACGCCGGAGGCAGAACGAAGGTTCCGTTCTTGAACCCGGTGTCGATGTTCGTGGACAGCAACTCGTGGAGGGAATCCCAGGACCGACGGGCAGCGGACCGGAGCTTGTTCCGCTCGCTCTCCTCACTTTCTCCCCCAAGGTCTTCGAGCGCCCGGAGAAGCAACTGGACGTGCCTGTTGAGCGATGTGGTCAGCCTGCGGAACCTCAGGTGCACTTTGAGCGCCGCGGCCGTCGTGGTTCCTGCGATGGTGACGACCATTCCGAAGAGCACCGTGTCGAACTTCGGGTCGTTCTGTTGCCAGTGCACATACCAGATGAGGCCCAAGGCGCCCATGGCCATGGCGACCACCCTCCCGTACATGGCCCGGACAAGCCGCCGCCGAAGCCGCTCCAGAGGAAAGTCCGTGGGCTCGAAGGTGCCGTAGAACGTATGCAGGAACCAGATGAGGATCAGGACCGAGCCCGCTCCTCCCTTGTCCTCGGGTGCCGCGGTGAAAGCGACGTAGGCGAAGCTCGCGACGAGCAGGCCATAGAGGACCAAGGGAGTGGTCGTGATACGGCGGCGCCATCGCGAAGGCAGCGAACGGAACCAGGGAAGCACCAGCCAGGCAGCGGCACCGTAGAGGACCACGCTCGATGCGAGTTGGCCAGCGATCCATACGAGGTTGCCTGTCATCATCACGACCGTGAGGGCGGCCAAGGCCGCAGCCGCCAAGATCACCGCCATGGTGAGGCGGCTCCACATGGGCAGTCGCTCGAGCAGGACTATGAGACGAGGCAACGGCATGACCTTTCTGTCGGTTGCCTCCTACCTACCAGGGCGGTCTGACAGCGGGCCCGTAGTGCCCCCGGTGACTCCGACCAGGACCTGTCTCACCGGGCGAGGGTTTATCCGAAAACCACGTTGAGATGGGTGTGCTCCGAGGGAAGATCCTTGCCAGCCGTTTGCAAGAGAGGACCACCGACCATGACCTGCCAACCGGACCGCGCCTGCGGGCGGCCGACCCGTTCGGGCAACCCGTGCAAGATTCGGATATCAGGGTCGGACGTGGCGTGCGGCACGCATGCCACCGAGCAGGACAAGGCCGTGGCCGAGGCCCACCGGCGCGGGTGAAGGGAGGGCTACGAGTCGGGAAGTGAAAGCAGCGCGCTTCTCCAAGTCCCGCATCGAACGGCTGGAACAACGCGTCAAGGAGCTTGAGGAGCAGCTGGACAGCACACGGCGCGTGTATGAGGTCAACGGCTGCCAGGTCGTGGAGGTCGGCGGTTACGGATACCGCTGGCGCGAGAACGAGCCGCTCGAAGTCGGTGATCGTGTGCTGCTGCCGGAGAACTACGTGAGCCGCATCAAGAACGGCCCGGGCCCCACGGTGGGTGTGGTCGACAAGCTCGGCACCACCTATCGCGGTTCCCTGTCCGACATCGTGGGGCGGGCACCAGCGGCCGGCAAGGACGGCTGACAGAAGCTCGTGCCCCCACTGTGCCTCTAAACCGTGTCTCGCACTTTCCCTGGCTGCACCTCATCCGGGACGAGGAGGCCGTGGGTTCAGACCGCCACCCCAACAGCTGAAACACCAGGTCAGGGGCCTGATCCGCATCGCGGGTCGGGCCTCTGAGCAGTTTCGGGGGACGTGTACATCCGAGCATTCCTCCACGCCGCCTCGTCGCCCCTGTCCGGCCATGGCGCCTGGTCCGTACGGTGCCGGAGCTTCGATTGTGATCATGGCGGTCCGAGGCCCCCGGACCGCCATGATCGGTGTCCCGGCTCAGGCTGCCGCGCCCCCGAAGCGCGCACGATAGGACTCCAGGTCCTCGTCCGTGATCTTCGCGAAGAGGACCGGTGGGACCGTGAACGGGGTGCCGGCCGGGATCGTGGACAGGGACTTCGCCTGGTCAGGTGTTGGCCAGGTCGCCGCGTCGTTCGGCAGGGTGAAGGCGCCACGCATCGTTGCGGCCGAGGTCGGGATGAAGGGCTCGGAGACGATCGCGTACAGGTGGATCAGGTTCATCGCCGTGCGCAGCGTCAGGGCCGCGCCGTCCGGGTCCGCCTTGATCTGCTGCCAGGGGGCCTTCTCCTCCAGGTAGGAGTTGCCGGCCGACCACAGGGACCTCAGTGCGGCCGCTGCCTTGCGGTACCGGAGGGTATCCATGTGCTCCTCGTACTCGGCCAGCAGGCGGGCGGTCTCCTCGCCGAGCCGCGTCTCCGCCTCGCCCGCCCCGCTGCCCGCGGGGACCTCGTCGCCGAAGCGTTTGCGGGAGAAGGACAGCACGCGGTTGACGAAGTTGCCGAGGGTGTCCGCCAGGTCCTTGTTGACCGTGGCGGCGAAGTGCTCCCAGGTGAAGGACGAGTCGTCGGACTCGGGCGCGTTGGCGATCAGGAAGTAGCGCCAGTAGTCGGCCGGGAGCGTCTCCAGTGCGGCGTCGGTGAAGATGCCGCGCTGCTGGGAGGTGGAGAACTTGCCGCCGTAGTACGTCAGCCAGTTGAAGCCCTTGACGACGTCGACCGTCTTCCACGGTTCGCGCACCCCCAACTGGGTGGCGGGGAACATCACCGTGTGGAACGGGACGTTGTCCTTCGCCATGAACTGGGTGTAGCGGACCGTGTCGTCGGCCTCGTACCACCACGACTTCCAGTCGCGGGTCTCACCGGGCGGGGCCGCGTCCGCCCACTCCTTCGTGGCGCCGATGTACTCGATCGGGGCGTCGAACCAGACGTAGAAGACCTTGCCCTCGGCCGCCAGCTCCGGCCAGGTGTCCGCCGGGACCGGCACGCCCCAGTCCAGATCACGGGTGATCGCCCGGTCGTGCAGGCCCTCGGTCAGCCACTTGCGGGCGATGGAGGAGGACAGCTGCGGCCAGTCCCCCTCGTGGCGGGCCACCCATGCCCCCACCTCCTGCTGGAGCTTCGACTGGAGCAGGAACAGGTGCTTCGTCCCGCGGACCTCCAGCTCCGTGGAGCCGCTGATCGCGGAACGCGGGTCCAGGAGGTCGGTGGGGTCCAGGACGCGGGTGCAGTTCTCGCACTGGTCTCCGCGCGCCTTGTCGTAGCCGCAGTGCGGGCAGGTGCCCTCGACGTACCGGTCCGGCAGGAAGCGGCCGTCGACCGGGGAGTACACCTGACTGATCGCCCGTTCCTCGATGAAGCCGTTCTCCCACAGCTTCCGCGCGAAGTGCTGCGTGATCTCGGCGTTCTGCCGCGAGGAGCTGCGGCCGAAGTGGTCGAAGGCCAGCTGGAAGCCGTCGTACACCGCCTTCTGCGCGTCGTGGGCCTGCGCGCAGAACTCCGCCACCGACGTGCCGGCCGCCTTGGCCGCCAGCTCGGCGGGGGTCCCGTGCTCGTCGGTCGCGCAGATGTACAGGACGTCGTGACCACGCCGGCGGAGGTACCGGGAGTACACATCCGCCGGAAGCATCGACCCGACCATGTTGCCCAGGTGCTTGATCCCGTTGATGTAGGGAAGCGCGCTGGTTACCAGGTGTCGAGCCTTCCTCGGATGCTCCCTTTCGTACGGGCGCGGGACCGGTGGCCGGGTCGCGGCAGGTCCGGTCGGTGGTGTGCGGTCGGCGGCTGCCCTGTGGCCGCGCGACCGCGGAACGCGGCAATCGTAGGTCACCTCCCCACCGTGACCGCGAGCCGTTTATCGCCGGCCGTCAGCGGGCCGGGCGGTCACACCGGCCCGGCTCTCCCTGCGGACCAGCTTCATGGACGAGGGCCGGGAATCGGCACCGGGGACCACCTCCACTCCCCCCGCGCAGCCCGGTCGGCACCCGTTCGCGGCGGGCCCGGATGCCGTAGCGGCCCCGGCGCTCCCCCATCTCGCCCACCCCGCCTCCTCGTCCCGCGAGGTGGGCCGTACGGATGAATCGGGGGCCCTCCCGGGGGCGCGCTCCCCCCTCCGCCACGCCGTGAGGAGCTGGCCGCCGGGACACACGGAATTCCCTTGAACTTGCCCGTACAGGCACGGAGTTGAGGGTTTATCTACGCGCGGAGCATAAGTCACCGAACGATCATTCGGGCATATCAGACGACTTCCCGCGGGGGCCCTACCCGCTGGTACCGCGAGCTGCTAGAAACTGCATCGCTCCCCCCGTCCCCCGCTTCCTTTCACGGCTCGTCCCCTCATCCCCCACACCTCGAAGGGCCTTGCAGCCATGTCAGTACGCAGAATCCGGACTTCCGTCATCACCTTCGCCCTCGCCGCCGCGGCCGCTCTCGGCGTCGCAGGACCGGCCGCGGCGAGCGACTCGGCGGCCGCGGGCGGCTATGTCGCGCTCGGCGACTCCTACTCCTCGGGCGTCGGCGCCGGAAGCTACCTGTCCGACAGCGGCGACTGCCGGCGCAGCACCAAGGCCTACCCGTATCTGTGGCAGGCGGCCAACTCCCCCGCCTCCTTCGACTTCGTCGCCTGCTCGGGGGCGACGACCTCGTCCGTGGCCGGCACCCAGCTCGGCGCGCTCGACGCGTCCACGTCGCTCGTGAGCGTGACCGCCGGAGGCAACGACGTCGGGTTCGCCTCCGTCATGCAGGACTGCGTCCTCGGCAGTGAGGCCACCTGCATCAGCCGCGTGAACAACGCCGTCTCACAGATGAACAACTCCCTGCCGGGACGCCTCGATTCGCTCTACGACGACATCCGGGCCCGCGCCCCCCGGGCGCAGGTCGTGGTCCTCGGCTACCCCCGCTTCTACCAGCTCTCCGGCAGCTGCATCGCCGGGCTCACCGAGGCCGAACGGACCGCGATCAACAAGGCGTCGGACGCACTGAACGGCGTCATCGCCAAGCGGGCCGCCGATGCCGGGTTCGCCTTCTCCAGCGTGGTGGACGAGTTCACCGGGCACGAGCTGTGTTCGGGCGACGCCTGGCTCCACAGCGTCACGCTCCCGGTCTACAACTCCTACCACCCCAAGGCCGCGGGGCAGTCGGGCGGCTACCTGCCCGCCTTCCGCTCGGCGGTGTAGGACCGATCGCGTACGGAGAGGCGGTTCACCGGGCGACCGATGGGCCGCCTCTCTCCGTACCGCCCGCTTCTCTCCGTACCGCCCGCTCCCTCAGTACCGCTCGACCAGGTGCTCGCGGCCGGCCGGCGGCTCGTACGACTCGGGCCAGAAGTCCGTCACCGCGGTGATCAGACCGTTCGCGTCGAACGTGAAGAACTGGATGGCGTCCAGCTCCTGCGGCGGATCGCCCTCCCGCTCCGCCGTCACGGTGACCCCGGTCCGGGCGGCGGCCTGCCGGCCCTCCGCGTCGGCGACGATCCGCTCGACCCGTACGTGCCAGTCGCCCGGATACTCCCGGTTGAACCGCACGTACCGATCCCTGCCGCTGATCCGCTCCCGTGTCTGCGGCAGGTCGTACACCACGTCCTCGGCCAGGGTCGCCCCGAAAGCATCCCAGTCGCGCGCCTCGGCGGTCGCCCAGTACGTCTCCACCGCCCCCCGCAGCGCGGCCGTCGTCGGTCCCGTGGCCGCGCCGGAAGGCGCTCCCGTCGTCGCGTCAGAAACCGTACCGGGCAGGGCTTCGCCCGCCGATCCACCTGTCATGTCGGTCATGGGAACGAGTCTGGCCCCCACCACTGACAATCGGCCGGAGAAGACCGCCACCGCCGCTCACTCGTCGGTGGTCAGTCCTGCCGCCCCGCGGGCCGCGACGCCTTGATCGAGTACATCAGCGGAATCCGCGGCCGGCCCGCCGGGAACCGGAAGTGGCCGTCCGCGTGGCGCTCCAGCACGTCGAAGCGCTGGACGAGCGCGAGATCGTGCTCGTGGAGGAAGTCGATCCGCAGTCCGGCCGCGGCGAGCGCCGTCACCACCCGGCCCACCGGGTGCTGCCACTCGATGCTGCGGTTGTGGACCGTCGGCGCGGTGAGGTCGGCGTACGTCCCCGGCGTCTCGTCCACCCAGGCGTCCCGGCTGAAGTAGTCGTCGGTGACCACCGAACCGGTCTCGGCGTCCATCGAGTCGGTCAGCGGATGGAACTCTCACGAGGTAGAGGAATCCGCCGGGGGCGACCAGCGAGGCAGCGGTCTCGGCCCAGCGATCGATGTCGGGCAGCCAGTTGAGCGCGCCGATCCCCGTGTAGACGATGTCGTACGCGGAGTCGGGGACGGCGGACGGGGCGTCGTACACATCGGCCGCGACGAACGCCGCCCGGTCCGGGCCCAGCCCCAGCTCTCCGGCCAGGCCGCGGGCGGTCTCGACGGCGGGTTCGGAGAAGTCGAGGCCCACGACCTGCCTCGCGCCGTGTCGTGCCCAGGACAGGGTGTCCACGCCTATGTGGCACTGGAGGTGCAGCAGCGTCCGGCCCGTGACGTCACCGACCTCGGCCAGCTCGAAGGCGCGCAGCGCGTCCTGGCCCGCCCGGAACGCGTCCAGGCCGTAGTAGTCGCTCGCCACATGGATCGGCACACGTTCGTCCCAGCGTGCGCGGTTGGCGTCGTGCCAGTCGTCAGGAGTCGTCGAGGAGTACATGCCCCGAAAGCTACTCATGGGCCCGGCGGGGCACGAGTGGTTATCCGGTGCCCTCAAGACCCATGAGGGCGGAGTACGCGGACTCGGCCCGCCGGCCCGGGGCGGCGTCGGGCCGCGCGTGTTCCAGGAAGCTCCCGGTCGCCCCGTGGTGGAGTATGCGGCCCCGGTTCATGAGGGAGACGGTGTTCGCCTCGTCGGCCAGGTCGGCGATGTCGTGGGTGGACATCAGGACCGGAATCCGCTCGGTGACCTTCCGCAGAACATCGCGGAACACGGTCCGCTGGTGCGGGTCGAGGCCGGCGGTGGGCTCGTCGAGGAGGATCACCCGCGCGTCGTGGGCGGGGGCGCACGCGATGCCGACCCGGCGGAGCTGGCCTCCGGAGAGCTTGGCCGTCTTCCGGCCGCTCCGGTCGGCGAGGCCCACCTGTTCGAGGACCGTGCCCGCGCGTTCCCACGCCGCGGAACGGTCCTCGCCCTTCAGCCAGGCCGCGTACGCCACGTACTCACGCGCTGTGAGCTGCCGTGACGTCGGCACCTTCTGCGGCAGCCACGCCACATGGCGGCGGTATGCACGTGCGGCGGAGGTGAGGTCGGAGCCCCTTGAGCCGGACCTGGCCTCCCCCGGGCGCCACCGTGCCGGCCAGGCCCCGATGAAGGGCGTGGCCGGCACGGCCGGGTGGGTGCGGAGGGAGGTGGAGATGCGCATGGGCCTCGTCGTGGAGCCGGAGCCGTTGGAACACGCCGTGAACGTGGAGGAGTCATGCTTCTTGTCGCTCCCCCGGTCGACCTGCTGCCGGAGCTCCACGTTCACGCTCGTCCGGCCGTACACCTCTTCGCAACCGGTGAAGTCGATGTCGTTGGACGACCCGTCGACCCACCGCTGGGACGGCTTGCCCTGGTCGCCCACCCAGTCATCGGCGGTCCCGTTCGCCCGGGCACCCGTGCCCGTCGCCGACACGGGCACCGCAGCGGCTCCAACGACCGTACCGGCCTTGCGCATACGGCGTCCTGCCACGGAAATCCCCTCCCTCGACTTCCCGGTCGCCGAGACCCCCTCGAACGGCAACCCGAAAAGTCGCCGAACGTCAGCACCGGTCAGGGCGTTCCGGTCCCGGAAGAGACGGCGCATGTCCGGTTCATTCGATCTCGGTCCGATCCATCACGCCCCATCGGCATCGGATTCCCGCAGAGAAGAGGCGCCTCCGGACTCCGGAATTCGTCCCCCGGGAATTCCGCACAGCCCCGGACGGGCCCCTGGTGATACGCGGTCCGCATCCCGTCGCGGGCGGGCCGGGCGATCGGGTTGGATGGGGGCATGACGACTGATGCAGCAGCCGCGCCCGACTGGGAGAAGCGGTTCCGTGCCCCCCGTGTCTCGCTTCCCGACTGGGCCGAGGACGCGCCTGACCGCTCCCTCTTCGTCTCGAACGTCACGGGGACCTACGAGCTGTACGCGTGGGACCGGGCGAGCGGGCGGCAGCGCCAGGTGACCGACCGGCCCAACGGGACCACCGACGGGGTGCTGACGCCGGACGGGGAGGCGATCTGGTGGTTCAGCGACACCGACGGCGACGAGTTCGGGGTGTGGATGCGCCAGCCGTTCGACGGTGGCGAGGACGAACCGGCCGTGCCGGGGCTCGCCCCCTCCTATCCGGCGGGTCTGGCCATCGGGCGCGACGGTTCGGCGGTGATCGGGCGGTCGACGGACGAGGACGGCACGACGGTCCATCTGGTGCGGAAGCCGGGCGGTGACCCGGTGGAGATCTACCGGCACCGGGAGTCCGCGGGGGTCGGGGACCTGTCCCACGACGGCACCCTGATCGCCCTGGAGCACACCGAGCACGGCGACGCGATGCACTCCGCGCTGCGGGTGGTGCGCCCGGACGGCTCCACGGTGGCCGAGCTGGACGACACCGAGGGCGGCACGAAGGAGCTGGGGCTCACCGTGCTCGGCTTCGCCCCGGTGGCCGGTGACACCCGGCTCCTCGTCGGGCACCAGCGGCGGGGGCGCTGGGAGCCGATGATCTGGGACCCGGTCGCGGGCACGGAGACCGTCCTGCCGGTCGACCTGCCGGGCGATGTGGGGGCCGAGTGGTATCCGGACGGCTCCGCGCTGCTCATCGAGCACGAATTCGAGGCCCGCAGCGAGCTGTGGCGTTACGAGCCGGGGACCTCGGGGCCCGTGCGCGTGGAGACCCCCGCCGGCACGGTGTCGAGCGCCACGGCCCGACCGGACGGCACGGTGGAGTACCTGTGGTCGTCGGCCGCCGAGCCGCCCGTGGTGCGGTCCACGAGCGGTGCCGTGGTCCTGGACCCGCCCGGCGCGAAGGCCCCGCCGTCCGTGCCCGTCGAGGACGTGTGGGTGGACGGGCCGGGCGGCCGTGTCCACGCCCTCGTGCAGAGGCCCGCGACCGGGGAGGGCCCCTTCCCCACGGTCTTCGAGATCCACGGCGGACCGACCTGGCACGACAGCGACGCCTTCGCCTCCGGCCCGGCCGCCTGGGTGGACCACGGCTTCGCGGTCGTCCGGGTCAACTACCGGGGCTCCACCGGGTACGGCCGCGAGTGGACCGACGCGCTGAAGCACCGGGTCGGCCTCATCGAACTGGAGGACATCGCGGCCGTGCGGGAGTGGTCCGTGGCATCCGGGCTCGCGGACCCGCAGCGGCTGGTCCTGGCAGGCGGCTCCTGGGGCGGGTACCTCACCCTGCTCGGGCTCGGCACCCAGCCGGACGCCTGGGCGCTGGGGCTGGCCGCGGTGCCGGTCGCGGACTACGTCACGGCGTACCACGACGAGATGGAGGCCCTGAAGGCCATGGACCGCACGCTGCTGGGCGGCACTCCGGAGGAGGTCCCCGAGCGCTTCGAGGCGTCCTCCCCGCTGACGTACGTCGACGCGGTACGCGCCCCGGTCTACATCTCGGCGGGCGTCAACGATCCGCGCTGTCCCATCCGTCAGGTGGAGAACTACGTGGACCGGCTGGCGGCGCGCGGCGCGGTGCACGAGGTGTACCGGTACGACGCCGGGCACGGCTCGCTCGTGGTGGAGGAGCGGATCAAGCAGGTGCGGCTGGAGCTGGAGTTCGCCCTCAAGCACCTCGGAGGAGGCGCGGCGGCCGGTACGGCGGGGTGAACCTCGGCCGGGGCGGCCGGGAGCGGTGGTCCGGCGGGGAGGCCGAGGGCTGGACTCGTACGCCGGGGGCGGAGGCGGGGGAGCGGGGGTTCTCCGCGCCCCGGACGGGCGTAAGAGGCGGATAAAGGACGGACCCCGCTCCGGAACAGCGGGGCGGGGAACCGTACCTTGGAGGGGTGTACCGGTTCCTGCTGACCCCGCGATGGTGGGGGATCAACCTCTTCGTCGTGCTGGCCATTCCGTTCTGCGTGTTCATGGGCACCTGGCAGCTCGGCCGCTTCGAGGACCGCGTGCAGTCGCACGAACAGGCGGAGAAGCAGCCCGATCCCGGCACCCGGGCCGCCAAGCCCCTCGAAGAGCTGCTGCCCGTCGACAAGGTGACGTCCGGCCGCCCGGCCATCGCCACCGGCACGTACGCCGACCAGTTCCTGGTACCCGGCCGTGAACTCGACGACCGCCGGGGCTTCTACGTCCTGACCATGCTGCGCACGGACAGCGGCAAGGCCCTGCCGGTGGTACGGGGCTGGCTGCCCGGCTCCCCGAACGACGCCCGCGTGCCCGCCGCCCCGCGGGGTGAGGTCACGGTGACCGGTGACCTCCAGGCATCCGAGAACGCCCGCAGCAACGGCGTCGATGTCCGGGGTGGGCTTCCCGAGGGCCAGCTCGGCATGATCAGCGCCGCGACCCTGGTGAACCTCGTCCCGTACGACGTCTACGACGCCTGGGTGACCCTCCCCGAGCCCGAGGCGGGCGGTGCGGACAGGGCGATGAAGCCGGTGCCGGCGGCGGCCCCGGAGGGCAGCGGCCTCGATCTGAAGGCGTTCCAGAACCTGGGGTACACGGGCGAGTGGTTCGTCTTCGCCGGGTTCGTGCTCTTCATGTGGTTCCGGCTGGTGCGGAGGGAGGCCGAGGCCGCGCGTGACGTCGCCCTCGGGCTCGTGCCGGAGGGCTCGGAGGGGCCTGGTACCTCGGCGGCCTCGGACGATGCGGGGGCCTTGGCGGCCCCGGCTGAGGCGGGGGTCCCGACCGTACCGGCGGCACCGGGCGACGCCGGAGCCTCGGAAGACCCGCAGGCCGCAGGGGCCGCGGAAGCCGCCTCGGGCCACGCGGGGCGCTGACGACTCCCGGCGCCGGCCGGGACGAGGGCGAGGGCTGGTGCCCGCCCCGGTCGGAAGGCGGACGCGGGGCGCTGCCGCCGGCCCCGGTCGGGGCGTGGGCGGGCGCTGACGCCGAACCCGGTCAGGGCGTGGGCGGGCGCTGACGCCGGGCCCGGTCACGACGTGGGCGGGCGCTGACGCCGGGCCCGGTCACGACGTGGGCAGGACACCCGTTCGGTAGATCGTGCCCGCGCAGGCGTTGGGGATCTTCGTCTCCGCCGTGGGCGCGCCCGCCTCCGGGGTGTGCGTCACGGCAATGCTGCCCTCGGCCGTGCCGCCGTCCTCGGCCAGCGACTGGGCGGCCGCGCCGGACTGGTCCGTACCGTCGCCGACCGATCCGCCCGCGCCGTCCGCCGACGGGGTCGGGCTCGGGGACGGGCCCGTGGTGGGACAGGTCTCGGCCGGCACCCAGGCGAACCGCACCTCGTACGCCATGGCCGGTTTCAGCAGTACGGTGCCCGGCTCCTGCGAGGGGTCGGGCAGGCCGGGGGCCGCGTCGCCCGCCGCGTGCTGGACCACGCCGATCTTGAGCGGATCCGCCGCACCGAGGGCGGTGAAGCCCACCGTGCCGTCGCTGCTGACGGTGCAGTCCTTGCCGGACACGTTGGCGATCTTGAAGCTGCCGTAGACCGTGCCGTCGGCCGCCGGGGCGTCCGTGCCGGCGGACGCGACGCCCAGCTGGCTCGGGTCGCAGACCGGCAGCGTCGCGTAGTCGACGTCGGTGGGGTCGGGGTTCCGGCCGGTCGCCGTGCCGTCGGGGTCGCTGCCCTCGCCCCGGGTGGGCCGGGGGTCCGGGGTGGACTCGCCGACGCCGCCCTCGCTCCGCCGGTCGGTGGGTTCCACGGTCCGCAGGCCGGGCGCCTCGGGGCCGGTCTCGTCCCCGTTGCCGCCCTGGGCCTGTTCGCCGTGTCCGGCGATGGCGGGGCGGGCGGCGGAGGCTCCGTCCGAGGTAGCGACATGGACGAAGGCGGGGACGGCGGTACCGATCAGCAGCGCCGCCGCGGCCGCCCCCACGAGGGCCTGCCGCCGTCTGGCCCGGCGGGCGGGGACGGCGCGGTGGAGGTGGTCGAGGGTGCCGTCGGCGGGCGCGAGATCCTGGACCACCCCGTGCAGCATGCGGCGCAGGGCGACCTCGTCCAGTTCGCGGGACGGGGGGGACGGCCGGTCGGCGGCCCGGCCGGTCGCCCGGTCGGTGGTCCCGTCAGCAGCGCGGCCAGCAGCCTGGTCAGCGGCGAAAAGGCTGGTCAGCGTGGTGAGGATGTCGTCGCCGTCGTCGGCGCCGGGGGTCTTGTCCGCCGGTGCGGCGGTCCTGCCCCCGGTCCGGGGTGCCTTCCCTCCGGCCGCCGCACTGCCGGGGCCTTCGCCCGCGGCGGCGTCCGCGGGCCCGCTCCGGCGGCCCGCGTCCTCGGCGGTGACGGGTTCCTCGGGGTCCTCGGCGGTCTCGCCCTCGGGGCCGTCCGCCGCCTCTCCCCCCTCGTGCGCGGGCGGTTCCGGTTCGGGGGCGGCCACCGGATCGGGCGCCACGCTCCCCTCGTGCGGGCGGTCCGGATCGGTGTGCGGAGTCTTCTCCGGCCCGTGGTTCACAATTCCGTTTCCCGTCGGGTCGCTCTCGTGCCTGTGCTCGGGGACCGCGGAACCACCGGAGCCCTCGGCCCCCGGCCCGCGCCGCTGTTCGGGCCCGCTCATGTCTGGGCCTCCATCACCACGCGCAGGGCCGCTATGCCCCGAGAACCGTACGCCTTCACCGACCCCAGCGAGATACCCAGCACCTCGGCGACCTGGGACTCCGTCATGTCCGCGAAGTAGCGCAGCACCAGCACCTCGCGCTGGCGTCGTTGCAGTCCCTTCATCGCCTTGATCAGCGCGTCCCGCTCCAGCTGGTCGTACGCGCCCTCCTCCGCGCTGGCCATGTCCGGCATCGGCTTGGAGAGCAGCTTCAGCCCGAGGATGCGGCGGCGCAGGGCCGACCGCGACAGGTTGACCACGGTCTGGCGGAGATACGCGAGGGTCTTCTCCGGTTCGCGCACCCGGCTGCGCGCGGAGTGCACGCGGATGAACGCCTCTTGCACCACGTCCTCGCAGGACGCGGTGTCGTCCAGCAGCAGGGCCGCGAGACCCAGCAGGGACCGGTAGTGGGCGCGGTAGGTCTCGGTGAGATGGTCGACCGTGGTTCCAGCTGCCACCGTCTCGTCAGCACCCCTGCGCTGCGACGGCAACGGTGGCGGGGCGCGCGGCGGGCATGGGCGCGATCACCGGCATGCCGCCGGGCGCGCGGGGCCGCCGGAGCGGGCGCACCGAAGCGCCCCGCAACGGGCCCACCACTGTGATGTCGAGAACCTCTGCCACGCCTGTTGGACACGCTGCCCCCCGTCAGGGTTGTACGCGGACCACGCCCCGTTCGACGCTGTGCGACATGCCCTCATACGTACCTGCTCTTCCCCAAATGCCCCGTCATCGCGTCCGGCCACGCACAAAGTGACCGCAGAGACGCAGCCCGGCCGAGGTTCGGTTGCAGATGGCCGGGAGATCATCGTCGGATACGACAACGTCCCAGCTCAAGAGGTTCAGACCAGCGAATTGCTCATAGGGCGTTCACAGATCCTACAAAACAAGTTCGACCATCACCGGGGGAATTCGGCGGCGATCGATTCGGCGATCTGAGCCACGTTCAAAGCCGCACCTTTTCGGAGATTGTCCCCGCAAAGGAACATTTCCAGGGCATGCGGATCGTCCATCGACCGCCGGACGCGGCCCACCCAGGTGGGGTCGGTGCCGACCACGTCGGACGGGGTGGGGAAGTCACCGGACGCGGGGCTGTCGAAGAGCACCACGCCGGGAGCGGTCGCCAGGATCTCGTGCGCCTTGTCGACGCCGACCTCGTTCTCGAAGCGGGCATGGACGGACATCGAGTGCGTGGCCACGACGGGGACGTACACACAGGTCGCGGTGGCCTTCAGGTCCGGGAGGCCCAGTACCTTGCGGCACTCCTCGCGGAGCGAGATCTCCTCGGTGGACCAGCCGTCGCCGGCGTCCGTTCCGGCCCAGGGCACCACGTTCAGCGCCACGGGCGCGGCGAACGGGCTCGGCGCACCGCCGCCCGTACCGGCCGCGCCACCCCCGAGGTCCCCCAGGGCCCGGCGTACGTCTCCGGGCTGGGTCCCCAGCTCCGTACCGGCCACCAGCGCCAGCTGCTCCCGCAGGGCCGCGACGCCGTCCCGGCCCGCTCCGCTGACCGCCTGGTAGGAGGAGACGATCAGCTCGCGCAGCCCGAACTCGGCGTGCAGCGCGCCGACCGCGACGATCAGCGACAGCGTGGTGCAGTTCGGGGACGCGACGATGCCGCGCGGCCTCAGTCGCGCGGCATGGGGGTTGATCTCGGGGACGACGAGCGGCACGTCGTCGTCGAGCCGGAAGGCCGCCGAGTCGTCGACGACGACGGCGCCCTTGGCGGCGGCGATCGGGGCCCAGTGGGCGGACACCTCGTCCGGCACCAGGAAGAGGGCCACGTCGATGCCGTCGAACACGTCCTCGCTCAGCGCGAGGACCTCGCTCTCCTCACCGCGCACGGCCAGCTTGCGGCCGGCCGAGCGCGGTGAGGCGACGAGTCTGACCTCGCCCCAGACGTCCGCGTGCTGCGAGAGGATCCGGAGCATGACACCGCCGATCGCCCCGGTCGCACCGACGACCGCGAGCGACGGGCGGTGTCCGGTCATCGGCCGGTGCCTCCGTAGACGACGGCCTCGTCGGAGTCGCTGTCGAGACCGAAGGCGGTGTGCACGGCGCGCACGGCCTCGTTGACGTCGTCGGCACGGGTGACCACCGAGATACGGATCTCGGATGTCGAGATCAGCTCGATGTTGACGCCCGCGTCGGACAGCGCCTCGAAGAAGCCGGCGGTGACGCCCGGGTTGGTCTTCATGCCCGCGCCGACCAGCGAGATCTTGGCGATCTGGTCGTCGTAGCGGAGCGAGTCGAAGCCGATGGTGCTCCTGGTCCGCTCCAGGGCGTCGATGGCCTTGCGGCCCTCGGCCTTGGGGAGGGTGAAGGAGATGTCCGTCAGGCCGGTCGTCGCGGCGGAGACGTTCTGCACCACCATGTCGATGTTGACCTCGGCGTTCGCGATGGCGCGGAAGATCGCGGCCGCCTCGCCCGGCTTGTCCGGGACGCCGACGACGGTGACCTTGGCCTCCGAGACGTCGTGGGCGACTCCGGAGATGATCGCGTGCTCCACCTTCTGGTCCCCTTGCGGCTCGTTGCTGACCCAGGTTCCGCGCAGTCCGGAGAAGGACGAGCGGACGTGGATCGGGATGTTGTAACGGCGTGCGTACTCGACGCAGCGGTGCAGCAGCACCTTGGAGCCGGACGCGGCCAGCTCCAGCATGTCCTCGAAGGAGATCCAGTCGATCTTCTTCGCCTTCTTCACGACCCGCGGGTCCGCGGTGAAGACGCCGTCGACGTCCGTATAGATCTCGCAGACCTCGGCGTCCAGCGCGGCGGCCAGCGCGACGGCGGTCGTGTCCGACCCACCGCGACCGAGGGTGGTGATGTTCTTGCCCTCCTGGCTCACGCCCTGGAACCCGGCGACGATGGCGATGTTGCCCTCGTCGATCGAGGTCCGGATGCGGCCCGGGGTGACGTCGATGATGCGCGCTTTGTTGTGGACCGAGTCGGTGATGACACCGGCCTGGCTGCCCGTGAACGACTGGGCCTCGTGGCCCAGGTTCTTGATGGCCATCGCCAGCAGGGCCATGGAGATCCGCTCACCCGCGGTCAGCAGCATGTCGAATTCCCGGCCGGTAGGCATCGGGGACACCTGCTCGGCGAGATCTATCAGCTCGTCCGTCGTGTCGCCCATCGCGGACACCACGACAACCACCTGGTTGCCGTTCCTCTTGGCGTCGACGACTCGCTTGGCAACCCGCTTGATGCCCTCGGCATCGGCTACGGAGGAGCCTCCGTACTTCTGCACGACAAGGCCCACGTGCGCTCCTCGCTCAGTCATTACTGCGGTCGGCTCAGTTTAACGAGCAGCCCGGAATCGACCCGCTCATACCAGATGATGAGATGTCCCGCTCATCACCCGGTACGGCGTGTCGTCCCGAACCGCTCGTAGGGGGCTGTTGCCCAGCCGGACCACCGGCACTCCCCTTTGTGTCCCAGCCCACACGATCGGGGGCGGCCGGGCGAGTCGAAGCGGCCGGCCGGGGTACGTGGTGCGGTCGGCCCGCGCACCGGGTCGGCGTACGCCCTCACTCGGGGTACGCCGTCAGTCGCCTCCTCGCCGCCCTGGCGCCCCGGCTTTCGCCAGGGGATGGGCGGGCGCGCCCAGTACGGCACTGAGGTTGGCGGCAGCCATAGGGATCCAGCCTTTCCAGCAGGCGGTCTCTTACGGTCAGACCCCGGTTGGCGTTGGTAGCACCGCCGGGGTTGTCCGTTTTCCGGATCGGCCCGCCGCCGCCCTCTGGTGGTGCGTCAGCCCGTTGCCAGGGTCTGCGCGTCGAGCACCTGTGTGTTCTGCGCGGCCGCGATGCGCCAGACGCCGTCGTCCTTGGCCAGTACGTAGGTCGGGGTGCCGGGGAGCGCCTCGGGGTGGTCGGCCATGAGCCCGGAGGGATCCGCCTGGCCGTGGAAGACCTCGTCCAGGAAACGGCCGTCGTCGCGGGAGACCGGGCGCTGCCGGATCTTGACCGCCGCGATGTCGGGGCGGATGAAGAGGATCAGGTCCACCGTGTACGTGGCCGTCACCGGGGAACCCGCCTGCGGAGGCAGTACCGCGCGGGTGAACGCGCCGATCTCCGGCAGGCCGGCCAGCCTCTTCCCGTGGGCCGTGGTCCAGATGGCGTCCTCGCGGAAGCCGTCGAGGAAGTCATCGGGCAGCGCGTTCTGCTGGGCGTGCTCCACCCGCGCGACGAACGCGACGATGGCGTCGACATCCTCCTGCGGGGCCGGTACGCCGATGACGGTGGGGGCCGGAGCCGGGGCCGGGGCGGACGCGAGGGGCGGCCCGGCTGGTACGGGGGGTGTTGCGGGGGACGGAGTGGCGGGGGGCGTGGCGCTCATGCGTAACCTCCTGGTGGGTCGCGGCCCGTTGCGTCGGCCGTCGTTCACCAGGAGACTCGCTCCTCAAGCGCGCTTGAGGTCAAGAGCGGCCCTCTCAGGCCGCACCGACCGTCCGGTTCCCGTACGCGATGGACGCCTACTTCACCGGCCGCAGCCCCAGCGGGGCCGCGATCTCCTGGAGCATCACGCGCCCCGCCTCTTCCGCGAGGTCGTCCTCGCCCGGATCCTGGTCGGTGTCCAGACCGTCCAGTTCCGCCAGGGGCTGGCCCAGGCGGATGTGGGCGACCAGGGACTGGAGGGCGCGGAGGGCGGCGGACGCGGTGGAGCCCCAGTTGGAGAAGTACGAGAACTGCCACCACCACAGCGCCTCGGCGGTGCGGCCGGCCTCGTAGTGCGCCAGGCCGTGGCCGAGGTCCGTGACCAGGTCCGCCAGATCGTCGGAGATCCGGTGCGGGACCGGGGCCTTGCGGGGCTCGTACGGGTCGAAGACCTCGGAGTAGACGTCGATCGGCTCCAGCAGCGCCGCGAACCGCTCGCGCAGGCCGTCCGCGTCGGGCTCCGCCCCGAGGTCCGGTTCGTAGCGCTCGTCGGGCAGGACGTCCTCGTACGCGCCGAGACGGCCGCCCGCGAGCAGGAGCTGCGAGACCTGGAGCAGCAGGACCGGAACGGCCTCCTCCGGCTCCTCGACCTTGGACACCTCCGTGACCGCGACGATGAACGTCTTGATCTGGTCCGCGATCTGGACGGCGAAGTCGCCCGGGTCCTGCGTGACGGAGTTCAGCGTGGCGTCAGACATCGAGGGGACCTCCCGTGGGCGCGGTCACAGACGGTGAAGTGAACGATGAAGCGGACGGCGAACCGAGCGGCGAAAAGGACCACGCGGCGGACGGCGGACCGGGTCGTGCGGCGGACAGCTGTACGGGCGAGGGCCGGGGAGGCGCTGCGGGGGTGTCAGACATCCAGCAGCCGCCTCCCCTCGAAGGCGCGGCCCAGGGTGACCTCGTCGGCGTACTCCAGGTCGCCGCCGACCGGCAGGCCGCTGGCCAGCCGGGTCACCTTCAGGCCCATCGGCTTGACCATCCGCGCCAGGTACGTCGCGGTGGCCTCGCCCTCCAGATTGGGGTCGGTCGCAAGGATCAGCTCCGTGATGGAGCCGTCCGCGAGCCGCGCCAGCAGCTCGCGGATGCGCAGGTCGTCCGGGCCGACGCCCTCGATGGGGCTGATCGCCCCGCCCAGGACGTGATAGCGGCCCCGGAACTCGCGCGTCCGCTCGATCGCCACGACGTCCTTGGGCTCCTCGACCACGCAGATGACGCTCAGGTCGCGGCGCGCGTCGCGGCAGATCCCGCACTGCTCCTGCTGCGCGACATTGCCGCACACGGCGCAGAACCGGACCTTGTCCTTGACCTCCAGCAGGGCGTGCGCGAGCCGGCGTACGTCCGTGGGCTCGGCCTGAAGGATGTGGAAGGCGATCCGCTGCGCGCTCTTGGGGCCGACGCCGGGCAGCCTGCCCAGTTCGTCGATGAGCTCCTGAACCACGCCTTCGTACAACGGAACGCCTCTCTTCGCTTCCTGCTCCGTACCGTAGTGGGTACGGATCGGTACCAGTAGGCCCCGGAGGGCCCGCCCGTATCCGGTCGGGTCAGAACGGCAGACCCGGAATGCCGCCTCCGCCGCCCAGCCCCTGCGTCAGCGGGCCGAGCTTCTCCTGCTGGAGCGCCTGCGCGTTCTCGTTGGCCGCCTGGACGGCCGCGACGACGAGGTCGGCGAGCGTCTCGGTGTCCTCCGGGTCCACCGCCTTCGGGTCGATCACCAGGGAGCGGAGCTCGCCGGAACCGTTCACGGTGGCCCTCACGAGACCACCGCCCGCCTGTCCGTCGACCTCGGTCCTGGCCAGTTCCTCCTGGGCCGCGGCGAGATCCTGCTGCATCTTCTGGGCCTGCTGGAGCAGCTGCTGCATGTTGGGCTGGCCACCACCGGGAATCACGGTCACTCCTGGCATTTCGACGACAAATGTTTCGGTAAGCCGAGCCTACGTGCTCACGGGGCACCGCGCTCCACCCGTCGGGGACCAACTCTTTCGGGTGAGATTCGCGGACCGGCGTGAGTGCTCCTATACCTGACCAGCGGCCCCGCGCAGGCGGGAATCCCGCGATTTCGACCCCACGGCCCACCATTCGGCGGTAGGAAGGGCATACACATCGACACGCGCGCGCAGCCGTTCGGTGACGCAGAGTTACCCCTCACAGCTTCAGAGGTTTCAGAGGTTCTCGGTCGCGCGGACCGCCCCGCCCCCCTTCGGGCCCGGCCGGGTCCGGGCCCGTTCCGGAAGCCCCACGCGCCCGTCCCGTCCGTCAGAGTGCAGAGGAGTGCCCCGGTGAGTCAGCCGGATATGCAGCCCGAGGGGCCGCCCCGCAAGGAGTCCGACGCGGGATCCGGTGAAAACGGAGTTGCGCATTCCGTGGCCGCTTCCGGCTCCCCGGCCGGGAGGCGCGCCGAAGGCCGTACCGAGGGCGGCGCCGGGGGGCGGGATCTGACCGGGCGCCCGTTCCCCCTCGGTGACTGGGGCGAGCCGGCCGAGCGGCTCGACGAGCTCTACCGCTGGGTCGAAGCCGGTGCGCTGGACACCGCCGACTGGTATCTGCACGACCGGATCTGGAAGCGGCGGGCCGCCAGGAGCCTGCGGATGGGAACGGCCGCCGGGGCCTTCGCCGGGGCCGCCCTGCCGTTGCTCGACCTGACCGGGGCGCTGAGCGGTTCGGCGGGCTGGGGCTATCTGTCGCTGCTGCTGGGGGCCGCCTGCATGGCCTGCGACCGGTACTTCGGTCTCACCTCCGGGTGGATAAGGAACCTCGCCACGGCCCAGGCGGTGCAGCGGCGGCTCCAGGTGCTCCAGTTCGACTGGGCGTCGGAGTGCGTACGGGAGGTGCTCGGGCCGACCGAGGGCACGGCCAGCGAGGCGACCGAGCGGTGCCTGGGGGTGCTGCGGAGGTTCTCCGAGGACGTGACCGACCTGGTGCGGTCGGAGACGGCGGACTGGATGGTGGAGTTCCGGGCCGGGCCCGCGCCGATGGGCATGCAGGCCCTGGCCTCGGGGAGCGCGGGCGGGCGCGGGGAGCCGGCGGCGCCGGGGCGGTTCTCGATGCCGTCGGTGGCGGCGCGGCCCAACATGCCGCGGCAGCGGCCGCCGGAGTCGCCGCGGTGAGGGCGGTGCCGGAGCCGGTCCGGTTCCCGGCGGGCCCGGCCGGACCGGCGGGTCCTGCCCGCCTCCGCGCCGAACCGCCGCCGGACACCGCCTAGCTGAAGATGATCATCGAGCCCTGGGCCAGGCTGCGGGTCGCCGCCGCGTGGAGGCCGAGCCAGACATGGCGTTCGCGGGCGAACGGGCTGTCGTCGTAGGGGATCGGGGCCGCCGGTTCCTCCAGGGAGGTGGGTCCGGCGGGGGGCTGCGGGGCGGCCGGTGGGTTCGCCGGGTCGATGCCGATGGCCGGGGCGACGAACTCCAGCTCCCGCAGCAGCCCGTGCGCGGAGCCCAGCGGTCCGCCTCCCGCCAGGAGCGCGTCGTCGGAGAGCGGGGCCGGGAAGTCCACCGGGACGTACGCCCCGGCGTGGTCGTAGTGCCAGACCAGGTGCGACTGCTGCGCGCCCTGCTCGAACATCTCCAGCAGCCGCTCGTACTCCCCGTCCAGGCCGTCGGCGGGGGTGACCGCGAGGCCGCTCAGCTGGAGCAGGTAGGCGCGGCGCAGGAAGTGCAGGGCGTCGTAGTCGAAGCCGGCCACGGGGGCGACCTCCCCGTTCAGGCCCGGCATGTAGGCGTAGACGGGGACGGGCGGCAGCCCGGCGTCGTTCAACGCCTTGTCGTAGACGGCGATCTCTTCGGCGAACGGATTGTCGGCGCTGTGGCACAGCACGTCGACGAGGGGGACCAGCCACAGGTCACAGGCCACGAAGTCTCGCTCTCCAACGGGTTCGGCGATCGTCGGAACAGCGTAATGCGGGGCGAACCTCACGCACAGTGCCCCGGCGTCCGCGACCTCCCGCGCAGTGCCCCGGCGTCCGCGACCTCACGCACCGCGCCCCGGCGGTTCCGGCGGCTCCGGCCCGGTTTCGCGGGCCTCCTGTGCCTCCAGGCGTTCCGCCCAGGCCAGCGCGTGGCCGTAATACGCGTGCATCGAGGCCCGGACCTGGTCGCGGTCGCCCCGGCCGATGGCGTCGACCAGTTCCTCGTGGCCGAACCACAGCACGTCCTCGTCCATGCCGTCACGGCGCAGCCGGTGTACGGCGAACACCCATGCCTGAACGCGGAGTCGGGTGAGGAAGTCGGCGATGTGCGGGTTGCGGACGAACTGTCCCAGCTCCCGCCAGAACCTCAGGTCGTACCCGATCAGTACGTCGAGATCACCCCCCTTCGCCGCGCGGACCGCCTCCGCGGCCCGGCGACGGATCGGGGCGAGCGCCTCGGTCCGGATGGCCACCTGCCCGGCGGGGTCGCGGAAGAGGCCGTCGACGACGAGGGCGCGGGCCTCGGCCATCGCGCGGTAGTCGGCCACGGTGAACTCGCGGACCTGGAAGCCGCGGTGCTGATCGGAGACGAGGAGCCCCTGCGCGGAGAGGTCGAAGAGGGCCTCACGGACGGGGGTCGCGGAGACCCCGTACTGCTCGGCGATCTGCTTCACGGTGAACTCGCGGCCCGGCGGAAGCCGCCCCGCGACCACTTCGTCACGCAGGGCGTCGGCGATCTGCCGGCGCAGGGTGTTGCGCGTCACGCCTCCGCCCGGCCTCATTCCGGCCCCCATCCGTACGCCCCTGTCCGCCCCTGTCCGCCCCGTTCACCGGCCGTTTCCGGCGGGGGGCACTTACGGCTCGGGTCACCTTAAGCCAGACCCCCGGCGTGCCCGATTCCGGGCAGGGCGGGGGCTGTGCGGCTGCGTACAGGGGCGGTTACCCGGAGTGCGGGCCGGAACGCGCCCGGCGGGCCGGTCGGCCGTACGGACCGGAGGGCCTGGCGGCGGTACGGACCGGGGCCCGGCGGCAGCACGGACCGGCGGGCCGGACAGCCGGGGCGGGCCTCCGGGAAGCGGGGCGGGCCGTTCCCGGCGGAGGGGTGGCCTCCAGCCCGTTCCGGACCCCGCCCCGCGCCCGCGCGCCTCCCTCCCGCGTCCTACGCGCCCTTTCCGCCCTCCACCGTGTACGTGTCCGCGACGGAGAGGGCGGCGTCCAGGGCCGCGAGCCCTTCCTCGGCCTCGGCCTCGGAGACGTTGCAGGCGGGGACGGCGTGGGTCCGGTTCATGTTGATGAACGGCCACAGCCCCTCCTTCTTCGCCGCCGCGCCGAACGCCGCCATCGGGGCGTTCGCCTCGCCCGCGGCGTTGTACGGGACGAGCGGTTCGCGGGTCTCCCGGTCACGGACCAGGTCCAGCGCCCAGAAAGCGCCGAGGCCGCGCACCTCGCCCACCGAGGGGTGGCGTTCGGCCAGTTCGCGGAGGCCGGGGCCGAGGACGGTCTCGCCGATGCGGGCCGCGTGCTCGACGACCTTCTCGTCCTCCATCACGCCGATGGTGGCGACGGCGGCGGCGCAGGCCAGCGGGTGGCCGGAGTAGGTGAGGCCGCCGGGGTAGGGGCGGGTCTCGAAGGTCGCCGCGATCTCGGCGCTGATGGCGACGCCGCCGAGCGGCACGTAACCGGAGTTGACGCCCTTGGCGAAGGTCAGCAGGTCCGGCACGACGTCGAAGTGGTCGGCGGCGAACCAGGCGCCGGTGCGGCCGAATCCGGCCATCACCTCGTCGAGCACGAAGACGATCCCGTACCGGTCGCAGATCTCACGGACGCCCGCGAGGTAGCCGGGCGGCGGGGTCATGATGCCGGCGGTGCCCGGAATGGTCTCCAGGATGATCGCGGCGATGGTGGACGGACCCTCGAACGCGAGGGTGTCCTCCAGGTGCTGGAGCGCGCGGGCGCACTCCTCGGCCTCGGTCCGCGCGTGGAACGGGGAGCGGTAGAGGAACGGGGCCCAGAAGCGGACGACACCGGCCGAGCCGTTGTCGGAGGGCCAGCGGCGCGGGTCGCCGGTGAGGTTGATCGCGGTGGAGGTGGCCCCGTGGTACGAGCGGTAGGCGGAGAGCACCTTGGTGCGCCCGGTGTGCAGCCGGGCCATGCGGACGGCGTTCTCGACGGCCTCGGCCCCGCCGTTGGTGAAGAAGATCTTGTCCAGGTCTCCCGGCGTGCGCTCGGCGATGAGGCGCGCGGCCTCGGAGCGCGCCTCGACCGCGAACGCGGGCGCGAAGGTGGCGAGCTTGCCCGCCTGCTCCTGGATCGCGGCGATCACGGTGGGGTGCTGGTAGCCGATGTTGGTGTAGACGAGTCCGCTGGTGAAGTCCAGGTAGCGGTTGCCGTCGTAGTCCCAGAAGTAGGACCCCTCGGCGCCGGCGACGGCGAGCGGGTCGATGAGGCCCTGGGCGGACCAGGAGTGGAACACGTGCGCGCGGTCCGCGGCCTTCACGGCCGCACCGGCCGCGGGGTCGGCGTACGGGGCATGAGGGGCATGAGGGGTCATGCGGCGAGCGTAAGCGGGGTCCGGGGCCGGCCTCCATGGCCACCTTGTACGGCCCGGGGCGGATGGTTCGGCAGGGTGTCGGGTCCTGGCCGGATGTCGAATTGACAGCATGCTGGCAACATGACAGCCTTATGTCATCTAGCCGAGGGAGTCATCATGACCGTCAGCAGCGGCAGCACCGGCGACAGGACCGTGCACCTCGCCGTCTACGACACCTTCGCCGACTGGGAGACCGGGTACACGACCGCCCATCTCACGCAGAACGGCTACACCGTGCGGACCGTGGGACTCACACGGGAGCCCGTGACGACCATGGGCGGCCTGTGCGTCCGGCCCGACCTGGCGCTGGACGAACTCCGGCCGCAGGACAGCGCGCTGCTGATCCTGACCGGGGCGGCCGGCTGGGACACGGGCGACACGCTGGCGCCGTTCGCGCGGACGGCCCGCGCCTTCCTGGACGCGGGGACGCCGGTCGCGGCGATCTGCGGGGCGACGGCCGGGCTGGCGCGGGAAGGGCTGCTGGACGACCGCACGCACACGAGCGCGGTCTCGTTCTACCTCGCGGCGACGGGGTACGCGGGCGGCGAGCGGTACGTGGACGTGGACGCCGTCACGGACGAGGGGGCGGACACGGGCGGCCGGCTGGTCACGGCCGGGCCGACGGAACCGGTGGCGCTCGCGCGGGAGGTCTTCGCGCTGCTCGGGGTGTACGGCCCGGAGAAGCTGGACGCGTGGTACCGGCTGTTCCACGACTCGGACGCGAGCGCGTACGAGGTGCTGGAGAGTGCGTGAGGGCGGCGCGGGCGCGCAGGACGTCCGGCTCCAGCAGGACCTGTTGAGCCGGACGGCGCTCACGGTGTTCCGGCTGAACGGCCAGTTCCTCTCGGTGGCCGACGAACTGGCGCGGCCGGGCGGCCTCACCGCGGCGTGGTGGCAAGTGCTGGGGGCGGTGCTGCCGGAGCCGTTGCCGGTGGCGGGGATCGCCCGCACGATGGGGATCACCCGGCAGAGCGTGCAGCGGATAGCGGACCTGCTCGTCGAGCGGGGGCTCGCGGAGTACGTCCCGAACCCGGCCCACCGCCGGGCGAAGCTGCTCCGGCCGACGGCGGCGGGACACGAGGCGGTGGCCCTGATCGAACCGTCCCACACGGCGTTCGCGGCGCGGCTGGTGGCGGAACTGGGGGCGGAGGAGGCGGCGGACACGGTGCGGGTGCTGGAGCGGCTGTCGGAGGCGGTGGACCACCTCACCGCTCCGGAGGGCCCGAACGCGAGCGGCGGAACCGGAGCGCGGGAAGGCGTGTCGTAGAGAAGGACCGTGGCCCCGCCGCCCCTGCCCGGCGGGGCTGTCCTCGTGCGGGCCGCAGGGGAGGACGCGCACCATGGACAAGCTCGGCTCCGACGACCCGCACCGCGTCGGCGCGTACCGGCTCCTCGGCCGTCTCGGCGAGGGCGGCATGAGCCAGGTCTTCCTCGCCCGCTCCGACCGCGGCCGCACCGTCGCCCTCAAGCTGGTCCGCCGCGAACTCGCCGAGCGCCCCGAGTTCCGCGCCCGCTTCCGCCAGGAGGTCCGCGCCGCGCACCACGTCGGTGGCGCGTGGACCGCGCCCGTCCTGGACTCCGACACCGAGGCCCCCGTCCCCTGGGTCGCCACGGGGTACGTCGCCGGGCCCTCCCTCCAGCGCGTCGTCTCGGGCCGCCCCGGTGCCCCGGTCACGGTCTCGGGGGCGTACGGGCCGCTGCCGTCGCGTTCCGTACGGTTCCTGGGGGCCGGGCTCGCCCACGCCCTCCAGCACATCCACGGCGCCGGGCTCATCCACCGGGACCTGAAGCCCTCGAACGTCCTCATGACCATCGACGGCCCGCGGGTCATCGACTTCGGCATCGCCCGCGCCCTGGAGTCCGTGCCCGACGGCGAGCTGACCCGCACCGGCATCCTCGTCGGCTCACCCGGCTTCATGGCCCCCGAGCAGGTGCGCGGCGAGCGGGTGACCACCGCCTGCGACGTGTTCTGCCTCGGGGCCGTCCTCGCGTACGCCGCGTCGGGGCGGCTGCCGTTCGGTACGGCCGAGAGCGGCGGGGTCCATGCCCTGATGTTCCGGACAGCGCGGGAGGACCCGGACCTGACCGGCGTACCGGAGGAACTGGCCGGCGTCGTACGGGACTGCCTGGCGAAGGACCCGGCGGCCCGGCCCGGTACGGACGACATCCTGGCCCGCCTGGGCGGGACGGAGGCGGACGAGCCCTGGCTCCCCGCCCAGCTCATCGCCCAACTCGGCCGCCACGCGGTGAGCTTGCTCGACGCGGAGGATCCGGAGCTCCCGGAGGGGCTGGACACTCCGAAGGCTTCGGGGGTCCCGGAGGCCCTGGACACGCCGGGAGCTTCGGGGGTCCCGAAGGCCCTGGACACGCCGGGGACTCCGGTGGTCCCGGAGGCCCCGGACCGGGCGCGGGCGGCCGGAGATCCCGCCGCCCCGGCGCCGCCGGAGTCCGGCCCGTACGCCGCACCCCCGGCGTCCGCGTCGCCCCGGCCCCATCCCGCCCCGTACGCCCGGGCCCCCCAGCCGTACAGCGGCGCTCCCGCCCACGGCGGCACCGCCGAACAGGCCCTCGCCCCGGCCTGCTTCGCCCCCACGCCTGCCCCGTCCGGCCGGGAGGGCCGCCCCCTCGGGGCCACCGTCGCGCTCATCGCCGTGGCCGTGGTCGTGGCGCTGGGAGCGGGCGGATCGGTGTACGCGTTCATGAAGGGCGGCACGCCGGGGAGGACCGTCTCCCCCGGACCGTCCGGGTCCGCCACGGAAAGGGGCGGGCAGCAGGGCGACGGGGGAACCGTCCCGGAGAACTTCCTCGGGACCTGGTCCGGCTCCATACCCGGCGAACAGGGTTCGGCCACACGGACACTGACCATCCGTCAGGGCGAGGTCGGCGACCAGGTCCTCGCCCTCACCGCCGAGGGGACCCTCGACTCCGGGGGCACGTACCACTGCGAGTTCGGCGCCCCGCTCGCCGGGCGCCCGCCGGCGGACGGCCCGGTCCGCATCGGGCCCTCCACGGTGTCCTCCGGCTCCCCG
Source organism: Streptomyces sp. V2I9 (assembly GCF_030817475.1). NCBI lineage: Bacteria > Bacillati > Actinomycetota > Actinomycetes > Kitasatosporales > Streptomycetaceae > Streptomyces > Streptomyces sp. V2I9. Next base: position 3,612,044 of record NZ_JAUSZJ010000002.1, on the reverse strand, counting down.
GCCACCTCCTGCACGCCGGGGAAGCCCACCGAGCTGACCCTGCTCCCGGACGGGACCCTGCGCCGGTCCACGGCCGGGACCGGCGAGAGTCTGATCTACACCAGGGCGGACTGACGCCACCGCCGACGCCGTGCCTCTCCGGCGGCGCAGCACGGCCGCCCCCAGGCGCCGTGATCACCCCGCCGTGATCACCCCGCCGCGCGCCAGGATCAGCCGTCGGCGCCGCGATCACCCGTCGACACCGCGGTCACCGGCCCCTCGTCGCACCCGCGGGCCAGTTCCGCCAGCCGTTCCGCGTCCACGGTGCCCGGTTCGGCGGACCAGAGCACGAGTTGCTGTTCCGGCGCTCCGGCGTAACGGAAGGCGTCCCAGTCGAGGGTGAGGTCGCCGACATCCGGGTGGGCGATGCGCTTGCTGCCGAAGTCCTGGTGGGCGACCCGGTGTTCGGCCCACCAGACCCGGAAGTTCCGGTCGGCCACGGACAGTTCGCCCACCAGGGCGGTCAGGGCCGGATCGGCCGGGTTGGTGCCGGCCTCCATCCGCAGCACTTCCACGCAGGTGCGGGCGACGTCCTCCCACTCGGGGTAGATCTCGCGCATCACCGGGGCGAGGAAGACCATGCGGACGTAGTTGCGCTCGGCCTCGGGCACGGCCCCGAAGTCGCACAGCAGCGCCGCCGCCGGCGGGTTCCACGCGAGGATGTCGAGGCGTGGCCCGAAGACGAGGGCGGGCGTCCCGCCGAGCTGGCCCAGGAGCCGCGCCAGGTGCGGGTGGACCGTGGGCCGGGCCCGTCGCCGCGGCGCGGTACGGCGGCTCCCCGCGCGGGCGGCCTGGTCGATCAGCCCCTCCGCGTACGCCCGCTGGTCGCCGTCGAGCCGCAGGGCCCGCACCAGCGCGTCGAGCACCGGCTGCGAGGGCGCGAGACGGCCCTGTTCGATGCGCACGTAGTAGTCGGTGCTGATCGCGGTCAGCTCGGCCACCTCCTCGCGGCGCAGCCCCCGGACGCGGCGCTGGGTGTGGCCGCGCTCGGGCAGCCCCACCTGCGCCGGGGTGAGCTCCCCGCGGCGGTGCTTGAGGAGCTCGCCCAGCTCACGAAGGTGTGCGGAACCGGTCATGAGCCCAGCATGGCAGTGGGGTACGCGTTCCGCCCGGGAGAGATCCTTCCCGGGAAGCCGCCCGACCTTCTTCCGGACCCCGCCCGGCCGGAGAGTGGAGACAGGCCGCGGAATCACCCGGCCACCCCCACGATCCCGTCAGGAGAACGCCATGAGGACCGACGTCCGCTTCCCGACCAACGGCCTCCAGCTCGCAGGCCACCTCTACCTCCCCGAGGGCGTCGACGGCCCGCTCGCCGCGATCGTCGTCGGCCACCAGACCACCGGCGTCAAGGAGCAGTCCCCGGCGGTGTACGCCGAGCGGCTGGTCGCCGAGGGGTTCGCCGTCCTGACCTTCGACGCGGCGTTCCAGGGCGAGTCCGAGGGCATGCCCCGCGGCCTGGAGGACCCCTTCCAGCGTGCCGAGGACTTCCGCGCGGCGGTCTCCTACCTCACCACGCGGCCCGAGATCGACGCCGGCCGCATCGGCGTGATGGGCGTGTGCGGCTCGGGCGCCTACGTGCCCTACGCCGCCCAGACCGACCACCGCATGAAGGCCGTGGCCGGCGTCTCCGGCACCGATGTGCCCAGCTTCTTCCGCGAGGGCGACCCCGAGGGCTGGCAGCAGATGGTGGCCCGCTCGGGTGAGCTGCGCAGTGCCGAGGCGGCCGGTGAGCCCGCGGCCACCTTCGCGGTGCTGCCGGAGAAGGCCGACGCCGACACCCCGGCCCCGACCGCCGACTTCGTCGACTACTACAAGACGCCCCGTGGCCGCCACCCGCGCTCCACCGGCGACCTGGTCGTCCGCAGCGCCGACCTGCTCGACCAGTTCGACTCCTTCGCCGATGTTGCGAAGATCGCCCCGCGTCCGCTGCTCATGATCGCCGGCACCGAGGCGGTGACCAGGGGGTTCTCCGAGAAGGCGGTCGCCGACAGCCCCGGCAACGCCGAGCTGTTCCTGGTCGAGGGCGCCGGCCACGTGGACCTGTACGACCGCGACGCGGCCGTCACGCCCGCCGTCGCCAAGCTCACGGAGTTCTTCCGGAAGCACCTCGGCTGAGACCGCCGCCCTCCGCGCCCCCGTCCGTGGCCGGCTCCGCCCTCGCGGCGGGGACCGGCCCGGCGGCCGTCCGGGGGCCTGCCGCACGGCCGTACCGGGCCCCGACAGCCCGCCCGCACCGCCGTCCGCGCCCGTGTGCCGCGCGGGCCCGCCGTACGCGCCCGTGTGCCGCGCGGGCCCGCCGTCCGCGCCCGCCTCGCCGCCCCGGCCCGCCTCGCCGCCCCGGCCCGCCCCGCTGGTCCGGCCCGCGCCGCAGTCCCGGCCCGCAGTCCCGGCCCGCCTCGCCGTCCTGGCCCGCCGTCCGCCCCGCCCGTCCGGGTGCCGGGTGCGCCCGCCTCGGGGGGCCGTCCCCAACAGGCCCGCCCGGACTTCCCGAAGTCGTCGGAGGTCGGCAAGTAGCGACGGGTCGCTGTCCCCCGAGGCCTCCGGGCTGTTGCTATGAAGTGGTCGCTTTCCTCTGTGGAGAAGGGAGTTCCGCGGAATGCGGACCACAACACTGGGCAGGGACGGGCCGGTCGTCGGACGGCTCGGACTGGGCGCCATGGGGCTCTCGTACCGCTACGCCCCCGGCCAGCGCGACCGGACCAAGGCCGTATCGCTGGTCCAGGAGGCGGTGGACCTCGGGGTCAACCTCGTCGAGACGGCCGGCGCGTACGCGGCCGGGGACAACGAGCGGCTGATCGGCGAGGCCATCCGGGGGCGGCGGGACGAGGTGGTGCTCTGTACCGGCGGCGGCCTGCTCGGCGACCCGGACGGCGGGCTGCGGCCCGCGGGCGGCCCGCAGGCGCTGCGGGACGCGGTCGACGAGAGCCTGCGCCGGCTGCACGTGGACCACATCGACCTCTATCTGCTGCGCCGCGTCGATCCCGGCGTGCCGCTGGAGGAGAGCTGGGGCGCGCTGGCCGAGCAGGTCTGGGCGGGCAAGATCCGGATGCTGGGGCTGCCCGTGGTCACCGTGCAGGAGGCGCGCGACGCCGAGGCCGTGCACGAGGCCGCGGCGATGGCGGCCGAGGTGTCGCTGTTCACCCGCTGCGGCCTCGACGACGTCGTGCCGTACGCGGTGGAGCGCCGGATCGCCCTGCTGGCCGGCGCCCCGCTCGGGCGCGGGCTGCTGGCCGGTGCGCTGACCCGCCACGACGACCTGCCCCCGGACGACTGGCGGCGCACCCAGCCCCGTTTCGCCCCCCGCGCCATCCGCCACAACGCCGCGCTCACGCAGGCGGTCGCCCAGGTGGCCGCCCGGCACGGGGCGACCCCCGCGCAGGTCGCCCTGGCGTGGCTGCTGCGCCTGGGCGACCACGTGGTGCCGCTGCCCGGCACGCGGGCGTCCTACCACCTCGCGGAGAACCTCGGCGGCGACCGCGTCCGCCTGACCGACCAGGACCTGACCGACCTGGAGTTCCTGCCCTACCCGGCGGGCGCGCCCGAGGCGTGAACCGAGCCCGGACCGCCCCCGCACCGCAGTTCCCGACTCTCCACCTCTTATGGAGTTCCTGACATGACGACCTCTCTGGTACGGCAGGTTCTGCCGAGGCCACGGCCACGGGCGGCGACGACCGGCGTCCACGGAACCACCGCGCCCGGATTCGCCTCGGTGCGCCACTCCTTCGAACGGGCCTGCCGGGAGTCGGGTCCGCCCGGTTCCCACGGGGCCGCGCTGGCCGTCGTCCGGGACGGTGACCTGATCGTCGATCTGTGGCACGGGACCGCCGACCCGGTCACCGGCGCTCCGTGGACCGGCGACACCCTCGCCCCGCTGCTGACGGCCTCCCACTCCGTCCTGGCCACGGCGGTCCTGCTCCTCGCCGACATGGGCGCGCTCGCCCTGGACCGGCCGGTCGCGGAGTACTGGCCGGAGTTCGCGGTACGCGGCAAGGGCAAGGTGACGCTGCGGGACGTGCTGACGTTCACCGCCCGGCTGCCGGGCATGGCGGCGGGCCTCGACCAGCGGGACGTCGAGAACCCGCGCATGATGGCCGCGCTGCTCGAACTGCACAGCCTGGAGGAGGACCCGCGGGCCGGCGGGGTGCTGCACGGACCGTGGACCGCCGGGTGGATCGTCGCCGAGGTGGTCCGCCGGGTCGACGGCCGCGATCTCGACCTGTTCTTCCTGGAGGAGATCGCGGGTCCGCTGGGCCTCGACGTCCACTTCGGCCTCGTCCCGGACCAACTGCCGCACGCCGCCCGCGTCTCGTACGACCCGGACTTCCGCGCCCGCTTCCCCGCGCCGGACGGCGGCCCGGACGACGGCGCGGCGGACCTGTTCGGCCGGGTGTGGAACAACCCGTCCCCGTTCCCGCCGGACGCCGGGGTGTGGAGCGAGACGCGGCGGCGGTACGCGATCGTCCCCTCGCTCGGGGTGTACGCGTCGGCCCGAGGGCTCGCCCGGCTCCAGGGGGTGCTGGCCGCCGACGCCGTACGCGCCCCCGGCGAGGAGCCCCTGCTGCTGTCGCGGCGCACGCTCGACCAGGCGCGGAGCTTCTGGGTCGAGGGGCTGGACCCGCTGCTCGGCGGGGTCAGCGCGTACGGCGAGGGGGGCCTCCAGCTCCTCGACGAGGGCCTCCACCCGGCCGTCCGCGCCGGGGCCTTCGGCCACCAGGGCCCCGGCGGCGTCGCCCACCAGGCGTGGCCCCGGACCAGGACCGGGGCCGCGTGGGTGCGCGGCCGGCTGACGGCGGACGCCTCGGCACGGGTCCTGGACGCGGTGGCGGACGCGGTGGAGCGGACGGCGCGGGACGCGTTCTGAGGCCGCCCACCGTCCCGTACGCCCCGGTCCACGCCCCGGTCCCGGACCGGTCACCCTCATACGCGCCCCGGACCGGCCGCCTGTTCGGGCCGGACCGGAACAGGCCGCCTTGCGCTCCGGGCCGGACGGGCCGCCGTTTCGCCCCGGACCGGCCGCCGTTCCGGGCCGGACCGGGGACGAACGCCGTCCTTCCCCGGTCCGGCCCGATCACGTGCGAGGCCGGCCACGCGTCGTCCGCCCCGGTCCGGGGCCGCGCCTCGCCGTGCGGGCCGCCCGGCCCCGGCCGCCGGTCAGGCCGCGCCGGGTACCCGGGCCCACGCCCCGAGCGCGTCGCGTCAGGACGGACCGGGGCGGGCCTCGGCGAGGCCCGGTGAAGCGGTTCCCGAGGCCCCCTGGTTCGGCCCGTCCGCGGCGAGGCCGTGCAGGACGACGTCCCAGACCGAGTCCCCCACCGAGCCCCACGCCGTGTCGCGGGCCGTGCAGTTCGCGGCCATCGCCCCCTCCGCGAGGTGCGACAGCATCGCCACCGCGTCCTCGGGGGCCACACCGGGGCGCAGCCGCCGGGCACTGTCGGCCCGGTCGATCAGGGTGCGCAGGACGGGAAGCCAGATCTCGGCCAACAGCGGTGCGTCCTCGGGCGCGTCGGCCTCCAGCCGGCGCGCGGCGCGGACGAAGGGGTCCTCGTGCGCGAGCCGGACCAGCGTGCCGATCAGCGTACGCAGCTCAGTCAACGGATCGGCGGAGAGCGCGAGTTCGTCCAGGCAGCGCGCGAACCGGGCCGACCCGGCCGTGCGCACCTCCTCGGCCAGAGCGGTCTTGTTCCTGAAGTGGAACGTCAGAGCACCGATGGAGGTCGCGGCCCGCCAGGCCACCCCCTGGAGGGAAGCGCCCTGGTAGCCGCGCTCGGCGAACTCGTCGGCCGCCGCCTCCAATACGGTCCGGCGCGTCCTGGCCGCCCGTTCCTGCATGCGCCTTCTCCTCGGACCTCGGCAAGTAGTCGTTCTCTCCCGTAGAAATATAACGAACATTCTCTATGTTTGTTAGTCTGCTGAGCGACGCTCACCTGGGAGGGACCCGCAGTGACGACGATGCACGAAACGCCCGACATGACGGCGAGTCGGCCGCCGACCGACCTGTCCCGGCTCCTGTTCGGCCATTTGCACCGCTCCGACCAGCAGCGTTGGGGCCACGTGTACCTGCAGGGACTGCTGCGCACCCACGGGAAGAAGACCGTGCGCCGCATGGCAGCCGTCGTGACCGGCTCGGAGGCGGCCTCGACATCCCTGCACCAGTTCGTCAACGCCAGCCCGTGGGAATGGGCCCCGGCACGCGGGGAGTTGGCCCGCTGGGCCGCCCGTTCACTGCCGGTACGCGCCTGGACCCTGGCGCCGGCCGTCCTGCCCAAACGGGGCGACCGCTCGGCCGGGGTGCACCAGCGCTTCCTTCCGGAATCCGGGCGCACCGTCAACTGCCAGCTGGGCATCGGCCTGTTCCTGGACGTCGGCCGGGCTCAGGTCCCGGTCGACTGGCAGCTGTTCCTGCCGCCCCGCTTCACCCGCGACGAGGCCGTGCGCGACCGGGCGAAGATCCCCGCGACGACCCGGACCCGGCCCCTGTGGGACCACGCCCTGTCCCTGGTACGGGAGATGGCGGCGCGGTCCGGCGGGCGCACGGCACCCGTGGTCGCCGATCTGACCTCCCTGTGCGACGTCGATCCACTGGCGCAGCGGCTCCAGGGAGGCGGGCACTCCTTCGTCCTCGCCCTGCCGGGCCAGACCGCCCTCGGCGGTCCCGAAGTGCCGCCGGGCAAGAAGGAGTCGGCGCGCGGCCTGCTGCTGCGCCGGGGCGTCCGGCACCCGGCGGGGCCCGGCCGGCAGATCCTCTCGCACGAGACGACCGTGCGCGGACTGCGCCCGGACGGCGAGCACAGCCTCGGGCAGGGCCGGCTGATGGCCGAGTGGGACGCGGGCAGCGGGCGGCCCGGACAGATCTGGCTGACCAACATCACCGACCGGCATCCGGCCGAGCTGCTGGAGCTGGCCCGCTCCCCCCTGGGGGCGCGGACCGCGGTCGACCGCATGGGCGAGGACTTCGGCCTCCTCGACTTCGAAGGGCGCTCCTTCCCCGGCTGGCACCGGCACATGACGCTCGTGTCGGCGGCCTACGCCAGCGCGACCCTGGAGAGCATGACCCCCTGACCATTTTGCTTGCCTATACAAATAAATATCGGCCAGGGAGACCCTTCAAGTACCCCGACCCTCCCCAGATGATTGCACAGGCATGTATCTTGGTGTCATCGCAGTCGAGAAGGGGAGCTGTTCCATGACGATCAACCAACAGCCACGCGCCGCCTCCGATCAGGTCATGTGGGAGGCCGTCCTCGGCCTGCACACCTTCGTGGAGCGCCAGCTCGCCCACACCCTCCAGCGCCGCTACGGCGTCGGGCTCTCCGAGTACCGCGCCCTGGAGACACTCACCCAGGCGGAGAAGGGCGAGTGCCGGATGCAGGAGCTCGCGGACCACATCGGCCTGGGCCAGAGCTCGGTGACGCGCCTGGTCGGACGGCTGGAGAGCGCCGGCTACGCCTACAAGGACAGCTGCGCCGACGACAAGCGCGGCGTCTTCGCCGTCATCACCGAAGAAGGCCGCAAGCGCTACCAGGAAGCCCGTGCCACGTACGCCGACGTCCTCAGCTCGGCCCTCAACACCGCGAGCGCCGACGACCAGCTCGCCAGGGCGGTGCAAGCGCTCCGCAGCGCTGCCTGACGAGACCGCGACCGACGGCGGGAGGCGTCCGGGGTAACCCCGGCCTCCCGCCGTCTTTGCATGTTCGGGCTTCGGCAGCACCGGAGCCAAGCCGTGACCCAGGTCACACGAACCTCCAAAGTATTTGCTTGACCATGCATATAAAGAGGGATAGATTCTTCCTCATAGCCGGACCGGCCGCACCAGCCGGACCAGCCGCACCAGCGAGCACAGCCACACCCGTGGGGCCGGTCGAACCAGCCAGAACGGTCGGACCGGCCAGATCGCCCATCCACCGAGGGGGACCGTTGCCTTCGCCTCGCCTGTTGCAGGCATTCAGCAGACACGTGCAGGAACAGCCCGACAGCACCGCGCTCGTCGCCGCCGGCACCCGCGTCACCTACGCGGACCTGGAGCGGCTGGCCCACCGGGCCGCCGCGGACCTCGACGGCGTCGCCTTCACCTCCGTCCGCGCCCTGTGCGTACCGGCCCACAAGTCGCCGGAGACCATCGCGCTGCTGCTGGCGGCCTGGCGCCTCGGGATCAACACCCTGGTCCCGTCACCCAGCCTCGGCGCCGCCGCCCTGGCCACCCTCACCGCTCAGGCGCACGGCCCGCTGAACGCCGTCGCGGCCCCCGGCGGCGGCGCGGTCCTGACGCGGGAGGAGACCGACCCCGCGCTCGCGGAGGGATTCAGCGCCCCCGACCCCGCGGAGTCGCTGCTGACCCTCACCACCTCCGGGTCCACCGGCGTCCCCAAGCTCGTCCCCATCCGTACCGCGGCCTTCGACCGCTTCGGCGACTGGGCCACGGAGAAATTCGGGATCGACGCGACCACGCGGGCGCTGAGTTTCTCGCCGCTCAACTTCGACCTGGCCCTCCTCGACGTCTGGACGGTCCTGGAGGCCGGCGGCACCGTGGTCCTGGCCGACGCCGGAGCCAGCGGGGACGCCGCCTACCTGCGGGCGCTGACCCGGGACAACGAGGTGACCCTGGTCCAGGGGGTGCCCCTGCTGCACCGGCTCCTGGCCGCGGACGACGCCCGCTACCCGGCGGTCCGTACGGTCGCGTTCACCGGGGAGTCCGTCTCCGAGCAGGGGCTGCGGGACGCGTTCGCCGCCTGTCCGGCCGCCCGCTTCCACAACGTCTTCGGCTGCACGGAGACCAACGACAGCTTCGTCGAGGACATCGACCCGGACTCCTTCGTGCACCCGCTGCCCATCGGCGCGCCGATCGAGGGCACCGAGGCGGTGCTGCTCATCGAGGGCCCCGACGGCACCGAAGTCCTCCAGGGGCCGGGCACCGGCGAACTGCTGGTCCACACTCCCTTCCAGACCTGCGGCTACCTCGAACAGGCCCGTAACGCCCACGCGTTCATGCCGGACCCGCGCGGCGGCGGCGCCATGTTCTACCGCACCGGCGACCTCGTCCACCGCGACGCCGACGGACGCCACTTCCTCCAGGGACGTACCGACTTCCAGGTCAAGGTGCGCGGCGTACGCACCAACACCCTGGAGGTCGAGACCGTCCTCGGCGCCCACCCGGACGTCGTCGAGGCCTGTGTCGTCGCCCTGCCCTGCCCCGAGGCCGGCACCCGGCTGCACGCCGAAGTGGTGCGCCGGGACGGGACCTCCCTCAGCTCGCTGGGTCTGCGGGCGTACGCGGCGAAGCACCTGCCGCGGCACGCCGTGCCCAGCTCGGTCGCGCTCGCCGGCACCCCGCTGCCGAAGACCCCGACCGGCAAGCCCGACCGTAATTCGATCAAGAAGACCCGACTGAACGGAGACCGCTGATGAGCACCCCCGGTACCGACCCGATCCGCGACTACATCGTCCAGGACTTCCTCTCCGGCGAGGACGCCGAGGACCTGACCGACGACTTCGACCTCATCGAGAGCACCGTCGTCAACAGCCTCGGCCTGGTCCGCCTCATCTCCTGGATATCGGAGACGTACGGCATACCGGTGGACGACATCCCGCTGGAGCCGGACGCCTACCGCACCCTCGCGGACATCCGCCGTTTCGTCGGCGAGGCCGCCCCGGCCGCCGTCTGACCGGCGGCTCCGCACCCCCTGATCCCCGCGTATCCGCCCCCCACACGCGGCGCACTGCACCTGCACCTGCACCTGGACACGTCCGGAACACAACGATGACAGGAGTTCTCCCATGATCGTCCGTTCTCTCTCCGACGTCCCCGCGGTCGAGTGGGGCAGCGGCACCAGCCACCGCCTCCTCACCGAGCAGGACGGGATGGGCTTCACCGTCTGCGAGACGCTCGTCCGCCAGGGCACCTCCAGCGCGCTGCAGTACCTCGGCCACCTGGAGGCCTGCTACTGCATCGGCGGCTCCGGCGAGGTCGTCACCACCGACGGCGTCCGCCACAAGATCAAGACCGGGACCATCTACGCCCTGGACAAGAACGACGCCCACCACCTGATCGCCTCCGACGACGAGGACCTCCTGCTCGTCTCGGTCTTCAGCCCGGCGCTGCGCGGGGACGAGAAGCACTCGCTCTCCGACGACGGTTTCTCCCGCTACTGATCCGCACCGCCGGGGGCGGGGCCGCGACGGCGCGGCCCCGCCCCCGGCCCCCCGCGCCCGCGACCGGTGAAAGGCAAGGCAGAGCACCCATGGCAGCAGAGAAGGACACGGACACCTACGGCGTCACCGCGCCGTACGCCGACGAGCTGAACGACGACGTCACCCGCTGGGACCGCGCCGGCGAGTTCCCGCACGAGAAGTGGAAGCCGCTCCAGCGGTCCGGCCTCTTCACCCTCCCCTTCGCCCCGGAGTACGGCGGCGCGGGCCGGACGCTCACCGAGACCATGGCCGCGCTGGAGGGCCTCGGCCACACCAGCCGGGACGCGGGACTGAACTTCTCCGCGTCCACGCAGATCGTCAGCGTCGGCATCCCGCTCCAGGCGTTCGGCTCCGCGGACCTGCGCGCGCGCTACCTGCCGCGGGTCACCTCGGGCGAGGCCATCACCGCGCACGCCATCACCGAACCGGGCCACGGCTCGGACGTGATGAACATCCGGACCACGGCCGTCCGCGACGGTGACGCGTACGTGCTCAACGGCGGCAAGATGTTCATCACCAACGCCCCGGTCGCCGACCTCTTCCTGCTCTACGTCCGCACCGGCAAGCCGGGGGCGTTCGGGCTGAGCACCTTCCTCGCGGAGCGCTCCACGCCGGGCCTCACGATCGGCGAGCCGCTGGAGACGATGGGGCTGCGCACCTCCCCGATCAGCGAGGTCACGCTCACCGACGTACGGCTGCCCGTAGGCAACCGGCTCGGCAGCGAGGGCGCCGGCTTCCTGATCATGGACCATGTGATGAAGCGGGAGATCCTGTTCTCCTTCGCCGTCAATCTCGGCGAGATGACCCACCGGCTGAAGCGGGTCGTCGAACACGCCACCACCCGGCAGCAGTTCGGCTCCGCCATCGGCAAGAACCAGGCGGTCGCCCACAAGATCGCGGACATGCGGATCGCGGTCGAGTCGGCCCGCAAGTGGCTGTACGACACGGGCCGCAAGGTCGAACAGGGCAAGGACGCCTCGCTGGACGTGGCCGCCACCAAGATCGTGGTCAGCGAGGCCAACCAGCTCACCGCCCGGCACGCCATCCAGATCTTCGGGGCCCGCGGCTATCTGACCGACACGGGCATCGAGCGCGAGCTGCGCAACGCCGCGGCCGGCTCCATCTACTCCGGCACCAACGAGATCCAGCGCAACTGCATCGCCGCCCTGATGGGCCTGTGACGAGAGGCATCGCCATGACCGAGACCCTGATCGACACCGCCCCCGCCCAGCCGGCCGCCGACGCCGCGTCCGCGCGGACGACCGCGGACGACCTCGCCCGGCTCACCGCTCCCACGGACTTCCTCGACCACGAGCACCCGACCGTCCAGGCGTTCGTCGACAAGGCCCTCAAGGGGATCGACCGCGACGCCGCCGGCCCCGTCGAACTCGCCGTCGCCCTCTACTACGCGGTCCGCGACGGCATCCACTACGAGGTCTACGGCGCCGACCTGTCGCCGCAGGGGCTGCGCGCGTCCAGCATCATCACCGGCGGCAAGGGCTTCTGCCTGCACAAGTCCGTGCTGTACGCCGCCTGCTGCCGGGGGGTCGGCATCCCCGCCCGGCTGCACTACAGCGACGTGCGCAACCACCTCGCCTCCGACCGGCTGCGCTCCTACATCGGCGGCGACGTCTTCTTCCACGGCCTGGCGACCGTGTACCTCGAAGGACGCTGGCTCCAGGTGACCCCGGTCTTCAACAAGCTGCTGTGCCGGCTGTACGGCATGACCCCGCTGGAGTTCGACGGCCGCTCCGACAGCCTCTACCACCCCTTCGACGCCCAGGGCCGCCAGAGCATGGAGTTCCTCACCGACCACGGCGACTTCGACGACGTCCCGTACGACTTCGTCATGGACAACATGCGCCGCAAGCACCCGAAGTTCCTCGCCGAGGACGGCACCGGCACGGTGAGCGGCGGCTCGCTCGCCGACGAGGCGACCGCCTGATCCCCACGCCCGGTGCCCCACCCGCACCCGTATCCGTACCGGCATGCACGGCAGAAGAACGCAGAAGAAGAGGAGAAGCACCCCATGACGCAGTTCCAGGCCCGAGAGGACGGCTGGGGCGCGGTCGCCCGCGTCGGCGTCGTCGTTCCGCACGCGGACGTCGGGCCCGAGTCCGAGCTCCAGGCGATGGCGCCGCGCGACGTCTACATCCACGGCTCCCGCGTGCACTTCGGGGCGATGCGCCCCGGCGGCGAGATGGACCCCAAGATCCCGCACGACCCGGTCCGCGCCTTCATCGACCCGCCCTTCATCGACGACGCGGTCGAGCTGCTGGCCGCCTCCCCCCTGGACTCCATCGCCCTGGGGTTCACCAGCTCCTCCTACGTCCTGGGCGCCGACGGCGAGCAGAAGCTGTTCGAGCGGCTCGCGGAGCGGACCCGCGGCATCCCGCTGACCGGCACCGCGCACGCGGCCGCGGCCGGCTTCCGCGCGCTGGGCGCCGAGCGGATCGCGCTGGTCAACCCGCCGTGGTTCGACGACGAGCTGTCCGCCCTGGGCGCCTCCTACTTCGGTGAGCGCGGCTTCGACGTCGTCCACCACGCACCCTGCGGCCTCCCCAGCAACCAGAAGCTGATCACCCCGGAGGCGCTGGTGAAGTGGATCGAGTCCGACGTCGCCCCGCACCGGCCCGACGCGGTCCTGGTCGCCGGCAACGGCATCCGCGCCGTCGGCACCATCGCCGGCCTGGAGGAGACCGTCGGCTTCCCCGTCCTCACCGCGAACCAGGTGCTCTTCTGGCACGCGCTGCACGCCGCCGGCGGCAGCGGGGCCGCCGCGCGGATCACCGACTACGGCGCCCTGTTCGGCGTCCGTCCCGAGACCGGGAGCGTGGCCCGATGAGTCTGCTGCCCGCGTACGGCTACCAGGCGGCCGTGCAGGAGACCTGCGACACGCCGGAGTACCACATTCCGCTCGTGTGCTGGCACGACGACGACACCGGGGTGCGCGGCATGGTGCTGTACCGCGGGGCGCTGCGCCCGGCGGAACAGGTACCGGGGTTCCGGCGCTACCTCGCCTCCGAGGACCTGGAGCAGTACGCCACGACCGGCCCGTGGCCGCTGCTCGCAGCAACCGCCTGATCCGACCCGTGGCGGGGGCCGGCCGGGCCCCCGCCGCATCAGGAGCCGTATCGACATGACACACGACTTCATGTGGTCCGACGCGCCGCCGGGTGAGGTCCTCGATCCGGTCGGCATCTGGATCGTCCGGGCCCCGGCGGGGCAGCGCCTCCCGCCCGACGGCTCCCCGCCCGACTGGCTGGACGAGAAGGAGCGGGGCCGGCTGGCGTCGATACCGCAGCAGTCCGGCCGGGAGACCTACGCCTTCGCGCACTGGGCGCTGCGGAGCGTGCTCGGGTCCTCGCTCGGCTGCTCCCCCGGCAGCGTCGGCTTCCTGCGGCAGCCCTGTCCCGGCTGCGGCGGGGCGCACGGGCGGCCGGCCATCCGGGACCCGGCCCCGGTCGGTGAACCCCTGGAGTTCTCGATGTCGCACAGCGGGGACCACGTCGCCATCGCGGTCGCCGAGGCCACCATCGGCATCGACATCGAGTCCTGGCCCACCCCGGAGTCGGTCGCCGGCTATCTGCCGTTCCTCCACCCCAGGGAGCAGCAGTGGCTGGGAGGCCGCCCGGACGACGAGCTCGTCCGGGACTTCGCCCGGCTGTGGACCCGCAAGGAGGCCATGGCCAAGGCGACCGGGCAGGGCATGGCCGCCGTCATGAACCGGCTGGACCTCACCGGCCAGCCGCTCGGCTGGCGGGTGCGGCAGCTACTCGCCCCTCCCGGTTACGAGGCCAGCTTCGCGGTCCCGGCCTCGGTGCACGTCACGGTGACCGTGCACGAGGAACTTCCGGAGCCGATGCCGGAGTTGGCACCGACATGACCGCCCGGCGGGCGGTCCGCACCCCACTCGGGGGGTGCGGACCGCCCGCCGCGTCACGGAGCGGGCGTCAATCGACGGTCACCTCGGCGGTGAAGACCTGGATGCCGTGCTGCTCGACCCGGACGGGGACCCGGCGGCGGCCCGTGCCGACGGAGACCGGCTCCCCGGCCACGACGACGGCGGGGGCGTCGAACTCGACGTACCGGACGAAGTCCGTCCTCATCCCGATGACGGCCGAGCCCGCGCCGCCGACCTCGTGAGCCGCCTGCCGCGCCGCCTCCAGCAGGAGCATCCCCGGCACATGGTCCACCGCATGGTCGAAGAGCACCGGGTGGGAGGGGTCCACCCGCAGCAGCCACCGGCCGGGCCGCTCGCCGCCCAGCGCGGGCGAGAGCACCACGTCGTCCGCGCGGTCGCGGCCCACCCGGTGCGGGTCCACCGGCGGCCCCACCGGGAGGCAGCCCTCCTGGGCCGCGTCGAGGTCCGCGTAACTCCCGCGCAGCCGACGGTAGATCGCCGCCGGCTGGTTGTTGAAGCGGGTGTGGGCGATCCCCATCAGCCGCTTGCCCAGGTGGACGTCGATGTCCATCGTCATCCCGGCGAACCTGCTGCCGCGCCGGACCACGTCCGAGCAGGTCACCACCAGGCGCACCTCGTCCTCCCCGGTGGTGACCAGCGAGGCCGCCGGCTCGACCGCGAAGCTGAAGTCCTCCCACGCCTGCTTGTACTCCCGCGGCACGTCGTACACCGCGTGGGAGAGCAGCGGGACGGTCTGGCGCACGGTCTCCGCGAGCAGCAGCGGATCGTACGAACCCCGCGACGGCCGGTAGAAGTCGTGGCCCTTCGGCCAGCGCGCCGTGAGCACATACCGGTCCGGGCTCGTCCCTAACCAGGTCCTGAGCAGCACTTCCTCCCCCCGAAGCTTGTGCACCTGCCACTGCTGCACCTGCGACTGCTGGACCGGCTCCACCTCACGGCTCAGTACAGAAACAGACAACTTGGCCCCCCAAGGTCGATGGTGTGCGCGGGTGACGACGGAGGAATTCGCGCTCAGCGCTCCGTTCCCCCACTCCAAAAATAATGTTCCTTTTGTTTTGCCGCGTCAAGAGGGGCCTCTCCGCGAGTTTCCTTCGGGGCGATCTAAGATCAGAGCCAACTCAACTACCCCATACCGGACTTGCCTTGCCCCCTGTTCACCCAGCTAACATAAGGAGCATTCTTTTTGGGAAGGTGGGAGTCATGGCACAACCGAAACAGGAGCGGGCGGAACAGACCCGCCGTGCCCTCCTGAACGCCGCCGCCGAGGTCTTCGACGAGTTCGGCTACGCGGGGGCCAGCATCACCCGCATCCTCAAGCGGGCCGGGGTGACGGCCGGAGCCCTCTACTTCCACTTCGGCTCCAAGGAGGACCTGGCCAAGGCGGTGATGAACAGTCAGCCGGAGACCCTGGTGCCGCTGCTCGCCGCCGGCGGCCTCCAGCGGCTCATCGACCTCACCCTCGTCTGGTCGTGGCAGCTCCAACGCGATCCGCTGCTGCGGGCCGGGGTCCGGCTGACCAACGAGCAGGCGTCCATCGACGGCTCCCTCAACGCCGACCCGTACGAGAACTTCCGCGGCATCATGGTCGGCAGCCTGCACGAGGCGCTGGAGGCCGGCGAACTGCAGCCGGGGGTGGACCCGACCGTGGTCGCGGAGTTCGTGGTGGCCGCCTGTACCGGCATGCAGATGTACTCCAACGTCGTCAGCGGCCGCCGGGACCTTCCCGAACGCACCCAGCAGATGTGGAACCTGATCCTGCCGGGCCTCGCGGTCCCGTCCGTGATCACCCGCGCCGAGACATCTCCCGCCCGCGGCAGCGCGCTGATGCCCTGACCCCAGCAGCCCGCCGGCCCGCCCGACCCGTCCCGACCCGATCCGACCGGCGCATCCGGCCGGACGGTTCCTCCAGCACGCCCAGCACGCCCCGGATGTCCTGCACCGCTCCGCCCGTTCCGACGAGCCCTACGGAGAAGCATGCTCACCCTGCGCCTGGTCGCCCTGAACATCGACGGTGTCCTGCTCAACGACACCTTCAGCCCGGTGATCCACCACTTCGTCACCACCCGGGGCGGTACGTACTCCGCCGAACTGGAGAGGTCCGTCTTCTCCCAGCCGCAGCACATCGCCGGCCGGCTCCTCGCGGCCGCCACCGGCGGCTCCATGAGCGGCGAGGAGGCGCTCGCCGCCTACTTCGAGGACCGCGCCGCCCACCTCGACCGCCACCCGGTCACGGTCACGCCGGGCACGGCCGGCCTGCTCACCCGGCTGCGCGGCGCGGGCCTGCGCACGGTCTGCTACGGCGGACTGGGCAAGGACCACTTCGACCGCCATCTGGGCCGGTACGCCGAGCTGTTCGACGGTCCCGGCTACGTCTGCACCAACGACTTCCGCCCCGGTCTGAAGGAGATCACGCGGGACGTGTTCGGGCTCCGCCCCGAGCAGACCCTCTTCGTGGACGACGTGGCCCGCGTCGCCGCCGTGGCCCGCGAACTGGGCACCGCCTTCGTCGGCCGGCCCTCCACCTTCGTCCACAGCCACCAGCGCGCCCTCATGGAGGAGGCCGGGGTACGCCATCTGATCAGCGGCCTCGACGAGCTCGACGACGGCCTGGTGCGGCGGATCGACCGGGACCTCGCCTCGGGCACGTTCTGGAGCGCCGCCCCGGCCGGGACCCCGGCATGACGGCGGGCGGACCGCTGCTGTCCGGCAAGGTCGCACTGATCACCGGGGCTTCCAGCGGCATCGGCGCCGCGGCGGCCCGGCACTTCGCCGACGAGGGCGCGGCCGTCGTCCTCGTCGCCCGCAGGGCCCACCTGGTGGAGGAGGCCGCCGAACGGATCGGGAAGGGCGGCGGCAGAGCCGTGGCCGTGCCGGGCGACGTCACCCGCCGGGAGGACATGGACCGCGCGGTCGCCACGGCGGTGGATCGGTTCGGCACGCTCGACTGCGCGTTCAACAACGCCGGTCACGCCGGCGCCGGAACCCTTCTGCACGAGCTGTCCGACGACGAGTTCGACCGCACCCTCGACGTCAACCTGCGTGGGGTGTGGAACTGCCTGCGCGCCCAGCTCCCCGCCATGATGGCGGCCGGCGGCGGCGCGATCGTCAACACCTCCAGCGTCGCCGGGGTGCGCGCCACCTCCGCGTCCGCTCCCTACGTGGCCGCGAAGCACGCGGTCCTCGGCCTGACCCGCGCGGCCGCCGCGGAGTACGGCGAGCACGGCATCCGCGTCAACGCCCTCGTGGTGGGCAGCACCGATACGGAGATGATGGACAGCGTCCTCGCCGCCGGGCCCGCCGTCCGCGCCCGCTTCGGCGGCAAGGCGATCCAGCAGCGCCTGGCCGATCCGGCGGAGATCGCCCGCGCCGCCGCCTGGCTCTGCTCGGACGCCTCGTCGTTCACCACCGGGGCCGCCCTCGCGGTGGACGGCGGCCGCACGGCCACGTAGGGACGGAGACGGATACGCCCCCGGCGGCCGCTCCCCTTCGGTGAGGGGGGCGGCCGCCGGGGGCGTACGGTCGCGCGGCGCTTCGGGCCCGTGTCGGGCCGCGCGTCAGACCTGGAGCGCGCCGGACCGGTCGGTGACCTGCTGCGGGGCCGCCGGGGCCGCGGCCGCCTCGGGCTTCGTGCGGTCGGCGAGCTTGAGCCAGATGACCCCGACGATGATGACGGCCAGCCACAGGCCCTTGGCCAGGGTGAGGGTCTCGTCGAAGAAGAGCGGGCCGAGGACCGCGGCGCCGACCGCGCCGATGCCCGCCCAGACGGCGTAGCCGATGCTCACGTCGATGGTGCGGAGGGCGAGGCTGAGCGCGTAGAGCGTCAGCAGGAAGAACACCACGGCCACCAGGGACCAGGTCAGCCGGGTGAAGCCTTCGCTGCCGCCGACGGCGAGTGCGTACCCGATCTCGAAGACTCCGGCGAGCAGGAGGGAGAGCCAGGCGTTGGTGGAGCTCTTGGCCGCGTTGGACATGGGAGGTGGTTCCTCTCTCAGAGGTGTCGTCAGGGGTGTGCGGGGTGGGCCGCTCGCGCCGCCCGGGGAGCGGGCGGGGCTCAGGCCGAGCCGCTGAGCTGGAGTCCGACGACTCCGCCGATGACGAGGAGGATGCCGATCGCCTTGTTGACGTTCAGGCGCTGGCCGAAGAACAGCGCGCCCAGGACGGTGATGCCGACGCCCGCGACGGACGTCCACAGGGCGTAGCCGACGCCGACGTCGAAGGTCAGCAGGGCCTTGCTGAGGAAGAAGGTGGCGGCGGCGCCGCTGGCCAGGGTGATCCCGGTCCACTTGCGGTTCTTGAAGCCCTCGGCCTTTCCGGCGGCGATGGCGACCGTGATCTCGAAGGCGACGGCGATGGCGAGGTAGAGCCAGTGCATGGGAGGTCCTTCCGTGCGGTGGGTGGGAGGAGCGGGAGTGGAGCGGACGCGTGAGGGGAACGTGGGGCGCCGTACTCCGGCCGGGGCGCAGGGGGCGAGGGGGGCGGGTGCGGCGCGTGCCGCGTCACGTCGGGGACGGGGTGCGGCGTCGCGGGGTGCGGTGCGGCGGGCCGGGGCCCTGGTCAGTACCGGGACCGGTCCATGGTGAGGTAGTCCTGGAAGGGCTCCTCCGCCTCGGGGAGCCGGAGCGCGGTGACCTTGAGGGGCCAGCGCTCGGGGTCCTCGGCGAAGAGGGTGTACGTGCTGGTGTAGTCGAAGCCGTACCGGGCGGCGGTCCGGCGGTCGGCGGCGTGCACGATGTGGCCGATGCCGGCGAACCGCGCCGCCATGTAGCACAGGGCGCAGGGCTCGCCGGAGGCGATCAGGGTGGCCCCCGCCACGGCGCGGATGCCGTGCCGGGTGGTGGCCTCGCGGAGGGCGACGACCTCGGCGTGCGCCGTCGGGTCGTTGTCCTCGCGGACCCGGTTGAAGCCGGTGCCCAGGATGCGTCCGCCGCCCACGACCACTCCGGAGAACGGGATTCCGCCCTGCGCGACGTGCTCGCGGCTGAGCCGGATCGCCTCGTGGGCGTAGCCCATCAGTTCGCTGTCGTGTGTACCCATGAGCAGTTCGTCTCCCGAGTTGCCCTGTAGCGACCTAGCATCGTGTGCATTTGCTTGCACAGGCAAGCATATGAGTTCAGGGATCTCCGTCAGCGACGCGATCCGATGAGACTAATCATGCATGTGCATGTAACCAGTGTCAAGCGGGGGCGTGGGCGCGCGCGTTGTCCAGGGTCGCCAGGGGCTCCAGCGTTCCGGGATCGAACGGCGTCAGGGCGCTCCCCGCCGCCATCCTGAGCGGCAGGTCGGGATCGGCCAGCGCACCCGTCCCGATCGCCACGAGGTCGGCGTGGCCCTCCTCCAGGACGCGCCGCGCCACGGCTTCCCGGTGCAGCGCGCCGTTGGCGATGACGGGCAGTCCGGTGACCGTCCGGGCGATCGCGGGCAGCGTCCGCCCCTCGGGGAACCAGTCGCGCCCGCTCCCGGCCAGGTGCAGGTAGTCGGCCCCGGCTTCGGCCGCGGCCGTGAAGACCGCCTCCGCCTCGTCCTCCCCGCCCGGCCAGCGCCAGGCGGGGTCGTTGATCTTCCCCTGGGACAGCCGGACGCCGACCGCGAAACCGGGCCCGACCGCGCCCCTGACCTCGGTCAGCACCTCCCGGACGAGCCGCAGACGCCCCTGGAGGCCGCCGCCGTACTCGTCGGTGCGCAGATTGGTGTACGGGGTCAGGAACTGGTCGAGCAGATAGCCGTTGGCCGCGTGGACCTCCACCCCGTCGAAGCCGGCGTCGCGGGCGCGGACGGCGGAGGCCGCGAACCCCGCGACCGCCTCCGCGATCTGGCGGCGCGTCAGCTCCATCGGCACGGGCCAGGGCCCGGCGCCCCGGTACTTGGCCAGCTGTTCGCCCAGCGGCCGTACGGCGGAGGGCCCCGCGGCACGGTCCCGGAACCGGTTGCCCTGCGAGACGGCTCCGGCGTGCATCAGCTGGAGGACCACGCGCGCGCCCGCGGCGTGCGCCCGGTCGACGACGGGCCGCCAGGCGGCGGCCTGCGCCTCGTCCGTGATGCCCGGCTGGTGCAGGTAGCCCTGGGCGAAAGCCCGGTCGGTATAGGTCCCTTCGGTGATCAGGAGCCCGAAACCGCCCTCGGCGAAGGCCGCGTAGTACGCGGCCATCTCCTCGGTGGCCCGGCCGTCCCCGGTCGCCGAAACGCGGGTCATGGGGGCGAGGGCGTACCGGTTGCGCAGGTCGAGGCCCGTGAACCGGCAGGCGGCGAGGGCGGGGTGGGTTCCGGGCACCTCAGCAGCTCCCGTCGATGCCGCAGGCGGCGCCGTAGACGTCGCCGTCCGCCTGCTGCGCCCGCGCGTCGAGGATCGCCTTGCGGAGCTGGGCGGGGCGCGGGACGCCCTCGATGCGGGTGTCGCCGACGAGGATGGTGGGCACGGCCTGCACCCGGTGGGCCGCGGCCTCCCGCAGCGCCTCCTGGTGCCGCTCGCGGTACCTGCCGTCCTCCAGCGCGGCCCGGAAGCCGTTCTCGTCGAGCCCGATCTCACCGGCCAGGGCGGTGAGGACGTCGAGCTGCCCGAGGTCCTGGCTCTCCTGGAAGAAGGCGCGGAACATCCGCTGGTTGTACGCCGTGCCCAGGCCGTGCTCGGCCGCGTACTGGTAGCCCTCGAAGGCGAGCGCGGTGTACGGCTGCGGGGAGACGTCCGGGAGCTTGATGTCGACGCCCAGGCGGCGGGCCATGGGGTAGACGGCCCGCTCCCAGATGCTCGGCAGGTACTCGTCCTCCGGCCGCAGGGTGGGCTGGGGGTGCGGACGCAGCTCG
The DNA here is from genome assembly GCF_030817475.1 of Streptomyces sp. V2I9. Lineage (NCBI taxonomy): Bacteria > Bacillati > Actinomycetota > Actinomycetes > Kitasatosporales > Streptomycetaceae > Streptomyces > Streptomyces sp. V2I9. The sequence goes on along the minus strand of NZ_JAUSZJ010000002.1, from coordinate 3,591,097 downwards.
AAGGGCAGCCACTCGACCTCGACGTCGGTGCCCACGTCCTTGATCGCCTCCTCCAGCGGGCCCTCGGCCAGCATGCAGAAGGGGCAGACGTAGTCGGACCAGATCTTGATCTTCACGGGCTCGGCCATGCGCAGACCTCCAGGTCATTGATCGCGCAAGCAACAACATCCGCCGACAGGGCGGCAGGCGTTGACGGACGCCCAAAAGGTTGCACGATCATGCACTTTTGTGTCAAGCCGTCCCGTCCTGGAGCCCCCGAACGGAGTCGGGTCCCGGTGCGCCCGCCGCCTCAGCCCGACCGGTCGGCGGGCGGGAGGCGGAAGCCGTCGAAGAGGTCGTCCATGGCGCTTCGCGCGACGCGGGCCGGGGTCGCACGGAGGGCGAGATCGCGGGCGGCCACCGCGACGGGGTGGGCGAGGGAGGCGATCCGGCCGGCCCGGCGGGATCGGACCCGGAGGGCGTCGGTACGCGCGTGGCGGGCCCGGCCGTAGGCGGCCAGGGCCTCCGGCACGTCGCCGCCGTCCAGCAGGTGCGCGAGCACGACGGCGTCCTCGATCGCCTGGCAGCCGCCCTGGCCGAGGTTGGGGGTCATGGCGTGGGCGGCATCGCCCAGCCAGGCGATACGTCCCCGATGACGGCACGGGAGCGGGGTGGCCAGGTCGTACAGATCGTGCTGGAGCACGGCCGCCGGGCCGATCCGCGCCAGCAGTTCCGGCACCGGCGCGTGCCAGGCACCGAACCGGGCCAGGAGTTCGGCACGCGGGTCCTCCGGCCGGAACCCGCGCTCCACGACGGCGGTGGCGTAGACGTAGACCCGGCCGTCCGCGAGCGGGACCACCCCGAAACGCTCACCCCGCCCCCAGGTCTCGGCGGCGTCCGGTCCGGGGAGACCGGCGGCGGGCAGCACGGCGCGCCACGCGGTCTCCCCGCTGTAACGCAGACCGGGATGGTCCGGGAAGTGCTGCCGGCGCAGGGCGCTGTGGATGCCGTCGGCGGCGACCACCACATCGGCGGCGAGGTCACCGGCCGGCGTACGGACGACCGGCGTACGGGCGGCGGACGCACGACCGGAAGGCGTCACGGCGAAAGCCGGACGGGCGGCGGGCTCGTGGGCGGAAGCCGTACGGAGGGACTCGTGGGCGGAAGCCGTACGGGGGGAAGGGCCCCGGGCCGCGGCCGTGCGGGCGGGCGGGGTGCGGAGGGCCCGCGGGCCGCCGGGGCCCGCGGCGGGGCCGGGCTCGACGGCCGTGACCGGTGTCCCGTACCGGATCACGCCCCGCGGCAGCGCGGCGGCCAGTCCGGCCGCCAGGGCCGGACGGTACACGGCGAGCGGAGGGCTGCCGTACCGGGCCGCCAGCGCGGCCGTGTCGGCGCGATGCAGCCAGCCGCCACCGGGCCGCCGCAGCCCCATCGCGGCGGGCACGGCGCTGCCCGTCGCCCGGACGACGTCGAAGCCGATCGCTTCGAAGGCGCGCAGGGCGTTGGGCGCGAGGACGATCCCCGCGCCGGTCGCGGACGGTTCGGGGGCCCGCTCGCACACGGTGACCCGCCAGCCGCGCCGGTGCAGGGCCACCGCCGCCGTCAGCCCGCCGATCCCCGCCCCCACCACGACCGCACGACGCACGGTTTCCGCCATGGCACACGCCCCTCTCCCCCTCGCCCATCCTCTACATCCGTAGAGGATGGGCTCACTCTACAGCTGTAGAGTGAGCCCATGGCCTCCCCTGATCGCAGAACACTGATCGCGGACACCGCGATCGGCCTCGTGGCGGCCGTCGGGCTGCGGGGGCTGACCCATCGGGCGGTCGACGCTGCGGCGGCTCTCCCGACAGGCAGCACCTCGTACTACTTCCGGACACGGACGGCGCTGATCGGCGCCTGCTACCAGCGGCTCGCGGAGCTGGATCTCGCCGACCTCGACGACTTCGCCGCGTTCGCCCCCTCCGGCGTCGGCGACCGGGAGGCGGACCGGGGCGCGGCGGGAGCCGACCGGGAGGCGGTGGCGGCGGCGCTCGCCGCGCTGCTGCACCGCTGGCTGACCACGGGCCGCGCACGGCAGCTGGCCCGCTTCGAGCTGAGCCTGGAGGCGGCCCGCACCCCCGAGTTGGAGACGGACCTGCACCGGGCGGGGCTCGGTGCGCGGGTCCGGGCGGCCGAACTCCTCGGCGGGCTCGGGGCGGAGCGGCCCGAGGAGGCAGCACGGTCCCTGGTGGCCTGGACCGACGGGCTGCTCTACGACCGCCTCGCGGGGGCGCTGTCCCGCTCCGGGCCGCCCCCGGACCTGGCCGAACTGACCGCGGTGACACGCCGCATGGTGGACGCGGCCCTGGCCTGAGACCCGTTCGCGCTCAGCGGCCGACGCGTGACAACCGGGGGCGGGTGACGACACGGCCGGGTGCCGACACGGGCGGAGAGGGCTCCACCGGGCCCGCGCCCCGCCGCGCCCGGCTCCCGGCGCGCCCAGGGCCTGCACGAGGCCGCAGGGCCCCTACCGGCTCCGGAGGGACCGGAGCCACGCCGTCCTCATGCGGCGCGATCCCGCGACCGCAGCGCGAGCCACAGGTCGTAGCGGGCGCTCGGAGGCCGGAGCAACGACCGCTGGAGAACGGCTTCGAGCCGGGTCAGCCGCTTACGCGTACCGGGGACGGAGAGGCCCAGCTCGGCGGCGGCCGGGCCGAGCCTGCCCTCGCACCGCAGCCAGGTCCGCAGGGTCTCCTCGAACCCGAGGACGGGGGCCAGTTGGCGGTCGGCCCAGTCCCGTACGGCGGGGTGGGCCAGGATCTCGTCGAGGTCCCGCGCCGGCTTGCCCGTACCCGGCCCGGCGGTGGCGTTCGGGGCGGGCTCGGGGGTGCGCGCCGCGGCCGGGGTGCACGCCGGGGCGGGGGTGGCCCGCACGCGCAGCGCGAGGTCGAGCGCCGACCGGTCGGCGAGCCGGTGCAGATCGAGGCCGAGCAGTTCACCGATGAGTTTCAGCCGGGCGGCCAGCGTGTTGCGGTGGATCTTGAGGTGATCGGTCGCGTGCGACGAGAACGCCAGCCAGGAGGTGGCGGTGGCCATCAGTTCCTGGCTTCCGGGGTCCCGGGCCCGGCGGGGCGTATGGACCAGGAGCGGCTTCAACAGCTCGTCCGCCCACTGCCGGCCGTGCGGCCCGACGGCGAGCGCGAGATCGGGCGAGACACCGAACCGGGCGTGCCGGGCGGGCAGTTCGCGGGCGGCTGCCAGCGCGTGGAACGCCTGGCGGTAGCCCGTCGCGGTGTCGGCGAGCGGCACCGGTTCGCTGACGCCCACCACGCATCCGCCGACCCGCGCGGCGACCGCCTCGTCGGTGGGCGCCTCCCCGGCGTCCGGTTCGGGCCCGCGCCCCGGCATCACGAGGATGAGGTGGCGGGAGTAGACGGGGCACCGCACGATCCAGGACCGGCCGCCGTCCGCGTCCCCGCAGATCCGCGCCACCTCGTCGCGGTCGTCGGCGGAGCACTCCACGACGCACACCCGTACCGGATCGGGGAGCCGGGGCCGCAGCGCTCCGGCGACCTGCTGGGCGATGGTGAGCTGGCCCGTCATCAGCAGGTGCAGCACCGCTTCGCGGCCACGGGATTCCGCGAGGTCCACCCGGCGGCGGCGGCGCTCCAGCGTCTCGGCCTGCCGGCACAGGGACAGCGGCATGACCACGTCGGCCAGCAGGGTGCCGAGCCCGGGGGCCACCGGCCGGGGCGTGACGACGACGAGCACCGGGGAGGCCGGATCGCCCGCGCTCAGCGGGAACAGCAGCGCGGTGTGCCCGCCGGTGTCCAGCACGTACGTTCGGGCCCCGCGTCCGGTGAGGGCGTTGCCGCCCTCGGCCATCAGCCCCACGACATCGGGGACCACCGCCTGATCCGTACGGGAGGCGGCGTGCAGCACCCTTCCGTCCGGCCCGACCAGCCCCGCCCAGCCCTCGGCCCGCCCGGCCAGCCAGCCAGTGCAGGATCTCGGCCGTCCCGCCGGTGCGGGCCAGCCGGTTCATCCGCAGCAGGTCGTCCGCGCGCTCCTGCACCCGCACCCGTTCCCCCGTTCCCACCCAGGACACGGGGCAGCGTGAGGGAGCCTCCTCGCCCGACTGTGCGAACCGATACCCCCGCCGCCGTCCCACTGGGCGTAGTGAATCTCCCGTCTCCTTACCCTGCGTTCTAGGGTCCGAACCTGTCCGGCACGTCGGGGGATGACGGGGGAACGCCGGCAACGGGGGACCGCGGGGAACGCGGGGAACGCGGCGGCAGCGGTTCACGGGGGTGGCCGTTGCCGCCGGTTCCCACGCGGCGCCGAGGCGGCCCACGGCCTCCCGGCTCCCGGCTCCCGGCTCCCGGCTCCCGGCTCCCGGCTCCCGGCTCCCGGCTCCCGGCTCCCGGCTGATTGTCAGTGGTGCCTTGTAGCGTCGATCTCGTGAAACCGGTTCCCGGCTTCACGACGCCGATGTGCGAGGAAAGGCCCCCATGGAGTTCCGCATCGACCGCAGCGCCCTGACCGAGGCGGTGTCCTGGGCGGCCCGCGTCCTGCCCGTGCGCTCGCCCGTCCCGGTGCTGGGCGGACTGCTGCTGGACACGGAACACGGGGGCGAACGCGACGGCGGGGGCGGGTCGTTGCGGATATCCGGTCTCGACTACGAGGCGTCCGCACGCGTCGACGTGGACGCCGACGTCGCACGGTCCGGAAAGGCGCTCGTCATGGGGCGACGGCTGCTGGACATCTGCAAGGTGCTGCCCGAGGGCCCCGTGGAGTGCGCGGTGGAGGGCTCGCGGTTCACGGTCTCGGGCGCCGGAGCCCGGTTCGGCCTCTCCGTGCTGCCCCTGGACGACTACCCGGCGCTGCCCCCGCTCCCGCAGGTCCGGGGCGAGGTGGACGGCGCGCTGTTCGCGGCGGCCGTGGCCGATGTGGCGGTGGCCGCCGGGCGCGACGACGCCCTGCCGGTCCTCACCGGCATCCGGCTGGGGCTCGACGGCGACACGATGACGCTCGCGGCGACCGACCGGTACCGCTTCGCCGTGCGGACCCTCCCGTGGAAGGCGGCCTCCCCCGGCGAGAGCGCCGACGCCATCGTCTCCGCCCGCCGCCTCACCGAGATCGCCCGGTCGCTGGGCCGCTCCGGGCCGGTGAGCGTCGCGCTGGACACCGGCTCGGCCGGTTTCGAGCACGCCGGGACGCGCACCACCGTACGGCTGCTGGAGGGCCGGCTGCCGCGCCACGAGAAGTTGTTCACGATGGAGGACCCGGCCGTCGCGGTGGTGGACCGGGTCCGGCTGACCGAGGCGGTCAAACGGGTCTCCGTCGTCGCGGACGGGGACAGTCCGGTGCAGCTGGTCTTCTCCCGCGCCGACGCCTCCGTGCTGCTCCGGGCGGGTTATGAGGACGATGTGGCGTCGCAGCGGGTGCCGGCCGCCCTGGAGGGGGCCGACGAGCTGACCGTGGCCTTCAACCCCGGCTATCTGGCGGACGCCCTGGCCACGTTCACCGAACCGTCCCTGCGGCTCCTGCTGCTGGGGCCCGGACAGCGCGCGATGATCACGGACGAGGCGGGCACGGACGCCCATCGTCACCTGCTGATGTCGGTCAAGCCGCAGCTGGCGTGAGCGCGGCCGGACGCCGGAGCCGCCGGCGCGGACAGCTGTGGAGTGACACCCCGCGGGCCCGGCATGGACCCGGGGCAGCGGAGCGGGGGCCGTCCGGGCATCGCGGCCGACGCGGCACCGGCGGCCTGGCGGGCCGGCGGCACACCGAAACGTCCGGCAGGCCGGAACGTCCGGCGCACCGAAGCGGGGGCGGGCCCGGCGGATGCCGGACCCACCCCCGTCCGGGTGGGGCCTGATGGACTCGACGACCTTCGCAGCCGCTCAACGGCCTTCGTGGGCGGGGGCGAAGGTCATGCCCCGCCGGGTCAGCAGCTCAGGTTCGGTCCGGTGGTGGTACCGAGGATCTGGGTGAACTGCGTGAACTTGTTGATCCGGCTCTGGACCTGCGCCGGGTTGCCGCCGTTGCACTCCAGTGCGCCGTTGATGGAGCGGATCGTCTCGCCGAAGCCGGCGTTGTTGACGATGGCGTTGTGGGCGGTCATCGTGCCGGGGCCGTTCTGGGTGTTCCAGTACCAGAGGCCGGTCTTCCACGCCACGGAGGCGTTCTGCTCCACCAGGTACGGGTTGGCCAGCAGGTTGATGCCCAGCGCGTCCCCGGCGGCCTTGTAGTTGAAGTTCCAGCTCAGCTGGATCGGGCCGCGGCCGTAGTAGGCGGACTGGCCCGCCGGGCAGCCGTAGGGCTGGGTGGCGTCGCAGTAGTGCGGGTAGTTCGCCTCGTTGACTTCCTTGATGTACACCAGCCCGCCGGTCTCGTGGCTGACGTTGGCGAGGAAGGCTGCGGCCTCGCGCTTCTTGACCTCGTCGCTGCCGGTGTTGGCGAAGGCCGGGTAGGCGCTCAGCGCGTCGGTCAGGCCCTGGTAGGTGTAGAAGGCGTTCCGGTTCGGGAACATCTGGTTGAACTGGGCCTCGCTGACGACGAACCCGTCGTTCTGGCCCGGCCCGTCACCGCCGCCGCAGGCGCCCTTGTCGGCCCAGACGTCCGACGAACCCGGACGCTCGTTCTGCGTCCACCACTTGGCGGTGTAGTTGCGGCCGTTGTACGAGACCGTGCCGCCGTTCGTGTAGACGGCGGAGGAACTCCAGGCCGTGGCGCAGGCGGCGGCCTGCGCGGTGGCGGCGGGAAGGACGACGAGTGCTGCGACGAGCGCGCCGAGCGCGACCAGCAGACTCATGACACGTCGGATCACGTGATCACACTCCTTGGACGCGGCGCGACGTCCGGCCGTGCGCCGCCGTGGGGGTGCCCGACACTCAAGCGAGATGGTCTGAACCTGTCAAGGTCTAGACCAACCCTGCCGAAAGGTCCCGGTACCGCCACCGCCGGCCTCGCCGCTCCGGCGCGACCTCGCCGGAGGGCCCTCAACAGCCGTTATTCCGGAGGGAGTCCGTCCGCATCCCCGCCGGACCGCGACGGAACCGAAGGTAAAATCTTCCGGCCGTGCCCAGCATGCGGACGGCACGGAAACCCCGGCGTAGCGCTCCGGAGCGGCGGGTCGAGCGGTGAACCCGTACCGTGCGACGGGCGCTTCAGCACGTCGGCCCGGCCCCCGGGGCGACCCCGACGACGCCCGTGATGCGCCCGTACCGCCCCACCACCGGGCAGCCGAAGGGCTGGGTGGCACCGCATGTGCGCCCGTGGTCGGCCTCGTCGATCTCCTTGACGTACTTCAGCCCGACCGACTCGAAGACCGCGTGCGTCAGGAACGCCGCCGCCTCCCGCGCCCGCGTCTGCGGCGTACCGACGTCGGCGAAACGCGGGTACGCGTGCAGCGCGTCGATCAGCCCCCGGTACGCGCGCACCCACGGCGCGCGACATGCCCGTGGGGCCCGCGATCACGGTGATCGCGGGCCCCACGGAGAACCGCTCCCTACAGGAACGAGTTGATCTCGATCGTCTCGGTCCGGCCGGGGCCGACGCCGATCGCGGAGATCGGAGCGCCCGACATCTCCTCCAGGGCCTTCACGTAACCCTGCGCGTTCTTCGGCAGGTCGGAGAAGGTCTTGGCCTTGGTGATGTCCTCGGACCAGCCCGGCAGGTACTCGTAGATCGGCTTCGCGTGGTGGAAGTCGGTCTGGTTGTACGGGAGTTCCTCGACACGCTTGCCGTCGATCTCGTACGCCACGCAGACCGGGATCCGCTCCCAGCCGGTGAGGACGTCCAGCTTGGTGAGGAAGAAGTCGGTCAGGCCGTTGACCCGCGTCGCGTACCGCGCGATCGGGGCGTCGAACCAGCCGCAGCGGCGGTCACGGCCGGTGGTGACGCCGCGCTCGCCGCCGATGCGCCGCAGCGCCTCGCCGTCCTCGTCGAACAGCTCGGTCGGGAACGGACCGGCCCCCACACGCGTCGTATAGGCCTTGAGGATGCCGATCACGCGGCTGATCTTCGTCGGGCCTACACCGGCTCCGGTGCAGGCGCCGCCCGCGGTCGGGTTCGACGAGGTGACGAAGGGGTACGTGCCGTGGTCGACGTCGAGCAGGGTGCCCTGGCCGCCCTCGAAGAGCACGACCTTGCCGTCGTCGATGGCGTCGTTCAGGATCAGGGTCGTGTCGGCGACGAACGGCTTGATCTGCTCCGCGTACTGGAGCATGTCCTCGACGACCTTGCCGGCCTCGATGGCCCGGCGGTTGAAGACCTTGGCCAGGAGCTGGTTCTTCTGCTCCAGGGCCGCCTCCACCTTCTGCTCCAGGATCGACTCGTCGTAGAGGTCCTGGACGCGGATGCCCACCCGGTTGATCTTGTCGGCGTACGTCGGGCCGATGCCCCGGCCCGTCGTGCCGATCTTGCGCTTCCCCAGGAAGCGCTCGGTCACCTTGTCGAGCGTGACGTTATACGGAGTGATCAGGTGAGCGTTTCCGCTGATCAAAAGCTTGGACGTGTCGACGCCTCGCTCGTTCAGACCGCTCAGCTCGGAGAGCAGGACCGCCGGGTCGACCACGACACCGTTTCCGATGACCGGGGTGCACCCCGGCGACAGGATTCCGGAGGGGAGGAGATGCAGCGCGTACTTCTGGTCGCCGACGACGACCGTGTGGCCGGCGTTGTTGCCGCCCTGGTAGCGCACCACATAGTCCACGGATCCACCGAGCAGGTCGGTGGCCTTCCCCTTGCCCTCGTCACCCCACTGAGCACCGAGCAGCACAAGTGCGGGCACAGGCGTACACCCCTTCCGGGCGGGGCATGTCCAAGGTCAGGGGGCGTACGTCAAGGTCGTACCTGCCGTACGACGATGTACGGCAGAGCCTGAGCCGTCGAACCGGGTGCCCCGGAATAGACGAAGCCCCTGGCGCAATAGCGCAAGGGGCTCTTGCACCAAGATGCTACCCGAGGAAGGACCGAGGTGTCGGCTGCAGAGCCCCCCGGCGACGGCGACGACCAGCTTCTGGTGGTCATCGACCCGGTCGCCCGCCGGAGCGACGGCGAGTCCGTCCGTATCGCCAAGGACGTGCTGAGCGCCGGCTCGCACGCCAAGATCTGCCTTCCGGACACCCCCGAGGAGTTCGCGCGGGCCCTGTCCCGGCGGGGTTCGCGCAGGCCCGTGGTGGTCGGCGACGACCACGCGCTGCTGCGTGCGGTGGCCCAGCTGCACCGTGAACGGGAGCTGGCCGCCGGCGTCCTCTCCCTGATCCCCGTCGGCGCGGCGCACGCCCTGGAAGTGGCCCACGCCCTCGGCGTCCCCCGCGGCGCGGTGGCCGCCGCGCGGACCGCGCTCGACGGAGTGGTGCGCCGTCTGGACCTGCTGGTCGACGACAGCGACGGCGTCGTCCTCGGCCGCCTGCGCATCCCCGTCCCCGCCCCGCCGCCCGACGCGCGGGGCCCGCACGCGGGCGTCACGGCCGTCTGGGACACCTGTCGCTCGCTGGTGGCGTCCCTGGTCCGGCCGGTCCCGGTCGCCGCCGCCGCCGCGCACCCGACCACACACCGCCTGCGCATCGAGGCGGACGGGGTGGTGCTGAGCGACCTGGACACCCCGGTCCGGGGCCTCTCCGTGACCTCCCGAGGGGGCGGAGGGCTGGCCGACGTCGTCGTCCGCACCGCCGCGGGCGAGGACGTGACGGCGGAGGCCGGGGCGGTCACGGTCTCGGGCGCGGACTTCCGCTACCGGGCGGGCATACGGACCGCGGGGCCGGTGCGCACCCGGACCTGGACGGTCCGGCCGGGCGCCTGGGCGCTGATGCTGCCCGCCCCGGCGAGCGCGGACGGGGCGGCGGGCGCACGCTGGTAGGGGGCGGCCGCGGAACCGAGCCGTCCCGTGACCGGTCCCGGAGGTGACCGTCATGACCAGGATCGCTGTCGGATGGCACATCGACCTCGCATTCGAGGAGGACTCCCACCGCACCCGTGCGGCGGCGCTCGTCCGCCTCTCCGACGGAACGGAGGTACGCGCCCACGGCTACGCCGGCCGCCACCCGTCGGACGCCGACCAGCAGCGGGTCGGCGAGGAGATCGCGGGGGCCAGGGCGCTCAACGAACTGGCGATGAAGCTGCTGACCAAGGCGCACGACGAGATCGACGAGGCGTCGGGCCGCTCGTCCTACCCACTGACGTAAGCCCTCTCGCCGTTCCCTCCCGCACGGGGCGCCCCGCCCCCGCGGCGTCCGCGGTGCGGGTCGCGGAGGGGAACCGTCCCCCTGCCGTGCCACGTCCCCCGGTATGGAGATCCACTAGGGCATGCGGGACGAACGGCGGGAGGCCGCCGTAGGCACCGCCGGCTGTGCGGCGGCCTTCGCCGGCGCCCCCGTAGGCATCGTGCTCCGGGCCCCGCACGGCAAGGGACGCGCTCGCCGGGGCGCCGAGGCCGGAGTGCTACGCCCCCTGCTGAGCCACCGGGCCGGCCCGCCGCGCACCCGGCCCGCCCGCCTCACCACGGTCCAGGCCCGTCCTCGCCCTCACACCTCCACCAGCAGCTCCTTCAGCCCCCGGATCACGTACCCCGGCTGCCACGCGGGCTCCGCCGTCATCCGCAGTGCGGGCGCCTTGCGCAGCAGCTCCCCGAAGGAGGCGGTCAGCTCCAGCCGGGCCAGCGGGGCGCCCAGGCAGAAGTGGATGCCCGCGCCGAAGGTGAGGTGCGGGTTGTCCGTACGCGACAGGTCCAGGGTGTCCGGGCGCGCGAACCGCTCCGGGTCCCGGTTGGCCGAGCCGAACAGCAGCGCCACCTCCTCGCCCCGCCGGATCACCTGGCCGTCGATCTCGATGTCGTCCAGCACCCAGCGTTCGAACATCTGCAACGGGGTGTCGTAGCGGAGCAGTTCCTCGATCGCGGTGGGCAGCAGCGTGGGATCGGCGCGCAGCGCGGCCAGTTGCTCCGGGTGGTGGAAGAGGGTGCGCCAGCCGCCGGCGGTGGTGTTGACCGTCGCCTCGTGGCCCGCGTTCAGCAACAGCACACAGGTCGAGACCATCTCCTGCTCGGTCAGCCGCTCGCCCTCGTCGTGGGCGGCGATGAGCGCCGAGATCAGGTCGTCTCCGGGGTCGGCGCGCCGCTCGGCGATGAGGCCGCGCAGATAGGCGGAGAAGTCGACGGAGGCGCGTACGGCGGCCGCCGCCGTCTCCTCCGAGGGGTTCAGCTCGAACATCCCGCAGATCGCCGCCGACCAGGGCCGCAACAGCCCCCGGTCGGCCTCCGGGACGCCCAGCATCTCCGCGATCACCGCGACCGGCAGCGGCTCCGCGATCTCCGCCAGCAGGTCCCCGCCTCCCTCGGCCACGAACGCGTCGACCAGGCCGGCCGCCAGCCGCCGTACGGTCGGGGCCAGGTTCTCGACCGTACGCGGGGTGAACGCGCGGGAGACCAGCCGCCGGATACGGGGGTGGTCGGGGGCCTCCAGATCGAGAATGCCCTGCCCGTTGAGCGTGGTGAACGGCTCGTGCGCGGCGGGCGGCGGGGTGCGGCCGAACTCCTCGTGGCTGAAGCGGTGCAGATACGTCCGGCCGAGCCGCCGGTCCCGCAGCAGGGCCGATACGTCGGAGTGGTGCGGGATCAGCCACTGCCCCGTCGGCTCGAACCGGTGCGCCCGGCCCGCGGCCCGCAGAGCGGCGTAGGCGGGGTAGGGATCGGCGACGAACGCGGGCGACCAGGGATCGAAGGAGACGTGCATGGCCCGACGCTACCCGCGCCCGCCGCCACTGCAAGGGGGCGGTACGGACGCTCTCCGCTCGGCCTCCCGCGCCGGGGAGGCCCGCCGGATCACGGACCTCCGGGCCCCGGGGGCAGCCGCGCTACCCCGGAGTGACCAGCCGCGCCTCGTACGCGAACACCGCCGCCTGGGTCCGGTCGCGCAGCCCCAGCTTCACCAGGACGCGGCTGACGTGCGTCTTGATCGTGGACTCGGCGACGATCAGGTGCGAGGCGATCTCCCCGTTGGAGAGCCCCTGCGCGATGAGGACCAGCACCTCCGTCTCGCGCTCGGTGAGGTCCCCGATCCGGGCGAGTGCGGGCGGTCGCGGGGCCTCCGCGAGCTTGGAGAACTCGTTGATCAGCCGCCGGGTCACCGTCGGGGCGAGCAGCGCATCGCCCGAGGCGACCACCCGCACCCCGTCCGCGAGCTGGCGGGCCGAGGCGTCCTTGAGCAGGAAGCCCGAGGCCCCGGCCCGCAGCGCCTGGTAGACGTACTCGTCGAGGTCGAACGTCGTCAGGACCAGGACCTTCGCGTCGGCGTCCCGAGCCACGATCTCGCGGGTCGCCTCGATGCCGTTCATCTCCGGCATGCGGATGTCCATCAGGACGACGTCGGGGCGCAGTGCGGCGACCTGGTCGAGCGCCTGCCGGCCGTCCAGCGCCTCGCCCACCACCGTGATGCCCGGCATCGCGTTGAGCAGGACCGAGAACCCCTCGCGGACCATCATCTGGTCGTCGACGATCAGGACCCGGATGTCGGTGTCGCTCATGCCCGGCCGTCCCGTTCGACGACGACCGTGTCGGCGTCGCCGCCGGCCGTCCCACGGGGCTCCGGCAGGTCCGACAGCGGTACGGGGAGGAACACCGCGATCTCGTACCCGCCGTCCGCCGTCGCTCCGGCCGTCATCTCGCCGTTCAGCATCGCCACCCGCTCCCGCATCCCGGTGATCCCGTGGCCGGCACCGGGCGAAGGCTTGACCAGGCCCCGCGGGGGCCCGTTGACCACGCGCAGTCCCAGGCCGCCGAGGACGTAGCTCAGCTCCACCCGCGCGGAGGCGCCAGGCGCGTGCCGCAGGCTGTTGCTCAGGGCCTCCTGGACGATCCGGTACGCCGACAGCTCGACGCCCTGAGGCAGCTCGCGGACGGCACCGGTGATCACCTTCTCCGTCTCCAGGCCGGTCTCGCGGACGTTGTCCAGCAACCCGTCGAGCACGGCGAGGGTGGGCTGCGGTGCGTCCGGCGCCTCGTAGTCCTCCGCCCGGACGACCCCGAGCACGCGGCGCAGCTCGGTGAGGGCGGCCACCGCGTTCTCCCGGATGGTGACGAACGCCTGCTCCAGCTCCGGCGGCGGGTTCTCCACCCGGTACGGGGCGGCCTCGGCCTGGATCGCGACGACCGACATGTGGTGGGCCACCACGTCGTGCAGCTCCCTGGCGATGGTGGTGCGTTCCTCCAGCAGGGTCCGCCGGTCGCGCTCGACAGCGGTGACGGTGCGCTGCACGGTGACCTCGCGCTCGGCGTCGCGCCGGATCTGCACCACGGCGACGACGAGCAGCGCGAAGGCCGAGAGGACGGCCACGGGCGCGGTGATGCTCGGGTCGCCGCCCTCCAGGAGCATCCCGAACAGCAGCGTCAGCAGCCACATCCAGGCGGCCGTACGGGGCCGGGTCCGGGCGGCCACGACCACCATGACCACGATCTGGGCCAGGAAAGCGCCCGGCCCCCACAGCCCGTCGCTGCCCAGCACACCGCAGAAGACGGTCGCCAGCAGGGCGGCCCAGAACGCGGCGACCGGCCGCACGAGGGTCATCACGACCGGGATCGCGGGCACCAGCCCCATCAGCAGGCGGTACTCCCACTCGGTGAACCCGGCCATCATCACGAGGAAGGCGGCGAACAGCACCAGCGCGTGCGGGGTCCAGACGGCGGCCTTCCGCGCGCCCTCGGGCAGCCGCCGTATCAGCCGGCCGTCAGGGTTCAGCGGCGGCAGCGGCCGGTAGGCGAGCACATCGCGCAGGAGATCGTTCCGCAGGCCGTCGATCGCCCCTGCGGCGGCCCGGAACTCCGGGCTGCTGGTCTTCGTCTGGGTCTCGGTCACGCTTCCACGGTAGGCGGCGGCGGACGGCGGGTCGTCACCATCGCTACGGATTCCGGGGCATCCGTCTCAAGGACTACGCGCCTCCGCCCCACCGCGCCCCGCACTGCGAAACCGCAGGTGGGAGCCTTGCGTCTACCAGGCAAGCTGGGTGATCTCCTCGGCCACGACCGCGCAGGCGTCGGCGGCCGGGTCGATCAGCGGGAAGTGCCCGGCGCCGCCGAGCAGCGTCAGCCCGACCGTCTCGCCGAACCGGGCCGCCGCGTCCACGTACGCCTCGGACACGGCGCGGGGTACGACGATGTCCTCGACACCGTGCACGATCACGGTGGCGATCCCGGTCGGCAGCAGCGCTCCGGGGTCGGCGTGGGCCACCCGCTCGGCGAACTCGCCCTCTCCGCCCAGAAGTTGGGTGACCGCTCCGCCGCACACCCCCAGCTCGACCGCCGTGGCGAAGTCCGCGATCGGGGCCAGCGCGACGACCCCGCGCAGCGGCGGCGGGGCGGGCAGCCGCCACGGCGACCCCTCGGGCAGCACGTGCCGCGCCGCCGCCCACAGCGCGAGGTGTCCCCCCGCCGAGTGCCCGGAGACCACGATCCGCCGCGCATCGGCGCCCGGCAGCTCGCGGGAGGCCAGGGCGGGCATCGCGTCCAGGGCGGCGGCCACGTCGTCGAAGGTCTCCGGCCAGCGCCCCGCGACGGGGTCGGTGCTCCCCGGCCGGGGCTCCTCGCCGACGCGCTGCCGAGGGATGTCGTCGCCGCCGCGCCGGTACTCCACGCTCGCCACGGCGAAGCCCCGGCGGGCCAGGAAGTCCGCGAGCGGGGAGAGATGAGCCCGGTCGTAGGGGGCCCGCCAGGCGCCGCCGTGCAGGAGGACGACGAGCGGGGCCCCGGTGCGGCCGTCGCGCGGGGCGTAGAAGTCGACGACCTGGTCGGGGTGGTCCCCGTAGGCGGCCGTCCGGTCGGGGGCGACGGCGGGGTGGGCGAACGCCGACGCGCTCTCGGCCGCGTCCCGCTCGCGCGCGGCAGAGTCCGGGGAACCCGGGGAATCCGTCATGCTGCTCAACCGTCCTCTGCCCATGGCCTGTGCAAGTGTCCTGCCCCAACAGGGTTGACCTGCGGGGACGGTACCAGCACCCGGTACCGTCCCCGCCCGGTCGCACGCGGGCCCGACGGGGCGTCAGGCCGGCCGCACCTCGGCCAGTACGTCGGCGAGCACCCGCGCCGCCCGTTCCGCGTCGGCGTATCCCACGTACAGCGGGGTGAAGCCGAACCGCAGCACGTCCGGACGCCGCAGGTCGCCCACGACGCCCCGCTCGATCAGCCGGCGCATCACCGGTCCGGCGTCGTCGCAGCGCAGGGCGACCTGGCTGCCGCGTTCGGCGTGCGCGGCCGGGGTGACGGAGGTGACCCGGCCCGCCGGGACGTACGCCTCGACGCACTCCAGGAAGAAGTCCGTCAGCGCGAGGGACTTGGCCCGCACCGCGTCCACCGACACCCCGTCCCAGACGTCGAGCGCCGCCTCCAGCGTCAGCATGGAGACGATGTCGGGGGTGCCGACCCGGCCCCGTACGGAACCGTCCGCCGGGGCGTAGTCCGGCGTCATGCCGAACGGGTCGGCGTGCGAGTTCCAGCCCGGCAGGGGCGAGTCGAAGGCGGCCTGGTGGCGCTCGGCGACGTACAGGTACGCGGGCGAACCGGGGCCCCCGTTCAGGTACTTGTACGTACAGCCGACCGCCAGGTCCACCGTGTGCTCGTCCAGTCCCACCGGGAGGGCGCCCGGCGCTGTGGCACAGGTCCCACACCGCGACCGCGCCCGCCGCGTGGACGGCGGCGGTCAGGCCGGGCAGGTCGTGCAGCCGGCCGGAGCGGTAGTCGACGTGGTTGAGCAGCACGGCGGCGGTACGCGGACCGAGCGCGGCGGGGACGTCGGCGGGCTGGACCGGCACGATCCGGTGACCGGTGAGCCGGGCGGCGGACGCCGCGATGTACCCGTCCGTGGGGAAGGTGGACGCGTCGACCAGGATCTCGTCCCGCCCCTCGCCCGCGAGGCGGGCGGCGGCGACGACGGCCTTGAAGACGTTCACGCTGGTCGAGTCGCCGACGACGATCTGCCCGGCGGCGGCCCCGACGAGCGGGGCGATCCGGTCCCCGATCCGCTCGGGCGCCGTCCACCAGCCGCTCTCGTCCCAGGACCTGATGCGCAGCTGGCCCCACTGGCGGGCCAGGACGTCCTGC
This sequence comes from Streptomyces sp. V2I9, assembly GCF_030817475.1. Classification (NCBI taxonomy): domain Bacteria; kingdom Bacillati; phylum Actinomycetota; class Actinomycetes; order Kitasatosporales; family Streptomycetaceae; genus Streptomyces; species Streptomyces sp. V2I9. Next base: position 3,575,046 of record NZ_JAUSZJ010000002.1, on the reverse strand, counting down.
ACCCGCGCCGGGACGTGGACGGGCAGCGCGCCGAGCGAGTTGCCGTCGAGGTAGACGCCGTCGTCGAGCGCGAACAGTTCGCGGCGTGCGGCGAGCGGATCGGCGGCGTCGAGCCTCGAAGCCCGCGCGCGGAGGTCCGTGGTCGTGACCGTGGTCTCAGACATGGCTGCGCGCCGTCCACAGCTCGGGGAACACGTTCTTCGTGGCGCGCTTCTCCAGCCAGGCCACCCCGGCGGAACCGCCGGTACCGGTCTTGGAGCCCATCGCGCGCCGGGTGGCGACGAGGTGGTCGTTGCGCCAGCGCCACACCAGCTCGCCGACGTCGGTCAGCAGCTCGCCGAGGCGCACCAGCTCGTCGTTCTGGTCGTCGGAGGCGTAGATCTCCGCCCACACGGCCTCGACCTCGGGCGAGGGCTCGTACCGCCGGGTCAGGTCCCGTGTGATCACCGACTCGGGGATCGCGTACCCGCGCCGGGCCAGCAGCGCGAGGGTCTCGTCGTACAGGCTGGGCTCCGCGAGCGCCTTCTCCAACTCGGCGTGCACCCGGGGCGCGCCCCGGTGCGGCACCAGCATGGAGGCGGACTTGTCGCCGAGCAGGAACTCCATCCGCCGGTACATCGCGGACTGGAACCCGGACCCCTCACCGAGGGAGCCCCGGTAGGAGTTGAACTGGGCGGGAGTGAGCCCGGCCAGCGGCCGCCAGGACTCGTTCAGCGCCTCCAGCTCGCGCAGCGACCGCTTCAGGGCGTCGCGCGCGACGGGTATGCGGTCCTCGCGCAGGGCGCGGGTGGCGGTCTCCCACTCATGGACGATGACCGTGAACCACAACTCCATGACCTGGGTGGTGACCAGGAAGACCATCTCGCCGGGATCCTCCGAGCGGAGGTGCTGGAGGTGGGTCAGAACGTCCGCCTGGACATAGTCCTCGTACGGAGTCGTTCCCGCGAAGTCCAGGTACGGGGTGTCCGCACCGGTGGCTTCGGGGTCGGGGTGGTTGGTCGACATTTCTGTCTCCTCGACACGAGCTTCCGGGTAGCGGTCCGCCCCTTCCGTGAGGTGATGGAGCTCCGGTCCCCTGCTCGCATACTAAGCGTCTCCCCGCCCTCGGCGCTCGGGCGGGGAGACGGCTCAGGACAGAGGGGATCAGCCCAGGATGTCGGCGGCGGTCGGCGAGGAGTCGCGCAGGAACGTCGTGCAGCGCTCGTGCTCCTGGGTCTCCCCGATCGCCCCGGCCGCCCGCGCGAGGGCGTGCAGGGCGCGCAGGAAGCCGCGGTTCGGCTCGTGCTCGAACGGGACGGGGCCGTGGCCCTTCCAGCCGGCCCGGCGCAGGGAGTCGAGGCCGCGGTGGTAGCCGGTACGGGCGTACGCGTACGACTCGACGACCCGGCCGCCCTCGAACGCCTCGTCGGCGAGCTGCGCCCAGGCGAGCGAGGAGGTGGGGTACTTCGCGGCGACCTCGGCGGGCGGGGTTCCGGCCGCCAGCAGCTCGCGCGGCTCGGGGTCGTCGGGCAGGTGGGTCGGGGCGGGGCCCCCGAGCAGGTTCTCGTGGATGGACATGCCTCAAGTGTGCCTGCCGTCACGCCCCGGCGGCACCGCGCCCCGGCCCGCTCGTGGAAGCCTCGGGGGGCGGCTCACCCGTCGCCGTGCTCCTCCCCCGCGTACGGCTCACCGGACGCCGCGCTGGGCTCGCCCGCCGCCGCGCTGTCCCCCGCGTACGGCTCACCGGTCGCCGTGCTCCGGTTCCAGCGGCGGGGAAGCGACCCCGCAGTGCACCGCGCACGCGGGCCGCTCGCCCCGCGCGGCGGCGGGGGCCGGGGCGCGCACCGTCCACCAGGCGAGGAGCGCCCCGGCCACCAGCAGCCCGGCGCACATCGGCATCGCCCGCCGGAAGGTCGCGGCGAACTCGCCCGCGTCCCGGTACGCCTCCGGCCCCATCCCGGCGAGCAGCGGCAGCGCGGCCACCGCGATGAGCCCGGCGGCCCGCGCGGCGGCGTTGTTGATGCCGCTGGCCAGCCCCGCCCGCCCGGCGTCCACGGCGGCCAGGACGGTCGCGGTGAGCGGGGCGACGACCACGACGAGCCCGGCGCCGAGCACCACGACGGCGGGCAGCACCTCGCCCGCGTACCCGCCGGTCCGGCCCCACCCGCAGCATCAGCAGCATCCCGGCGGCGGCCAGCAGCGGCCCCGCCGTGAGCGGGATCCGGGGCCCGATCCGGCGGCCCAGCTCCCCCGACCGGGCGGAGAACAGCAGCATCAGCACGGTGGTGGGCAGCAGCGCGGTGCCGGCCCCCAGCGCCGAGTATCCGGCGACGACCTGGAGCTGGATCGCGGAGAGGAAGAAGAAGCCGCCGAGGGCCGCGTAGACGCAGAAGGTCACCAGGTTGACCGAGGTGAACAGGCGGGAGCGGAAGATCGACGGCGGCAGCATGGGGTCGGCCCGCCTCCGCTCCACCGCCACGAACACGGCCGCCAGAACCAGCCCGCCGACGGCCGCCCCGACCACCACGGGCGACGCGCCCCGCGCGGGGGCCTCGATCAGCGCGTACGTCACCCCGGCGAGCGCCAGCGCCGCGAGGGCGGCCCCCAGCACGTCGAACCGGCCGTGCGCCGCCGGATCGCGCGACTCCGGTACGTGCCGGAGGGCGACGGGGACGCAGAGCGCGGCGAGCGGCAGATTGAGCAGGAACACCCACCGCCATCCGGGCCCGTCGACGAGCCACCCGCCCACGAAGGGCCCCACGGCCGCCCCCACCCCGCCGAACCCGGACCACAGCCCCACGCCCCGCGCCCGGTCGTCCGGATGGAAGCTCGCCTGGATCAGCGCCAGCGAGCACCGCTACGAAGGCACCGGCCACCGCCAGCCGGTCAGCGCAAGACCCCCACCGGCCACCGCCCACCGGTCAGCGCAGGGCCTCCACCGCCCGCACCAGCGCCTCCACCCCCAGCACCGCCTTCTCCCGCGGGCACCCCACGTTCAGCCGGAGGAAGCCGGGCGCCCCGTAGACCGCGCCCCCCATGATTGCCACCCGTTCCCGCTCCACCAGCACCCGCTGCAACGCCTCGTCGTCCACACCCAGCGGACGCAGGTCGATCCACGCCAGGTAGCCGGCCTCGGGCGGCGTCCACCCCAGCTCGGGCAGGGCGTCGCCCAGCCGCCGCGCGACGTACGCCAGGTTCCCCGCCGTGTACGCGCGGACCGCGTCCAGCCACGCCGCACCCTCCCGGTACGCGGCGATGTGCGCGGTCAACGACAGGACGGCGGGCGACGCCAGGCCCTCCGCCGTCTCCATCCGCCGCAGGAACTCCGTCCGGTCCCCGGCGTCTCCGATGAACCCGTACGACCCGGTCAGCGCCGGGAAGTTGAACGCCTTCGAGCCTGAGGTGACGAGCGCCCAGCGCCCGCCGCCCGCCACCCGCGTCCACGGAACGTGGACGCGCCCGACGCCTCCCTCGTGCACGAAGTCCGCGTGGATCTCGTCGCTGATCACGGCGACCCCGTGCCGCTCGGCCAGCTCCGCCGTGCGGGCCAGCTCACCCGCCGTCCACACCCGGCCGGTGGGGTTGTGGGGCGAGCACAGCACCAGCGCCTTCGCGTCCGGCCGGGCCAGCTCCCGCTCCAGCGCCTCCTCGTCCCCCACCGGCACCCCGCGCAGCTCGCGCCCGAGCCCGGTGACCGCCTTGCGGAAGCCGTCGTACGTGGGGGTGTGGACGACCACGCCGTCGCCCTCGGCCGTCCACATCTGGAGGAGCTGGGAGAGCTGGCTGAGGACGGACGGGCCGTAGACCAGCTGCCCGGTGTCGATCGCGGTGCCGTACCGGGTGGCGTACCAGTGGGCTATCGCGGAACGGAAGTCGTCCTGCTGCCAGGTGGTGTAGCCGAACACCCCGTGGTCCACGCGCGCCCGGAGCGCGGCCAGCACCTCGGGGGCGGTGGCGAAGTCCATGTCGGAGATGGTGAACGGCAGCAGGCCGTCGGCCCCGAAGCGGTCGGCGACCCCGTCCCACTGGACGCACCAGGTGCCCCGGCGGTCGACGACGGTGTCGAAATCGTAGGGCGCGCTCGCCACAGATCCTCTTCTCTCGCGGCACGGCGACGGGCCCGGCCCTCCGGAGGAGGACCGGGCCCGACACCGTACGTCCGTGCCTACGGGGTGGTTACTTCAGCTTCGTGCCGGTGGAGCGCAGGTTCGCGCACGCCTCGGTGACGCGCGCGGCCATACCGGCCTCGGCGAGCTTGCCCCAGGTGCGGGGGTCGTAGGTCTTCTTGTTGCCGACCTCGCCGTCGACCTTCAGGACACCGTCGTAGTTGCGGAACATGTGGTCCGCGACCGGGCGGGTGAAGGCGTACTGGGTGTCGGTGTCGAGGTTCATCTTCACGACGCCGTTCTCCAGCGCGGTGGCGATCTCCTCGGCGGTGGAGCCGGAGCCGCCGTGGAAGACGAAGTCGAACGGCTGGCTGCCGGCCGGCTTGCCGTACTTCTCGGAGACGCCTGCCTGGAGGTCCTTGAGCAGCTCGGGACGGAGCACGACGTTGCCCGGCTTGTAGACGCCGTGGACGTTGCCGAAGGAGGCGGCCAGCAGGTAGCGGCCCTTCTCGCCCAGGCCCAGGGCCTCGGCGGTGCGCAGCGCGTCCTCGACGGTCGTGTACAGCTCGTCGTTGATCTCGTGCGTGACGCCGTCCTCCTCGCCGCCGGTCGGGGTGATCTCGACCTCAAGGATGATCTTGGCGGCGGCGGCCTTGGCCAGCAGCTCCTGGCCGATGGCCAGGTTGTCGGCGAGGGTCTCGGCCGAGCCGTCCCACATGTGGGACTGGAACAGCGGGTTCAGGCCCTTGGCGACGCGCTCGGCGGAGATGTCGAGCAGCGGACGTACGTACCCGTCCAGCTTGTCCTTGGGGCAGTGGTCGGTGTGCAGCGCGATGGTGACGTCGTACTTCGCGGCGACGATGTGCGCGAACTCGGCCAGGGCGACCGCGCCCGTGACCATGTCCTTGTTGTACTGGCCGCCCAGGAACTCCGCACCGCCGGTGGAGATCTGGACGATGCCGTCGCTCTCGGCCTCCGCGAAACCGCGCAGGGCCGCGTGCAGGGTCTGGGACGAGGTCACGTTGATGGCCGGGTAGGCGAACTTGCCCGCCTTGGCCCGGTCGAGCATCTCGGCGTAAGCCTCGGGGGTTGCGATGGGCATCTGACCGCTCCTTGGGATGTGCGGGTGTGCAGGCGTAAGTCCCTGACCTGGGGGCGACGTCATCGTCGCCCCCATCTTCCCAGACTCGCCCTGCGGCTCCACCCGGCGGACCCCGTTGGATACCGGACGGTGATGGGTCAGGGGTGGACGGTTTCACGTGAAACGGTCCACCCCTGGCGAAAAACGCAGGTCACCCCGCGTACGCGTGCGGCTCAGGCCAGATCGAGGTCGGCCACCGAGTAGACGTGCACGTACGGCAGGCCCGCCTCCGCGATGGCCGGGGCGGCCCCGCGCTCGACGATCACGGCGACGGCGACGACCTCGCCGCCCGCCTCGCGCACCGCCTCGACGGCGGTCAGCGGCGAACCGCCCGTCGTCGAGGTGTCCTCGACGACCAGGCAGCGGCGGCCCTTCACGTCGGTGCCCTCGATCCGGCGCTGCATCCCGTGCGCCTTCTGCGCCTTGCGGACGACGAACGCGTCCAGGCTCTTACCGCGGGCGGCGGAGGCGTGCAGCATCGAGGTGGCGACCGGGTCGGCACCGAGCGTCAGCCCGCCGACGCAGTCGTAGTCCAGCTCGGCGGTGGCGTCGAGCATGACCTGGCCGACCAGCGGCGCGGCCTGGCCGTCCAGCGTGATCCGGCGCAGGTCGATGTACCAGTCGGCTTCCAGGCCCGAGGAGAGGGTCACCTTGCCGTGCACCACGGCCTTGTCCTTGATCTGCTGGAGCAGGTCAGCGCGTACGTCAGTCATGACCACGAGGGTAAGCGGTGGAGCCCGGGCCCACGGCCGGGCACCGGCTCAGAGCCGTGTCCAGCTCCAGGTCGTCGTGATCTCCAGCGGGTCGATCGGGGTCACCAGCCGGGGCGCGGTGTTCAGCCCGTTCGGCGGTCCGGACTGCGGCTCCACGCACACCGCCTCGTCCTGCTCGTCGTAGACCACCACCCACTCACCGCGGCTCCTGACCGTCAGCTCCAGCTGCTCCGGCCAGGTGAGCTTCACGTCCACGCCGTCCGGCATGCCGAAGCAGTCGTCCCACGGTCCGGGTACGGGGTCGATGCGCTTCCCGGTCGGCAGGTGGTCCGCGCCCCGCTCCTCCTGCCAGCCGGGCTCGAAGGAGAGCTGGGCGTCCTGGCCGCCGAGGTTGCGGTGGAACCAGGGGTGCCAGCCCGCCTGCGCGGGGAAGGAGTCGCCGTACGTCTCGACGGCGAGACCGAGCGTCAGGGAGTCCCCGGTCAGCTCGAAGGTCTGCGTCACCCGGCCCTCGTACGGCCAGGGGTCGGCGAGGTCGTAGGAGAAGGCGGCCCGGCCCTCGGCCAGCCCGGCGGCCGTGTACGCCGGCCGCCAGGAGGTGTCCCGGCCGGTGCCGTGGATGGCGTGCGGCGGGGAGTTGAGCGGCAGTTCGTGGAGCACGTCACCGTTGCGGAACTGTCCGTACCCGGTGCGCCCGCACCAGGGGACCATAGGGAAGCAGCCGTACCGCTCGCCCTGGCGGAGCAGTTCGGTGGACCCGATCCGCAGGCTGCTGATCCGGCAGCCGTGCAGCGGGTCGATGGTCAACTCGGCTTCGCCGACGGTCAGCCTGACGTTCTCTTCGCTCCTGCTCACCCGACGACCCTACTGGCCCGCCCCCTGCCACCGCCTCCGGCCCGCACCACCTCCGCGTCCGCCGTCGCCCCGGCTCCGGCTACCTCCGGCGTCGCAGCGCCCGGCCGAGCACCACGGCGGAGGCGAGCGCGAGGGCGGCGGCGGGGGCGACCCACCGCAGGGCGGTGCTCGCACCGCCCGACTCCGGGGACGGCACGGGGGCGTAGCGGCCGCGCGGGGGCGCGTGATCGACCTCCTCGGCACTGCGCCCGATCATGGTGCGCCGGGCGTGCGCGGCCTCGGCGGGCGGTTCCTCCGGAACGGTGAACTCCAGCCCGGCGACGGGGTCGAGCGAGGGCGGCGGCACCGGGGAGTCGTAGACGGACGGGGCGGCATCGGAGCCGGAGCCCGAGCCGGGGCCGGGAGCACCGGAAGCGTCACCGTCACCGGCCTCCACAGCCTCCGCGCCGTCACCGGAGCCGGCATCGGCTTCCACGCCGCCACCGGAGCCGGGAGCAGCACCGTCACCGGAGCCCGCGTCCTCCCCCCGCGCCGCCAGCGACTCCGTGACGAGTTGCTGGGTGAAGCGGTCCAGGAGGCGGTGGGCGGCCGCGAGGGCAGCGCCCTCCTCCAGCTCGACCAGTCGCCCGTCCCCGTCGGCCGTACCGCTGTAGGCGAGCGTGGTCCCGCCGTCCGTCTCGGTGAGCGCGACGGTCAGGATCAGCTCGACCGCGCCGTCGCCCCGAGCCTCCACGCCCTTCCCGGTCACCGAGAAGCGCCGCCCGTCCGGGACGACTCCGTCCTCCGGACCGGTGAGCCGCAGCTCGCCCCGGTACGTGATGGTGTGGCCACCGGCCCGCAGTTTCAGCCGGCCCGCCAGGGGCGACGCCGACGCGTCGGCGTCCTGCTGGAAGCCGGGTACGCAGCGGGCGACCCGGACGGGGTCCTCCAGCGTGCGCAGCAGGGTCGGGGCGGGAACCGGAACGAACACCTCATGCTCCATGGCAACCGAGCCTAATCCGCCCCGGCCCGGACGTCAGCGGTTCCGTCCACCGAAAGCCTCCCCGCTCACCGGACGCCCCGCTCGCGGGAAGCACCGGCGCGGCCGCGCCCCGCGCCGCCCCCACACCACCGCTCACCCGGCCCCCCGCCGCCCCCTCTCCGCCGGGCTCCGCCCCGCCCCCTCCGGGCTCACGCCTCCTCCCAGTACCGGGGGTGGATCAGCGTCGACGGAGCGAGGCCCGGCAGGCGGGCGCCGGCCGCCACCCGTGCGCCCTCACGCAGCTCCCGGCCCCTCAGCGACCGCGGCTCGGGCCCTCCGGCGGCCAGCACGATCCGTGGGGCCGTGCCCGGTCCGGCGAGGAGGAAGCCCCAGTCCTCCCGCTCCCGGTCGTCGTCGCCGCCCCGGTCCGGGCTCGCGGCGAAGCCCCCGTACCGGCCGGTGACGCGGTACGGGCGGGGGGCGAGACCGCCCGCGCGCACCGACGCCTCCACCGTCCAGAAGGTCTGCGGCCGGGCCTCCAGCGGTCCGGCGTGCACCACGAGCCGCCCGTCCGGGGCCAGGGCCTCCGTGATCAGCCCGTAGAACTCGGCGGAGTACAGCTTCGTGCTGGCGGTGATGCCCGGGTCCGGGAGGTCGGAGATCACCACGTCGTAGCGCCCCCGGTCGGTCCGGAGCCAGGGGAACGCGTCCGCCGCGATCACCGTGAGGCGCGGGTCCCGGAAGGCGTGGTCGTTCAGCTCGGAGAGGGCGGGGTCGGTACGGGCCAATCGGGTGACTCCGGGGTCCAGCTCGACGACGGTGACCGAGCGGACGTCCTCGTAGCGCAGCACCTCGCGGGCGGCGAGCCCGTCGCCGCCGCCCAGGACGAGCACGCGGGCCCGGGGGCCGTTCATGGCGGGGTGCACCAGCGCCTCGTGGTAGCGGTACTCGTCGCGGGCGCTGACGCGCAGCCGGCCGTCCAGGTAGAGGTCGAGGGAGTCGCGGTCGGCACCGGTCAGGACGACCTCCTGGACCCCGGTCTGGACGGCCACCCGCACCTGGTCGCCGTAGACCGCACGGCGCGCGGCCCGCTCGAAGTCGTCGACCAGCACGGTGGCGGTGGCCAGCACGGTGATCACCGAGACGTTGACCAGGACGAGGAGCCACCGGGTACGGGCACTGAGGTCGCGCCGGAACACCCACAGGACCAGGGCCCCGCCCGCCGCCGCGTTGACCGAGCCGGTGAACAGCGTGCCGGTCAGCTGTCCCAGCACCGGCAGCAGCAGAAAGGGGAAGGCGAGCCCGCCGACCAGCGCGCCCACGTAGTCGGCGGCGAAGAGGTCGGCGACGGTTCCGTCCGCTTCCTGCCGGTCGACGCGCTGGATCAGCGTCATCAGCAGCGGGATCTCCGCCCCGATCAGCACCCCGATCGCCAGCGAGAACCCGACCAGGACGTACTGCGACTCCCCGAGCCAGGCGAAGGAGGCGTAGAGCACCAGCGCCGAGGAGCCGCCGATCAGCGCGAGGGCGGCCTCCAGCAGGCCGAACCCGACGGCGGCGTGGCAGCGCAGACGTTTCGCCAGAAGGGAGCCGATCCCCATCGCGAACACCATCACGGAGAGCACGACGGACGCCTGGGTGACCGAGTCTCCGATCAAGTACGAGGCGAGCGCGACCAGTTCGAGCTCGTAGACGAGACCGCAGGCGGCGCAGACGAAGACCGCGGCCAGCACGAGGAACCGGCCGGTCCCCGGCCGCACGGGGAGCGGCGCCGCGCCCCCTCGCAGCGACGTGTGCTGGTCGATCATGATGCGAACGCTACGTCACTGGACCGTCGCGCCTTGTCACCCACACGGGTGCAAGTGCCCCGGCCGCTCAGACCGCGACCGCGGGCACCCGCGCCCCCACCCGCGTCCGGGTCACCACCAACTGCCCTTCCTGCGGGTACGCGTGCCAGGTCCGCCACCGCACCTGACCCTCGGCGCGCTGGGCGAGCATCGCGGTGAAGGCGTACGGACTGCCGGGGAAGGTGCCCACCAGTCCGTGCGGATGGTCGCTCACGAGGGCGAGCAGCTCCTGCGCCCGGCCCGCGAACTGACCCTGGGTCAGCATCTCGACGCGGGCCGCGAATTCGTACTCCCGGTCGCCGAGGCGCTTCGAGACGCCGAGGGGCAGAGGGGTACTGCTGCCGGGCATGCAGGCCACGGTCTCGGAACAGGTCCCGCCCTCCTCCCGAAGGAGGACCTGATGGGAGGCGCCGAGCAGCCTCAACTGGAGTTCGGAGCCGCCGAGCCGGAGGTCGAGGACCGCCAGGGCGGGCAGCGGCTCCCGCCCCAGCATCCAGGCCAGGTCGGCGGCACGGGTATCGGAGTAGGCCGTCTGGAGGGTGGTGAGCATGGGTGGGCTCCGCAAACACACATGGACACCTGGACAGCGGAACGCCCCGGACAGACTGCGCGTGGGAGGTGAGGGGCGCCCGATCTGGTCCAACTGGGGTCCGAGGGCTGAATGTTCTCTTCGACGAGGGAAGCACGAAGTGCACCGCGCCCACAGCGTTTTCGCCCAACTTGCCGTGGTTTCCATCCCCTCGGGGGCCCACGGGTTCACGTGTTCAACCGAAAACGTCCGCGTCGCTCAACGAAAAGACGCCCGGAGGGAGTTCACCCTCCGGGCACCTGGTGTGAGATCACTGTCCGTGACCCTCGACGGCTGGGTCAATCACCGCCTCCCCCACCGCATCCAGCCCCGCCCCCGCACGAGTGCCCTCCGGAGCGACGGCTTCCGCCGGGGCCTCGGCTCCCGCCGGGGCCTCGGCTCCCGCCCGAAGGCCGTCCACCTCCACCGCCGGGACGAGGCGCGCCCTTCCGGCCGGCATCCCGGCCGCCACAGCGCACCATCCCCCACACGAGCCACACGGCGCCCACGATCGGTGCCCCCAGCAGCAGCACCGTCAAGACGATCTCCATGGCCGCCACCCGCCTTACCCTCCCGAAGCGAGGTCCCCCGTCGCTTCCCCGTTGGTGCGCCCGCCCCCGGGCCCATGGCCCCGTCAGCCGCCACCGGCGGCGGGGGTGGCCCCGTCAGCTGCTGCCCCCGCCGCAGCCACCCCCGCCCCCGCCCCCGCACGACGAGCCGCCGCCGCAGGAGTGCCCGCCGGAACCGGAGTCGCTGCCGGACCCGGAGTCGCCCCACGACCACCAGCTGCCGCCGGAGTCGCCGGCGCCGAGACTCTCGCCGCCCGCCGACGCCGACGAGGAACGCCGGCCCTTGGTGCGCGCGTGCGCCGTCCTGTTCCCACCGGTGGCCCGCAGAACGGCCAGCAGTCCTCCGACGACGAGCGCCGAGATCAGCACCGCGATGAAGACGCCCATGGCCCCCACCCGCCTTTCCTTCCCCCGAAGCGAGGTCCCCCGTCGCTTCCCCGTTGTTGTGACAGGGGGATTCCCGGGGTCCCCGCGCGCCAAAGCGCACTTGAGCAACTCCAGAGCTTCGGCCCAGGATGACGCCCATGACACAGGGACGAGCCACTCAGGAAACCCCGGAACGGGAGCGGCGGCCGCTGCTCAACCGCCGCCTCGCCGCGTTCGGCACGACGATCTTCGCCGAGATGTCCGCGCTGGCCGTGCGGACCGGCTCGATCAACCTCGGCCAGGGCTTCCCGGACACCGACGGCCCCGAGGAGATCCGCGAGGCGGCGGTCCGGGCGCTGCGGGCCGGACTCGGCAACCAGTACCCGCCGGGCCCCGGCGTCCCGGAGCTGCGCGCCGCCGTCGCCGCCCACCAGGAGCGCTTCTACGGCCTGAGCTGGTCCCCGGAGACGGAGGTGCTGGTGACCACCGGGGCCACCGAGGCGATCGCCGCCTCCCTGCTGGCCCTGCTGGAACCGGGCGACGAGGTCATCGCGTTCGAGCCGTACTACGACTCGTACGCCGCGTGCATCGCCCTGGCGGGGGCCCGGCGCGTACCGCTCACGCTCCGCGCCCCCGGTTTCCGCCCGGACCTCGGCGAACTGCGCTCCCTGATCACCCCGCGCACCCGCCTGCTGCTCCTGAACACCCCGCACAACCCGACCGGCACCGTGCTCACCCCCGACGAACTGGCCGGCATCGCGGCGCTCGCGGTGGAACACGATCTCCTGGTGGTCACCGACGAGGTGTACGAGCACCTGGTCTTCACCGGGGCGCACCACCCGATCGCGGCGCTCCCCGGTATGCGCGGGCGCACGGTCTCGATCTCGTCCTCGGGCAAGACGTTCTCGTACACGGGGTGGAAGGTCGGCTGGGTCACCGGGGAGGCGCCGCTGGTGGCGGCGGTGCGCTCGGCGAAGCAGTACCTCACCTTCGTGAGCGGCGGCCCGTTCCAGTACGCGATCGCCGAGGCGCTGGCCCTGCCGGACGCGTTCTTCACGGGCTTCCGGGAGGACATGCACCGCAAGCGCGACCTGCTGGCCGAGGGCCTGCGGAGTGCGGGCTTCCGGGTGTACGAGCCGGAGGGGACGTACTTCATCACCACCGACATCACCCCCATCGGCGACGAGGACGCCTACGCCTTCTGCCGCGCCCTGCCGGAGCGCTGCGGGGTCGCGGCCGTACCGAACTCCGTCTTCTACGACGACCCGCAGGCGGGCCGCAGCCAGGTCCGCTTCACCTTCTGCAAGCGGGACGAGGTGCTGGAGGAGGCGGTGGAGCGGCTGGGCAGGCTGGGCTGAGCACGGGGCGGCGGCCGGGTACCGCGGTCGTCCGCCCACGGAAACGGCCCGGAAGGCGGTCGGGGATGACCGTCTTCCGGGCCGTGGCCGTCGGCTGCCGGGACTCAGGCGCCCGCGGGCTCCTCGCCCTCCGGCTTGTCCTCGGCGGGCTGGATGCCGAGGTGCTCCACGAGCCACTTGTCGAACTCGATCGAGGCGCGCACCCAGCTCACCGTCGAGGAGACGAAGTGCTCCAGGCTCACGCCGGTGCCGATGAGCATCTGCGCCTCACCGATCAGCCGGACGGAGCCCGCCTCGTCGCCCTCGCCCTCGTGGGCGTGGGTGTAGACCTTGGGCCACAGGGTGCGGCGGTTCCAGTCGTCGATGGCGTCCAGCAGGACGGGACGCTGGTCCAGGTCGTGCGGGCGGTCGTAGAACGTACGGACCGAGAAGACCTGCTGCTCCGCCTCGCCGCGGAACATGAAGTACGTGCGGAACTCCTCCCACGGCGCCGCGAGGTCGCCCTCGTCGTCGACGACGTACTTCAGCTCCATCTGGTCGAGCAGCTGCTTGACGAGGTCCTGGTCAGGGACGACGGGGCCCTCCGGTCCTGCCGCCTGCGGTTCGGGCTGGCCCCCGAAATTAGGAATCGAGGACGGATCGATGCTCACCGTTATTTCCCTTCGTGCGGTTGCCGCCATCCTCTCCCATGGCAGGCGGGGCATGGCAAGCCCGCGCGGCTCCTATCCGCCACAAGCTGACAGACGGCGTGCGCGGACGGGGGTGCGCGGGCCTGCGGCCACGGGCCGTGACACCCTGCGACCCCCGGTGGCCGCCGTGGCGCCCAGGGGGGCGCTCCGGGGACCTCCGGGGGCCGCAGGCCGCCTCCGGACCTCCCGGCCTACGCGGCGGGGCCCACGATCAACCCGTCCTCGGCCCGGTCCACCCGTACGGTGTCGCCGTCGCGGACCTCGCCGGACAGGATCTCCTTGGCCAGCCGGTCCCCGATCGCGGTCTGGATCAGCCGCCGCAGCGGGCGCGCCCCGTACGCCGGGTCGTTGCCCTCCGCCGCCAGCCAGGCCAGCGCCTCCGGCGTGACGTCCAGGGTGAGCCGGCGCTCCGCGAGCCGCTTGGCCAGCCGGTCGATCTGGAGCCCCGCGATGTGGGCCAGCTCGTCGCCGGAGAGCGCCGAGAAGACCACCAGGTCGTCCAGCCGGTTGATGAACTCCGGCTTGAACGAGGCCCGCACCACGTCCAGCACCTGCTGCTTCTTCACCTCGGGCTTGACCAGCGGGTCCATCAGGAACTGGGAGCCGAGGTTGGAGGTGAGGACGAGGATGGTGTTGCGGAAGTCGACCGTACGGCCCTGTCCGTCGGTGAGCCGGCCGTCGTCGAGGACCTGGAGCAGGACGTCGAAGACCTCGGGGTGGGCCTTCTCCACCTCGTCCAGGAGCACGACGCTGTACGGGCGGCGGCGAACGGCCTCGGTGAGCTGGCCGCCCTCCTCGTACCCGACGTAACCGGGCGGGGCGCCGACGAGCCGGGCGACGCTGTGCTTCTCGCCGTACTCGCTCATGTCGATGCGGATCATGGCCCGCTCGTCGTCGAACAGGAAGTCCGCGAGCGCCTTCGCCAGCTCGGTCTTGCCGACGCCGGTGGGGCCGAGGAAGAGGAACGAGCCGGTGGGCCGGTCCGGGTCCGCGATCCCCGCCCGCGTGCGGCGTACGGCGTCGGAGACGGCCTGCACGGCCTCGGTCTGCCCGATCAGCCGCTTGCCCAGCTCGCTCTCCATCCGCAGCAGCTTCTGGGTCTCGCCCTCCAGCAGCCGCCCGGCCGGGATGCCGGTCCAGGCGCCGACGACGTCCGCGATGTCGTCCGGGCCGACCTCCTCCTTGACCATGGTGTCCTTGTCCTTCGAGGCCTCCTCGGCCTCGGCGGCCTCCTCCAACTCGCGCTCCAGGCCGGGGATCTCCCCGTACAGCAGCTTGGAGGCGGCGTCGAAGTCGCCCTCGCGCTGGGCGCGTTCGGCCTGGCCGCGCAGTTCGTCGAGCCGCTCCTTCAGCTCACCGACCCGGTTGAGGCCCTGCTTCTCCTTCTCCCAGCGGGCGTTGAGGCCGCGCAGCTCCTCCTCCTTGTCCGCGAGGTCGCGGCGCAGCTTCTCCAGACGCTGCCGGGAGGCGGGGTCGGACTCGTTCTTGAGCGCCAGCTCCTCCATGCGCAACCGGTCGACGGAGCGCTGGAGTTCGTCGATCTCCAGCGGAGACGAGTCGATCTCCATCCGCAGCCGGGAGGCCGCCTCGTCGACCAGGTCGATCGCCTTGTCGGGGAGGAAGCGGGAGGTGATGTAACGGTCGGAGAGGGTCGCGGCGGCCACCAGCGCCGAGTCCGCGATCTGCACCTTGTGGTGGGCCTCGTAACGGCCCTTGAGCCCGCGCAGGATCGCGATGGTGTCCTCGACGGTGGGCTCGGCCACCAGCACCTGCTGGAAGCGGCGCTCCAGGGCGGGGTCCTTCTCGATGCGCTCGCGGTACTCGTCGAGCGTCGTCGCGCCGACCATCCGCAGCTCGCCGCGGGCCAGCATCGGCTTGAGCATGTTGCCCGCGTCCATGGCCGAGTCGCCACCGGCGCCCGCGCCGACGACCGTGTGCAGCTCGTCGATGAACGTGATGATCCGCCCGTCGCTCTCCTTGATCTCGGAGAGGACGGTCTTCAGACGCTCCTCGAACTCACCCCGGTACTTCGCCCCGGCGACCATCGCGCCCAGGTCCAGCGAGACGAGCCGCTTGTCCTTGAGGCTCTCGGGGACGTCGCCCTTGACGATGCGCTGGGCGAGCCCTTCGACGACGGCGGTCTTACCGACGCCCGGCTCACCGATGAGCACGGGGTTGTTCTTCGTGCGGCGCGACAGCACCTGCACCACGCGGCGGATCTCCTGGTCGCGGCCGATGACCGGGTCCAGCTTGCCCTCGCGCGCGGCGGCCGTGAAGTCGGTGCCGAACTTTTCCAGGGCCTTGTACTGGCCCTCCGGGTCGGGAGTGGTCACCCGGCGCCCTCCCCTGCTCGTCTCGAATGCGGCCAGCAGCTTCCTGGTGCCGGCGCCCTGCCCGTCGAGGATCTCACCGGCACGGCCGCCCTTCGCGGCGATCCCGATGAGCAGGTGTTCGGTGGAGATGTAGTCGTCGCCCAGCTCCTTCGCCCGCTGGGAGGCGTCCTGGACGACGGCCAGGAGCTCGCGGTTGGGCTGCGGCGGGGCGACGGTGGAGCCGGTGACGCTGGGCAGCGTGCCGAGCAGCCGCTCGGTCTCGCCGCGCACGGCGGCCTGGTCGGCCTCGACGGCGGCGAGCAGGTCGATGACGTTCTCGTTGTCCTGCCCCTCCAGCAGCGCGAGCAGCAGGTGCCCCGGAGTCAGATCGGGGTGCCCGTCCTTCACGGCCCTGCTGGTGGCCGCGTTGATGGCGTCCCGGCTCTTGTTGGTCAGCTCGGCGTCCACGTGTGGTTACTCCTCCTCGCAGCTGGCGGGTCGCGCATGAGTCCATGCATTGACTTCAACGACGTGTACAAAGTTGAGTCTACTCCACTCAAGGACGGGCGTGCACGCGCCGGGGGCGGCATTTCGGAGGGCGCGGGCGCCGCGAACGGGCGAGGCGGGGCGCAGGTGCCGCGCGGACCTGCGGCGACCGGGGCCGTGGGCGCTGCGGACCGTCGGCGACCGGGGACGCGAGCACTGCGGACCGACGGCGGGGACGCGGGCGCTGCGGACCGACGGCGGGGACGCGGGCGCGGCAGACCACCGGCGCGAGCGCGGGCGGCGCGGGCCGCCGGCGCGGGTGCTCGTACGCTGCCCCCATGGCAGACGTACGCAACCCCTCACCCGAATACGTCGCGTTCTGGCGCGAGAGCCACCTGTCCACGCTGACGACCCCCCGCCCGGACGGCACGCCGCACGTGGTCCCGGTGTGCGTGACGTACGACCCGGAAGCCGGGGTGGCGCGCGTGATCACGGACGGCGGCAGCCGCAAGGTCGCCCATATCCGGGCGGCGGGACCGGAGGGGGCGCGCGTGGCCGTCTGCCAGATCGACCGGGCCCGCTGGGCGACCCTGGAGGGCCGCGCGGTCATCCGTACCGAGCCGGAGGCCGTCAAGGACGCCGAGGCCCGCCACGAGGAGCGCTACGGACGCCCCCCGCGGATCAACCCGACCCGCGTCGTCGTCGAGATCACCCTCGACCGGGCGCTCGGCAAGGTCTGAGGCCGCCCGGTCGCGCACGGCCGGACTCCGGCCGCGGGAGCAGCACAACGGCGCCACCGCGTTCAGGTCACGGTGGCGCCGCTGTGTGGGGGAAGCGCCTGGAGCGACAGGTGACGACGGGGGAATCGCTCAGGCGCTGCGGGGGGTGGCGGAAAGGGGTTCTGCGTCGAACAGCTCGTGGTCCCGCTGATCGAGATTGACGAAGATCATGCCGTACCTGACGGCACAGCGAACCGGCTGCGGAGCACCACGGGGCCGGCGGAGGCAGCGATAAGCGCGGACGTCCTCGTCCTCTTCCATCACCACGACGACCGGCTCTCCGAACAGGGTGACCATCAACGAGTCGCCACGACGGGGGAGGGCCGTGAGCAGATCGATGAAATGCCACCCTGAGCGATAGGCGGACGCCATCTCGCGCCGGAAGGTGCGGTCGTCCGGCGGGGTGCTCATGCGCGGGCTCCTTCCGGCAGGTCGACGGCCGAGGGCGATCCGGGCGCCGCCCCCACCGTCCGTGCGGGCATCAGGTCCCAGGCCAGGTCAGGGGGCGGAGCAGCCAAGGCGTGCACATCGGCCACACCACTGTTCACGCCGCCCTCCACGAGGCCAAGAGCACTCAGCGCTCCGGTCGTCACCCCGACGGAGAGGGCAACAGCAAGCACCGAGCGAAGCGTTTTGTAACTCATGATGGGCTTCGTCCTCACTTCCCAGGTTTCCTCTCCCCCGCAAAACAAGACGATGGCCCATCCAGGCACGTCAATGCCACAGAACCGATGCATCATGTTCCTGCTGATTCATGTTCCTGGGGGGTGGAGAATTGACCACAGAAAGCACTAAAGCGACACATCCCCACGCGGTAAGCGCGATGTGTGACGAGGGGGCGCGGCTCTACGCGAGCGCGCTGAGCGTGGGCAAGATAGCTCGCACAGAGGCGGAGGAGGCCCCCTGCCTGCTGGAATTCGCCCTGCTCCACCCCGACCCCGACGATCCCACCTGGCTTCGTCCGGTGCCACCGTCAGCCGCGCTGACGCAGCGGCTTCACCCGATCGAGCGAGAGATCCAGGAGCGGAGACGCCGCTCGGTCGAGCTCACCGAGGCGTTCGAACCCTTCATGGCGATCAGCGCGCAGGCGCCGCCGATGACGCACGCCATCACGGTCCTCGAAGGCATCGGCCGCATCAACGCATCCATAGAACTCGCCCTGGCGGAGTGCCACTCGGAAGTCCTCACGATTCAGCCCGGTGGAGGGCGCAGCGAGAACGCCCTGACCATCGCCATGGAGCGCGGCCGCATGCTCGCCGCTCGAGGTGTGGGCATGCGGACCCTGTATCAGCACACCGTCCGCCACAGCCATGGGACTCTCAGCTATGCGGCGCAGATGGCCGACAGCAAGGTCGAGATCCGAACGCTCGAAGAACTCATAGAGCGGCTCATGATCTTCGATGACACCGTCGCTTTCATACCGGCCACGGATGACCGCACCGTAGCCCTCGAACTGCGGCACCCCGGTATCGTGGAGTACCTGACCAAGGTCTTCGAGCAGTTCTGGCACCGCGCGGTTCCCCTCCAGGAGCAGATTCCGTACGAGTCCCCGTCCGACGGCATTTCCGGGGTGCGGCATTCCATCGCAAAGCTCCTTGTGGAAGGCCACGTCGACGAAGCGATCGCCCGCCGCCTCGGCATGAATGTCCGCACCTGCCGCTCCCACATCGCCAAACTCAGCGTCGCACTGGGCAGCAACAGCAGAGCCCAACTCGGTTACCTCATAGCACGGTCAGGAATTCTGGAGTCCGGACCGGACCCCGCGCTTCGCCCCACAACCCGGGCGTGACCGCACAGAGGGGGAGAGCACGGCCACGCCCAGGTCCGCCGGGGGAGTTCCCCGCTCTCCCGCCTCCTCCACCCTCACCCCACACCTGAGCCGGCACCACCCTCCCCTTGTTGCACTGCACGAAGCGGGGGCCACGCATGGTCATCGAGACGGAACAGGACACTCTCCGCACGGAACAGCCGAGTTGTGCGAGCCGGCGCTCCGGATGCACGGGGCGGTCACCCCGGTCCAGCGCAGCATCGCCCGCCTCCTCACCGAAGGCCACGTCGACGACGTCGTCGCCCGCAGGATGGGCATCGGCGTCCGCACCTGCCGCGCCCACATCACCACACGCATGCGGCCCCTCGGCGCCACCAGCCGCACCCACCTCGGCGCCCTCCTCATCGGCTCGGGCATCGTAGAGGCACGCCGGCACGGCTGATCCGCCGGCGCGGCGCTCCACAGGCGCGATCGGACGACTCCAAGGACCACGAAGCCCAGATGACCGACTCCACCCCCCTGCCGGCCGCCGTCGAGGACGACCACTTCGGGGCCATCCAGGTCGAACTCACCGGAGAGCGCGGCGAGACGATCGTCGTGAGCGGCGAGCGCATCCCGCGCGTCGTCCTCACCCGCGCCCCCGGCGCGATCGTCGACGACCACATCGCCATCGGCACCCGCGACCCCCGCCACCTCACCCTCACCGTGGACGGCGAGGAGGCGACGATCAAGCCCGGCAAGGGAAAGCTCCGCCGCCGTTCCTACCGGGTCGACGTCCGCTGCGCGGGCACGTCCTACCGGCTCGTGCCCGACTCGATCCCGAGCAGCCGGCTGCTCCGCGACGGCAAGCGCATCGGGGACTTCTCCTCGGGCGGCGACCGCCGGGTCCTGGCCGAATGGCGGGAGGGGGCCGCGGTGGAGCCGCTCGACGCGGCGATCGCCTACACGCTGGCGGCCGCCTTCGGCACCGGCGGTCAGCCGATGTGGATGATGCTGGTCGAGGCGGTCAGTGAACTCCTGCCGTAGAGGGGGCGGGCGCGTGTACGTGCACCGGGCGTCCGTGTACGTACACGCGAAAGGGGCCGGGAGCGCGTGCGATCCGCTCTCCCGGCCCCTCGTCCCGCCGTCGGCGGGCGAGCGGTGCTACTCCGTGGGCCGCTTCGGCTTCGGCCGCCAGACCACCAGCGCGCCGGTCTGCTGCACGTCCTGGTACGGCACCAGGTCACGGCGGTACGAGGCGTGCACCTGGGCCTCGCGCTGCTGCATGGCGACCGCCGCGCCGTCCACCGCCGCCGACAGCTCGGCGACGCGCTGCTGGAGTGCGGCGACCTGGTTCTCCAGCTCGATGATCCGCTTGATGCCCGCCAGGTTGATGCCCTCGTCCTGCGACAGCTGCTGCACGGTGCGCAGCAGCTCGATGTCGCGGGCCGAGTAGCGCCGCCCGCGCCCGGCCGTACGGTCCGGGGAGACCAGGCCGAGGCGGTCGTACTGGCGCAGCGTCTGGGGGTGGAGGCCCGAGAGCTGGGCCGCGATCGAGATCACGTACACCGGTGTCTCATCGGTCAGCTGGTACGGATTGCGTCGACGGCCGTCCATCTCAAGCTCCCTTCGCGGCCTGGAACAGTTCCGCCCGCGGGTCCTCGTCCGCGGTCGCCTTCCGGTAGGCCTCCAGGGCGTCCCTGGCCTCCTGGTCCAGTTCCCCGGGGACCGCGACCTCCACGGTGACCAGCAGGTCGCCGCGGGTGCCGTCCTTGCGCACCGCGCCCTTGCCACGGGCGCGCATCGTACGCCCGTTGGGGGTGCCGGGGGGAAGCTTCAGGGTGACCGGGGGGCCGCCGAGCGTGGGGACCTTGACCTCGCCGCCGAGCGTCGCCTCCGGGAAGGTGACGGGCACGGTGACCGTGAGGTTGTCGCCCTTGCGTCCGAAGACCGGGTGGGCGTCGACGTGGACGACGACGTAGAGGTCGCCGGCCGGGCCGCCTCGTTCGCCCGCGCCGCCCTTGCCGCGCAGCCTGATCCGCTGGCCGTCGGAGACGCCCGCCGGAATCCGCACCTGCATGGTGCGCGCCGACTTCGCCCGGCCGCTGCCCTTGCAGACGTCGCACGGGTCCTGGGCGATGAGGCCCCGGCCCTTGCAGTCCACACAGGGGTCGGTGAGCGAGAAGCCGCCGCCGCTGCCGCGCGAGACCTGGCCGGTGCCGACACAGGTCGGGCAGACCCGGGGGGTGCCGTTCTTGTCGCCGGTGCCGGAACACGCCTTGCAGGGCGCCTGGCTCGACATCCGCAGCGGGACCGTGGCCCCGTCGACCGCCTCGGTGAAGCTGAGCGTCACCTCGGACTCGATGTCCTGGCCGCGCTTGGGCTGGACGCGGGTGCCCGCGCCGCCGCGGTTGAACAGCCCGCCGAAGACGTCGCCGAGACCGCCTCCGCCGCCGAAGCCGCCGCCCGCGCCGCCCTGTCCGCCCGGTGCGCCCCCGCCGAAGAGGTCGCCCAGGTCGAAGTTGAAGTTGCCGCCCGCACCACCGGGGCCGGCCCGGAAGCCGCCGTTGCCGAAGAGGGCGCGCGCCTCGTCGTACTCCTTGCGCTTCTTGGGGTCGCCGAGGACGTCGTTCGCCTCGGAGATCTCCTTGAAGCGCTCCTCCGCCTTGGCGTCGCCCTTGTTGGCGTCCGGGTGGTTCTCGCGGGCGAGCTTCCGGTACGCCTTCTTGACCTCGGCGTCGGTGGCGTCCTTGGGGACGCCGAGAACCTTGTAGTAGTCCTTCTCGACGAAGTCCTTCGTGCTCATCGACGTCCCTCCTTCCGGACGATCGGCCGAGCGGCCGGCCCGTGGGCCGGCCGCCGGGCCGCGCGGTGGGCCCCGTGGTGGTCAGACGCGTCGTCAGACCTCCTCGGTGCCACCGCTCTCCTCGTCGTCGGTCTTCTCTTCCTTGGCCGCGGCGGGCGTGGCGCCCGGCTGCGGCTCGGCGACGGCCACCCGCGCGGGGCGGATGGTGCGCTCGCCGATGCGATACCCCGGCTGGAGGATCGCCACGCAGGTCGTCTCGGTGACGTCCGGCGCGTAGCTGTGCATCAGGGCCTCGTGGATCGTCGGGTCGAAGGACTCGCCCTCCTTGCCGAACTGCTGGAGGCCCAGCTTCGCCACGACGGTCTCCATCGACTCGGCGACCGACTTGAAGCCGCCGACGAGCTCGCCGTGTTCCCGCGCGCGGCCGATGTCGTCGAGCACGGGAAGGAGCTCGGACAGGAGGTTCGCGACGGCGATCTCCTTGACCGTGACCCGGTCCCGCTCCACGCGGCGGCGGTAGTTCTGGTACTCGGCCTGGAGCCGCTGGAGGTCCGCGGTGCGCTCGCCGAGCGCGCTGCGTGCCTGGTCCAGCTGGGCGGTCAGACCGACGGACTTGTCCGTGTCCCCGGCCGGGGCCGCCGCCTCCTCCTCGGAGGGGTCGGCGGCCTTCGGCTCGGCGTCATCAGGGGTGGCGCCGGAGGGGACGTCGGGCTTCTCCTCGAAGCCCGGAGTCTCCTCGGTCACGCCGCACCGCCCTTGGTGTCCTTCTCGTCGTCCACGATCTCGGCGTCGACGACGTCGTCATCGGCCTTGGCCTGACCGTCGCCCGGCGCCTCGGCACCCGGCGCCGCACCCTCGGCCTGGGCGTTGGCGTACATCGCCTGGCCCAGCTTCTGGGAGACGGCCGCGACCTTCTCGGTGGCCGTGCGGATCTCGGCGGAGTCCTCGCCCTTGAGCTTCTCCTTCAGCTCCTCGACCGCGGTCTCCACCTCCGTCTTGACGTCGGCGGGGACCTTGTCCTCGTTGTCCTTGAGGAACTTCTCCGTCTGGTAGACGAGCTGCTCGCCCTGGTTGCGCGACTCGGCGGCCTCGCGACGGGCGTGGTCCTCCTCCGCGTACTTCTCGGCCTCTTCGCGCATCCGGTTGACCTCGTCCTTCGGCAGCGAGGAGCCGCCGGTGACGGTCATCTTCTGCTCCTTGCCGGTGCCGAGGTCCTTGGCGGCGACGTGCATGATGCCGTTGGCGTCGATGTCGAAGGCGACCTCGATCTGCGGCACGCCGCGCGGGGCCGGCGGCAGACCGGTCAGCTCGAACATCCCGAGCTTCTTGTTGTACGCCGCGATCTCGCGCTCGCCCTGGTAGACCTGGATCTGGACGGACGGCTGGTTGTCCTCGGCCGTCGTGAAGATCTCGGACCGCTTGGTCGGGATCGTGGTGTTGCGCTCGATGAGCTTGGTCATGATCCCTCCCTTGGTCTCGATGCCGAGGGACAGCGGGGTGACGTCGAGGAGCAGGACGTCCTTGACCTCGCCCTTGAGGACACCGGCCTGGAGCGAGGCGCCGATGGCGACGACCTCGTCCGGGTTCACACCCTTGTTGGCCTCCTGGCCGCCGGTCAGCTCCTTGACGAGCTCGGCGACGGCGGGCATACGGGTGGAGCCACCGACGAGAACGACGTGGTCGATCTCGGAGAGCTGGATGCCCGCGTCCTTGATGACGTTGTGGAACGGGGTCTTGCAGCGGTCCAGGAGGTCCGCGGTCAGCTGCTGGAACTGCGAGCGCGTGAGCTTCTCGTCCAGGTGCAGCGGGCCCTCGGCGGACGCCGTGATGTACGGCAGGTTGATCGTGGTCTCCGTCGAGGACGAGAGCTCGATCTTCGCCTTCTCCGCGGCCTCGCGGAGACGCTGGAGAGCCATCTTGTCCTTGGACAGGTCCACGCCGTGGCCGTTGGCGAACTGCTTCACCAGATAGTCGACGACGCGCTGGTCCCAGTCGTCACCACCGAGGTGGTTGTCGCCGTTGGTGGCCTTCACCTCGACGACGCCGTCGCCGATCTCCAGGAGGGACACGTCGAAGGTGCCGCCACCGAGGTCGAAGACGAGGATCGTCTGGTCGTCCTTGTCGAGGCCGTACGCCAGGGCGGCGGCGGTCGGCTCGTTGACGATGCGCAGGACGTTCAGGCCCGCGATCTCACCGGCCTCCTTCGTCGCCTGACGCTCCGAGTCGTTGAAGTACGCGGGGACGGTGATGACCGCGTCGGTCACCTTCTCGCCCAGGTACGACTCGGCGTCGCGCTTCAGCTTCTGCAGGATGAAGGCGCTCATCTGCTGCGGGTTGAAGCTCTTGCCGTCGAGGTCGATCTTCCAGTCCGTGCCCATGTGGCGCTTGACGGAGCGGATGGTCCTGTCGACGTTCGTGACCGCCTGGCGCTTGGCGACCTCGCCGACGAGCACCTCGCCGTTCTTGGCGAAGGCGACGACGGACGGCGTGGTCCTGGCGCCTTCGGCGTTGGTGATGACGGTGGGCTCGCCGCCTTCGAGAACGCTGACGACGGAGTTAGTCGTGCCCAGGTCGATGCCGACCGCACGTGCCATTTCAATTCCTCCAACTGACTACTTGAGCGGATCTGACTCAAGGATGCATCACATCGCCGCATGCGTCAACAGAGCTGAGTCGACCGGACTCAACTTACATGCTTACGCAGAACACATCCCTGCCGGTCGGGACGCCACAGCGCCATGTCTCCGCCCGCCACACCCCTCGCACACCACCCGGCCCGCCACTCCGGCATGGGATCGTTCTGTCACAAAATGCCGCGAGACGGCCACAACCGTCCCTGACCGGCAGGTTTCACCGTGGATCGTTACCCATCGAACCTCGAACCCCGGGCGGGCGCGATGCAGAACGCGACGAAGCGGCACGTACGGCAGATGAGACGGAAGACCCGGTGGGCCCGGAGCGCCCGGCCGCTCCCGCCCGCGTACGCGGCGGTGCCCGGAACCGCGAGGTGCCGCTTCCCCTCCCGCACCGCCGCACTCCTGGCCGGCCTCACCGACCGGGCCGGACGGATCGCGGACCGCTTCCTGCCCCGCGCGCCAAGCACGACGGGCAGGGCGAGCACGACGGCCGAACGGGCGCTGGACCTGGCGCTCGGCACCGCGCTCCTGGTTCTGACCGCCCCCGCCGTGGCGGTCGCCGCCCTCGCACTGACCGTGCGGCGCACTCCCGGCGGGGCCTGGGACCGCCGCCCCCGCACCGGCCCGGACGGCCGGGTCTTCACCCTGCGCACGCTCCGGACGCGCCGGTTCCGCCTGGACGTGCTCTCCCGGCTCCCCCATGTCGTCCGCGGCGACCTCGCCCTCGTCGGCCCCGCCCCGCTCGCCCCCGGCAACCCGCGCGCCGCGGTCCCCCGCACCCGGCGCCGGCAGCGGGAGCTGCGGCCGGGACTGACCGGACTGGCACAGGTACGGGCCCGCTCGGGCCTGCCGTGGAACGACCCCGCCCTGCTCGACCAGCACTACGCAGAGCACCATGGAGTCGTACTCGACCTGGCGATCCTGGCCGAGGCCGCACGCGACTGGCTGCGGACGGCGCTCCCCGGAACCCGCCGGACCAAGGCACACCTGAGCGACACAGATCACCGCCCGCCCGGCTGCGGCGGGGTGGACTAAGTGGATAGTGTCAGCACAGACTAATTAAGTTACTGCTTAGTAGTAGTGGGCAGTATTCAACTGGATCCCGCTCTCGCAGGCCCGAGGAGCCCTACTCATGCAACTCGCCGCGATCATCGTGTCGCTGGTGCTGACGGTCGTCGGCGTTGCGCTCGTCGCCCGAGCCGTCGCGCAGATCTACCGCTTCGTCCGCCTCGGACAGGCGGTACCGGCCGGCAGTCGCACCGACGACCCCAAGCAGCGGACGATCACCTTGATCAAGGAGTTCGTCGGCCATACCCGCATGAACCGCTGGGGAATCGTGGGCGTCGCCCACTGGTTCGTCGCGGTCGGCTTCCTGACCCTGGGCCTGACGATCGTCACGGCGTACGGCCAGCTGTTCCAGGCGGACTGGGTGCTGCCGTACATCGGCACCTTCCTGCCGTACGAGATGTACATCGAGTTCATCGCGCTCGGCACGACCGTCGGCATCCTCGTCCTGATCGCGATCCGCCAGCTGAACCTGCCCTCGCGGGCCGGCCGCAAGTCGCGCTTCACCGGCTCCAAGATGGGCCAGGCGTACTTCGTCGAGATCGTCATCCTGATCATCGGCGCCGCGATCCTGGTGCTCCGCGGCCTGGAGGGCGCGCTCCACCACGTGGACGGCTACGGCCCCGCGTACTTCGTCTCGTACCCCCTCGTGCTGGCCTTCGAGGGACTGAGCGTCGGAACGCTGCAGAACCTCGTCTACCTGTTCGCGATGATCAAGCTCGGTACGACGATGATCTGGGCGATCACCGTCGGGCTCAACACCAACATGGGTGTGGCCTGGCACCGCTTCCTGGGCTTCCCGAACATCTGGTTCAAGCGCAACGCCGACGGCGAGGTCGCGCTCGGCGCGCTCCAGCCGATGACCTCGGGCGGCAAGGAGATCGACTGGGAGGACCCGGCCGACGACGCGGTCTTCGGCGTCTCCCAGGTCGAGCAGTTCTCCTGGAAGGGCATCCTCGACTTCTCCACCTGCACCGAGTGCGGCCGCTGCCAGTCGCAGTGCCCCGCGTGGAACACCGGCAAGCCGCTCTCGCCGAAGCTCCTGATCATGTCGCTGCGCGACCACGCGCACGCCAAGGCCCCGTACCTGCTGGCCGGCGGCGGCAAGACCATGGAGGGCGAGGAGAAGGCCACCGAGGAACAGCTCAAGGACGTCCCCGCCGCCGCGCTCGCCGAGGCCGAGCGGCCGCTGATCGGGACCGTCGAGGAGAACGGCGTCATCGACCCGGACGTCCTGTGGTCCTGCACCACCTGCGGCGCCTGCGTCGAGCAGTGCCCGGTGGACATCGAGCACATCGACCACATCGTCGACATGCGCCGCTACCAGGTGATGATCGAGTCCTCGTTCCCGTCCGAGGCGGGCACGATGCTCAAGAACCTGGAGAAGAAGGGCAACCCCTGGGGGCTCGCCAAGAAGGCGCGCGTCGAGTGGACCAAGGAGGTCGACTTCGAGGTCCCGATCGTCGGCAAGGACGTCGAGGACCTCACCGAGGTCGAGTACCTGTACTGGGTCGGCTGCGCGGGCGCCCTGGAGGACCGGGCGAAGAAGACCACCAAGGCCTTCGCGGAGCTGCTGCACATCGCGGGCGTCAAGTTCGCGATCATGGGCGGCGACGAGAAGTGCACGGGTGACTCCGCCCGCCGCCTGGGCAACGAGCCGCTGTTCCAGCAGCTCGGCCAGGAGAACGTGGCCATGCTGAACATGGCGTACGGCGAGGACGACGACGAACCGGAGACGAAGAAGCCCAAGTCGTCGAAGAAGATCGTCGCCACCTGCCCGCACTGCTTCAACACGATCGCCAACGAGTACCCGCAGCTCGGCGGCGAGTACGAGGTCATCCACCACACGCAGCTGCTCCAGCACCTCATCGACGAGGGCAAGCTGATCCCCGTGACCCCGGTCGAGGGCCTGATCACGTACCACGACCCGTGCTACCTGGGCCGGCACAACAAGATCTACACCCCGCCGCGCGAGATCATCGCGAAGGTGCCGGGGCTGCGCAACGAGGAGATGCACCGCCACAAGGAGCGCGGCTTCTGCTGCGGCGCCGGCGGCGCCCGGATGTGGATGGAGGAGCGGATCGGCAAGCGCATCAACACCGAGCGCGTCGACGAGGCCCTCGCCCTCAACCCGGACATCGTCTCCACCGCCTGCCCGTTCTGCCTCGTCATGCTGACCGACTCGGTCAACGGCAAGAAGAACGACGGCCAGGCCAAGGAGTCGATCCAGGTCGTGGATGTCTCCCAGCTCCTGCTGGATTCGGTGAAGACCCCGATCGACCCGGCCGGTGAGGCCGACGCGGTGGACGCACCGGAGCCCGAACCGGCACAGTGACGTAAGGCAACGCCGCGATGAGCGGCCGGACCCGCCTCGGGGGCGGGACCGGCCGCTTTCCCGTGCCCGGCGGCCCCTTCCCGGCCGCGACCGTGCTTCCGGGCCCGGCGCCCCGCCCCCGCGGTGGTCGCGCTTCCGTGCCCGGCGCCCCCTCCCCCGCGGTGACGGCCACCGGGTGTGAGCCCCGACATGTACGGGATGCCGTATCTGGAGCATCATGTGCGCGGAAGACGCCCGATACGGCTGAGGACCCCCGCCCCGGACCCGGCGGGCACCGGCCGACGAACGACGACGAGGCACCCGTGCGCCGACCCACCCGCCCCGAGCACCCGAAGGCCGCGATACCCGGCCGGGTACCGGCCGTCCTCGCCGCAGGCTGTTCGGTCCTGCTGCTGGCGCTCACGGCCTGCTCGGGCCCGTCCCCCTCCCCCGCGTCCGGCGCCAAGAACGGGGACACCCCGCCACGGGCCCGGGCCGGGGCGGGCACGGCGAGCCTGCCCGTGCCCCGCGGGGACGGCAGCCGCGTCCCGTACGACTTCAACGGCGACGGCCACCGCGACCTGGTCCTCGACGACCTGGTGAAGGCCCCCGAGGACAGCCACGGCGACGACGCGGGCATCGGGGTCGTCTACGGCACCGGCGACCCCGACCGCCCCCTGGACCCGGCCGTACGGCAGCTCCTGAGCGCGCGGGCGAACGCGGCGAAGTCCGGCGACACCCTGCCCGCCGCGTTCGACGCCGAGGCCGCCTGCGACCTCGACCGGGACGGCTTCAGCGACCTGATCGTCTCGACGGACCCCCCGTACAACGGCATCGGTGCTCCGCCCGTCCCCCTCCAGATCCTCTTCGGCTCCCCGGCCGGACTCACCGGCAAGGCGGTCACCGTCCGCATCCCGCAGAAGGCCCGGTCCGGCAACGATTGGCCCGAGCAGCCGGTCTGCGGCGACTTCGACGGCGACGGCGAGGCCGACCTCGCGGTCACCGCCAGCGCCGGCCGGATCACCTTCCTGCACGGCCCCTTCACCCGCGCCGGAGCTCCGCGCGGCGCGGAACTGCTGCCCGACGGCGGCCCGTACCTCTACGCTCCCGAACCCAAGGCCGACACGGACGGGGACGGTTACGACGACCTCGTCGCCGCCGCCCGCCCGCACGCCCCCGGCCAGGCGGGCAAAGGCACCCTCCTCCTCGGCTCGGCGGAGGGCCCGGTGCGGCCGGGCGGGCCGTACGCGTTCGCGGCGGAGAAGCTCCCCGGCGCGCCGCTGGACGTGACAGGCACCACCCGCACCGCCCTCCTGAGCCACGGCGACCACGACGGCGACCGCAAGCCGGACACGGTGGTACGGACGTACCGGGGCGAGCGGCAGGACCTGGTCGCGCTCTACCCGGCGGGTACCACGGACAAGCCCGCCGTCACCTTCTCCACGGCGGTCTTCCTCCCCTGAACTCCCCCGCCGGCGGGCCGGGGTTCACCCCTTAGGGGATGTCACAGCTCGGCCGCAATGGCGGACGGCCCTCCCCTGCCCTGCCCCCGGACGCCGGGGACCAGGTACGTTCGACGGGTGGCTGGATTCAGGATCGGACGCGGCCGGGACAACCGCACCCCGCAACAACCGCAGCAGCAGCGGCAGCAGCCGTACGGAGGGCAGGCACCACAGCCGCCGTACGGTGCTCAGCCGTGGCCGACCGCCGGCGCCCCCGGCAACGGTTCGGTGCCACCGCCGTACGGCGCCCCGCAGGGCCCCCCGTACACCGGGGGCGGCCATCCGGGCCAGGGCCGGCAGGGCGGAGGCGGACGGCCTCCGCACGGCCCCGGCGGCCACCACGGCGGAGGCGGCCACGGCGAGCCGGAGTACTTCGGCGACCCCTACGCCGACCCCGCGCCCCACGACCCGTACGCCAACAACCCCGGTCACACGCAGGCGTTCCGCGTCGACGAGGACCCGTACGGCGACGGCAGCACCTACCACGCCGGTGACGCCCCCGCCCCGCCGGCCGGCCCGCGGCTGCGATGGAAGGAGCTCCTGAGCGGCATCGTGATGCGCCCGGGACCGACGTTCTGGCAGATGCGGGACTACCCGGTCTGGGGTCCGGCGCTGGTCGTCACGTTCCTCTACGGACTGCTCGCGCTGTTCGGCTTCGACCAGGCACGCGAAGAAGCGATCAACGCGACGATCTCGACGGCCATCCCGTACGTCCTGTTCACCGGTGTCGGCTTCGTCATCGGCGGTCTGGTCCTCGGCGCGGTCACCCACACCCTGGCCCGCCAGCTCGGCGGCACGGGCTCGTGGCAGCCGACGGTGGGCCTGTCGATGCTGATCATGTCGATGACGGACGCGCCGCGCCTGGTCTTCGCCGTGTTCCTGGGCGGTGAGAACTCCCTGGTCCAGATCCTGGGCTGGCTGACCTGGCTGGCGGCCGGAGCGCTGTTCACGTCGATGGTCAGCAAGTCGCACGACCTGCCCTGGCCGAAGGCGCTGGGAGCGTCGGCGATCCAGCTGATCGCGCTCCTGTCGATCATCAAGCTGGGCACGATCTGAGGCAGGTACGCGAAGGTCCCCGGAGCACGCACGGCGCTCCGGGGACCTTCGCGTAGGCGGGGTGACGGCCGGGCTGGGCCGCGGTCAGACGGGGTGACGGTCGGGCGGGCCCACGATCAGGCGGGTGACGGTCGGGCGGGCCCACGGTCAGGGGGGTGACGGCCGGGCGGGCCCACGGTCAGGGGGGTGACGGCCGGGCGGGCCCACGGTCAGGGGGGCCACGGCCCTACGCGTCCAGCACCTGCCCGTCCCGCCGGACGACGGGCTTCTCCACGCTCCAGGGGAAGTTGATCCACTGGTCGGTCTTCTTCCACACGTACTCGCACTTCACGAGGGAGTGGGACTTCTCGTAGATGACGGCGCTGCGGACCTCGGCGACGTGGTCGACGCAGAAGTCGTGGACGAGCTTGAGCGTCTTGCCGGTGTCGGCGACGTCATCCGCGATCAGGACCTTCTTGTCGGAGAAGTCGATCGCGTTGGGGACGGGCGCCAGCATGACCGGCATCTCCAGGGTGGTCCCGACCCCGGTGTAGAACTCCACGTTGACGAGGTGGATGTTCTTGCAGTCGAGCGCGTAGGCGAGCCCACCGGCGACGAACACACCGCCGCGGGCGATGCTCAGCACCACGTCCGGCTCGTACCCGTCGTCCGCGACGGCCTGCGCCAGCTCGCGCATCGCCCGCCCGAAGCCCTCGTAGGTGAGGTTTTCCCGCACGTCACTCGCCATGATTGATCACACCTGGGTCCGATGGAAGTTCTGGAACGACCGCGAGGCCGTCGGCCCCCGCTGGCCCTGGTACCGCGACTCGTACCGCTCGGAGCCGTACGGGAACTCGGACGGCGACGTCAGCCGGAACATGCACAGCTGCCCGATCTTCATCCCCGGCCACAGCTTTATGGGCAGCGTGGCGAGGTTCGAGAGCTCCAGGGTCACGTGCCCGGAGAAGCCGGGGTCGATGAACCCGGCGGTCGAGTGCGTCACCAGACCGAGCCGCCCGAGGGAGCTCTTCCCCTCCAGCCGGGAGGCCAGATCGTCGGGGAGCGAGATCACCTCGTACGTGGACGCCAGCACGAACTCCCCGGGGTGCAGGATGAACGCCTCATCCCCCTCCGGCTCGACCGTACGGGTCAGGTCGGTCTGCTCGACGGCCGGGTCGATGTGCGGGTACCGGTGGTTCTCGAACACCCGGAAGTAGCGGTCCAGCCGCACGTCGATGCTCGACGGCTGCACCATCGAAGGGTCGTACGGATCGATACGGACTCGGCCGGCGTCGATCTCGGCCCGGATGTCCTTGTCTGAGAGAAGCACGCCCCGAGGATACGCAGAAGGCACGACCCCACCCCAACCGGACCACCCACATGCGCCCGGGGGAGATGGGTGTGGGGGACCGGACCACCCACATGCGCCCGGGGGAGATGGGTGTGGGGGTTGGGGACCGGGGGTTCGGGGGCCGGGGGTTTGGGGGCCGGGGTTCGGGGGGGGTTGGGCCGGGGGTTTGGGGGCCTGGGGTTTGCCTTCGGCGGCCTGGCTGGGCGGGGCGGCCCATGGGGGGGCCGACTTCGGCGGAGCCGGCTCCGGCGCGCGGGGGCTGCGCGGGGCCGGTCCCGGCGGGCAGGGGTTTCGCGGGGCCGACTTCGGTAGGCAGGCTTCGGTCGGGGCCGCTCGCGCAGGCCTGCTGTGACGAGAGGCCGTGGCGACGGCTACCCGAACGCCACGGCCCGCACACGGCTACCGCCCGACTCGTGCCCGGCTACCGCTCCTGCTCGTCGGCTCCCACCTGGATGCCGCTACGGCTACCGGTCTTCGGCTCCGCCCCGGATGCCGCTACCGCTTCTCGAACGCCACCGGCACGGCCTGCCGCAAGCGCGCACAGCGGGGACACCGGATCAACCGCCCGGGCCCGATCCGGCCGGCCCCGAGCTGCTGCATCGGGAACGACGAGGTAGCGAAAACATGCCCTTCGGCACAGCGGACGACGGTGCGCTCCATCGACTCCATCAAGTCCCTTCCCCAACCACATACGGACGAGAAAGCCACATTAGGGGATGAACGGGACGCCACCACACCCGGCACTCCGACCACCCACGCTACGCCCTCAACTCCCGCCCACCACACCCCTGTCCATCCCCCACCCCCTCTCGCCCGCACAACAGAGAGGCCCCACGGCGCATCCGCCGGGGGCCTGGCATGGGGTACAGTGTGAAACGCTGCAGCGCCGGTGATCGGCATGCTTCGCGGGTGTAGTTTAATGGTAGAACATGAGCTTCCCAAGCTCAGAGCGCGAGTTCGATTCTCGTCACCCGCTCCACGACTGAGGCCCAGGTCATCGACCTGGGCCTTGTTTGGTGTCTGGTATCTGTCTAGGTTTGCGTGCCCGTTCCGCGCCCACCGCAATGGGGTGACGCAGAGACCGCAAGCCACGGCCCCGGACGCATGTTGCAGCAGACGAATGCGCCCTCGATGATGCCCGGCCCCCCGCAAGAACACCGGCCTGGTGCGTATAGCGGCTCTCGCAAAGGCCCTCTCCAAGCCAGCAAGTTCTGACGGCACAGACGCGCAGCGCCGTTCTACGCCCCACGGCTTCGCGGGAACCTGCTGCGTCGGCCGAGCCCACCGTTACTACGTCTCGCCTTGGGCGGAGGCGACCGCCCCTCGGCGGTGCGGTCGGTGTGAACGAGTCAACTGCTTCTTCCAGGCTGGAGCTGGGAGAGGGCATGCACGACAGTCAAGTCGTACTCGTCCTTGTCCTGCTCCCAATAAGCGAACACCCGAGCCGTGGCCTCGGCCATGTCCGGGGGCAGGTCAGCCGCGCGGAGCGTAGGGGCGATCTCTTCCATATCCGGCGCCCAGCGCCAGGCCCTGGCTGCCACGCTCGGCAGATACTCGGAGTCGGAGAGGATCGCGGAGACCATGATCTCGACTTCGGCCGTGAGCTGGGCACCGACTCCATGGGCGTCGGCGAGCGCGTGAGCGATGCCGGCGAGGGTGCGGGCGGCCTTCTGGTAGCTGGCAAAGGCCATCTTCAGAGCGGAAGCGGAACCGGGTGTGTCCCTGACGCGGCACACGTGCAGCACAGAGTCCGTGAACAGCGACGCCACCAGCTCGACGGCAGAATCGGCGCCTGCGAGATAGAGCCGTGTGGCACGCCCCTCGCCTGGCGGCTGACCGAAAACGGCACCGTCGACGACTGCGGAGCCGGGGCGGATCTCGTCGGCGATGCGCCGTACGCGTTGAGGGCTGATGGCGTTCACATCGGTGTACACCCCCGCGAAGCCGTGCGCGGCCGCCGCCGCTGCAACGTCCTCCGCCGCCTGTGGTGGGCACACCGAGAGAACGACTGCGCTTCGGGTCAGCGCTTCCGCGAGCGAGTCGTACGCCGTGGCACCGGCTTCCCTCCCGCGTAGCCAGGTGTTCTCACTGCGCCCCTTGGTCACCGACAGTGCCTCATGGCCGCCGGCGACGAGCTCGGCGGTGATCGCCGCGCCCATGGTTCCAGGGTGGAGGACAGTCACGGTGATCACTGGCTGCCTCCGGCGGTGTGCGACGTGGAATGTCCCTCATCCCCATGATCCGCTGTCGCTCGGCACCGGCGGCTTCAGGTTCAATGCCTGGTGGCAGTCCGGGCACTGATGGCGGACAGAAGCGCCTCCGGCCCTGGACCGGCCGTTCAGGACGGGACAGCGGTACACGGCCCGTCGCCGCCACCGTCCTGGCAGCTCGCCTCACGCTGAAGCCGCGTCATGGGTACCGTGCAGGAGACGAACTCTGTACGGACAGACCGGCGGTCGCGCCGGATCGTCCGGCGGCCGGGAGGTGTCCTGATGCTGGAGGAAGCCGAGGAGATCGGCAAACGCGCTCGCAGGGCGAGGCTGCGACTGGGCATGCCGCAGGCCGACCTGGCGACGGCCCTGGGGAAGTCACAGGGCTGGGTGTCGAAGATGGAACGGGGCCTGATCGAACTGGACCGGGTCGGGCTGCTCAACCAGGTGGCCGCAGAGCTGCACGTCCATCCGAACGACCTGATCGGACGCCCGTACAGCAGCTCCCCCGACGACAGCCAGTGGCAGATCGCCGCCTCGTCGATCCTGCGCGAGCTGCGCCGCTACGACCTCGTTCCCGTCTTCGACGGGGTTCCCCGGCCGGCCTCACAGCTATGGCGTGAGGTGACCCGGCTGCACCGCCTGCGGGACACCGCCTCCAACGCCGCGATCCTCCAAGTTCTCCCGGACCTGTTCCGGGAAGCGCGCAGCCTGGCGGAGGACTCGGACGGGCACGAGCGGGAAGAGGCGTATGCCATTTACGCCGTGTGCTGCAAGTTCGCGCACACCGCCGCGCACGCCCTCGGACACCCCGAGCTGGTGGCCATGGCGTGCGAACGGGCCGCGTGGTCAGCCAGGTTGTCGGGAGATCCGGTGCTGCCTGCCGTCGCCGACTGGATGCGCGTCTGGGACATGTGGGCGACGGCCGACTGGACCGACGCCCTGACCCTCTCGGACAAGGCGATCGCCTCGGTGCAACAGCCGTACGAGCACGGTGATCCGCTGGCCGTACGGGCTTGGGGCACGCTTCAGCTCCGAGCGGCCATCTCCGCCGCTCGGGCCAACCGCCCATCGGAAGCGGAGGACCGGATCGGACACGCGAAGGACGCTGCCGAACGCATGGACGCGTACGTCAGCGCACCGGTGTACGACCGGCATTCGCTGACGTTCTCCGCCGGAAACGTACAGATCCACGCGATCAGCGTGGCCCTCGAAATGGGCAAGCAGGGCAAAGCTCTGGAGATAAACCGCCGCACCAGCCCGAGCTTGGTCGGGGCACTACCCAACTCCCGTCAGGGCCACCACCACATGGACGTCGCACGGGCCTGGCTGTGGGACGGGAACCGGGCAAAGGCCCTCACCGAGCTGGAGACGGCTGAGCGGATCGCGCCGCAGCTCGTACGGAACCACCCCATCGCCCGTTCAACGCTTCGCAGCATCGTCTACGCGGAACGGGCAGCCACGAGGGAGAAGCTGCGGCACATGTCCGACCGCTTTCACCTGGACGGATAGGGGTCGTATTCCTCCGGCTCATATTCGAGGCCCGTCCTGTCCCTAACTTCGGGGCATGACGCGACGACGTTCTTCTCATCTTCCCTCGCAGGGAGCCGAGTTAGGTACGGCAGCACCGTTCGTTCCACGGCTCGGCGACCTCGCCACGGACAGCGCTCGCGATGGCCGTCTCGGGGTCGTGGTCGCTCTCCCCGGTGAGGGCTCCGCTACGACGTACCACCTGCGTCCGCCCGGGGGCGGAGCCCCGTGGTCCGCGCCCGCTGACGGGACGACGCTCCGTCCCGTGCCGGTGAGGGCCACCCACGCCACGCTCTCGGCCGGACGGGACGCGGTCTACGACCCGCGTGCCCGGCAGGGATCGGTTCCCATCGAGTTCCACTTGGACGACGGATCGACCCTCGATGGCGCGCTCATCCTCACCTCTGTCGAGCTGGAGTGGCTGCACCAGCAGACCAGCCGCCTCGTCGACGCACACGGACGGGCCCTCGGCGGCACCCCGTGACCGGGCCTCGGCGACGCCACGCCCGAAAAGCCGCGCCGCGCTCCGTGCACCCCGAAGGCGGAGGCATCGCGCTCACGCTTCTGGCCGTCGTCGGCCTGGTGGGCCCGGCCTGGGCACTGCGTGAGCAGGCCGTCCCGCTCCTCAACGGCCTCGGTCACCAGCCCGCCGCCGTCTCAACGGACGCGAGCTCGCCCTCCGACCACTGACTCCGCTCCGCTGTCCGGGACGTTCACCCCACGTTCCCAGCAAACGGAGCCTGCCATGCACCCGGAACATCCAGGCGTGATTCTCCAGGGAGAGATCGTGGACATCCCGTACATCGTCATCGACCAGCTCACCCCCGACCAACAGCAGGTCTGGAAGACCTACTTCGGCGATGCCGACCGACCCCGCTACATCGAGGAAGGCATCTGGCGCCGTACGCAGGAGAAGGCCACGGCCGAACAGAGCGGCTGGACTGCCGACGACGACGCCCGGCGGCGGATCATCCACTACCGCTACCGGTACGGCCTGGTCCCCACCACCGCTGCGCCGGCCATCGGCCTGACCGACCTGTACCTCTACCACTCCGCTACCGCTCCCGCGGACGAGATCGACGCGCACCACGACGCCCTGTGGGACTCGCTCGCCACCGGCGGCTGGAAGGAGGCTCCCGGTGGATTCTTATGGACACGTCGGGATCTGAAGTGCCGGATCACCGAGCACGACGTCCACCCCCAGGACGCCGCTGCGGGCCGTACCCTCCCCGTCGGCTACCGGAGCCTGGACGTGCAGATCGCCTCGGTGTCCTACGCACCGCCGCCCTCGGTGCGGCAGCTGCCGTGGAACGTCCTCTCCACCGGGATCAGGTGCAAGGACCGCCCCGGTACGCCGACCCGCGTCACGGACCTGTCCGTCCTCGCGGACCTGCTGCCGTTCCAGGTGGAGATCGGATGCGGTACGTCGGTCGAGGCGGGTATCCCGCCCCTGCACCGTCTCCACGAGATCTACCGGGTCACCGACCGCCAGGGCCACGAACCGCGGGAACACCGCTTCACCCTCTCCCCGACAGCGGACACCCTCCTCCACGAGCTGCTGACAGAGCCGGAGGAGAAGGCGGCGGAATTCGTGGAGATGTTCCGCGCATGCTTCCTGGCCGAGCCGACCCCGGCCATGTGGGCGCTCAAGGAACTGAAGGACGCCGGGCATCTCGTCGGCCCTGTCATCACCAACAACTTCGACGTGCTCGCGGCGCGCGCCGGGCTCGACGAGTGCTTCATGCGCCGCTACGACCAGGCCGTACCCGACGTCGAGTGGGTGGACAGCGCCAAGGCCCTCCTCGTCGTCGGCCTGCACGCCGACCGCCGCAAGGTCCAGGCCCGAGCCCGCGCTCGCGGCATGCAGGTCGTCTACCTGGACCCGGAGGGCTTCTGGCGCGACGGCCAGTTCATGCCGTACCCCCTGGAAGGCCCCCAGGACGGCGACCTGGTGTGCCGGGCAACCGCCGCCGAGGCACTGCCCGCCCTCGTCAACCTGCTGAAACAGCAAGCTGGTTGATCCACCTGCACGAAGAGGGCCGCGCCGGGTGTTGGCGCTAGCGTGACGCACCCGGCCGGCCCGGACTCCCCTGGGCGGGCGAGGGACAAGGAAAGGAGCGTCGACCCATGCGCGTATCCGTCATCGGCTGTGGTCACCTGGGCATTCCCCACGCCGCTGCCATGGCCGAGATCGGCCACGAGGTCATCGGCGTGGACCTGGACCAGGCGAAGATCGACCGCCTCAACACCGGCGAGTGCCCCATCTACGAGGACGGCCTGCCCGAACTCCTCAGCACCCACACCGCCACCGGCCGCCTGCGGTTCACCACCAGCCTCGCTGAGGCAGCCGAGTTCGCCGACATCCACTTCCTGGCCGTGGGCACGCCCATCGACGCGGACGGGCGGAGCTACGACACCGGACAGGTCTTCGGCGCCGCCCGCGCCCTGGCCCCGCACCTGACCCGCCCCACGGTCGTCATCGGCAAGTCCACGGTCACCGTCGGCACCTCCCGCGACCTCGGTGCTCTCCTCGCCCGGCTCTCTCCGGCCGGTGAGGACGTGGAGGTCGTCTGGAACCCCGAGTTCCTGCGCGAGGGCCACGCCATCGACGACACCCTGCGCCCCGACCGCATCGTCGTGGGCGTGCCCTCGGCCCGCGCCGAGGACGCGGTACGTGAGGTCTACGCACCCCTCCTGGCGAACGGCATCCCGCTGTTCGTGACCGACCCCGCCACCGCCGAACTCATCAAGGGCGCCGCCAACGCCTACCTCGGCATGAAGATCTCCTTCATCAACGGCGTCGCCGACATGTGCACCGCCGCCGGAGCCGACGTCCAGCAGCTCACCGAAGCCATCGGCCTGGACCCCCGCATCGGCCGCGGCGGCCTCAACGCCGGCCCCGGCTACGGCGGCGGCTGCCTCCCCAAGGATGTCCGCGCCTTCACCGCCTCCGCCCGCACCCTGGGCGCCGCCGAAGCAGCGACCATGCTGCGCGCGGCGGAGGAGGTCAACGAATCCCGACCCACCGCCGCACTGAAGCTCATCGAGCAGACGCTCGGCCGACCCGTCGACGGCGTACGCATCACCGTCTGGGGCGCGTCCTTCAAGGCCGGTACCGACGACGTCCGCGAATCCCCCGCCCTGGCGATCGCCGCCCTCATGCACCAGCGCGGCGCGACCGTCACCGTCCACGACCCGCACGCCGTGCCCACAGCACTGCGCCGCCACCCCGAACTCGACTACTGCGAAAGCCTCGAAGACTCCCTCGCGGCAACCGAGCTGATCGTCCTGGCCACCGAATGGCCCCACTTCCGCGAGGCCGACCCCAAGGCCCTCGCCCCACTGGTCGCGGACCAAGTCCTCGTCGACCTCCGCAACCTCATCGACGCCGACGCCTGGCGCATGGCCGGATGGACCGTACGCCAGCTCGGACGACCCGCACAGGAATAGCCGAACCCATCGACCGGAGGTCCGACGTGGACACCCTGTGGGACAACATCGAGAAGCTCTCCGCCGTCTGCCGAGCAGCCGGCGCCCACCTCCCCGACGAGGAGCTCAAAGCCCTCCAGGTCGGCAAGGTCGCCGAGGAAGCCGGCGAGGCCATACACGCCCTCCACGGCCTGAAGGGCCTCACCACCTGCGGCGACGACCACACCTGGTCCGAGGTCCAGAACGACCTGGTCGGCTCCGTCATCGCCGCCCTCCTGGCCATGCACTACATCGACCCCACGGGCGCCCGCGCCACCTTCGACGAGATCCTCCACCGCCGGACGCGCAGGGGCCGCGAGGCCGCTGCGGCGGCCTGACAGCCTCCGGACGTAGCCGTCGACCGCTCCAGCTGAAGGCGGTCGACGGCCAAGTTCGACACACAAGCTGCGGCAGGCACCTGTTTCCAGCACGGTAGAACTTTCCCTACTTCATCAAGGTGGCTCGCTCCGCTCGCCGCGCGCTCCCCGGCTCACCGCCGGTCGCACGGCTGGAGCGAGCACCATGGTGGGGAGGAAACCCGCTGTGGCCGGGGCGGTCGGCTCCACGGCTTTAGCCACCTCCCCGGTTCGGGTTCCGCATCGAGCAAGACCAGGGGGCCACTCGTTCAAATTCCGGGCAGGATCACAGCCTGCCCGAGTTGCGGCAAGCGTACGGCCCCCTGATCATGCCCGACCCCAAACCGGGCAGGACACCGGCCAAACCCGCTCCGCCGACCTTGTCGGAACCGCCAGCGTGAACAACGGCCTTGGCTATACCCTTACGCCATGAGGGTTTTCCAACCTCACGCTGTCGCGTGGTGAAGGACGAGGACGGCCTTCACCACGTCGGTGATCCGGTTCGTGCTGCAGCGGAGCTTCCGTAGCAGTCGCCAGCCCTTCAGGGCGGCCATGGCCTGCTCGCCGAGGCAGCGGATCTTGGCGTGCGTACTGTTGTGCCGGCGCTGCCACCGCTTGAGGCGACGGCCGCGGAAGGGCACCCGGACCGGGCAGCCGGCACCTTGGTATGCCTTGTCCGCCCAGCACTTGAGTTCGGCAGCGGCGAGAGCTTCGACGATCCCGTGAGTGCGGGCCGCAGTCAGGTCGTGGGTGGAGCCGGGCAGCGCGGGCGAAGCCCACAGCAGGCGGCCGAACGGGTCGGTGAGAACCTGGACGTTCATGCCGTGACGTTTGTGTTTGCCGGAGTAGTACGGGGTGTCGGCGGCGATTCGGTCGATCGGCAGCAGGGTGCCGTCGAGGATCACAAAGGCCGGGCGGCTCGCGGTCCGCATGACCTGGGCCAGGCTGGGAGCGAGCGTGGCCAGGACTTCTATCGCCTCGCGGACATAGCGGTAGACCGTCGCGACCCCGATGCCGAACCCGGCGGCAAGCTGGGCGTAGGTGTCACCGCAGCGCAGATGCGCCAGAACCAGGAGGGCCTGGCGGCCCGGCGTGATGCGCCGCCACCGGGTGCCGATCTCACGACGACGCGCAGCCAGGTGCCCGGCGAGGTGGCGCAGATGGCCACTGGACAGATCGATCGCCGATGGGTAGACAAGCACGCGAAGCTCCTGGTCGGCACGGGTGATCTTGGTCGTGAACCCGTCTACCAGGAGCTTCACCGCTTCGCATATCCCGCCAACCACCGGCGCACACCGTCAGGTTGGAAAGGGCTCAATGAAGGCCCTGGTCAGAGACCGGGGCCTTTCGCTTGCCCTCCAGCGGCGTCGGTCCAAATCCTTGCCCCCCAGTGGACGGCCGGAGAGCGGCTGCTCTGTCATCACCCGACGCATGCGGTCGCAACCATCAAGGCAGGGGCCTGTGACTCAGCCGACCCTCGCATACTCCAATATGATTGGTTTGATGCCCTCAACGACTCGCATCACTGTCACGCTGCCCAGCGACCAGGTGGCGGAGCTCCGCAAGCTCACGGACAACGTCTCCGGGTACGTGGCGGAAGCCGTATCCCGCCAGATCCGGCACCAGCTTCTGGTCGACGACCTCCGCCGTCACGAGGAAGAGCACGGTCCCTTCAGCGACGAGGAGCTCGCCGAGGCTCGCGCGAAGATCTTCGGCTCCGCCGGCACCTCCACGGGTGCGGACGCCGCGTGAGCGAGCGCATCGAAACCGTCGTCCTGGACTCGGAAGGGCTCTCCGCCTGGATCGCGCAGGACCGCAAGCTCCTCGCGATGCTTCAAGTCTTCCATGACATGGGAGCCAACCTGGTCATCGGGCCACCACCATTGTGGAAGTCAGCCACTCCCGTACCAACGCGCCTCGCCCTGAACTGGGTCCTCTCCCGCGTCAAGGTGGAGCCGGTCACCGAACAGTCGGCGAAAGCGGCGGCTGTACTCCTCAAAGGTGCCGGACTGCACAGGCACAAGTACGCCCTCGACGCCACGGTCGCCGAGGTCGCCCTCCGCCAGCCGAAACCCGTCGCCCTGCTGACGTCCGACAGCGACGACATGAACAAGCTCTGCGGCAACCAAGTGCGCATCATCTCCCTCTGACCAGCCGGCCCGCCCGGATCACGCGTCGCACTGCCAGCTCTCGTGCCCCATCCGTGCCCAGCAGAGCGGACAACAGCGGTCAGATATGGTTCTCAGAGACCGGGAGCCATCCACCTGACCAATCCGAAAGCGCAGGTCAGAGCCCCTCCAGCAGCGTAAGAGCCGCTGATTCCCAAGCTCAGAGCGCGAGTTCGATTCTCGTCACCCGCTCTTTGATGAAGGCCCTGGTCGGAGACCAGGGCCTTCATTGTGTTCGGGGCCCGGCCGAGGTGTGGAGGCTGTGGGGACGGCTGGAACCGCGTGGTTGCCGTCGTGCGTGGTGCCCTAGCGTGTGCAGGAGTGAAGGGCGACAGCACGCGTATCCGGGGGGGGGGGGGGGATTCGATGGCTGACGGGGTAGCTCTGGCGGATCGGATAGCCGAGCGGCGGTCCGGGGTCGGTGATCCGGGGGCTCTGGTGGGTGAGCTGCGGCGGTCGTTGGTGCTCGTGCCGTACGACCGGGGTGGGTTGTGGACCGCCGAGTTCGGTGGGGTGCGGTGGGTGTGCGGGTTCACCGATGAGGCCGCTCTGGCCCGGTTCGCCGAGGAGCGGGCCGTGCTGGAAGGGATGGCCGGGGCCGGCTCCAGGAGCTGGGAGTACGCCGCGTTCCGGGGGGCCCGGTTGCTGGACGAGGTCATTCCGGCGATGGGGGTGCCGGCCGGGGTCGCGGTGAATGTGGCTGATCCGGACGGGTCGATGCTGTTCCCGCCAGTGGTGGGGATCGTGCCGGATGCCGTCGCCGTCGATGCGGA
This sequence comes from Streptomyces sp. V2I9, assembly GCF_030817475.1. Classification (NCBI taxonomy): domain Bacteria; kingdom Bacillati; phylum Actinomycetota; class Actinomycetes; order Kitasatosporales; family Streptomycetaceae; genus Streptomyces; species Streptomyces sp. V2I9. The sequence goes on along the minus strand of NZ_JAUSZJ010000002.1, from coordinate 3,533,356 downwards.
CGTACCGAGCGAGGGGCGGGACCTGTGAGCGGTACGGGGGCCGAGGACCTCAACGTCGATCCGGTCAGCGTTCAGCAGATTACCAGCGGGCTGCGCGGGGCCGTGGCCGAGTTGAAGGAGATCGGGGACGGCACGGGGGCCGTGCTGGGCAAAGGGCTGTCCGAGCTGTCGATGACCGGGATGGAGGCCGGACATCACGGGCTGTCCGTGGACTTCGAGGACTTCTGCGAGCGGTGGGAGTGGGGCGTCCGCGCGCTCGTCCAGGACGCCAACGCGATCGCGGCGAAGCTCGGGCTGGCGGCGGGGATCGTGTGGGAGGAGGACCAGTACGTCCAGGGCACGTTGAAGATCGTCGTCAACGCGGGCGTGGGGAATCCGCATGCTTCCGAGGACGAGATCGTCAAGCAGGGGTGGGGCGATGTGTTCACCCCGGACTATCTGAGCCCCGACTACAGCCGCGAGTCGTTCGAGCGGGCGGCGGACGAGGCCGGGCAGACCTGGAAGGACACCGGACGGGCGCTCGTCACCGAGGGGAACGGCGGTCGACAGGCGGAGCAGCTGAAAGAGCTGTTCGGTGTGGATCAGCAGACGTTCGACCGGTCCGTGGACGACATGTTCGGGCCATCGCCCGAGGAGCGGGCGCGGCAGAAGGAGCAGCAGGGCGGCGGGGGGAACTAGGCCATGGGGTTCGGGGATTTCGTCAGTGACATCACGCCCGATGTCGTCGAGGACGCGGTCGAGGACGGTGTCGAGTGGGCGGGTGACCGGGTCGAGGACGCCGGGAACTGGACCGGCGACCGGCTCGAGGACGTCGGCTGGGAGTCCGGGGCGGACTGGGTCCGGGAGAAGTCCCGCTCGGTGGCGAACCGGATGGGCGCCGAGGTCGACGAGATGGACCTCGGGCAGACCGAGGACAAGACCAAGCTCATCTACGGCAGCCCGTCCACGATCCGGTCCACCGCGACCCATCTCCGTAAGTTGCAGGGGTCGTTCGACCAGGTCGGCGGTGGACTCAAGGGGGTCGACTCCTCCGCGCTCAAGGGGCAGGCCGCCGACGCCTTCCGGGACTCCGTGTCCATCGAGCCGCCCAAGTGGTTCAAGGCAGCCGACGCCTTCGAGAAGGCCGCCGGCGCGCTCGACTCCTTCGCCGGGACCGTGGAGTGGGCGCAGGGGCAGGCGCAGACCGCGATCGACAAGTGGAAGGCGGGAACCAAGGCGTCGGAGGAGGCCAGGGACGCGTACAACGCCAAGGCGGACACGTACAAGAAGGCCGTCGACGCGTACAACGCCAAGCCCGCCGACGACCGTGACCCCTCCTCGCTGCCGCCCAAGCCCGGCGCGTTCACGGACCCGGGCATCGGGCGGATGGAGGAGGCGCAGTCGCTGCTCGCGGAGGCGCGCAAGCAGCGCAACACCGCCGCCGACATCGCACGCAAGGCCGTCACCGCGGCCCGGGACTCCGCGCCGCCGAAGCCCCGGTACGCCGAGCAGGCTTTGGACGGGCTCGCCGAGTACCAGGTGATCCAGACTCATATCGCGGGCGGCGTCGTCAAGGGCGCGGCAGGCATCCTGAACTTCGCGCGGAGCGTCAACCCGACCGACCCGTACAACATCACCCACCCCGCCGAGTACGGACTCGCGCTCAACAACACCGCCGCCGGCCTCGTCCGGGTCGCCAACGACCCCTGGGGCACCGGCAAGCAGATGGTCACCGACTTCATGAAGGACCCCGCCGAGGGGTTCGGCCGGCTCCTGCCGGACCTCGCCCTCACCGCCGCGACCGGCGGCGCGGGGGCCGGCGTCAAGGGAGCCCGAGTGGTGAAGGAGGCCGCCGACCTCGCCTCCGACGCCCGCAAGCTGGAGCGCGCCGCACCCGAAGGAACCCACAACCGCCCCGACAGCGAGCGCACCAGCGGGGGAACCGACCCGGTCGACCTCGCCTCCGGTCGCATGTTCCTTCCTCAGACCGACGTGAGGCTCCCCGGCGTACTGCCCCTGACATTCACGCGTCGCTTCGAGTCCGGGTACACAGCCGGCCGGTTCTTCGGACCCTCCTGGTCCTCCACCGTCGACGAACGCCTGGAGATCGACGCCCACGGCGTCATCCACGTCACCGCCGACGGCCTGCTCATCACTTACCCCCACCCCTTGCCCGGGTTGCCCACCCACCCGGAATCCGGCACCTCACGCAATTCCCTGAGCCGTGATGAATCCGGCGACTACACCCTCACCGACTCCGACACTCGACTGACCAAGTACTTCTCCGCTCCTCATGGAACGGAACCCGGCCAGGACGGAACCGCATGGCTCGTCCAGATCAGCGACCGCAACGACAACGCCATCAGCATCGACCGCACCGAGGACGGGACACCCCAGGAACTCGCCCACTCCGCCGGGTACCGCCTCTCGCTCACCAGCACCGAAACGGGGATCACCGTGCTGAGTGTGAGAGACGAGACAGGCGCGGCCACCCCCATCAGGTCCTACGGCTACACGGGCGGCGATCTCACCACCGTCACGAAACCGTCCGGCGCCACACTCACCTTCATCTACGACGATCGAGGGCGGATCACCGCCTGGATCGACTCCAACAACCACCGCTACGACTACACCTACGACAACAACGACCGCGTGATCGCGCAGGGAGGTGAGGGCGGCCACCTGCAGATGACCCTCGCCTACAGCGATCCGGACACGGGGACCGGCCACCGCACGACCTCTCTGACGACCGCGCGCGGTCACACCACCCGCTATCTCGTCGGTAGAGGCAGCCGCATCCTCTCCACGACGGACCCGCTCGGCCATACCACTCGCTTCACCCACGACACCCGCGGAAGGCTGCTCACGCTCACCGACCCACTCGGTCGCGCCACAACTCACCAGTACGACGAGGAGGGGAGACAGACCGCGGTCCTCCACCCCGATGGCAGTGAGGAGCGCATCGTCTTCGACCGGCTCGGCCTGCCAACTCACTACACGGCTCAAGATGGTGCTCGTTGGCTGCAGGAGTTCGACGACCGTGGTAACCGGACCGCCGTCACCGATCCCATGGGGCACACAACGCGCTACAGCTACGACGCTGCCGGTTTCCTGACCGGGACGACCAACCCGCTCGGGGCGGTCACCTCGATACGGTGCGATGCGTCAGGGCAGCCTGTGGCGGTCACGGACGCCGTCGGTGCCACCACCCGTTACCAGCGGGACCTCCTTGGTCGCCCTGTCCGGATAACCGACGCCCTGGGTGCGACCACGGTCCTGGAATGGTCAGCCGACGGAGAGCTGGCCAGTCGTACCACCCCTGACGGTTCCAAGGAGTCCTGGACCTACGACGGCGAAGGGAACTGTACGCGTCACGTCGACGCGCTCGGACGGGAGTCCCACTTCGAGTACACGCACTTCGATCTTCTCTCGGCGAGCAGGTCACCCGGAGGAGCGAGTTTCGAGTTCCAGCACGATGGCGACCTCAACCTCACGCAGGTCCGGAACACGCTGGGCTCGGTGTGGTCGTACACACGCGACCCTGCGGGACGGCTCGTTTCGGAGACGGACTTCGACGGCCGCACGCTCAGCTACGAGTCGGACGCTGCCGGACAGGTAGTCACGCGCACCAACTCGCTGGGTGAGTCCATCACGTACGAGCGTGACGCGTGCGGCCGAGTTACCCGCAAAGACGCGGCGGGCACGGTGACGACCTTCTCCTACGACCGAGCGGGGCGCCTGCTCCATGCTGTGGGGCCGGAAAGCGAACTGCTCTATCAGTACAACCGAATCGGCCGTGTGAAAGTAGAGATAGCCGACGGCCGAGTCACCACCTATACCTACGATGCGCTGGGCCGCCGGACCCAGCGCGTGACACCCACCGGTCAGCGCACCAGGTACGCCTACGACGCCTCCGACCGGCTCACCGAGCTGATCAGCGGCAACCGGACCATCGCGTTCACCCACGACCTGGCGGGCCGCGAACTGACGCGCGCTTTCGGCCCCGAGCTGACCTTCAACTCGGCGTGGGACGGCGCTGGCAGGCTGGTCACACAGCACATCTTCAGTGGCGAAGACACAGTGAACCGCCGGTCCTACACCTACGACGCCGACGACCGGCTCACAGCGGTCGACGACACACTGCGCGGCATGTCGCGGTTCACCCTGGACGCTGTCGGCCGGGTCGTGTCCGTCACAGCGGACCGATGGGCCGAGAGCTACTCCTACGACGCCGACGGAAATCAGACTTCGGCGTCCTGGACTGCCTCCCATCCCGGCCAGGAGGCTACGGGACCTCGTTCCTACACCGGCACGGAGATCATTCGCGCCGGCGCGCTCCGGTTCGAGCACGATGCTCTGGGCCGGGTCACCGTCCGCCGGAAGACACGGCTGTCCCGCAAGCCCGACACCTGGCGGTACACGTGGGATGTCGAGGACCGCCTGACGGCGGTGACCACCCCGGACGGCATCGCGTGGCGCTACCGCTATGACCCCCTTGGCCGCCGCACAAGCAAAGTCCGGCTTTCCGACATGGGTGACCCCACGGGCGAGGAGGTCCGTTTCTCCTGGGATGGCACCACGCTCTGCGAGCAGACCACGTTGTCTTCGGAGCTTCCTCGTCCAGTCACGCTCACCTGGGATCACGACGGTATTCGCCCGATCGCCCAGACCGAACGCATCCTGTCCTCGAACACGCGACAGGACGTGATCGACGAGCGATTCTTCGCGATCGCCACCGACCTGATCGGCACCCCCACCGAACTCATCGATGAGACCGGGAACGTGGGATGGCAGTCCCGCGCGGCTCTCTGGGGCAGTACGACATGGGCGAGAGACAGCACGACCTACACGCCGCTCCGCTTTCCCGGTCAGTACTACGACCCGGAGAGCGGCCTGCACTACAACCACCACCGGCACTACGATCCGCAGACCGCCCGTTACCTCACAGCCGATCCCCTCGGCCTCTCACCTGCACCCAACCCCCGTACCTACGTCCACAACCCCCACACATGGTCCGATCCGCTGGGGCTCGGCCCCTGCCCCCGAGGGGGGTGGGAAGAAAAAGCCGACTTCTCCAGCCAGAGTGTGATGAGCAAGAAATTCCACGCACACGCGGGAGATTTCCTGGACGAGCCGGGTAATCTCAAAAAGGCGAATCTCCAAAGGTTCGAAGATAGCATGCGGGCTCACATAAAAGCGGATGACACGAAGATTTATCGATTCGACTACAGAGGCCAAGGACAAGCGATCGGCTTCATTGACCCGACCACTCAGAAGATGGTCATGCTACACGCGGACACCGGAAAATTCTGGTCAGGCTATAAACTGGGCGACAAGCAATTTCAGAGCATCATCGATAAAGGGTTCCTATGGTGACAGGGTCGAACGAGGGCGGAGCTGGAAACGCCATGGCTGTTCTCGACAGGCAGGGCGCCTTCAGCGGACAATGGCTCGCGGCAGGAGAGAAGAAGGTCGCCCCGGTGCCGGCAGGCAGTCACACGGACGACTCTCTGGTCAGGCGTATCACCGAGGGATGCCGGACTGCAGGCGCCGACGCCGTCCTGGTGATTCACCCCTCCGTCGGGGCAATCGCCACTGCGGACAGCCTGCCGCCGGCCGATCCGGGCCTTGTCTCGCTGCCTGCGGATCTTCTGCTCGTCGCTGCGAACCTGGAGGGCGCGGTCCTCTTTCCCGGACCGGGCTACGCCTTGGTCGCCGGCACGTCGGCGTTCCTCGCGGGAGCAGCGCCAGAGGGAGTGGACCAGGCGCGTGCTCGCTTCGCCCGTTACGCTCGGGCAGCAGCACGGAAATGGCCCGCTCTGGAGTCGACCGCGCGGTCGTTTCCTCCCGGACACATCGCCTGGAAGTACCCGAGGGACGTTCCGGAGGCCACCGCCACGGGCCAGCAGCTGGCACTGATGAGAGATCTAGCAGCCGGACACTGCACGGGGGCGGAATTCGCCGTCGGTTGGCTCGACGCACGTCGTCGTTCGCAGCAGCGGGGCGAGCGGGTCCGCGATCCCTTGGAGACGCTCCTCGATCGTGTCTTCTCGCTGCTGGAGGACTACTCCATCGACCCGCAGTTCAAGGAGCCGGACGACCTGTCGGACGACGAATTGAAGAACGCCGTCATCGAGCTGCTGCGCAAAGCGGAATGACCAGCGTCAGAGACCTCTGAGGACCGGCCGCCGTGGAGACTGGTGGCGGGGCCGGCTCCCCGCAGGCGAGAGCCGGGCACCTCCGGACGTGGCGTCCGATCTCTCCGGGTCGTGCCCCATCCGTGCCCAGCGAAGCGGACAACAGCGGTCAGATATGGTTCCCAGAGACCGGGAGCCATCCACCTGACCAATCCGAAAGCGCAGGTCAGAGCCCCTCCAGCAGCGTAAGAGCCGCTGATTCCCAAGCTCAGAGCGCGATTTCGATTCTCGTCACCCGCTCTTTCAGAAGGCCCCGGTCTCCGACCGGGGCCTTCTTCGTATTCGGCGGCGGTCCGTGGTGTGGGGGCTGTGGGGACGGCTGGAACCACGTGGTTACGGGTGGGCGTGGTGTCCTAGCGTGTGCGGAAGTGAAGGGCGACGACTCGCGTATGGGGGAGGCACCAGTGGGTGACGGGTCAGCGCTGGTGGATCGGATAGCCGAGCGGCGGGCCGGGGTCGGTGACCCGGAAGCCCTGGTAGGTGAGCTGCGGCGGACTCTCGTGCTCGTGCCGTACGACCGTGGCGGGTTGTGGACCGCTGAGTTCGGTGGCATCCGACGGTGGAACCGTCGTCGAAGAGGTCAGATTCGCCTGGGACGGCCTCACCCTCTGCGAACAGACCATGCGAGAGTCCGCTCTGCCGAACACCGTTGTCATCACATGGGATCACAGCGCCGGAGTCCCTCTCGCCCAGACCGAGCGCATCCTGACCGCCGACACCCGTCAGGACGAGATCGACCGGCGGTTCTACGCCATCGCCACCGACCTCGTCGGTGCCCCCACCGAACTCGTCGACGAATCGGGCGATATAGCTTGGCGCACCCGCACCACTATCTGGGGCACCACTGCCTGGGAACGGACGAGTACGGCCTACACCCCTCTGCGCTTTCCCGGCCAGTACTACGACCCGGAGACCGGCCTCCACTACAACCTCTTCCGCCACTACGATCCGGCAGCAGGCCGCTACGTCTCTCCCGACCCACTCGGTCTGGCGCCAGGGCCGAACCCGGTCGCCTACGTCGACAACCCCTTCACCTGGTGCGACCCGCTGGGCCTCATGCCCAAGTGTCCCAAGGAGAGGGCCCGGAAGGTTGCCGACCAGGTGATCGAGCGGGCCCAGGAAGGGAAGATGAGGAAGTCCGGCAACTACCACGCCGACACACGGCACCAGTTCAGCGACGACCGGGTTCTGGAGATCCTCAAGAACCCCGACGCGGTCTACCACTCCCAGGGACAGCGAGGAAACCTCACCTTCCGGCAAGGAGAAGACGTCGTGATCACCAAGGGGCCGGGCGCCGGCGCGGGCGATGTCATCACCGCTTACGGTCCTTCGGGGACCCGAGGGGAAAGCGGCGCCAAGGCATTCGGCGGATCGCCTGACGACCCCGGCCTGCCGGTGACCCATGACGATATTGTGAACGGCAACATTCCGGACAGCCGAGGCGGCACGCTGGCGCCCGCCGATCAGATCCGGTGAGGTGGGACACCTGTGGAAATCGCCCTGAACACCCTTCGCGCCGTGGTGACGGATACTCCGCTCACGTCCACCCCGCGCCTCGCCCTCGACATCCCCCAGTTGGTCGTCGGTGAGTTCACCGACCGGGCGGAATTCGAGCGGCTGCTGCCCGGCACCTTCGGAAGCCAGGAGTGGCTGGGGTCGGAGAACGACGACCTTCTGTTCGACAACGGCAGCCGCGAGCTGGTCGGCGTGGGCCTCCACCTGCCCGCCGTATCCGCCCCGGCAGAGGCCGGAGTCCGCCTTCCCACCGAGCCCCGGGCCGTCCGGGGCGGGCTCCGCGCGGAGGAGGCAAACGACTTTGCCCTCGCGCAGACGGCGGTGCTGTGCTGCGACCCCGAAGCGACGGAACTGGCCTGCCTGCGGAATCTCGCGATCCTCGACACTCCGCTGGATGCCCGGATCGGTATCGCCCCAGGCTTGGCGCTCCTGGTCCAGACCGGGGCAGTCGTCGGCTGGAGCCTGGCCGACCCTGTCCGATACCTGACGACCGGGTACGCCGTCGCCGACCTGGCGCCGCCGGCGCCATCCACCAGGCGGCGACTGGCCGAGTGCCTCGCGCTGATCACCCGCCCGCTGGTCGACGACGTGATGGACAAGGAACCGGACGCCTGGCATCGGCTGCGGGCGACTGAGCGGGCCCTGCGCGAACAGAAGGAGGACCTGAACAGGGCAGCAGCGCTCCACCAGCTTGTGGCTCGCTTGATCGAGGACTACGAGAACTGGTGAATGGGGCAGGACGTGGGTCTACCTAACTCGCTGTTCGCCCCGACACCTCGACGTACAGTCCGCCGAGAACCGCTGGAACCAGCCGAACCCAAGGAGCTCGGACGGCGCCATGCCGGTGCCCCCTTCGGCCTGAGCGACTTGCAGGCGCGACAGGGCAAAACCGACTGGATCGGCGACACGAAGTGCGCCGCCTACGGGCTCGACGTGCAGGCAAGCTTTGCATCGGGCCGAGCAGACCTCAACAGCCGTGCCCCATCCGTGCCCAGCAGCGCGGACAACAGCGGTCAGATGCGGCTCCCAAAGACCGAGGCAATCTACCGGCGACATTCAAAAGTCCAAGTCAGAGCATCTCTGGCAGCCCAAGCACCGTTGATTCCCAAGCTCAGAGCGCGAGTTCGATTCTCGTCCCCGCTCCCTCCATGAAGGCACTGGTCAGCGACTGGGGCCCTATTTGTGTTCAGTGCCGGCCTGTGGTGTGGGCGCTGGGTGGTGGCAAGAACCACGTGGTTGCAGCTGGGCGGGGTGGCCTGGCGTGCGCGGAAGTGAAGGGTGATGACTCGCGTACAGGGAGGGCTTCCGGTGGGCGACCGGGTGGGCGATCGAATCGCCGAGCGGCGGGCCAAGGTCGGTAATCCAGGGGCTCTGTAACGGCTGAACGGACAAACCACCCCACGGGCGTTCATGTCACCGCCTCGGCGAAGATCATTTACGGGACAGCCCTTAGCTTCACGTAAACCTTGCCAGGGCCGCGTTCCCACGTACGCCGACAGTCCTGCGGGTCAGGTGCGCCGCACTGGCCGGTTGCATGGTGTTGGCAGCCCGTCAAAACGGTAGCTCACGTACGAGCTCTCAGCGAGAGTGTGATCTGACGTTCATGAAGATTAATTCTGGCAACCTCGACACAGATCTCATCGCCCACTCGATATTCATCAGCAATATCGACCATTGCAGACCCAGGGAGCAGTCCGCTCACTCCACCCGGCAATGAAACGAGAAGACCGACAGGCGTCACCATCACGACACTCCCAGTAAAAGATGCCCCAAAATGCTCGCGCGCAAATTTCTTCATGGGGTCCTCCTCCAGGCCCTTGATGGAGAGGAGGACTTGCTCTCGCGCAGGGGCGTGACCGATGACCAGGGAACTCACCTCCCGCCCTTCGCACATCACTTCGGTGATTTCCGCGTACTTCATCCATGTGATCTCGGAGGGGTTGACGAATCCCGCACAACCCCCAAGATCTACGAAAACGCCGAAGTCGAAGACATCAGATACCACCCCTTTGCAGACATCCCCCTCCCTGAACCTCTGCCCTGCCGACCAAATCATCATGCATTCCTCGCAATCCAAGTCTTAAGTAGATCACCAAAAGGTCGCGCGAGCACGGGTGGCCGCGCCTCAAATTTCGCGGAAAGGGGCACGGTCATCTATTCCAGCGGAGCGACATCGACACAGGTTGGATTCAAGCCGGGCCCGACCCCCATGCCGGTACGGAGAGGGGAGCCAGCCCCAGAACAAGCCAGGCTCTGCCCCGAGCACGAGGCAGGGAGTCGCCGGCAGTCGCTGCGGAGAGGTCATGAGGTTGCGCCCCTCACGTCAGTTCCGCTCGCCGTCAACTGCCAGCGCAGAATGCGAGATGGGACGCCATAATTCCCTGACAGCCTCATGGTCAACCGCTACTGACATCTCCGCGCAGACCTCCAGTGACCAAGCTGCTGCACGGCGGCCACCCTCGCACGTCGCTCGATCGCTGTGAAGTCAGAGGGACAGCCTCTCAAGGTTGGTGCGGAACGCCTGAGTCAGGGCACTTCTCTTCTATGGGGGGCGTTGCCGGCTGAGTCGTGTGGGTGGAGACACTCACCGGCTTGCGGATGAGGCGATTCGAGAAGGTGGTGGGGGTAGTACGGGAGCGGGGAGGGAACGGTCCCGGTGTCGGCCGACCGCCAGGCTTCGACCGCGACACCTACCACCGCCGCAACACCGCCGGACGCTGCTTCACCCGGCTCAAAGCCATCCGCGGCATCGCAACCGGATGCGACAAGACCGCCCCTTCCTACGAAGCAGCGGTCAGCCTGCCGTCGTTGCTGTTTTCGGCACGATCGCTGTGAGGACGGACCCCAGCGGGGGCTCTGCGGCGGGCCCTGGTGCTCGTGCCGTACGACCGTAAGGGGTGATGGACCGCCGAGTTCGGCGGGGTGCGGTGGGCGTGCAGGTTCGCCGGGGAGGCGGCGTTGTCACCGTTCGCCGAGGTGCGGGGCTGTGGTGGACGGGGCCGGAGCCGCGGTGAACGTGGCCCACCCGGACGGGTCGATGCTGTTTCCGTCAGAGGGGGATCGTGCCGGATGCCGCCGCCGTCAATGCCGACGTCCCCATCGAGGGGGACGGCGAGTGGCACGGGGGCGGACCATCTCCACCTCAACGCCGAGCCGGTCAGTGTGCAGCTGAGGTGGGACACCGGGGGAAAACGCCCTCAACACCCTTCCCGCCGTCCGGACGACCGGATCACCTCGTGGACGGTAACGACCCCAACGTTCCGCTATGTGTATGACGGTGCCGGCCGCGTGGTCCGCACGGTCGGCCCGGACGGCTATCTGTCGTCCACGTTCGCCTACGACGTCCGGCCGGCGACGGGCGGCCGCGTCACCGGTACTCGGACTCCCTCGGCGCGACCAGGCACTGGTCGCGCCGACGACGAGACCGGGCGGCGCACCCGATCCGTCCTGTGGGGAGCCACGTCGTGGGACCGCGACGCCGGCGCGTACACCCCCCTGCGCTTCCCCGGCCGGTACTCCGACCCGGAATCGGGCCTCCACTACAACCGCCACCGACCGGCCGACGCCCTGTGCCCCCTCCCCCGGGAGGAATCGGAGGAACCGGAGGAACAGGCCGACCGCGACCGGCGGCCATCGGCGACCCGTGGTCGGACATCCGGCGGGCATGCTCCCACCCTGGTCGAGTTGAGCATCCGGCTCACCGGCGTAGCGTGGAAGACGCCTGGATGAGGGCAGCCGGGTCGCTGACGGGCAGGGGAGCCAGGAGCGACCGACGTAGAGGGCTGGACGTCTCCGGAACTCGTGCAAGAGCGCGCAAGGAGTGAGATGGATGAACATCTCATCGATCAACCAGCTGCGGGACCGTGTACGGGGGCCGGTGATCACGCGTGACTGCGACGGCTACGACGAGGCGCGCAAGGTCTACAACGGCATGATCGACCGGTACCCGGCTGCCGTCGTGCAGTGTGCGCATGCGGGCGATGTGATGGCTGTGGTCGACTTCGCACGCGGGAATGAGCTGGACCTCGCGGTGCGTGGTGGTGGGCACAGCGTGCCCGGCTTCGGGACCTGCGACGACGGTGTTGTGGCCGATCTGTCGGGCATGAGAGGCGTCCGGGTCGATCCCCGGCGGCGGACCGCGCGGGTGGACGGCGGAGCGACCTGGGGCGACTTCGACGCGGCGACGCACACGTTCGGTCTGGCCACAACGGGCGGGATCATCTCCACCACCGGCGTCGCGGGGCTCACCCTCGGTGGAGGGATCGGGTACCTTGCCCGCAGCCTCGGGCTGAGCTGCGACAACCTGGTCTCGGCCGATGTGGTGACTGCGGACGGCAGGCTGCTCGTGGCGAGCGAGCACGAACACGAAGACCTGTTCTGGGCCATCCGCGGTGGCGGCGGCAACTTCGGCGCGGTGACGTCGTCCGAGTTCCGGCTCAGTCCGGTCGAGAACATCTACGGCGGGCCCATCCTGTACGAGTTGGAGGATGCGGGCACGGTTCTGCGCGCGTTCCGCGAGTTCATCGCCGACGCCCCCGAGGAGCTCGGCGGCTTCCCCGCCTTCCAGATCGCTCCGCCACTGCCGTTCATCCCGGAGGACCGGCACGGCGACACCTTCATCCTCATCGTCGCGTGCTGGTCCGGACCCATGGACGAGGGAGAGCGCGCCGTCCAGCGGTTCCGGGATATCGCACCGGTGGTCGCCGAGCACGTCGGCCCCCTGCCGTATCCCGCTCTCAACAGCGCGTTCGACGCGCTGGTACCGCCTGGCCTGCAGCACTACTGGAAGGCCAACTTCGTGACGGAGCTCAGTGATGCGGCGATCACGGCACACCTCGATCACGCGGCCCGGCTGCCCGCCATGAACTCGACGGTGCACATCTATCCGGTCAACGGCGCCTGCCATCGCGTGGCACCGGAGGACACGGCCTTCGCCTACCGTGACGCCAACTTCGCCACCGTCATCGCGGGCATGTGGCCGGACCCTGCCGACAACGAGGCCAACATCGCCTGGGTGCGGGACTACTACCAGGCCACCGCACCGCACGCGGAAGAAGGCGGGTACATCAACTTCATGTCCGAGGACGACCAGGACCGCATCAGGGCCAACTACCAGGGCAACTACGAACGCCTCGTCGAGGTCAAGAGGGACTACGACCCCGGAAACCTCTTCCACGTGAACCAGAACATCGCCCCGTAGGGGCGACAGTCGGCCGCAGGAACCGTTGGCCCTTCACCACGGTTCGTTGCGCCGGGACACAGAGGAGGGGGAGGGGACCGAAGAACTCTTCGGTCCCCTCCCCCGGGCCCACCGGTCCCCTCCCCCTGGCCCACCTCGGGTCAGAGCCAGGAGTCCCAGATGCCGTAGGCCGTCGATCGGGTCGCGGCCTCGGCGCCCGAGGCGTCGAGCCGTACGACGCGGTAGTAGTACAGGCCGAGCCGGTCCTCGTGCACCGTGGTGTCCATGAAGAACGCCGCGTCACCCGCCGTGCCCTCCGTCAGGGCGACGTAGGCGGCGGTGACGGGGTCCCAGCGCTCCACGCGGTAGCTCGCGAAGCGGGAGCAGTCCCCGAGTCCGGAGCTCTCGGAGCAGCCGACGTACAGCTCCGGGTACTGGCCCTCGCGGACGTCGGTCTCCGTCCAGCCCGGTGGCCGGGTGTCGGGCAGCGTGACCGACACCTCGGCGGGGTGGAGTACGTCGAGTGGCTCGTCGTCGTGCAGGAGCCGGTCGTCCGTGGCCGCCACCTTGTAGACGTGGGTGGCGCCGTCGGCGACCGTCGGGCAGAGGATCTCGGTGCCGGCCAGGGAACTGCCGGTCCAGCAGTTCTCCTTCCAGACCGTCTCACCGCTGTCCGGGTCGGTGACGCCCTGCCATACGTGGTAGCCGCGGACGTCGGCGTCGGCGGGCGGCGTCCAGGTCAGCCGGACGCCGAGCGGGACGCGTTCCGCGGTCAGGTCCTGGACCGGGGCGGGACGCCGGGTGTCCGGGGTGGTCTCCGTGGCGGGCGGACCGGCCTGCGACACCCGCCCGTACCGGTCGGTCGTCACGACCCGGTACTCGTACGTCGTCTCCGACGCGCCCTGGACGTCCCAGCAGCTGCCGTTGACCTGCCTGCGGGCGGAGAGGGGGGCGTCGTCGTCCGCCCAGGTCCAGTACGTGTCCGGGTCGTCCAACGGCTGGTCCACCGCGGTGAACGGCTTGCACTGGTCCACGACGGCGGTCTCGCCCGTCGCGGTGTCGGTCCGGATGATCCTGTACGTGGGAAGGTGCTGTTCGTCGACGGTCCACGGGTCGACGCTGCTCCACGCGACCATCACGCCCTCGTCGAACCTCTTGGCGGTGGTCTTGAAGGCCGGGATCGCCTCCGGCCGGTCGGCCATCTCCAGCGTGATCTCCACCGGCGCGGCGGCGTTGCCCCGGGCGTCCACGGAGCGGACCGCGTACCGGTAGCTGTCGGCGACGGCGGCCGTCTGCCGCGGCACCACGTCGGTCCGGGTGGCGGCGCTCCCCTCGGGAAGAGCGTCGGTGTAGCCGCCGGTCGCCGGGTCGTACTGGAGGACCTGGTACGAGGCGGCCCCGGTGACCGGTGACCACACCAGATGCGGAACGCCCGAGCGATACTCGGTGCGGAGCCCCGTGACGGCGGCGGGCGGGGTCAGGTCGGGGGTGGTGAACGTCCTGGCGGCCGAGTACGCCGACCAGTTCCCGACGGCGTCCCGTGCCCGCCCCCGGTAGGTGACCTGGCTGCCGTCGGCCCGGTAGCCGGTGTCGCAGATCGCGCCCTTGGTGCCGGAGTAGACGGTGCTCCAGCGCTTCGTGACGGCGTCGAGCCGCTGCATCTCGTACCGGGCGATGTCGGCGGCGTTCTGCGCGGTGGTGACCAGCTCCGGCGCCGCGTAGGGCTGGTCGGCCGGGCAGGCGTCCCATTCGACGAAGGGTGCGGCGGGCGGCGTCCTGTCGATGGTGGTGACGAGGGCGTCGGTGCTGCCGCCGGAGGCATGGCCCGCCCGGTCGACGGCCCGCACCTCGTAGTAGTAGGCCGCGCCGGTCCTGGGCAGCGCGCTGTCGGTGTACGACGTGGCCGTGGTCGTCCCGAGCGGCTTGCTTCCGTACGGCGTGCCCTTCAGCCGCCGGTAGACCCGGTAGTTCGCCAGGTCCATCTCCCGGTTCCTGGTCCAGGTGAGCTTGGCCGCACCGGTGGTGGAGTCGTACGAAACGGCCGCGCCCGTCGGAGTGAGGGGCCTGACCTTGTCATGGACGGCGGAGGTGCGCGGCGTGTAGGTGAACCTGACGTTCGCGGAACCCGTCCAGTTGACGAAGTCGAAGCGGAGCGTGTGCTTCCCCTGGGGAATCGTCACGTTGACCGTCTTCTCGACGGTGGCGGAGACGTTCTTCCACACGTCGATCTTGCGGACCCCGTCGAGGTAGACCCGCATGCCGTCCTGGGCGGAGGCCGTGAACGTGAAGGGGCCGCCGGAACCGAAGTCGCGCGTCACCGTCCAGCGGACACCGAAGTGGTTGGACGGCACGCCGGAGGCGGGCGCCCCCTTGCCCCAGTTCTGGGCGATCGCGGAGTCGCAGTCCGTCTTCTTCGGCGTGCCCGAGAACGTCGTGTTCGTGAAGAACTGCCGTGTGAAGACGGGGGAGGCACAGCTCACCGCGGCGGTGGCGGGTACGGCGGTGGCGTACAGCACTCCGCCTGCCGTCGCCAGAACCAAGGCGGTGGCGGTCGTGCGTCTGGCTGGGTTCATCAAGTCCTTCAGTCCTGTTCGGCGGCCGATGTCGATCAGACGTCGCCGAACAAGACGGACCAGAGCGTCGGTTGGTTGTACGCGTCCCACCCGTGACCGTTCAGGCGCCGGAACACGGTCTCCGCAGCGCCCCGCAGTGCCCCCTGTTCACCCGTGCTCAGCGGGGCGGGCGTCGGCCGGTCGGAGGCCGTTCAGCAACCGGAGCACCGCTGCTTCCCCCCGAAGGGCGCGGCGTTCCGCCTCGCATCGGTCCGCACCATCCGCGAGGCGGGCCGGTGAAGGGACGCCCCTGCGCGGTGAGCCGCCCGCCGCACCGTGCCCCGGTCACCGCGGGCCGCTCCCGCCGAGGGCGTCGCCGGTGGCCACCGGCCGGTCGGAGGGCAGGCCCCACTCGCTCCAGGAGCCGTCGTACACGGCGAGGTCGTCGTACCCGGCCAGAGTGGCCCCCAGGGCGAGGACGCAGGCGGTGACCCCGGAGCCACAGCTGAAGTACAGCTGCTCACGGCCCCCGGCCGCCGCCTCGAACACCGTGCGCAGTTCGTGCGCCGGCCGCATCACACCGCCGTCCCGCAGGAGTTCGCCGAAGGGGAGGCCGGCGGCGCCCGGCATGTGGCCCCGGCGCAGGCCGGGCCGCGGCTCGGGCGCGGTGCCGGCGTACCGTTCCGCGGTACGTGCGTCGAGCACGGCGGACGCCGGGTCGGCGAGGGCTGCTGCGACCGCGTCGGCGTCCACGATCAGCCCCGGTCGGGGCCGGGCGGTGAAGCCGCCGCGCGGGCCGTCGTAGGCGGCGGGCGTCGACTCGACCGGATGGCCGGCCGCGATCCAGGCGGGCAGGCCGCCGTCGAGGACGGCGACCCGGTCGAAGCCCATGGCGCGCAGCATCCACCAGGCGCGGGCGCTGGAGTAGATGCCCCGGGCGTCGTAGACGACCACCGTGTCGGAGTCGTCGACGCCGAGCGCACGCAGGGCCTCGGTGAACTGCCGGACATCCGGCATGGTGTGCGGCACAGGGGAGGTGTGGTCGGACAGTTCGCCGTCGAGGTCGAAGGGGCGGGCCCCGGGGATGCGCACCGGGGCGCCCCGGTGGGCTCCGACCGAGGCGTCGAAGAGGACCACGCCCTCACCGCTCCGGGCGGCCGCCGGCGCCGCCAGCCGGTCGGCCCCGACGAGCGGCCCGGTGAACCCGGTGGCGGCGGTGTCGGGCGGTGTCGTCGCGCTCATGCGGTACCTCCGGGTGAATCGGCGGGCCGCCACCGGGTGTTGTCGGTGCACCGGCCCGCCGTAGGTTCGAGATCAGCTGCCCCATCCTCCTCGGTGACGCCGTCGCGCACGATCCCCGCACCCGACGAGCCCGCTGCGGACGGAGCGGGCCGGGGCCGGGGTCGTGGCGTACCGGCTCAGCGGCCGGCCTGTCCAGCGCCCGTAGGATCCGGAGCATGGACGATGACAGTCTGATCACCGCACGCGTTCGGACGGAGCTCGTACCGGTGATACTGGCGCTCGCCAATCCGCCCTGGCAGCGCGACGTGTGGCTCGATCCGTCCACGTTCGAGAACCTGGACCATGTCTTCCACGTCCTCTACGACGACTTCTGCGAAGCCGATCACCCGGAGCGGTACCTCGGCATCGGCCTGCGTACCGAGGAAGAGGTCGCGCTGATGCGGCAGCTCGGTGTGGCGCTCGACGCCGTCGAGGCAGAGGTCCCGGACGAGACCGACGCGGAGTATCTGCGCGCCCCCGGTTGGCCGCAGGTCGTGTCCGCCGCCGGCCGGCTCGCCCGGGTCATGGTCGGCCATGACCTCCGCGAGCTCCTCGAACTGCACGAGGCCCGAGTCGAGCGCGATACGGCCCCGTAGGGCCGGGTTCCGGACGTGCGCGGCCGGGCGGCGCGCGGGTCCTGGAGGGGGCCGAACCGGCCGGGACGCCCTCTTCGGCCCCGGTCAGCCGTACTGCGCGACGCTGTAGGCGTACAGACCGACCAGCCCCATGACGCAGACGAGGATCACCCAGGAGCTGAGCCCGGTGTGCCGTCCCCGGCCTCTCCGGTCCGGGCGGCCCTTGCGCCCCTTCTGCTTCCGGGGCTTCCGGGGCTTGCTGGACGTGCGGGGCCGCTCGCTCCGGCCCGGCGCTTCGCCGCCCGGTGCGGCAGTCAGCGCGTCGGCCGCCGTCTCGGCCAGCAGCCGCCTGCACGTCGCGGCGAGCACGTCCGTACCGGCGGAGAGGGACACCACGGCCTCCGAGCGCGCGGGAGCGGTGGTGCCGCCGTCCAGGATGCGGCCCGCGCGGACGAGGATCTCGCCCCTGCCGCCGGAGGGGGCGAGGCTGATCCAGCGGCGTACGTGCTCCCCCCGGATGACCACGCCTCCGGACCGCTCCCGGTACACGGTGTGCTCCCGCCACAGCACCCCGGCCAACTCCTGAGCGGTGTCTCTCAGTTGTGCGCCCACCAGCCAACCCCCGCCTCGCCGCGAATCGAACAAGCATCGCACTCTACTGGCGGGGAACCCCGGTGCGGGACCGGGGCCAGGGGAACGCGGGCTGCTGGGGCCGCCCCGTCGGTTTCTCGGTGCGCCCGCTCAGCGCACCGGGAACCCGAACGCGTACCCCTGCTCCTTCAGCCAGGGCAGGACCTCGCGCAGCGCGGTCAGGGTCTGGGAGCGCTCGCCGCCCGCGTCGTGGAAGAGGACGGTCGGACCGTTGGCGATCTCGCGCTTGACGGTGGCGACCATGGCGTCCGCGCCGGGGTGTTCGAAGTCCTTGGTGTCGACGTTCCAGCCCAGCGGGCGCATCCCGTGCGAGGCGGCGAGCTGACGGCTGTACGGGGTGAACGCGCCGCCCGGAGCCCGGTAGTACTGCGACCGGACACCGCCGGACGCCTTCATGATCATGCGTTCCGCGTCGAGGATCTGCTGGGACTGGTACGCCTCGGACTTGGTGTCCATGGTGGTGTCGTGCGAGACGGTGTGGTTGCACAGCCGGTGGCCGTCGGCCACGACCTTCTTGACCAGGTCCGGGTACGCCTCGGCCTGCGTGCCCACCATGCAGAAGGTGGCCTTCACGCCCTCGTCCTTCAGCAGCCGCAGCACCTGCGGCGTCCAGACCGGGTCCGGTCCGTCGTCGATGGTGATGTTGACGCCCCGCGGACCGCTCTCCGAGGCGTGCGCGATGTCCGCCGCCACCTTCTCCACGGGCCGTTCCCCGCCGGCCGGGGCGGAGGCTCC